>NZ_JBKGGV010000006.1:0-301422 GCF_052041965.1 Pseudomonas sp. SMSB3 | reverse complement strand
GGTCTTGTCCTGCCAGATACGGCAGTCGCTGCGGTACTCGAGCAGGCTGAACCAGGGCGCAAAGACCAGCTGCCAGTCGTGCAGGCCACCGTCGCTGCCCAGGTAACGCACGCTTTCGACCAGGCCATGGCGCGGGGCCTGGCTGCCATCGTCGCAGAGCAGGGCGAGGCTGACGGGCTGGCCGATGAGTTTTTCCGGGTCGTACTCGGTGTCCTGCACCATCACGTCGAGGGTGTAGCGCGGGGTGCGGCCGATGCGCTCGACGCCGTGGGCGCGCAGGGCCTGCAGCTGGTCGGCCCCCAATGGGGTGGTCAGTTGCAGCAGGCGGCCGCTTTGCGAGAGCGGGGTGCCGAAGGTCAGGTCCATGACAAAGGGTCTCCTGAGTGGGGACTGATCGGGTGGTTATTCCAGGGCCTTGATGGGCGGGTCCTGGTAGTCCTCATCGATGGCGATGCCCATTTTTTTCAGGCGTGCTTCGGTTTGGGCGCGTTCCTGGGCCATGCGTTTGAGTTCGACGGGGAGCAGTTTTACCCAATCATCCTGATTCTCGTTTGGGACGAAGTTTTTATAAAACTCGGCTTCCGTTTCGAAATTTAACGAAAAAAGATAAGAGCCTAGTTCTAAAGGTGCCTGAGGACTATTTTCGCGGTGCACACTAAACAGCAGGTAGTTTCCACCCTTGGTGAAATGCCAAGTTTTAATCGTGGGCCTCGAAAGCCAGTCGGCTTTACTTAACTGCAACGCAGGATCTCCCCAAGGACCGGTTCCGACAGGTATGCCAAGCACCTCGTCAAAAGTGTTGAATTTTCTTGCTTCAAATCCGGGTATTCTCGCTTCATTCGGAAATATATATCGCTGCCATCTGGCGGCTTTCAGCTTGGCCAGCGTACTATTAAAGTAATCTAACGACTTGGTGTGCTCGGAATTGGACGGGAATGCAGCTATCCTGATGTTGGCTTTGTCAATGGAGCCAGTTTTGTGTGTAATGAAGGCTGCACTGACAATGTCGTTTAAGATGAGTGGCTGGCTGCCCGGATCAATCGTTGCAGTGCCTTTGTTTTTGCTTTTGGATGAAGTACTGAATTCATAGAAGCATATGGTTGAATTGCAATCTTTGGTCAGCTTCATCGACGCTGTTGCCAGCATGCTGTCGATGCTGTCATTCAAGGTAAATGCTACGCTGGGCATATTTTGATTCATGCTCGAGTCGCCACAACCGACTAACGCCAGGAAAAACGCACAACTGGCGTACCTGATCATAAAACGCCCTCGCTCGGCCGCGGCTCGGCAATCGCCGCCTGCAATGGCCCCAGCAGCCAACCCTGGGTCTGTGTCGATTCATGTCGATCCAGTACCAGTACTGCACCTTCCAGGCTGTTGGCCGCCTGCAGCGCCAGCGCGAGCGCACTCATCTCGCTGATGCCCGGTGCGTATTCGCCCGCGAGCAGTGCATGGCCAATCACATGCTGCTGCGGGTCGCAGTCGGGCAGGTGGGTATTGAGCAGCTGGTACAGGTGCTCCAGGCGGTTGTCATCGTAGTGGCCGTCGGTAACCAGGGCCCTTACGTCGGCCAGGGCAATGCTGCTTTGTGCGCACAGCTGCTCGCTCAGCTGTTCCAGGCCACCGCAGCCTCTGCGCGACAAGAGCGCGCGTGGCCCGTGGTCGTGGGCCACGGCGGGGTGCAGCTGCCAGCGGGCATTGGCCTCGGGGTTGGCCAGGTCGATGCGTTGCAGGTTGAGCACGGCGATCGCTTCACCGGCCATGCGCTCTCCCTTCACGCTGCCGGCGCGGTCTACCGTGGCCCAGCTGTCGATGCCTATACACAGCAGGTTGGCGGCTTCCAGCTCGTTGCATTGGGCCCACGGCAACCAGGCGGCGAACGTCTGATCTGGGGCGCTAAAACCGTGGCCTGGCAAGTAGTCGAACGGCCAGGCTTCGAGCAGCGCGTCCAGCCACGGGTCCGCATCTATGCCAGTGGGGGCGAACACCACCACATGGGTCTGGTCCCAGTCCAGGCTGCCGGCGAAGTCGTGCCACTGACCAAGCATGGCGTGCAGCAACTGCAGGGCCCTGGGCAGGGGCCTGACCTCGGCACGGGCGCTGCCTGCGCGAATGCGCCGCACGGTGTGGCGATGACCGGCCGGGGTGACCAGCCGCGGGTCGTGCTCGAAGTCGGCGCTGACCTTGCCCAGTGCCTTGCCTGCCTTGGCCTCGGCCGGGGTCAGGTTGGGCAGCCACAGCCAGGCAGCACTGAGGCCAATGCGGGTGGTGTCGTACTCGGCGCGCGGGCGTGGTGGCGGCGCCAAGCGCTGCGCTTGCTCGCGGCGCTCGCCGATCACGTCCCACAATGAGCGATGGCCCTGGGCGGAGGGTTTCAACATGCTGGCAGTCCTTACAGTATTCCAGTGTCGCTGTTGGTGGCGATCAGGCTGGAGCCGCAGGCGGTCTTGTCGCCATGGCGGGCCACCGGCATGCCGTCGACCAGGGTGGTGGTGTCGCCGCTGGCAATCACGCAGGCACCGTGCAGGCACATCACCTTGTCGCCGAGCCTGGCCACGGCACGGCCGTTGACCAAGGTCGAAGAGGAGGCCTGCACGACCATTCCGCCACGGTCGGTAGGGTCGTTCAAGAGAATGATCGGACGCATGTCGAAACTCCTTTTCAGCCGGCTAGGACCACAAATCAGTCACGTGGTTGCAGGGTGCCGAGCACATCGCGAATGCCATCGACCACGCTGCTGTCCTTGATCACATCGTTGAGCCAGGATTCCAGCGGCATGTTGCCCCACTTGATGGCACGTTCCACCAGGTACGGCACCGGGCTGTGCGGCTCGGTCTGCTTGAAGAACTGCGCCACGCCCTGGAGCAGAGTGAAAGCTTCTTCACGGTTCAGTGGTACGGTTCGCAACGGGGCACTGTGGCTACGCTGTGCAGCGGCCGGGGCCGCACCGGCTGCCGCCGGCAGTTCGGGCTGTGCTGCTTCTTCGGCCGACGCCCCTGGAGCTAGTGCCAACTCTACACCGCGCTCCTTGAGTAGGCGTTCCACCAGTTGTCGGGCATGCACCAGCACGTCGTTGAGGGGCAGAAAGCTCGGCGCGTCATGGCCGAACGCGTTATCGGCCGTGGTCTGCAGTTGCTGGCAGGCGCCCAGGCATTCGCTGATTTGCGCGTGCAATACGTGCAGGTGCTCGGTATCGGTCATCACCACCGAGCGTTGGAAGAGTTCGGCGTTGATCTTGCCATCTTCCAGGGCCAGATGCATGGCCGACGGGTTTTGCCGGGCCAGGTTCTCGACCTGGCGCGACTCTTCATACTTGAGCAGGCTATAGCCTTGCCCCTGGGTGATCGGCAAGGTGCGGACCACCTCGGTCAGCGTGGTGGTCAACCACGCCAGGCGGGTAGCACGCTCGTCTACGCCCTCGTCGAGGGAGGGGTAGAGCGTGTCCCAGAAATCTTCCAGCAGGGCTTGCGCCACCGCCAGGGAAAAACGGATGCCCGGAAACTGCTTCCTGTGAGCCAGGCCTTCACTCAGCCAGGCCACCAGCATCAGGTCCTTACTGTGCTCGGTGAGGCCGGCGGCAGCCAGCTGGATCACCTGCTCCCAGTCGGCCTGCTTGAGGTCAGTCTGCCAGTCGCCCTGGGTCAGGTATTCGGGATCGGCGCGACGCGCTTCCTTGATCTGATCGAACAGGCTGGAAAAACTCAGGTCCTCGCCAGCGCCACCGTCAATCGGGGTACGCAGGGCAGACAGCGAAAGGTCGTCAAGAATGTCGTGCATGGACGGCTCTGTGTGCAAAGGTGAAAGGAAGGTCACCGTGCCCTTGCAGGCACGGGACCCTCTGGCGAGCTGGCCGTTGTCGGCGCCAGCTCAGGTCAGGCTCAGGAGTAGACCTTGTTCAGGGAACGGTCCCAACCGCCAGTAACCTTGCCGCCACCCGCGCCATCGGAACGCTTCTGCTGGGTGTAGGTGGTCTTGATGCGCGAGAAGTTGAACTTGATCTCTTCCATCGGCAGGTCGCTTTCAGCTTTGGCTTCGCCGTCCAGCGGCAGGTTGCCGAGGAAGTTGACCGAGGAGATCACGACTTCTTCCAGGGTGATGGTCAAGTAGGTCACCTTGTCACCACCGGCACGGTTCACGTTCAGCACCACTTCCTTGATGTGCTGGCCTTTGCAGCACGCTTCGAAGGCCTTGGCGGAGGCTTTGTCGACGTACTTGCGGATGGTGAAGTCGCTCAGATTGACACGTTCGGAAGAAGCGCCACCGGAGGAGCTGGCGGTGGCCGAGGTCGCCTGGGTAGCGCCGTACTGGTAGCCCAGTACTTCGATCCAGTCCTTGTGCTTGTCATCCAGAGCTTCGCCTGGGATGCCGTCAATCTTGAGGTAAGCGTCAAATGCCATTTTTACTTTTCTCCATAGGTGTAAAGGGCTTCCTTGATCCAGTACTTGGACCTGCCCTGAGTTTGACGCCTGCGGAGCAGCCGCAGGCGTCGTGTTGAGACCGGGCATCAATCAAGTGCCCGGACCTCGATCTCGACGCGCCTGTTGGGTTCCAGGCACTGGATCAGTTCGGCGCGCGGCGCTTGCATGTTGCAGCGCACCAAGGGTTTATTGCTGCCTTCGCCCACCGCATCGACCAGTTCTGCCGGCAGGCCCTTGCCCACCAGGTAGGTCTTGATGGTTTGCGCCCGTTGCCGCGAAACCTGCAGGTTGCTCTGGCGGTCGCCGATCTGGTCGGCATGGCCGGTGATCACGATTTTGCCGACGTTGGGGGTATTCAGCAGTTTGTTTGCGATGCTGCTCAGCTGACGCTGGCCGGCGGCTTCCAGGCTCTGGAAATCGGCGCGGCCAAAGGCGAACAGGGTGTCGGACTCCAACGTGATGGTCTCGATGGCACGCAGCGAGCGGCTCAGCAGGCTGTTGATGTAGTTGCGCGAGCTGGAAACCAGAAACGCATTGTTAAGGATGCGTGGCACGTCCGGTTCGCGGATCTGGTCGCTGTAGAAGGCGATCTGGCGCCCGGCGAACTGATAATCATCGCCCTCGCTGGAAGCTTGCGCCGCCTGCCCGGTCGGGCGTGGCACTTGCTTGTTGATGGCCGGGTACCAGTAGTCCGGGATACGTGCCTTGAGCACGGCTGGCTGGGCCTGTTCGCGCTGGGCCTTGGACAGCATCAGGTAGGTGTCCAGAGTGGTCTGGCCGAAGGTGGCCACCGACTGCGCGCGGTTGTCCACCGGCAGAGCCCGTGGCTCGACGCTGTCGATGCCACTCACGGTCTCCAGGCGCGATGCGTTGCGCTGGTAGATCTTGATGCTGCTGAGCAGGTAAAGCGAGCGGGTCAGGTTGTCGGCGGTGGGCTTGAGCATGATCTTTTCCAGCTGCGCGAAATACGCTTGACGCACGAACGGTTCGATCTCATGGCCGCTGTACAGGCCCATGCGCATGCTCAGCGGCACGCCTTCGCCATGGTGACGGGCGTACAGCTCGGCGGCGGCCTGACGCAGTTGATCGAGGCTGTGCCAGGCGGTGTATTGCTGGCGGGCAGCAGCATCCTGCTGGCGGGCACTGTCGAGGTTCGCCGCCACGGCCTGGATCGCCGCCTTGTTGTTGCTGTACGACCAGCCCCAGGCTAGGCACAGTAGCAGGCTGGCCAGGCTGGCCGCGCCGACCCAAGCGGCTTTGCGACGGTGTTCGCGGCGGTTGCTGGTGTAGAGCGCCACGAGGTGCTGGTCGGGAATGATCACCTTGCGGAACAGGCTGGCGATAAACAGTGGCTCGGCCTGGCTGATTGCCGCTGCCCCGTTGCTCGGCGCGGCTAGGGCGAAGCGCTCGCGTACCTGACTGGCATACCGGCCGTTGGCTGGTTCGTCAGCATCCAGGGCACTGGTGAAATAGAAACCACGCAGCAGCTCGGCACTCTGGTACGGATTGGCCCGCAGCAGGTCGGCAACGAAGGTGTTGAGCAGCGGCTTGATGGCTGCCAATTCCAGCGGCAAGCTGTAGGCGACCGGGTCGCGACGGGTCAGCTGGATGTCCTGCTGCAACAGTTGCTGGTCGGCGAGCGCCTGCCAGTGCTCGACAAGCTCATTCATGGCGGTGGCAAAGCGCATGCTCCAGTCGGACTGTTCGAAGCCCTGGTGGCTGAAGGTCTTGCCCATGACTTCGTCACGCGAGTGTGCGTCCAGCTGGCGGTAGAAGTGGGTAAAGCCCGGCAGCAGGTCGCACTTGGTGAACACCAGGTAGATCGGCAGGCGCAGTTCCAGCAGCTCATGGGCTTCCTGGATGCGTTCGCGCAAGCGCTTTGCCAGGCGTTCACGGGCATCGGCGCCGGCGTGCAGGATATCTTCGATGCTGACCGCGACGATCAAGCCGTTCAGCGGACGGCGCTGGCGGTGTTGACGCAGCAGGCCGAGGAAGGCGCGCCATTTGCCGGCTTCTTCCTGGTTGTCCATGTAGCGGCCAGCCGTGTCGAGCAGCACCGCTTCGGAGCTGAAGAACCAATCGCAGTTGCGCGTGCCGCCAAGGCCGGCAACCCGCGCGCCTTCACGTTCAGCGTAAGGAAAGGTAAGGCCAGACTGGTAGAGCATGGTGCTCTTGCCCGACGCCGGCTGGCCAATCACCAGGTACCAGGGAAGGGCGTACAGCGCATTCTTGTTGACCTTGCTTTTGCCGCTGCCTTGCAGGCGCTCGATGCTTTGCAGCAGGCGTTCGCGCAGCAGGCTGACTTCTTCCCGGTCCTGCGGGGTGGCATTGAGCACCGCCTGGTCAGCGTCCTCGCGCAGTAGGGCTTCCAGGTCGTGGTGCTGCGAAACCCCGCGGTACATCAGCAATACGTACAAGGCAGACAGCAGCACGAAAACGCCGAGGCCGGCCAGCAGGCTGGAGAGCGAGGCAAAGCCCAGTCCCATGCCAACGATCCAGACCAGAAAGATGGCCAGGAAGAACACCACGCCGAGCACGTACGGCTGATACTTGAAGAAGTAATACTTGAGCCTGTTCATCAATACTGTTCGTCCCGCGCGCTGGCGAAGCGCTCTATGAAATCGTTCAGGGCCAGGTCATCGGCTGGCAGCGCCAAGGGGCTGCCAGCCGATGCGTACGGCATAGGGTCCAGCAGGTCATGCCGTTCGCTGCTGCTTGCAACGCCGGTCAGCAGCCGGTAGATCTCGTCGCTACCACGAGAGGCGAAACACAGCAGCCCGGGGCGCATGAAGTTATCCACGAGTACGCTGACGTCGGGCATGCCGGCGCTGCCGCGCAGGCGCGACAGCAGCGTGCACCAGAGGTCGGCCATGGGGCGTTTGAGTCCGCTCTGGGCCGGTAGCGGCAGGCAGATCGGCGCCGTGTGGGCCTGCTGCAGAGCAGTGCGCAGGCGGTACAGACTGGCCATGCCGGCTTGAGTGTCGAATTCCGGGTAGCTGTGGCGCAGCGGCCGGGCCACGTCGCGCAGGTTGAAGTCGTGGAGAAATTTCTCGTGCACCCGGCGGTACAGGTCGAGGTCCTGGGAGGTCCAGCCGCGCATGGCTTTTACCCGGTTGAACAGTTCGCTCATGTCGGCGCCCTGGGCAGCCTGCATGAGCAACGGCTTGATCTGAGCGGCGAACAGCTCGCAGAGGATGTGCGGGCTGACGAAGCGAGCGTCGCTGGCGGTGCGGATGCTCTGGAAAACCATGAACGGGTAGCGCCGACCGCTGGTATCGCGCGAACTGATGAAGCCGCCAAGCAGCCACTGGCCGGCGCGGCTGCGGTAGCAGAAGAAACACACCGGCAGGGCATCGAAACGATCGCGCCAGTCTGCCTGCGCCTGCATCCGGCCAAGGCCGTTTTGCAGCCACAGATCGAACTCGCAGACCTCTGGCAGGGCGCCGTTGAGGCTGACGAAGTCGGCGCTGGCTGGGACTTTGCCGAAACATCCGATCATAGGCCTGAGGCCTTTCTCGTGGTACGGGTTAGCATCAGTTCACCCGTACGCTGTTGTTGAGCGCGCTGAGCGCCTTGACCTGTGCCAGGTCGGTCATCTTCACGCCGCCATAGTTGCGCACCACCAGGCTCACTGGGCCGGCCACCGACTGCCAGGTGAAGCGCTGCTGCACGGTGTCCAGGTCGCTGACCCGGGCACTATCATTCATCTTCAGCAGGCCCCAGCGGCCGGGGTAGTCGAATACGGTGATACGCTGTCCTTCCAGGGTGACCACGTCCAAGCGTGCTCCCGGGGCGTTGCTGCTGCCCGGCCAGGCGAAGCGGTTCCAACTGGTGCGGCCGTTGCGGTAGTGCTGCTCCTGGCCGTCGAGGGTGAAGATGATGTCGGTGTAGCGCGCCGAGGGTTCGAGCATGATCTCGAAGCCGTTTTCCCGATCCGAGAGGCTGGCGATCACCTGGCCGACTGAACTGGCCTTGTCGATGCTGTCGACCATCTTGGCGTTCACCAATGGGTTGGCGCCATTTCCGGTGCCCATGCCCAGGCCTTCACCACCGGCCAAGTTGCCAATTTCGTTGCGTTTGAAGGCTGGTAGCAGGCCGTTTTCGGGGTCGACGAAACGCTGCAGGTCCTTGACCGAGGCTTCGTTGTTGCTGTCGGCGACGATCGGGTAGCGGTGGGCCATGACCTGCTGCCACGGCCGCGCTACATCCTGAGCCCAAGCTTTGGCGATCTGTTGCCCGGCCGGGTCGCGGAGCGTTTCCCAGGTGTACTGCAGCGGCGAGTTGAACAGCCGCAGCAGGGCGCCTGACAACTTGCCGGCCGACGTGTCGACGCTGGTTTCGACGTAGTTGCGCACCAAGGTGACTTCCGAAGGCTGGCCCTCGAGGGTTTCGCTGATCAGCAGCTTGCTGTTCTTACCAACGTCTTGTGAGCGCTGGATGTTGCTCAGGCGCACCTTGAGCTTGCGCAGTGCGGCCAGGTAGCGGTCCATCACAGTGCTGTCAGCACCTTCGGCATTCTGCGCGGCGAACAGTCTTGAAACCGGTTCGAAGCGCTTGGCCAGGCTGCCGTCATCGACCCGCGGCAGTCGCGCAGCGGCGTTTTCCGCCACCGCGCCCTGGCTGCTGAAGGCGCCTTTGATGCTGCCCCAGAAGCTATCTTCGGTCGCGCCGACAGCGGAGGCTGATGCTTGCTTGGGCAGGTCCCAGTCGGTGTTGTGGTGAACGGCGGCGAGCAGGCTCTTGACCGGCGAGTTCTGTACATCGCTCAGCACCGCAAGGCGCTCGTTGGCGTTGGCCATGTCGGTGAAGTGGCGCACGCCAACGCCCTCGAGCAGGTTGAACCAGGCTTCGGCGTAGTCGGCCTTGTAGCGGGCGAGCAACTCGCGCATGAAATTGGCTTTCTGCACCAGGCCGTTACCGCCTTCGCCATCGAGCACCCAGTCGCTGTCGTTGCGCAGGTCGCCCGAGAGCAGCTTGATCAACTCTGGCTGGACGTACTCTTCCCAGCCCTGTCGGGTGTAGAAGGCCGGCACGGCCTCGGCGGAGAACAATAGGCTACGGCTGTTGGCCGGGACCATGTCGGCCAGGGTCAGATTCGGATATTGACGGCCCGACTCCAGTTGCAGGCGCAGGTACTCACGGTCGACCAGGGAACTGGCGATCATGAAGGAGCGCAAGCTTTGGCGGGCATCACTCACCAGTTGTTCGTTGCGGCGCAGGGCCGGCGCCGTACCCTGCTGCAGATAGCGTACGTATAGGGCGCTGTTGGCCTCCACGAGCGCCGGATCGACGTCGCGGCCCTGCGCTCGTGCGGCCAGGGTCCAGGCGTGTGGCAGCTCGGCGGCGACGAAGTCGGCGTCCGGGTGCTCATTCGGGTGGGTCAGGATCAGGTAAAGCTTCAGTGCGCTGTAGGCTTCGATCACCGAGGCCACCTGCTGCTCGCTGAGGCGCCCGAGGCTGTCTTCAGACAGCGACAGGCCGGCAGTCAGGGCGGTATCTTCGGACGGGTCGGCGCTCGACACCGAGCGGGCCTTCTCACGCAGTGCATCCAGGGCGCGGCGACGGCCGTCCTGGCCGGCATCGCTGGCAGCGGCCTGCACCCGGCCGGCCAGTTGCGCGCCACTGCGCGGAACACTGCTGGTCAGAACTGCTGCGGTCGGCGCCCTGAATACCTTGACGTCTTCGCCTGGTGCGGCATCCGTACGCTGGGCCTTAGGTGTGCGGCGCTTGCCGGCGTCGGCCAGCGGTGTGCGGTCGACAGTTTCGGCGAACTGGTTGAGTGCACGCAGTTGCACTTGCAGCTGCTTGCCGATCGGCTCCAGGGCCTGGGTGCGCAGTTGCTGCACGTACGCCTGACGCAGTGGGCTGAGTAGCTCGGCGCCACTGTACAGGCCAGCTCCCAGTGCCAGTGGCACACCTTGGATGTCGTAGCCTTCGAACTGGCCGAGGTAGTGGCGCAGCTGTTCCATAGCCTGGCCGGACGCCAGGCGCTCGGCTCGGTCGGGAGCCTGTTCCAGTTCGCTCAGCTCGCCGCTTAGGGTGGCCAATACTTGGCGGTTGTTCTGGAACGACACGCCTTCCCAGGCCAGCAGGGCGACACCGGCGAGCGCGGCGGCGCCGGCCAATGCGGGGGTGAGGGCACGGGTACGGCCCTGGCGCGAGTAGTACAAGCTCAGGTTGCGGTCGGGGAACACCACGTGACGGAAGGTTTCCGTAATGAAGAAGCTCTTGTCGCCAATCTTGGTGACAGTCTTGTTCGGCGTCGGGCGTTCGCTGGCTTGCAGGGCATAGTGCGCGCCCAGGGCCTCTTCGTAGACCGGTGGCAACTGCTCGTCGGTCTGCAGCGCGCTGGTGAAGTACACACCGCGAACGATCGGCGGGGTGCGGCCGTCGGCGGTACGCTCGAACTGCTCGAGGAAACCACCGAGCACGCTCGACAGCTCGGCGAAGTAGCTGGGGAACTGCAGCAGTTCGACGTTGGCGGTGTTGCCGCCGGCGATCACCTGACGATCGACCTGCTCGCGCACGCTGGCGAGCAGCTGGGCGAAGCTGGTTTCGGCGACGCTGCGCAGGCCTTTGTTGCGCACGTCGGCGAGCGGGAAGGTCATGCCCAGCGGTTGTTGGCGCTGGGCATTGTCCAAGCCGTCGAAGGCCTGGTTGAAACCTGGCAGCAGGTCGGTCTTGCTGAGCATCAGGTACAGCGGTGGATTCACCCCTAGGCATTCGCTGTATTCATCGATGCGGCTGACCAGGCGTGCGGCCATGGCTTCGCGTTCGGCCACGGTGGCGCAGATGATCTCTGGCAGGCTTACCACCAGCACCAAGCCGTTCACCGCAGGCTTGCTGCGCTGCTTGCGCAGCAGCTTGAGGAATGAGGCGAACTCGCTGGCCGAGGCGTCATCGTGCAGATAGCGGCCGGCGGTGTCGATCAGCACTGCCTCGGGGCTGAAGTACCAATCGCAATGCTGCGTGCCGCTGTCGAAACCACTGGCCTGGGCTCCGGCGATCGAGGCGGAGAGCCCGGAGCGGGTCAAGAGCGAGGTCTTGCCCGAGGCTGACATGCCAATCACCAAGTACCAAGGCAGGTCCGACAGAGCTGAGGCACCGCCACCACCGGCCGAGCGTGCCGAGCGCAACATCGCGATCGCGTGCTTCAGGCGCTCGCGCAGTACATGCTGGTCGCGAAACTCGCCTTCGGCGCCCAATGATCGATCTACTTCAAGTTGGACCAGGCTCTCAATGTTCTGCTCGGCGCGGATGCGACGGTACTGACGCAGTACGACCGCCAACAGGCACATGGCGCTGAAGAGCGTCATTGCCACGTACACCTGCTCGGTCGAGAGCTGCCAGCGCGGCAGGGCGAACCAGCAGGCCAGTACGCCTATGGCCCAGACCAGTGCCAAGGCAAACCAGAAATTTTTCAAACAGCGCAGTAGTGCTTTCATGTCTTCCTGACCGTACCTGAGTTAAACACCGAACAGCCGGCGGACCTGCTCCGCCAACGCGGCCACTTCCTTGCCCAGCAACCAATCAAGGGTCAGGTAGACTGCCCCGCAGACTAGCGCGATGAGCACCAGGTACAACCACAGCGGCACCTCATAGCGCAGCATCTGCGACACCTGGTCCGGCAGCGCCCATTGCGGTGCCAAGGCCTTGCGCGGGGCATGGTGGCGGGCAATGTCCTGCCCCAGGGTGTTGGCGATGTAGCGCAACTGGTCTTTCTGCTCGAGGCTGTATTTGCCTTCGAAACCCAGGGCCAGGCACAGGTGGTACACCTCCAGCACGTCGAGGTTGCGCTTGACATCGGTGCGCAAGGCTTCGAGCTTGTCGAAGAAACCCTGGCCGGCCAGATGCACCCCGAAGTACTGGAACTGCAGCGGGTTGATCTCGATCTGGTTACGGATTTCGCTGGGGCCGGCGTTCAGAACGCTCTCGTCGAGGAAGGCACATAATGCGTACTGCACATCCTTGACCTGCTCGACACTGTAATTGGCGCGGCGGGCATTGCGTTCCAGCGCCGGGAAGAATTCGTCGATACCTGCACGCAGGCGCTGTACGTCAACCACCTTGTCGCCACGGCGGATCATCAGCGCCATGGTCAGGAAGTCCTTGACCATGTCCTTGAGCGTGGAGGGTTGTTCAACGGCGGTCGCGCCGCCTTGCATTACGGCAACAGTCATTTGAGCACCGCCATCAGTTCGAGCTTGAGGTTCTTGAAAGCACTGGGGACATAGAAGGCGATGGCGTGGGCGCTCATCATGCGTTCATACACCCGCCCATGGGGTTCGATCGCGAAATACTGGTTGTCCAGGCGCACCGGGATCGCGTTGGGCGTACGCACGCAGTGGTTCAGCGTGGCGCCCGGCATGGCCGTGTTGACCACTACTTCAATGTCTTCAGGCGAGCCGACCTTGAACGCCCGTGGTACCAGCTCCAGCACTTGAGCACCGGGCATGTCGGCGTGCACTGAGATGTAGAAGTCGGCGTCGGCCAGGCGCGGGTCGTTGAGGCGGCCGACGTAGTAAGACGAACGGGTTTGGTCAAGCGGGATCGGGATGTACTGGTTCGGCACCACGCTGTTGAGCAGTTCGCGCACCAGGCGGTCGAGCTTGAGCAGCGAAGCGGCCGGGTCTTGATGGTCATAGGGCGGTGTGTCGTCCAGGCGTGCATTGAGCGAAAAGGTCAGCAGGCTGCCGGCCAGCTCGGCGAGGAAGCGATAAAGCTGCTCGGGGTGCAGGCGCGGGTGTTGGAGCAGGTGTGCCAGCCCCGGGTAGGCACGGTTGACCGTGTACAGCAGCCAAAATAGGCTGACATCGCTGGTGCCGAACTCGGCGATCTGGTCGGCGCGTTCGCGGCGGCGCCCGGACAAGGTCTCGCTCTTGCTCTGCAGCAGCGCCAACAGGCGCTGAGCGATGGTCAGCAGGGTTTCATGGGCGCCCAGGTGCAAGGCCGGGTGGACGAACTGGCTATCGATGCTGAACGCATTGACGTTATTGCGCTGCAGGTGCAGTAGCGGGCAGTAGCTGTAGCCATCCAATGTATCACCATCGACCAGCAGCACCACGTTCAGGCGCAGGCTGGTGATTTCATTTTCCAGATCACCTTCGTTGAGGTCGGGCAGGGTCGCGAAGGCTTTGCGGTAGCGGCGCGCGCCCTGGCGCTCGGCGCCTTCTTCCATGTAGTTGGCACTGTACGGTTCGGCCAGCTTGAGGGCGGCGTACACCTTGATGCCCGAACCCTGCAATACATCCTTGATGTCGCGCGCGGCCGGCAGTGGGTCATGCTGCGGAGCGTCATAGACTGAACCGTCGGGGAACACCATGTGCAGGCGGTTGAGTTGCAGCACACCACTGCCCAGCGCTACTTCATCGACTTCGAGGGCCTGCACGCCCCAGTGGAAGGGCGACGAACGCAGGGTGGCCTGAGCCAGCTGATGCTGGTGGAACTCGTCCTGATACTGGAAGTGCTGCGGGAGGAGGAACATGCCTTCCGACCACATCACGCGGCTCTTGTTGCTCATTGGATACCTTCCAGTGCTGAATCGAACACGTTGGTCATGGTTTTCTTGGCCGCTTGCTCGGCTGCATCACCGGCGGCCTGCTGGGCAGCGTCCAACGCCTTGGCCTGCAGCTGCTGGCTGACGGTCGGCTCGGTTTCCAGCGGCTGCGCCGGCTGCAGGGTGGCGATGGCTTGCTGGGCGGGCAGTTGGAGCACGTCCTGGCCGCGCTCGGCGGTGATCTGGTTGAGGTCGAGCAGCACTCGCCCGCCCTCGGACGAGAAGAAGATTCCGTCCTTACGGAAGGCGTCGGCATTGAAGGCCATCTTCCAACGCCCGCCGCTTTCGTCGCGGAAGAACGCAGCAACGGCGACATAGCGTGCCTGCTTGGCCAGCGGCCAGTGCTCGACGTTGCCGATCCCCGGCAGGACCACGGTTTCGCGAGTATCGAGCACGGTTTCACCCAGTGCTTGCTCAGGGTGGTCAAGCAGGGTGTCGGCATCGCTGCTTACGAACCGATCAAGGCTGGTCAGCTGGTAGACACGCGCCACCACCGACAGCGGGGTGCCGGCTGCGTCCGGATTCAGCTGGTTGCCGCCGTCGATGGTCAGGACCACTTTCTCGTCGCTGCTAAACAGCATGTCGCCTGCCCAGGTGTCGTCGACGCGTTTGCCGACGCGGTCAGTGATGCCACAGGCGCCTAGCGCCGAGGCCATGATCAGTACACCCAGTAACCTGCCCATTGTCCTGCTCCTGAAAACTCGTTCTGGCAACGCCTGGTTGGCCCGGGACGCTGCTGATGGTCCTTGCTTCAACGGCCGCACCCTCACGCGAGGCTGTAGGCGAAGCCGCCGGTTTCATCCAGGTCAATGCGCAGGCTGTTGATCGGCTGATCTTCGGCCATGCGTGCCAGTACCTGTTCGGCCAGCTCCGGCATGAGGCTGCCAGAGAGGATGTTGTCGATGTTGCGCGCACCGCTGTCGACTTCGGTGCAGCGCGCGGCAATCGCCGGCACCAGTGCCGGGCTGAAGTGCAGTTGGGCCTGGTGGTTGCGCTCGAAACGCTGGCGGATGCGCTCCAGCTTGAGGCCGACGATGCGCCCGAGAATGGCGTCCTGCACCGGGTAGTAGGGGACGATGCTCAGGCGGCCGAGGAAGGCCGGCTTGAAGACGCCGTTGAGCTGCTCGCGCAGGTCGTCGACCAGCTGCGCCGGTGCCGGTACCTGGTCGGCGCCCAGGCAGGTGCGCATGATGTGCTCGGTGCCGACGTTGGATGTAAGGATGATCACGGTGTTGCGGAAGTTGATCTCGCGCCCTTCGCCATCGTCCAGGACGCCTTTGTCGAACACCTGGAAGAACAATTCCAGCACGTCAGGGTGAGCTTTCTCTACTTCGTCGAGCAGCACCACGCTGTAGGGTTTGCGCCGTACCGCTTCGGTCAGAACGCCACCTTCCCCGTAGCCGACATAGCCGGGCGGCGAGCCCTTGAGACTGGAAACAGTGTGCGCCTCTTGGTACTCGGACATATTGATGGTGATGACATTACGCTCGCCGCCATACAAGGTATCGGCCAGGGCCAGCGCGGTTTCGGTCTTGCCCACGCCGCTTGGGCCAAGGAGCAGAAAAACACCGATCGGTTTGTTCGGGTCTTCCATGCGTGCCCGGGAGATCTTGATACGCTTACCAATCTCATGCAGGGCGTGGTCTTGGCCCAACACGCGCTCGGCCATCAACGCCGGCAGGCGTTGTACAGTGTCGATCTCATCGCGCAGCATCTTCCCCAGCGGAATGCCGGTCCAGCCGGAAATCACTTCGCCGATGGTGGCGCCATCGACCAAGGCGTGCACCAGCGGTTCTTCACCTTGAACATCGGACAGTTTTACCCGGAGTTCGGCCAAGGCCGCGCGATTATCGCTGTCGCTAGCTGCGCTCAGGGTGTGGATCTGCTTGACCAATTCAAGCTCGCGCTGCCATTGCTGTTGCAGACTTTGCTGGCGCTGGCTGGCCTGTTCGATCTGAACGTGCAGTTGCGCCAGGCGGCGTTGGTGATCGCTGCCCTTGGATTGTTCCTCCTCCAGCAGGGTGATTTCGGTGCGCAGGTTGTCGACTAGGCGCAGGCAGTCTTCAAGGCGACCCGGCTGCGAGGTTTGGCCCAGGGCGACCCGGGCGCAGGCCGTGTCGAGCACGCTGACGGCCTTGTCCGGCAGCTGTCGGCCGGTGATGTAGCGGCTGGACAGGCGCACCGCCTGGACCAGTGCGTCGTCCATCACTGCCACCCGGTGGTGGCTCTGCATCTTTTCCAGCAGGCCGCGCAGCATGTAGATGGCCTGGTCTTCTTCAGGTTCTTCGACCTTGACCACCTGGAAGCGACGGGCGAGAGCAGCATCTTTCTCAAAGTATTTCTTGTACTCGGCCCAGGTGGTGGCGGCGATGGTGCGCAACTCGCCACGGGCCAATGCCGGCTTGAGCAAATTGGCGGCATCGTTCTGCCCGGCTTGGCCCCCTGAGCCGATCAAGGTGTGTGCTTCGTCGATGAACAGGATGATCGGGTGCACGCTGCGCTTGGTTTCCTCGATCACCGATTTCAGGCGGTTCTCGAACTCGCCCTTGATGCCGGCGCCAGCTTGCAGCAGGCCGAGGTCGAGGGTGTGGATGGCCACGCCTTTGAGTGGCGCCGGCACGTCGCCCTCGGCGATGCGCAGCGCCAGGCCTTCGACCACGGCGGTCTTGCCGACCCCGGCCTCACCGGTGAGGATCGGGTTGTTTTGCCGACGGCGGGTGAGAATGTCGACCATCTGCCGAACCTCGAACTCACGCCCCAATACCGGGTCGATCCGGCCCTCGCGGGCATTTCGGGTCAGGTCGACGGTATACTGGTCCAATGCTGGCGTCTTGCCCGCGCTGCGCAGCGGGGCAGGGGCGCTGGTGTCGGCGGGTAAGGCCGTGGCCTGCTGGGCCTCGCCGCTCGCGCTGGTTAGTGCCTGGAGGCTGGCGCGCAGGTCATCGACGTTGATCTTATCGAGCTCTGCCGCGCTGGCCAGCAGCAGGCGACGCAGGTCGGCGTCGTCGAGCAGGGCCAACAGCAGATAGCCGCTGCGAATCTGGCTGGTGCCATATTCAATCGAAGCCAGCACCCAGGCACGCTCGATGAGCTGGGTTATGTGCGGCGATAGCGCCGGCGTGCGGGTATTGCCGGTCTTGAAGCCCTGCAGGGCGTCTGCCAGCTGTGACTGCAGGCGCTCGACGACCACACCGTAGTGGCGCAGCACGGGCCGCAGGTCGTTGTCATCGCCTTCGAGCAATTGCAACAGTACGTGCTCGATGTCCACTTCATAGTGACGCTCGGCCAGACACAGCGCGGCCGCGCTTTCGGTGGCGCCGCGGCAGGTGTCGTTGAGCTTGGCAAACAGTGACTTAAGATTCACAGCGAGACCCCATCAAAAGGAATACTAAAAATGCCGCAGCGCGCAGGCTGCACCTGGCTGCCAGGGCGTTTCAGCCAGCCCAGCCAGCCCAGTGCTACACCGTCTTCGCGGCCCAGGCGGGCGACGGGCACGGCCTCAGGCTTGAGCTTCGGTGCCAGTTCGAAGTCCAGGCTGGGGCCGAGGTAGAAGCGCACCAGCTCGACCAGCTTGTGGTAGTCCTTGGTGCCGGGCTGAAAGCGGCGGTAGTCGGCCAGCTCCAGCGGGCCAATTTCGATCCGCACGCACGATTGGTAGTCCCACACGCGGTTACCGATCACGCTGCTGTGCCCTAGTTGGGCGTTTTGCCGCCCCAGGCGCGTGCATTGCTCGCGTTCAAGCTTCAGCCATCGCCCAGCAAATGGCCGTAGAGTGAAAGGCAGGGCGAAGTAGAAGCTGAGCATGGCCTGTAGGTTCTGTGGGTTGCGCGGGCGCTGGCTGAACAATCCAGCAAAGTAGCTGAACAGTTCCTGGCGCAGGCCTGAATCGTTGTTGGTGAATTTGCGCCGACGCGCCTGTTCGCCAAAGCCCACCATACTCAGCAGGTAGCGCTCGAAGTCCGAGCTCCCTTTGCGTTCATGCTCGATATGGAACTTGTACTTTTGCCAAGCCTGGTAGAACTGCGCGACCACGCGGTGAGAGAACAGGTCCATGAACGCGTGCGCGGCATCGTCGCGGTGCTGGATGTGACGATCGATCAGCAGCTCGGTGTACGGCCGTGGCAGCACCCCGGACGGGCCGACTAGGCCCATGAATGTGACCTGGACTTCCGTCAAGGGTTGATCGTTTGCGTTGGTGCGTTCAGCGCGCTCGAATTTCAGCTCGCTGACTTCGCTGACCGGGAACGCCAGCGACAGTTGCGAACGGAAGCGCAGCGGGTCGTCATGCGGCCGGGTTTCTGGATCGATACGTCCCGCTCTGCTGTAGTGCAGGCGCAGCAACCGCACCAGTTGGAAGAATTCGAACCGGTATGGCTGAGCACGCGCCTGGTCGATCAGACCAGTGGCTGATCGCCGGTTCTGGGTGGCCATTTAATGATTCTCTTTTCCCGCTGGCGGGTACGTAGGGTCAGTTGAGTAAAGCTGTTGACTGTGCAGTACTGGCCAAAGAAGTGGTCCAGGATCTTGCCGAACAAGAACACACCGCTGCCGATGTACTGGCTTTCGTCGAGCTCCAGGGTGATGCCCACACCGCGCACGAAGTTCGGCCGTGGGTGACCGATGCGGGCAACTACGGGCTCGCTTTTGATCGACAGGATGCCGCCGATCTGTTTGCGCACGGCCAGGCCACGACGATAGTTGTAGAGGCTGAGCATTTCCTGCAGCACTTCCTTGCCCTGCGTTACCAGCGACATGTGGTTCAGCGACAGGTGCGCGATCAGCCGCCAGATCAGGCCGTCGCCAAGCGGCACGCGCGCGGTGGCAGTGGGCTTGCGCAGCAGGCGGATGGTGTCGACCACACTGTCCTGGTCGAGGCTCAGGTCACTCTGGCTGCCGCCATAGCTGAGCAATTGCGGCAAGTCGCGATTGCTGCAGGTGAGGGCGATGCTGAGGGTGTCGCTGCTGCTGTCGAGCAGGTCCAGTTCTCGGTCCACCACGCGGATTACCATCTCGGTGCCGCTCTGGGTGTCGCGTCGCGACGGCTGGCGGCGGCCGATCCAGTAGCAGGCGTCGGGGCCGAGCTCGCCACGTGGCTCGAAGAACGGGTTGCACTCGCTGACATTGTCGCGGCCGCCGAGCTTGCGCACACGTTGCACGCGATCGATCGACACTACTTCGGCATTGCCCTGCAGGCGCACGTCTGGCGTTACCGGGTACTCGTGCTGGGTATGGGTTAGCTTGATCGGTTCGGCCTGCTGCTTGAACAGGTTGATGATCGGCGTGCAGCCCAGTTTGAAGTTGTGCCGACCCAGGTTCTGCGCAAGGCGGGCCAGGCGCTCGCCGAGCTCGAAGTGGGAGAAGTAGAAGTTCAGCTCGATCGCCTTGATGTCACGATCTGCAAGGCTACGCTTGAGTCCGCCAATGTCGAAGAACATGAACTTGTCGGGGAAAGTGAAGTAATCATGCAGCAAGCGGTACCCGGCAAACGAGCGAGCCGAGTAATCCACCAGGCCATCGTCCTGTTCGAAACCGACGGCTTGCAGGGCATCGGCCGGCAGGCCGATCTCCCGGCGCTGACCGTTTTCGATGAAGCTGACGGTGGCCTTGGCCAGGTTGTTGAACAGCAACTCGTACAGCTGCAGCATCAGTGTGCTTTCACCGTCGAGGAAGAAGCGCAACGAATGGATGTCCAACTGGCCAAAATGCAGGTCGGTGGTGGCGATCAAGCCGATTTTCAGATGCGCCACGAGGTCGGCACTGTGGCCATTGAACACCGAGCGTTCGAGCTCGGTGAAAGAGGCATCCTGCACAGCCACAGGCCACAATTGCACCGGATAGCAGGTGCGGAATCTGCAGGCCACGCCCTCGATACTCCGCGAGGCGACTTCGGTATGGCGGGGGATGTCGTAGCGTGCCGTCAGAGTCGAACGATTACCGGCGGAAAACTCGGCGATCGATAACGCCGGAGTCGGACGCAGGTAATGCGGGTAAAGCACCTCCAGAAAGGCTTCGACGATCTCCGGAAACTCGTCATCTAGCTTTTTGTGGACGCGTGCAGAAAGAAACGAAAACGCTTCGATCAGGCGTTCGGTATGAGGGTCTTCACAATTGTCCCCCTCGATCAACAAGCGAGAGGCGATTTTCGGGTACTCACGGGCAAATTCCTGCCCGAGAAAGCGCAGGTGCGAGAGTTCCTTTTCGTAGTAGGGCAGCAGATCGTCGAGCATCAGTTGAGGTTCTGCACTTTGTATTCTTGGGTATTGATCTGCAGTACGGCATCGAACGAGACCTGACGTGTGGCGTCCTGCAGGTGCAGCACGGCATCGACTCGGAAGGTCAGCATGCGGTTGCCCAGCTGCTGGGTCATCAGTTGGACGCGTACGGCACGAAAGCGCTTGTCACCGACGCTGATGGCACGCTCGAGCTGGGCCTGGATCAGGCGTCGGTCCTCAGGGTTGAGCACCCCCTTGCTGGTAAAGTCGGGCATGCCATATTCGAGGATGGTGCCAGCCAGTTGCCCGCGGCCGTCGAGACGTTCGGCGACCATGCACTGACGGGTGTTGACCAGCACTTCAAGGTCGCGAATCAGGCTGGCCTTGTAATCGGCCAGGGAGCACAGGCGCCTGGAGACCGCCTCGCTTGCCTGATGAGGAGTGTCATCAAGCAAGCGATCCAACAGTGTTGGCACTAATTGATAGTTACGGCTCATGGGTGAATGGCGCCTTCCTGGCTCGGGTTCGATCAGCTGCGGGTGGATTGCGGCAGTTCGGCGACCAGACGCAGCGAGGCTGTCAGTTCGTCGAGCTGGTAGTGCGGGCGCAGGAAGGCTACGGCCTTGTAGGCGCCGGGCTTGCCCGGCACTTCGACCACTTCGACGCTGGCTTCGCGCAGCGGGAACTTGGCCTTGGCCTCCTGGCTCGCGGTATCGTCGAGCAGTACGTAGTCGGCCAGCCATTCGTTGAGGAACGATTCGACGTCCTTGCGCGAAGCGAAGCTGCCGATCTTGTCGCGCATGATCGCCTTCATATAGTGGGCGATCCGCGAGGTGGCGAAGATGTACTGCAGTTGCGCCGACAGGCGGGCGTTGGCATTGGCGATGTCAGTGTTGTACTGCTTCTGCTTCTGAGTCGACTGGGTGCCGAAGAACGCGGCGTAGTCGGTGCCTTTGCAGTGCACGAGGGGGATGAAGCCCAGGTCGGACAGCTCTTTCTCACGGCGGTCGGTGATGGCGATTTCGGTCGGACACTTGAGCGCGATTTCGCCGTCATCGGTCTTGAAGGTGTGAGTCGGCAGACCTTCGACCAGTCCGCCACCCTCCACACCACGGATCGCCACGCACCAGCCGTAACGGGAGAAGGCATCGGTGACGCGGGTGCCGAGGGCGTAGGCGGCGTTCATCCACAGGTACTTGTTGTGGTCGCGCCCGTCGACGCTCTCGACGAAGTTGAACTCGTCCACCGGCACGGTATCCGGGCCATATGGCAGACGACCCAGCACGTGCGGCAGAGTCAGGCCGACGTAGCGCGAGTCTTCTGAGGCGCGGAACGACTTCCACTTGGCGTATTCGACGGTGTCGAAGATCTTGGCCAGGTCGCGCGGGCCGGACATGTCGGTGAACGAGTCCCAGCCGAACAGCTCCGGCGATGCCGCAGAAATGAACGGTGCGTGAGCCGCGGCGGCAACGTGCGAGATCTCTTCGAGCAGGTACATGTCTTCGGGGCTGCGGGTGAACTCGTAGTCACCGACCAGCATGCCGAAAGGGGCACCACCGAAGGTGCCGTATTCTTCTTCATAGATTTTCTTGAACAGCGCGCTCTGATCGAATTCCGAGGCGGATTTCAAGTCGCGCACCAAATCTTTCTTCGATGCGTTGAGCAACTGAATCTTCAGCGTGGTGCTGGTCTCTGTCTGGTCGACCTGGTACTTCAGGCCCCGCCAAGAGGCTTCCAGCTGCTGGAACTCGCTGGCGTGCATGATCTCGTTCATCTGCTCTGAGAGCATCGCGTCGATTTCGGCGATACGGGCATCGAGCACGGCAATCAGGTCTTTACTGGGCGTCAATTCGCCCTCCAGCACCTGGCCGACCAGTTCGCCGATTAGGTCGCGTGTGCGGCTGCGCTCGGTTTCCGAGCGGGCCACGCGGCTTTCGGAAATGATGCTGTCGAGCAGGGATGCCTGGGGCGCGAAGTGTTCAACCTCGACCAGGTCGGATTCCTGTTGGGGCAATGCTTGCTTGTCGGTCATCGTCTGGCTCCTGCTCACGCTTTGCCGTCGTCGGCAGGTACGGCGGCTTCGCGACCGAATTCCTTGCCTAGGGTTTTCAGCTTCTCGGTGTTCTGCAGCACGTCCATCAGCAGCTCTTCGAGCTTGTCGTTGCCGCCCATCTTGTTGCGCAGGTCGGCCAGCTTGTTACGTACTTCCAGCAGCTTACGCAGCGGCTCGACCTGCTTGACCACGTTCTGTGGCTCGAAGTCTTCGAGGCTGTTGAAGTTCAGTTCCACACCCAATTGCGTGCCGTTCTTGGCCAAGGTGTTGTCGACGCGGTAGGTCAAGCGCGGCTTGATACCCTTGAGCACGCCGTTGAAGTTGTCGCGGTCGATGAAGACGAACTTGCGGTCCTTGAGCTTGGGCAGTGGTTCCAGCGGGTTGCCAGAGAAGTCGCCCAACACACCAACGACAAAGGGCAGCTCCTTTTTTTCGAGCGCATCGCCGATGTCCACGTCGTAGGTGATATGGACCCGAGGCGCGCGAACGCGGTCGAGTTTGTGCTGGGTGCTTTCCTTCTTCGCCATCGTGTTCTCCAGTGCGAGCAATTCGCTGCGAATCATTGCGCCGCCCGTGCCGGGCGCTGGCGCGTTACAGTCCTTCGATCGTCAGCAGCAGGCGCTGACGGATTTCGTCGTTCATTTCCAGAATGTTGTCGCGACCGACCAGCTCTTCGAAGCTGGTGTTGCCGGCAATCTGCGTGCTGCTACGGATGACCGAATCATCGGGAAGTTCCGAGCGCACCGGCGAGCTGATGACGCAGAATGGCAAGTCGCCGAAACCTTTCAGGCGCTCGAAACTCAGCCCGAAGCGCAGGCCCTCGAACAGTCGGCCCAGGCCGGGCGACTTGCTCAGGCAATAGAACAGCACCAGGTAGTGCACCACGAAGCGGTACAGCTCGGCGCTGCTGCGGTTGGGGTCTTTGATGACGGTGCGAAACTGCGCCAGCTCGAACGCATGGAAGCCGACCACCCAGCGCGTCGGGCTGGTGATGCGGATGACCTGGCCACTCTGCTCGAGGACCTTGTCGTATTCCAACGGAAACAATTCAGGGGTGGTACTGATCAGATTCAGGGGTACTTCCAGCTCACTGACCAGCTGGAACGGCGCGGCTGAGCCAATGCGCTCGTAGAGTTCGATCAGTGACTGGAAATGGCCCTGGGTTTCGCGCCCGCTGCTGCGCTGGGCGCCCTGCAGGTATTCGCCAAACAGGCTCTGCGGACGGATCAGCGGTGCCACGGTGGCGAGGTAATCGGCCGCCTGCGCCTTGAGCGCATCGGAGATCGCCCGCGTCTGGCTACGCAGCTTGATCAGTGCTTCGACATCGAATGTCTGTGTCATTGGTACATCGTCCATGAGCCTGCTTGATCGTCCTGAAACGCCAATGGCGTGGACCTGAAAAAACTCGCCTCTCCGCTGAGGCAACTAGCGTACTGGCAAATGAATATCGAGTTGCCAGCAATGCCGATTAAGTCACTAAAGTGCGGAGGAAGTTCCGACGAGGGGCGCGATTTTTTCCCTGTTTTGTGATGCGGCGCAATGATGGCGCCGTGATATTGGCGAGCGCTTAAGGGCTGAGAAAATGGGGCCTGAGCCCCGGAAGGCAAGGCTTACGCGGGCTGTATGAGCCGCGCAAAAACGCATGAAAAGTTTTTTTCAAAAAGTGAACTTCGTCTCATTTTTTGCTTTGCGCCGCAGGGCTGCGGTACTAATCGGGTTACGTCTGAATGATGGCCATGCGACGGAATATGACGCGTTGGAGGGTGGCTCAGCGGCCGTCGACCTGCACGCAGAAGTCCTTGCCGTTGATGACTTTGCAGGGCCAGTTGTCATTGATGTAGTGGTCTGGCTTGAAGCACGCGCGTTCATCGCTGACCCAGAACAACTGCCAGGCAGAGCTTGAGATGAGCAGCCTGGGGCAGGGCGAATAGCCTTTGCCAAGCAATGCAAGCGTCGTCAGGATCGCCACGGCAGGGGCGACGTAAAGCAGCGTCTTCAGCGAAGCCCCGAACATCAGGGTCTGGAAGCGATGCTGAGGGGTGCCGGTGGGTGGGTCGAACTTTTTCCGGTCAAGACACTTGTCACACAGCCAACCAGCAGTATGGCCACCGCCGGGGAGCCATGAGCAGGCCGAACGCCAAGTAGGGCGGTTCCACCACAGACGCTCCACGCAGCAGCCTGCCGTACAACGGGTACAAGTAATTGATCTAGGCATGAGCCGAGAGGCTGCGACCGCTAGCAGGGCGATGATCATGCCGCCAGCCAGTAATCTGATCTTCCAGGGGATAATGCGGGTGATCTTTGTGTAGATCGGTTATTCATCCATGACGCTCAGGTTCACTTGCAACGATTACTGGCGTCCACCCTCCGTGCACAACGTCCGGTTGCCAACGTATTTACAGGGCTGCTCGTCACTGTTGTAGAAATCAGGTTTGTAGCAATACCGCGCATCATTGACCCAATACACTCGCCAGGCTGACCCTGAAATCAAGAGTTTCTGGCAGGGCGTATAACCTTTCGCCCAGAGGCCAAGGGTCACAAGTACCGCCAGCGCCGGTGAGATGAAGATCATCGACCAGACTGTCAGTTTGTAGGAGTTACGTTGGAAGCGGAACATCCGGGACTGGGGCGACGGGTCGAATTTCTGCGCACGCCAGCAGGCATGCAGTGAGGTTACAACGACGATTGGAGTGACTGTGCACATGGCGATGAGCATGAAGGCCAGATAGGGTGTCACCACGATTGGGGCATCCCTTAGTAACCTTCCGAATAACGGCAGGATATCCCTCGCCAGCCAATAAGCTGACAGGATGCCTAGGATCAAGGTCGCCAGACCAGTCGCGAACGCCATGAGGCGAAACAGGTGCGGGGAGCGTTCGTGGAATTCAGCAGGTTCAGTAGTCATGATCAAAACTTTGGAAGGTTGAACGTCGGGAGAGAGGGCAAGGAGGGGAGCTCAGGTACACTGGGCCATCCATTGATAAGATGGATTCATTTGAATAATTTCTAATACCAAAAGAGATATTTTCCGTTGCTAGAGACGCTGCCAGTTTTAGTGAGACACCAAAATATAACTATCACAGGTTCGGTTTGAAGTCCACATATGTAGATGATTTTTCATTCGTCTCATTCTTGGTTTTCTTGGCTGAAATATAGAGCTGTCTACGTAAATTTTTCGTTCGCCGAAGCTTTTCCATAGCAAAAGCCGTTACTCAAGTTCGACAAGTTCGCTCACCTGCTTGAAGAAACCGACCGGAAATTCTGGCAAAAATTATTGCGGTGAACGTCTCTCCTGCAGAGAGATGGGAGGCCAAAAAAATGGCAAGATCGAAATCTGAAAGATGCGTTTTGTGAGACAGAAATCGCAAATGAGCTCTTTGAGGAAGGATTGTTAATACTTGTCTGGGGTATGACCCCCTGGCAATGCTACGTTTATGGTCTAGACAGTCCTAAAGATATCGCTCTAGTGCCCAGTTTGAATAACCCTCAGTTTCGAGGTAGCTATAAGTTTAGATCAGATATTAAAAGACCTAGCATTGTCCCTGGTGAATTTTGCTGAATTGGCCAGAGTGCTTAAGTCTGGATTTTCCCAAGGTAGCACTTGAAGGTGAAGGTGAGCAGGTGGCCGTACAAGTTCATGTGATTGGATTCCATGTCTTAGGCGGGGGCGTTGGCCCGAATTTCTCAGTGATCACGGCATGCCGTCAAAAAGGTGAGGGGGCGGCTCAGCCGTTATTGATGGTAGATATTGAAGGTGTTGAGCCTGGGCTGGCATTGGGATTTAATGACGCCTGAGGCGTTAGCTTGATACTAGTACCTCTTGCCTATCGCGCAAAAAACTGCTGTATTGCTGATATAAGCTAATCTTTAAAAATAATAATCAAAGTGGTCGTCTAAGTGGTGCGATACTCTGTAGTTTGTTAGGGTCACTGATAGTGTTGCACCGGCTTCGTTAAACTTAATTCTGAAGATAAATAGCTGCGCATTAGGATAGAGGTGGCCGTCGTCGGTGCTGCAGATGGCGTAGCCTGATTTCTGGAGGATTATTATGTGCTTAGATAGAGGAAAATTTCATGCGCTACAATATAAACCTGCAACGGAAGGGTGTCTGGATAATCTAACTGGTTTTTTCAATCACGATAGATTCCAGTGGTCTCCCTATGAAAATCACCCTGGAAGATTAGAGATAAGAAATGAATACACTCTTGCTCTTTCTGATTCGAACACCTGCATTGATGGATTAGATTTCGATTTCTTTGAAGTGAGCGTGACGTACGTGTCGCAGAATTTCCTGAATGTTGGTGAGTCGTTAGGTGCAAAATACAGGGCCATACCGCTTGAAATTTCCCAGTAATCGAATGTTTCATACGCCCGCCGGAGCAGATCAGTGCTGGGCACTCAGCGCTGGACTATGACAGCGATGCTTTGAACAGCCGGACCATACTGATGCTGCTGGATCGCAGCAAGCGCTAGCTCGCAGTCGGGGTGTCCTGACAACCAAAATCCACATGCTCTGCGATGCCAACGGGACCCCGTTACGCTTCCTTCTCCCTGGCGTTCAAGCCAGTGACAGGTGCTACGCATAACCACTGCTGGACGAAGTCAGCATTCCAGCAAGCCAACGTGGCCGCCCACGTAAACGCCATCTCTTTTCGTACAGCGCCTAAGACATTATTCAATGTGCTGAACCTCCGTCGACTAGCGCCGAATTCTTACAGACGTTCACCCCTGCCTGTCGAGGTTCCACCACGCGGAACCACATTCGTTTGCACCCTCACGCGCCCCGCGTTTATCTGTGGCCAACACGACCTGCCGTGACCGTCGTGCTCTCACAGCGAACAACAAGAACGGGGCCACCCGCGCGAGGAGATTTGCCCATGCAGCATCAACACATCCTGGCCTGGCTCAGCGACGTCGCCAGCGACCTGCACAGCATCCGTCACGATATTCACGCTCACCCTGAATTGGGTTTCGAAGAAAGCCGCACCTCGGCGCTGGTCGCTGCGCTGCTGCAGCAGTGGGGCTATGAAGTCCACGCAGGCATCGGCAAGACCGGTGTGGTGGGGGTGCTGCGCAATGGCAGCAGTTCGCGCACCCTGGGCTTACGTGCGGACATGGACGCGCTGCCGATCGAGGAGGCCAGCGGTGCGGCCTACGCAAGCCGCCATCCGGGCTGCATGCACGCCTGTGGTCACGATGGGCATACCACCATGCTGCTGGGCGCGGCGCGCTATCTGGCGGCGACGCGGCGGTTCGATGGCACCCTGACGTTGATCTTCCAGCCGGCCGAAGAGGGTCAGGGCGGGGCGCAGGCGATGCTTGCCGATGGGCTGCTGGAGCGCTTCCCGTGCGAGGCGCTGTTCGGCATGCACAACATGCCAGGCCTGCCGGCTGGGCATCTGGGCTTTCGTGACGGGGCGATGATGGCCTCGCAGGATTTGCTCACCGTCACCCTCGAAGGCGTGGGTGGGCATGGGTCCATGCCGCACTTGACGGTCGACCCGTTAGTGGCAGCGGCCAGCGTGGTGATGGCGTTGCAGACCGTGGTGGCGCGCAATATCGATACACAGGAAGCGGCGGTGGTTACCGTTGGCGCCCTGCAAGCCGGAGAGGCGGCCAATGTGATCCCGCAACGCGCACTGTTGCGGCTGAGTTTGCGCGCGCTGGATGCGCAGGTACGCGAGCAGATGCTGACCCGGGTGCGGGCGATCATCGAGGGCCAGGCGCAAAGCCTGGGCTGTAGCGTACACATCGAGCATCGCCCGGCTTACCCCGTGCTGGTCAACCACGCAGCGCCGAATGCCTTCGCTCGCGAGGTCGGAATCGAGCTGCTCGGCGCCGACAGGGTCGATGGCAATACCCGCAAGCTGATGGGCAGCGAAGATTTCGCCTGGATGCTGCAACGCTGCCCGGGTGCCTACCTGTTCATCGGCAACGGCGTACAAGGCCCGATGGTGCACAACCCCGCCTACGACTTCAACGACGACATCCTGCTTACCGGAGCAGCCTACTGGGCCGCGCTGGCTGAGCGCTGGCTCAACCGACCACCGACCGAGCAGCCCTGAAATCCGTACTGCCTTCTCTTGCAGCTTGAAGCTCGCGACTTGCAGCTTCCCCTCCCTGGGAGTACTCCGCATGCAGATGTCCAATAACGGCGCCTCGCGTACCCGGCAAGTGGTCGCGGCGGTGATCGGCAACGCCCTGGAATGGTACGACTTCATCGTCTATGGCTTTCTGGCGAGCATCATTGCGCGCCAGTTCTTCCCCTCCGACGATAGCTATGCCTCGCTACTGATGGCACTGGCGACATTCGGCGTCGGCTTTTTCATGCGCCCGGTCGGTGGCGTGCTGTTGGGTGTGTACGCAGACCGAAAGGGCCGCAAGGCCGCCATGCAGCTGATCATTCGCCTGATGACCGTGTCGATCGCAATGATCGCTTTCGCCCCCAACTACCTGGCCATCGGCATGGGCGCACCGCTGTTGATCGTCGTGGCGCGCATGCTCCAGGGCTTTGCCACTGGCGGAGAGTACGCCAGCGCCACTGCATTTCTGGTGGAGAGCGCGCCTGCCCACCGCAAGGGGTTGTATGGCTCCTGGCAGCTGGTGGGGCAGTGCCTGGCGGTGTTCTCCGGCGCTGCGATGGTGGCCCTGGTCACGCATTTGTGCACGCCGGCCGCACTGGACAGCTGGGGTTGGCGGATCCCGTTCGTGTTGGGGTTGTTGATTGGGCCGGTAGGGCTGTGGATTCGCAAGCACATGGAGGAGCCCGAGGAGTTCTTGCAGGCGCGCCAACAGGCCAAGGGCCAGGCACCAGGGGTATGGCAGGTGCTGCGTGAGCATCGGCGCAGCCTGCTGGTGTCGATGGGCCTGGCGTGCGGGGCGACGGTGTCGTTCTACGTGGTGCTGGTGAACATGCCAACCTTCGCGCACCACAACCTTGGCCTGCCGTTGGACCAGGTGCTGTTGGTGCAGATGCTGGCGGTGGGGCTGATGACCGTGGTCATTCCGCTGGCCGGGGCGCTGTCGGACCGGCTCGGGCGACGGCCGGTGCTGATGGCGTTCACCTTGGCGTTTTTCGTCATGGTCTACCCGCTGTATGTCTGGGTGGCCGCCGCGCCATCGATCGAGCGCTTGCTGGTGATGCAATTGCTCTTGTGCACGGCTATCGGTGGGTTCTTCGGCCCAGCGCCGACCGCGCTGGCCGAGCAGTTCCCGGTCGAGGTACGGTCTACCGGCGTGTCGGTGGCCTACAACGTGGCGGTGATGGTGTTCGGTGGCTTCGCGCCACTGATCGTCACTTGGCTCAGCAAAGCGCTGGGCACACCGGTGGCCCCGGCGTTCTATGTATTGTTCGCCTGCCTGCTGACCTTGTTGGGCACGTACTGCCTGAAAGAAGCCCCGCGTAGCGGCCGGGCCGTTGCCTACAAACTGGGAGTGAAACCATGACCGCATCAGCGATCGACCCCATTGTCGCCCTCGAGGCCGACGCGCTCTCGCAAGCCATTCATGGCCGGCAAGTGGCGTGCCGTGAAGTGATGCAGGCGTACCTGAGCCATATCGAGCGCTTCAACCCGGCGGTCAATGCGCTGGTCTCGCTGCGCGCAGCCGACGCCTTGCTCGCCGAAGCCGACAGTTGCGACCGCGACCTGGCGCGCGGTCACTCTCGCGGCTGGATGCACGGCATGCCCCAGGCCATCAAGGACCTGGCGGCCACGGCGGGGCTGCGCACCACCCTGGGTTCGCCATTGTTCGCCGAGCAGGTGCCGGCGCACGACGCCATCAGCGTGGCGCGCATGCGCGCCAGTGGGGCGATCATCATCGGTAAGAGCAACGTGCCGGAGTTCGGCCTCGGCTCGCAGACCTACAACAGCCTGTTCGGCACCACCACCAATGCCTACGACTGCACCCGTGTCGCCGGTGGCAGCAGCGGAGGTGCCGCCGCCGCGCTGGCCATGCGGCTGCTGCCGGTGGCCGATGGCAGCGACATGATGGGCTCGCTGCGCAACCCTGCGGCGTTCAATAACGTGTTCGGTCTGCGCCCTTCACTGGGCCGCGTGCCGTATGGGCCGACGCCTGAGCTGTTCATGCAGCAGCTCGCTACCGAGGGCCCGATGGGGCGCAGCGTGACGGACGTAGCTCGGTTGCTGAGCGTGCAGGCCGGGTACGATGCGCGGGCGCCGCTGTCGCTCAATGATGGCGGGCAGGATTTCGCTGCAGACTTGCAGCGAGACCTCAAGGGCGCGCGAATTGGCTGGCTCGGCGACTACGACGGTTATCTGCCGATGGAACCTGGCGTGATGGCCCTCTGCGAGGCGGCCTTGGCCGATTTCGCCGAGCTGGGCTGCACGGTCGAGCCGTGCCAGCTTGGCTTCGACCCGGCGCGCTTGTGGCAATGCTGGCTGATCCATCGCCACTTCCTGGTGCACGGCAATCTGGCAGCAGCCTACGCCGACCCGGCCAAAAGGCCGCTGCTCAACGCGCAGGCGCAGTGGGAAGTGCAGGGCGGTGAGCTGCTGGGCGCAGCGGCCCTGTACCAGGCTTCGCTGGACCGTAGTGCCTGGTATCAGGCGGTCGGCGCCTTGTTCGCGCGTTACGATTATTTGCTGCTGCCGTCGGCCCAGGTGTTTCCTTTCGACGCAGCCGAGGCTTGGCCGAAGGAGATCGCAGGGCAGGCGATGGACACCTACCACCGCTGGATGGAAGTGGTGATCGGCCCAACCCTGGCCGGCTTGCCGAGCATGAGCGTGCCGGTGGGATTCAACGCTGCCGGGCTGCCGATGGGCCTGCAGATCATCGGGCCGGCTCAAGCCGACCAAGCGGTGTTGCAGCTGGCCTACGCCCACGAACAGCTGACCCGCTGGGTGGCGCGGCGGCCGCCGCCGCGTTTGCAACAGGGCTGACGTGGGTGGCCGGCCCGTATATTGCTGGGGTTGTGCTCATTACAGGCAGCTCATCACAGGCAGACAGGGAGGTCGGACACATGGGCACAGCGACAGACAGCAGCGGCGTGCGCTCGGTGGAGCGTGCGCTGGCCATCGTCGAGCTGTTGGGCGAGCATCAGGCGCTTGGCCTCGAACAACTGCACTACCTCACCGGCCTGCCCAAGGCCACCGCCTCTCGCATGCTCGCCACCCTCCAGGAGCAGGGCTGGGTCTATCGCGGCCTCAGCGACCGGCGCTATCGCCTAAGCGCCCGGCGCCTGTTCGGCGACCGCCAGCAGCGCTTCAAGCGCCAGTTGGTGGAGAGCGCCGCGCCCTTGTTGCTGGAACTCAGCGAGCGCACGGGGCTGGTGGTGGATCTCTCGTGCTTCGATGGCGAGCGCCTGGAAGTCATGGAGAGCGCCATTCCACAGGTGTTGCGCAAGCGTTATCCAAGCAACTGCCAGATCGTCGGCCAGCATGCCAGCCTGATTCACTCGGCGATGGGCCGCGCGTGCCTCAAAGAGTTGGCCTCGGAGGAGGTACTGCGCCTGGCGCGGCACGATCCATCGGGCGGCGAGCAGTGGCTGCGCGAGCTGCAGGCCGATGCGCAGCGGGGCTTCGGCCAGCGCACGGAAGGGCATTGGGAGTACCCGGTGCGTTTGCCGTTTCTGATCCGCGCGATTGCCCTGCCAGTGCGGGTGCAGGGCCGCCTGGCCGGCAGCATCGCCTTGCATTGGCCGCTGGACCAGGCTCCGGTCGAACAGGTGCTGGGTTTGCACCTGAACAGCCTGGCGAACACCGTGGGGCAGGTGCAGCACGCGCTGGGCAATCAGGCTTCGGTGCAGTGACGCTGCGGCAACGCGAATGAATCCGTGCCCCGGGTGCGAGGTCCAAGCCATGCCCTTGCGATCACCTTCAGCCAGGTAACCCATGCTTGCCATCGAGCAACTGCACAAGACCTTTCCCACCGCCCAAGGCCCGTTGCAGGTCCTGCGCGGCGTCGACCTGACCCTGGCGCGTGGCAGCAGCCTGGCCTTGATGGGTGAATCGGGCAGCGGCAAAAGCACGTTGCTGCATTTGGTCGCGGGCCTGGACCGCGCCGACAGCGGCCGCATCCTGATCGATGGGCAACCTTTGCCCAGTCACGACGAGGCTGCCCTGGCGCGCTGGAGGCGTGAGGGCATCGGTCTGGTCTTTCAGCAGTACAACCTGATCAGCAGCCTGGATGTGGCTGCCAACCTGGCATTCCAGGCGCGCCTGGCGGGCCGCCATGATCCCACATGGCTGGCCTACCTGGCCGAACGCCTGGGCTTGGCGGCGCTGCTGGACCGTTACCCCGAACAGCTCTCAGGTGGCCAACAACAGCGAGTCGCCATCGGCCGCGCGCTGGCCAGCCGACCTTCGCTGCTGCTGGCCGACGAGCCGACCGGCAGCCTCGACGAGGCCACCAGCGACGAGGTACTGGCGTTGCTCTTGCAATTGGTCGGCGAGGCTGGCAGCAGCGTGCTGATGGTGACGCATAGCCCGCGGCTGGCAGCATGCCTGCAACATCGCTGCGTGCTGCACCAAGGTCGGGTGCAAGGCTGATGGCGCAGTTATTGATCAGCTTGCAGGCACTCGCCAGCCATTGGCGCCGTCACCGGCTGCAATGCGTCAGCGTGTTCACCGGGTTGTGGCTGGCCACGGCGCTGTGGACCGGCGTGCAGGCGCTCAACGCCCAGGCGCGAAGCGATTACGCCCAGGCGCGCGCGGTGCTTGGCGGGCCGGCGCACGCGCAAATCGTCGCGCGTGACGGGCAGCGTTTCGATCAGGCGCTGTACGTGCAACTTCGCCAATTGGGCTGGGCGGTGACGCCGGTGCTGGAGGGGCGGCTGCGCCTGGCCGAGGCGCCGACAACGCACATCCGGGTGATCGGCATCGAGCCCCTGAGCCTGCTGCCCGGTATGGCGGTGGCTGGGGCAGATCCGGCCAGTGTCGATGTGCAGGCGTTCATCAACGCACCCGGCCAGGCCTGGGTCGCGCCGGACACCTTCGCGCAACTCGGCGCTGCGCCGCGCACGCTGGCGGGGCGGGCATTGCCACCGCTGTTGGTCAAAGCGCAACTGGCGCCAGGCGTGATGCTGGTCGATATCGGCATCGCTCAGGCCTTGCTCGATGCGCCCGGACAGCTGACGCGCCTGCTCAGCACCAGCGATCAGCCCCTGCCGGCTGCGCTCGCCGAACGGCTCTTGTTGCAACCTGCGCAGGACGACGCCGATTTGCAGCGCCTGACCGACAGTTTTCACCTCAACCTGACAGCGCTGGGCTTGCTGGCGTTTGTCGTCGGCCTGTTCATTGCACATGCGGCCATTGGCTTGGCGCTGGAGCAGCGCCGCGGGTTGATGCGCACCTTGCGCGCCTGCGGGGTGAGCCTGCGCGTGCTGTTGGCCGCGTTGGCGCTCGAGCTGGGGCTGTTCGCCCTGGCGGGCGGCTTGGCTGGAGTGGGGGCGGGGTACGTGCTGGCGGCCGCGCTGCTGCCAGATTTTGCTTCGAGCCTGCGCGGGCTCTATGGCGCCGAGGTCGCTGGGCAGCTGCACCTGCCGTGGTACTGGTGGTTTGCCGGGGTTGCAGTGAGCATGCTCGGCGCGCTGATAGCGGGGCTGGACAGCTTGCTGCGCGCCGCACGTCTGCCGCTGCTGGCGCTGGCGCAACCCCAGGCCTGGCGGCTGGCGCAAGTGCCGTGGCTCAAGCGTCAGGCGCTGGCGGGAGTGACCTTGGCAGCACTGGCCGTGGCCTGTGGCTACCTGGGCGACAACCTGTCCAGCGCCTTCGCCATGCTCGCCGCCCTGTTGCTGGCCGCTGCCTTACTGTTGCCGGGCGCACTGGCGTTGCTGCTGGCGGGGCTTGCGCGTGGCGCCACGCGGCCGCTGGCGCAGTGGTTCGTCGCTGACTGCCGACAGCAGCTACCGGCGCTGAGCCTGGCGCTAATGGCATTGCTGTTGGCGTTGGCCGCCAGTGTCGGGGTGGGCGGCATGACCGAGGGCTTTCGCCGTACCTTCGTCGGTTGGCTGGATCAGCGGCTGGCGGCGGACTTATATGTTTCGCCGCGCGATCAAGACCAGGCGCTGCAGGTGCAACAGCAGGCTGAGCAGGATCCGCAGGTGAACGCGGTGCTGCCCAGCTGGCGTGTGGAGTGGCGGGTGCAGCAATGGCCGGTACAGGTGCAGGGTGTTATAGACCATCCGTTCTACCGCGCACACTGGCCGCTGCTTGAGCAGACTGCCGATGCCTGGACGCAGTTGTCCGCGGGCCGCGGGGTGATGCTCAGCGAGCAATTGGTCAGGCGCCTGGGCTTGGCCTTGGGCGCGCCGGTGCAGCTGCCGGGCCAGCCGCCGCAGGCGTTGCGCCTGGTGGGAATCTATGCCGACTACGGCAACCCCAAAGGGCATGCGCTGGTCGATGCTGGCTGGCTGCGTCAGCACGCACCGACCGCTAGCCTCGCTGGCTTGAGCCTGTTGATCCACCCGGGGCACGTCGCAGCGGTGGAGCAAGCGCTGCGCGCGCGCCACGGCCTGGACGCTTCGCAATTAGTCGAGCAGGCCAGCCTGAAGCGCTGGTCGACGCAGATTTTCAGCCGTACCTTTGCCGTGACGGCGGCGTTGAACAGCCTGACACTGGGCGTTGCCGGTATTGCGTTATTCATCAGCCAGCTGACCTTGGACCAGCAACGTCTAGGGCAGTTGGCGCCATTATGGGCACTTGGCGTGCCGCGACGCTGGCTGGCCTGGTTGAGCTTGGGCCAGACGCTGATGTTGAGTGGCTTTACGGTGATCCTCGCGATCCCCCTCGGCTTGCTGCTGGCCTGGTGCCTGGTGGCCGTGGTCAATGTGCAAGCCTTTGGTTGGCGGCTGCCCTGGCACGTGTTCCCCGGCCAGTTGTTGCAGCTGGCGATGCTGGGGGTGTTGACCAGCCTGCTGGCCAGCGCCTGGCCGCTGTGGCAGTTGGCGCGGCGCCAGCCCAGCGATTTGTTGCGGCGGTTCAGCCATGAACGTTAAGCGGTGGGTGGCAGTGGCCACGCTCCTGCTCGCCGGTTGCGACGCGCCTGCGCCGCCGCCTTCGAGCTATGCGGGGTTGGGCGCCGATGCGGCAGCGTTCGAACAGGTGGTGCCTGGCCGCGCGTTGCAGTTCCCCCGCGACCATGCGGCGCATGACGGCTATCGCATCGAGTGGTGGTACGTAACGGCCAATCTGCGTGACGCCGAGGGGCGCGACTGGGGCGTGCAGTGGACGCTGTTCCGCTCGGCGCTGCGTCCCGGTCCGGAGACAGCTGACTGGAACAGCCCGAACGTGTGGATGGGGCACGCCGCGTTGACTGATCTGCACGGCCATCAGGTCAGCGAAACCCTGGCGCGTGGCGGCATCGGCCAGGCTGGCGCGCAGATTGGGCCAATGCGCGCGTGGATCGACGATTGGTCACTGCAAGGCGATGACGACATTCGCCACCTGCGCATGCGGGCCAGCGGCGCGGGCTTTCGCTACGACCTGGCGTTGGCCAGCGACAAGCCGTTGGTGCTGCATGGCAAGCAGGGTTACAGCGAAAAATCCGGCAAGGGCCAAGCCTCGTATTACTACAGCCAGCCGTTCTATGAGGTCACGGGTGAAATCGAACGAGATGGGCGGCGGATCGCGGTCACCGGCCAGGCTTGGCTCGACCGGGAGTGGAGCAGTCAACCGCTGGCAGCAGGGCAGAGCGGCTGGGACTGGTTCTCGCTGCACCTGGACGGCGGCGCCAAGCTCATGCTGTTTCAGGTGCGCGAAACGCAGGGTGCGCCCTACAGGGCCGGGACCTGGGTAGCGGCAGACGGGCGCGTGCGGCCGCTGCAAGCCGCCGAAATCCAGCTGACGCCGCTGGCCTGGACCGACCAGGGCAATGGCAAGCGCGTGCCAACCCGCTGGCGTGTGCAGGTGCCAGCGGTGCAGGTGGATGCGCAGGTGGATGCACTGCAATCCGAGGCCTGGATGGGCACGCGGTTTCCGTATTGGGAGGGGCCGGTACAGGTTGGTGGGCGTGTGCAGGGGCGCGGATATCTGGAGATGACTGGCTACTGATGCGGGGTTCAGTCCTGAGGAGGGCACTTGTAGGAGCGGCCTCGTGTTGCGAAAGGGCCGCAAAGCGGCCCCGGCAATTCCAGCTGCGAAGCTACCTTACTGGGGGCGCTGCGCACCGCTATCGCGACGCAAGGCCGCCCCCACAAAAAAGCGCTCCGCAGTCGGGTCCTACATACCGACCACCGCGTGCGGCACGTAGGGCGCCTCGAGGCGGGCGACTTCTTCAGCGCTCAACTGCAGTGCCAAGGCCGCCACGGCATCATCGAGCTGAGCGACTTTCGAGGCACCGACAATCGGGGCAGAGACGCCGCGCTTGGCCAGCACCCAGGCCAGCGCCACCTGGGCCATCGGCACCCCGCGCTCGACGGCGATCTGTTCGACCACATCGATGACGCGGCCGTCCTGCGCCTCGGTGTTCTGGTAGAACGACTGGCCCGAGACATCGGTGCGGGTGCGCTGCGTCTGCTGACCGTGGGGGCGGGTCAGGCGGCCGCGGGCCATCGGGCTCCAGGGCATCAGGCCAACGCCTTGATCGAGGCACAGCGGGATCATCTCGCGCTCTTCTTCACGGTAGATCAGGTTCAGGTAGTTCTGCATCGACACGAAGCGGCTCCAGCCGTTGCTCGCTGCCACGTGCTGGGCCTTGGCGAATTGCCAGGCGTACATCGATGAGGCCCCGATGTAACGCGCCTTGCCGGCACGCACCACGTCGTTCAATGCCTCCATGGTTTCCTCGATCGGCGTGAGCGGGTCCCAGCGGTGGACCTGGTACAGGTCGATGTAATCAGTGCCCAGCCGCGTCAGGCTGGCATCGATGTTGGCCATGATCGCCTTGCGCGACAGGCCTTTTTCATTAGGTCGGTCGCTGCCTTCCCACATGTTGGCGGGGAAGAACACTTTGGTGGCGATCACGGTGTCCTCGCGCCGAGTGAACGCCTTGAGCAATTTGCCAAGAATGATCTCCGACGTGCCGGCCGAGTAGCTGTTGGCAGTATCGAAGAAGTTGATCCCCTGTTCCACGGCATGGCGGATGATCGGGCGGCTGTCAGCCTCGTTCAGGGTCCAGGGATGGGTGCCGGCAGCTGGCTCGCCAAAGGTCATGCAACCCAGGCAGAGCCGCGAAATGTCCAGCCCCGTGTTGCCCAATTTGACGTACTGCATATGCTGCTCCCAAGGGTTGTAAAGCGTTGGAGGGGAGCTTACTGCGCGCGTTCAGTTGCGAAAATTCCAGATAGCTGCACATGGAGTCTGCATAAATTCACAAGCGCAGTAACGGCTTGACCTGCTCTTGCAAGAAGTCGGTCACTGCCTTGATGCGCGGCGTGTTGCGCACATCCTCGTGCACGGCCAGCCAGATCTCGATGCTCATGGCCTGGTCTTCACGACCGGCGTCCGCCAGCCCATGCTCCAGGGCCATGAATGCCGGCAAGCAAGCGATGCCCACGCCACCGGCCGCCGCCTGGGCCTGGATGCGCAGGTCGTTGCTTTGCAACACCAACGGCTGCTCGCCGCGTTGGCGGTTAAGCCACTGTTGCTGCGGCGAGCGGGCCTGTGAAGCGTCGTAGCCGATGTAGCGACCAGGGCTGCTGCTGCGCAGGTAGCCAGGCGAAGCGTACAGGCGGTAATCCAGGTAACCCAGCAGGCTGGCCACCAAGGTGGGCTCGGTCGGCCTGGCGAGCGTGATGCTGATGTCAGCCTCACGGCGGGCCAGCGAGGCGCGCGATTTGCTGCCGACCAGGCGCAGGCGCAGCTGCGGATAACGCTGGGCCAAACTGCCCAGGTGTCGGGCAATGATGCTGCCCAGCAGCGCCGGCGGTGCGGCCAGCACCACTTCACCTTCCACGCGTTGCTGGCCGGCCGTGGCGAAGTGCTCCAAGGCGAACGACGACTGCGTCATCTGCTCGGCGTATTCGCCCACGCGCCGCCCCTGTTCGGTCAATGCATAGGCCCTGGCCCTGCGATCGACCAATTTGAGCTGTAACGCGGCCTCCAGCGCGGCGATCCGCCGGGCCACGGTGGCATGGTCGACCCCCAGCTGCTTGGCTGCCGCCGAGAGCGAGCCGGTGCTGATGAACGCAGCGAAATGCCGCAGGTTTTCCCAATCGATCATGGCGGACCTCAAAGATGCAGCGCACATGATAAGCCCTAAGCGGTCGAGTGCTGCGATGAAACCGGTTTCATCATCATTTGGAACCGGCTAGAGTACGCGGCTTTCAAAAGCGGCAGCCGCTGATCCCTGACCAGAGGGAAGCTGGAACTGCCCTGAAAGCCGATGAGGATTCCACATGTCTGACCATGCACCCGACCACCCGAGGCGGGACTTTCTGCGCAAGACGCTGACCTTGATACCGGTGGTCACCGTGGCCAGCACGGGGCTGGGCGCGAGCCAGCTGCTCGCAGAGCCGGTGCACGCCCCAGCCGCACCGCGCAAGGTACCTGCCACGCCGCCGCCCAGCGACTACCAGCCCACGTTCTTCACCGCCGAAGAGTGGGCGTTCGTGCAAGCGGCAGTGGCACGCTTGATTCCCGCCGATGATCTCGGCCCTGGCGCCCTGGAAGCCGGTGCTGGCGAGTTCATCGACCGCCAGATGAACACGCCTTATGCCACCGGCGCCCTGTGGTACATGCAAGGCCCATTCAATGCCGATGCCGCCCCGGAGCTTGGCTACCAGATGCAGCTCAACCCGCAGCAGATCTACCGTCTGGGGATCGCCGCGGCCGATGCCTGGTGCAAGGACAGCAGCGGCAAAGCCTTCGCCGCCCAAGACAGCGCTACCCAGGATAAAGTTCTATCGGCGATCGAGGCGGGCGACATCGCCTTCGAGCAGGTGCCGGCCAAGCTGTTTTTCAGCCTGTTGCTGCAAAACACCCGCGAAGGTTTTTTCTGCGACCCCATCCACGGCGGTAACAAAGGCATGGTCGGCTGGACTCAAGTGGGCTTCCCCGGTGCTCGGGCCGATTTCATGGACTGGGCCGAACGCAACGAGCCGTACCCGTTCCCGGCCGTTTCGATTCGTGGGGAGAGGGCATAAGCATGGCTAATGCATTGAAGAAGGTCGACGCGGTGATCGTCGGCTTCGGCTGGACCGGCGCGATCATGGCCAAGGAGCTTACCGAGGCCGGCCTCAACGTGGTGGCGCTGGAGCGCGGGCCGATGCAGGACACCTATCCTGATGGCAGCTACCCGCAGGTGATCGACGAGCTGACCTACAGCATTCGCAAGAAGCTGTTCGTCGACGTCTCGAAAGAAACCGTGACCATCCGTCACAGCGTCAATGACGTAGCGCTGCCCAATCGTCAGCTCGGCGCGTTCTTGCCCGGCAAGGGCGTGGGCGGCGCCGGCCTGCACTGGTCGGGCGTGCACTTTCGTGTGGACCCGATCGAGTTGCGCATGCGCAGCCACTACGAAGAACGCTACGGCAAAAGCTTCATTCCACAAGACATGACCATCCAGGACTTCGGCGTCAGCTATGAAGAGCTGGAGCCGTACTTCGATTTCGCCGAAAAAGTCTTCGGTACCTCCGGCCAGGCCTGGACCGTGCAAGGCAAGCTGGTCGGCGAAGGGAAGGGCGGCAACCCCTACGCACCCGACCGCTCCAACCCGTTCCCGCTGCCGGCGCAGAAGAACGTGGTGTCTGCGCAGCTGTACGCCAAGGCTGCTGCAAGCCTGGGCTACAAGCCGTACAACCTGCCGTCTGCCAACACCTCAGGGCCGTACACCAACCCATACGGGGCGCAGATGGGGCCGTGCAACTTCTGCGGCTTCTGCAGTGGCTACGTCTGCTACATGTACTCCAAGGCCTCGCCGAACGTGAACATTCTGCCGGCGTTGCGCCAGGTGCCGAACTTCGAGCTGCGCGCCAACGCCCACGTGCTACGGGTCAACCTCGATGACAGCAAGCGCAAGGCCACCGGGGTCACCTACATCGATGCCCAGGGCCGTGAAGTGGAGCAGCCTGCGGACATCGTCATCCTCGCTGCCTTCCAGTTCAACAACGTGCGCCTGATGCTGCTTTCGGGCATCGGCAAGCCCTATGACCCAGTGAAAAACGAAGGCGTGGTCGGGCGTAACTTCGCCTATCAGAACATGGGCACGGTGAAGGCCTTCTTCGACAAGAACACCTATACCAACAACTTCATCGGTGCCGGCGGCAACGGCGTGGCCATCGACGATTTCAACGCCGACAACTTCGACCATGGCCCGCATGGCTTCGTCGGTGGCTCGCCGATGTGGGTCAACCAGGCCGGAACCCGGCCGATTGCCGGGGGCGGCACGCCACCAGGCACGCCCGCGTGGGGCAGCGCCTGGAAGAAGGCTACCGCCGACTACTACACCCACCAGGTGTCGATGGACGCCCACGGGGCCCACCAGTCCTACCGCGGCAACTACCTCGACCTGGACCCCACCTACCGCGATGCGTACGGCCAGCCGTTGCTGCGCATGACCTTCGACTGGCAGGAAAACGACATCAAGATGAACCAGTTCATGGTCGACAAACTGAGCAAGATCGCCCAGGCGATGAACCCGACATCCATCGCCGTGCTGGGCAAGAAGGTCAAGGAACACTTCAACACCGCCAACTACCAGACTACCCACCTGAACGGCGGGGCAATCATGGGCACCGATCCACGCACCAGCGCGCTCAACCGCTACCTGCAGAGCTGGGACGTGCACAACGTGTTCGTGCCGGGCGCTTCGGCATTCCCCCAAGGCCTGGGCTACAACCCCACCGGGCTGGTGGCGGCCTTGACCTACTGGTCGGCGCGGGCGATCCGCGAGCAGTACCTGAAAAACCCTGGCCCGCTGGTTCAGGTTTGAGGAGCGATGCACATGAAAAATCTGTTGATCGCCTCTTTACTGCTCGGCAGCGCCGCCAGCCATGCCGATGACGCCCTGATCAAGCAAGGCCAATACCTCGCCCGTGCCGGCGACTGCGTTGCCTGCCACACCGCCAAGGACGGCAAGCCGTTCGCTGGCGGTCTGCCGATGCAAACCCCGATCGGCACGGTGTACTCCACCAACATCACCCCGCATGCCAGCGGCATCGGCAACTACAGCTTCGCCGACTTCGACAATGCCGTGCGCAAGGGCATCGCCAAGGACGGCAGCACGCTGTATCCGGCCATGCCGTACCCGTCCTATGCGCGGGTAAGCGATGCCGACATGCAGGCGCTGTATGCCTATTTCATGCACGGGGTGGCACCTGTGGAGCAAGCCAACAAGCCGACCGACATTCCCTGGCCCTTGAGCATGCGCTGGCCGCTGTCGATCTGGCGTGGGCTGTTCGCCCCCGAGGTCAAGGCCTGGCAGGCCCCAAGTGGTGCGGACCCGGTGGTCAGCCGCGGCGCGTATCTGGTCGAAGGCCTGGGCCACTGTGGCGCTTGCCATACGCCGCGAGCGTTGACCATGCAGGAAAAAGCCCTGAGCCCGGCCGACGGCGAGCAGTTTCTGGCCGGCAGCGCGCCGCTTGAAGGTTGGATCGCCAAGAGCCTGCGCGGCGATCACAAGGACGGCTTGGGCAGCTGGAGCGAAGAGCAACTGGTGCAGTTCCTCAAGACCGGCCGCAGTGACCGCAGTGCAGTGTTCGGGGGTATGAGCGATGTGGTCGAGCACAGCCTGCAACACCTCAGCGACGACGACCTGACGGCCATCGCCCGTTACCTCAAGACGCTGCCGCCAAGCAATACCGACGACCAACCGCATGCGTATGACCAGCAGGTAGCCGATGCCTTGTGGAAAGGCGACGACAGCAAGGCGGGTGCCTCGGTGTACATCGACAACTGCGCGGCCTGTCACCGCACCGATGGCCACGGTTATACCCGGGTGTTCCCGGCGCTGGCGGGCAACCCGGTGGTGCAGACAGCCGATGCGACATCGTTGATCCACATCGTACTGGCAGGCGGGACGCTGCCTGCAACCCACACGGCACCGTCGAAATTCACCATGCCGGCGTTCGGCTGGCGGTTGAGCGATCAGGAGGTGGCTGACGTGGTGAACTTCATTCGCACCAGCTGGGGTAACCAGGCCGCCAAGGTAAGTGCCAAGGACGTGAAAGATTTGCGCTGAGGACCGAGGAGCACGTGGTAGAGCACCGGTTTTGCCAGTGCTCGCCTAGAGATTAATGCTTCACCCAACAAGACGTGTTTAAACAATAGGTTACGAGGTTTATTTGATGTAAATTATGGCGTTCGAGTATGCCTCCCGACCAGCGGAGGGTTGACGGACGCCATCGGTTTTGCTGTATTGAAACCGGTTTCATACGATGTCGCCTACAACAACCACAAGGGGCTTCGCCGTGACAGATTCAGCATCGCCTGCCCGCGGGCGGGTGACCATCAGTGAGGTGGCGCGAGTGGCCGGTGTGTCCAAGGCCACGGTTTCGCGATACATCGGCGGCGACCGCCAGCTCCTGGCCGACGCTACCGCCAAGCGTCTGGAAGAAGTCATCGAGCGCCTAGGCTACCGCCCCAACCAGATGGCCCGCGGCCTCAAGCGCGGCCAGACGCGGCTGATCGGCATGCTCGTGGCCGACATTCTCAATCCCTACTCAGTGGCCGTGATGCACGGCGTGGAAACGGCCTGCCGCCAGCATGGCTACAGCCTGGTGGTGTGCAACACCAACCGCGACGATGAGCAGGAGCGTCATCACCTGACCGCCCTGCAGTCCTACAACGTCGAAGGGCTGATCGTGAACACCCTGGGCCGTCACCAAGGCGAGCTGCTCAACCTGCAACGTGACATTCCCCTGGTGCTGGTCGACCGGCAGCTGCCTGAGCTGAACGTCGACCTGGTCGGGCTGGACAACGCCGATGCCGTCGAGCAGGCCCTGGACCATCTGCAGGCCCAAGGGTATCGCGATATCCTCGCCGTCACCGAGCCGCTCGATGGCACCAGCTCGCGCCAGGAACGAGTGGCAGCCTTCGGCGCCTCGATCAGCAAACGTAACGGCATGCGCCAGCAACTGTTGGAACTCGATGCCAGCCTGCCAGCACGGCTCGGCGCTTTCCTCGGCAGCCGCGGCCATGGCCCGCAAGCGATCTTCACCTTCAACGGCGTCGCTACCTTGGCCGTTACCCGCGTGCTGCACGAATCGGGCTGCAAGCTGTTCGACGACGTCGGGCTGATCGCGCTGGACGAGCTGGACTGGTATCCCTTGGTCGGCAGCGGTATCACCGCGCTGGCCCAACCGACCAACCGCATCGGCGTCGCGGCCTTCGAGTGCCTGCTCGAGCGCCTGCGCGGTAGCATCGAAGCGCCCAAGCGCATCGCGTTCAAAGCATCGCTGATTACCCGAGGTTCTACCCAACGCCCAACCTGATCACCGGGCAGCACCGCTGCCCATGCATTTCAACAAAAATGAAACCGGTTTCATAAGGACAACAACAATGCACCCGAACCCCGTTTCCATCAGCCTTTCCAGCTACGGCGCAGACCTTGTACGCCAACGTGGCCAGGCCAGCTTCATCCCACTGCTTGTGGCGGCCGGTGTCCGCCGCATCGAGTTGCGCGAGGAGTTATTCGACGCACCTGTCGATGCTGCCGCCTTGCGCCAGGCCGTCGTCAGGTCTGGCCTTGAAGCCTTGTACTCTTCACCGCTCGAGCTGTGGACCCGCGCTGGCCAGCCCGACCCGCAGTTGCCGACCAAACTTGCCCAGGCCAAGGCGCTAGGGGCGGTGGCGCTGAAGGTGTCGCTCGGTCACTACCACGAACGCTGCCAACTGCCGGCCTTGCAGGCCATGCTCGGCGAGGGCGGGCCTCTGCTGCTGGTCGAGAATGACCAGACTGTGCAAGGCGGGCGGATCGAGCCCATGCTGCGTTTCTTCCAGCATGCCGAGGGTTGGGGATTGCCGCTGGGCATGACCTTCGATATCGGCAATTGGCAATGGCAGGGCGAGTCAGCGCTGCAGGCGGCGCGGCAACTGGGCCGCTGGGTGCGCTACGTGCACTGCAAGGCGGTCCAGCGTGGCGCTGACGGTCGTTTGCACGCAGTCGTGCCCAAGGCCGATGATCTGCAGGCCTGGCAAGGGTTATTCGAGGAATTCACCCCAGGCCTGATTCGGGCAGTGGAGTACCCGCTGGTCAGCGACGACCTGCTGGCCGTGACCCGCGCCCAGGTGCAAACCCTTGGCAGCTTGGGCTTGACACTTGGCGCAGGCGAGGAGGTGAGCCATGCGTGAGCATGACGTGTTGTGCTTCGGCGAGACCATGGCCATGTTCGTCGCCGAGCAAGCCGGTGACCTTGCCCAGGTTGGCGCCTTCAGCAAGCGCATTGCGGGCGCTGACAGCAACGTTGCCATTGGTCTGGCACGCCTGGGCTTTGCCGTGCGCTGGCTGAGCCGGGTCGGGGATGACTCGCTAGGGCGCTTCGTACTCGCCAGCCTGCGCCGGGAAGGGTTGGACTGCGGCAGTGTCGAGATCGACGCCGGCTGTCCGACCGGTTTCCAGCTCAAAAGCCGCTGCGACGATGGCAGCGACCCTGCCGTCGAGTACTTCCGCGCAGGTTCGGCCGCCAGCCGCATGTCCACTGCGCTGCTGTCACCCACACTGCTCAAGGCCCGCCACCTGCACGCTACGGGCATACCGCCAGCGCTGTCGAGCAGCTGCCGCGCGCTGTCTCATGCGCTGATCGACAGCATGCGCGCAGCCGGGCGTACGGTGTCGTTCGACCCCAACCTGCGCCCTGCGCTGTGGCCAGATCAGCCCAGCATGGTCCGCGAGATCAACGCCCTGGCCGTCAAGGCGCAGTGGGTACTACCAGGTCTGGAAGAGGGCCGGCTGCTCACCGGGCAACGCACCCCTGCCGATATCGCCGCTTTCTACCTCGACCAGGGGGTAGAGCACGTGGTGATCAAGCTCGGCGACACCGGTGCCTATTACCGCAACCAACGCGAAGCAGGGCAGGTCGCGGCCGTACCGGTGGCCAAAGTGGTCGACACGGTTGGCGCCGGCGATGCCTTTGCCGTGGGCGTGGTCAGTGCGCTGCTCGAAGGTCGCGCGCTGGTCGAGGCGGTGGCCCGAGGCAATTGGTGCGGCAGCCGCGCGGTGCAGTCGCGCGGCGACATGGAAGGCTTGCCCAGCCGCAGCGAACTGCAAGCGCACGAACTGCGCAGAAGTGCCTGAAACTCTGATCGCCGGCATGCCGGCCCTGTTGCGACAAAAACAACACGCTCAGGAGCACCCTTCATGCAATCGACTCGCCTCGCACCACGCCGCTGGTGGTACATCATCCCGATCGTCTTCATCACCTACAGCCTGGCCTACCTGGACCGCGCCAACTACGGCTTCGCCGCTGCATCCGGCATGGCCGATGACCTGAAGATCACCCCCGTGCTGTCTTCGCTGCTGGGGGCGCTGTTCTTCCTTGGTTATTTCTTCTTTCAGGTCCCCGGCGCGATCTACGCCGAAAAACGCAGCGTGAAGAAACTGATCTTCGTCAGCCTGATCCTCTGGGGCGGCCTGGCGACCCTGACCGGCATGATCAGCAACGTCTACCTGCTGATCGCCATTCGCTTTTTGCTCGGCGTGGTCGAGGCGGCGGTCATGCCGGCCATGCTGGTGTACCTGTGCCACTGGTTCACCCGAGCCGAGCGCTCGCGCGCCAACACCTTCCTGATGCTGGGCAACCCGGTGACCATCCTGTGGATGTCGGTGGTGTCCGGCTACCTGATCAAGCACTTCGACTGGCGCTGGATGTTCATCATCGAAGGCCTGCCGGCGGTACTCTGGGCGTTCATCTGGTGGCGCCTCGTAGATGATCGCCCGGCGCAGGTGCAGTGGTTGAGCGAGCAGGACAAAACCCAGCTGCAACAGGCCCTGGCCGCAGAGCAGCAGGGCATAAAACCGGTAAAGAACTACCGTGAAGCGTTTCGCTCGCCGCAGGTCATCGTGCTGTCGCTGCAGTACTTCTGCTGGAGCATTGGCGTGTATGGCTTCGTGCTGTGGCTGCCTTCGATTCTCAAGCAAGCGGCCAATGTCGACATCGTCGAGGCCGGCTGGCTGGCCTCGGTGCCTTACATGGCGGCGGTGATCGGCATGATCGGGGTGTCCTGGGCTTCGGACCGTTTGCAAAAGCGCAAGCGCTTCGTGTGGCCGCCATTGCTGATCGCCGCAGTAGCGTTCTATGGCTCCTACGCGTTGGGCACCGAGCATTTCTGGTTGTCGTATGCGCTGTTGGTGATCGCCGGGGCCTGTATGTACGCCCCTTACGGACCATTCTTCGCCATCGTCCCGGAAATCTTGCCAAGCAACGTGGCCGGTGGGGCCATGGCATTGATCAACAGCATGGGCGCGCTGGGTTCGTTCGGCGGCTCGTGGCTGGTCGGCTACCTCAATGGCGCCACCGGCGGGCCGGGCGCCTCGTACCTGTTCATGTCGGGAGCGCTGCTGGCGGCGGTGGCGCTCACGGCCGTGTTGAAAACCTCTCAGACTCCCGGCCGGGCGCAACGCGGCGGGCCACGTCTGGCCATGAGCCAATAGGAAACTGTCATGAAAAAACGTGTGGTCTTATACAAACGCTTGTCGCCAGCCCTGTTGGCGCAACTCGAGCAGCAGGTCGAGGTGACCTGGGTCGATACCAGCGCCGCCGACGGCCTGGCGCGCTTGCGCGACGCCTTGCCCGGCGCCCACGGGCTGCTCGGCGCCAGTCTGCGCCTGGACGCTGGATTGCTCGACCTGGCGCCGCAGCTGCAAGTGATCGCCAGCGTGTCGGTTGGGGTCGACAACTACGACATTGAAGCGCTGACCCGGCGCGGCATCATGCTCACCAACACCCCCGACGTGCTGACCGAAACCACCGCTGACACAGGATTGGCCTTGTTGCTGGCCACGGCGCGGCGCGTGGTCGAGCTGGCCAATTGGGTGCGCGACGGGCACTGGCAGGCCAGCCTCGGACCGGCGCATTTTGGCAACGACGTGCACGGCAAGCGCATCGGTATCGTCGGTATGGGCCGGATCGGCCAAGCCGTGGCGCGACGGGCAGCAGCCGGGTTCGGCATGCAGGTGCTGTACCACAGCAGCCGGCCGAAACCTGAGGTGGAAGCTCGCTATTCGGCGCGCTATTGCGACCTCGATACCTTGTTGGCCGAGGCAGACTATGTGTGCCTGACAGTGCCGCTCAGTGCAGCCACCGAGAAGCTGATCGGTGCCCGCGAGCTAGCCTTGATGAAGCCTGAAGCCATTCTGGTGAACATCGCCCGGGGACGTGTGGTCGATGAGGCGGCGCTGCTGGTTGCGTTGCAGGAAAAACGCATCCGTGGCGCAGGCCTGGATGTGTTCGTGCAGGAACCGTTGCCGGCCGACTCGCCATTGCTGCGGCTGGAGAACGTAGTGGCAACCCCGCACATCGGCTCGGCCACCCACGAAACCCGTGAAGCCATGGCCCGCTGCGCCGTGGATAACCTGCTGAGCGCCCTGGCGGGGCAACGGCCGGCGAACGTGGTCAATTGACCCCACGAACGGCCTGGAAAATTTATTTTCCAGGCCGTGCCACTTTTTCGACGTTTCTATACTCCCATCCAAAGTGATTAATTCTTTGTGGTAGGGAGTGCCAAGAAAATGCCGCTGACGTTTACGCCGCAACAGCAGTTGCGGACCTGCGTGATGCAGGCGCTGTGCCCGCGGGCCGGCGAGCTGATAACCCTGATCGATCAGGCGCTGTCAGCGCAGAGCGCGGTATGCGAGCCGGAAGTGCTGTCGGAAACCCTGTTGCTGCGCATCGAGGACATGGTCGCCAACAAGCCCCAGGCTACTGCATTTTTTGCCTATCTGCTGCATGCCTGGAGCAAGGAAGGCTACCTGTCGCAGCAAAGCGTCACCGGCCTGTACATGATCGGCAAGGCGTTGCACGGCACGCACTGAGTCCGCGACCGGCGTCAGTGACCGCCTTTCATGCGCCGCGCTACCAAGAAGATCAGCAACCCGGCAACGGCCGTGGCGGCGCCGATGTAGCCGGTGCTGGTCCAACCCAGGCCGGCCGTGATGGCCATACCCCCCAACCACGGGCCCAGGGCATTGGCCAGATTGAACGCGGCATGGTTGGAGGCAGCGGCCAGGCTTGGCGCCTCATGGGCGATGTCCATCAGGCGAATCTGCAACGGCGCGGCCAGGGCGATCATGGTACCGACCAGGCCAATGCCCAGCAGCACCGACCACAGCGCATGAGCGGCGAAGGTGAAGAACAACAGCACGGCGGCCGACCACACCAGCACGATGCCCACTGCGCGGAACTGCAAGCGGTCGAACAGCTTGCCACCGGCGATGTTGCCGATGATGCCCCCGGCGCCAAACGCGGCCAGACCGAACGGAATCCACTCAGGCGCCACTCCAGTCACCTGCAGCATGGTCGGGGCCAGGTAGCTGAACACGCAGAACATACCGGCAAAGCCGACTGCCGCGATGCCCAGCGCCATCCACACCTGCGGCAGGGCGAAGGCTTGCAACTCCTTGCGGGGGTCACTGCGCGGCTCGTCGCGCCGCTGCGGTACATAGCGCCACACCAAGGCGATGGTGCACAGGGCAATGGCGCCGACCAGCACGAACGCCGAGCGCCAGCCGAAGAACTGGCCAAGGAAGGTCGCCACAGGGTTACCCAGCAGCATCGCCAGGGTCAGGCCCATCATCACCCGCGCCACCGCCCCGGCGCGCTGGTTGCTCGCTACCATGCTCGAGGCTACCACCGCGGCGATCCCGAAGTAGGCGCCGTGGGGCAAGCCGCTGATGAAGCGGAACGCGACCATGCTGGCGAACGAGGGGGCGAAGGCAGTGGCGAGGTTGCCGATGGCGTACAGGGCCATCAGCAACAGCAGCATGTGCTTGCGCAGCAGCTTGGCGCCGAGGATCGCCAGCGCTGGCGCGCCAACCACCACACCAAGGGCGTAGGCGCTGATGGCATGGCCTACTTGCGGCTCGCTCAGGTGCAGGTTGCTGGCGATATCGGGCATCAAGCCCATGATGGCGAACTCGCCAGTGCCGATGGCGAAGCTGCCGAGCGCCATAGCCGCTTCCATTCGGGCGATATCGCCCTTGGTCGCGGCGAGCGGCGGTATTTGCTGAACAGACATTGCGGTCCCTTATGAAACATACTGAAACGTTTAATGCGGGATCATAGCATTGCCATTGCCCAGCCTGGGGCATCACTCAGCCATCTGCAGTTCGGGCAACTTCACCTTGAAAGCCTTGGTCAAGCCAAGCAGGCAGGTGAACCCGGCCGCCATCCAGCACAGGCCAATGGTGAATGACAGGCTCGACAGGCTGGTCCACAGCCAGATCGTGCTGAGAAAGCCCAGCCCGGGAATCACGCCATACAGCACCTGGTTGCGCAGCCCGCGCAATTGCTGGTCGACCAGGTAATGCTTGACCACCGCCAGGTTCACCGCGGAAAAGGCGAACAAGGCGCCGAAGCTGATCATGTTGGCCACGGTGTCGAGGGTGATGAACAGGGCGATCAGCGACAGCAGGCTGGCCAGCAGGATCGCCGTGGCCGGCACCCGCTTGCGCGTTGCCAGGCGGCCGAACACCCTCGGCAGCGCGCCGTCGCGGCCCATGGCGAACAGCACCCGTGACACGCTGGCTTGCGACACCATTGCCGAGGCGAAGCAGCCCGCCACGTAGGTGGCGGTGAAGGCGGTTACCAGCAGTTCGCCACCGACCCGGCGCATGACATCGACCGAGGCGGAGTCGGGGTCGGCAAAGCTCGCCCAGTCAGGAAACACCAGCTGAGCGAAGTACGACACCAGCAAGAACAGCAGGCCACCGATCAACGACACCGCCATGATCGCCCGTGGTATGCGCCGGGTAGGGTCGCGGGTTTCCTCGGCCATGGTCGATACCGCATCGAACCCCAGAAACGACAGGCACAGCACCGCCGCCCCGGTCATGATCAACGGCACGCTGAAACCCTCATGGTGCAACGGCGCCAACAGCGACACCGGCGCTGTCTGACCACCCAGGTGGCGCAACGACAGGGCCACGAACACCACGATGAACACCAGTTGGGCAACCACCAGTATCCAGTTGACCCGAGTGATCGACTCGATGCCGATGAGGTTGAGAAAGGTCACCAGGGCAATCGAGCCCGCGACCCAGACCCAGGCGGGCACGGCCGGGAAGTACTCGGCCAGGTAGATGCCGATCAGCAGGTAGCTGAGCAATGGCAAGAAGATGTAGTCGAGCAGCAGGGTCCACCCGGCCATGAACCCAAAGTGGCTGCCAAAGGCTTTGCGTGTGTAGGTGTAGACCGAGCCTGAGTACGGGTGGGCCTGGACCATGCGCCCGTAGCTGTAGGCGGTGAGCAGCATGGCGGCGAGGGTCAGGACGTAGGCCAGGGGCAGGTGGCCCTTGGTCATCTGGGTGACCAGCCCGTAAGTGGTGAATACTGCCAGCGGCACCATGTAGGCGAGGCCGAACAGCACCAGGGCGGTCAGGCTCATGGACGGGCGGAAGGTGCTGCGAGGGAGGGCGGACGAGGCTGGGTGCTGGGGTTGAGCTGTAGTTGTTGTTGTATGCATAGCTAACTCCTGAAAGAGGATGCAGGAAGCCGCAGCAGGCGAGCGCGGCTCGCTACTGGCAAGGGGAGTCGGGTGCAGGCTTGGTTCAGGTGGGGCCGTTGCATGCTCCCACACCCCGGCAAGGGCCGAAATCACCCTTTCGGGGGAGCATTTTTTTCCTCTGCAGGAGGCAGGAAAAAGCTGGTTTCGCCGTCACTTGCGCTGCGCCAAGAATGACCTCCCGAAACCCAACCAGCAGACCGCTCAGACGGTCGTCAGGAGTGTCTATGCACGATCTCGGATACTGGCAGCAACGCGCCTCAGCCCTCAGTTTGCCAGACAAGGCGCTGATCGGCGGGCGCAAGGTGAACGCCGTCAGTGGCGCTACGTTCGATGCCATCGACCCGGCCAGCAACCACGTGCTGGCGCGCGTCGCCGCCAGTGATACGGCCGAGGTCGATCTGGCGGTAGGCGCGGCGCGGCGCGCCTTCGAACAGGGCCCGTGGGCACGCATGGCTCCGCTCGAGCGCAAGAACGTGCTGCTGCGCCTGGCCGAACTGATCATGGCCCACCGCGAAGAACTGGCGCTGCTCGATTCGCTGAACATGGGCAAGCCCGTCATGGATGCCTACAGCATCGACGTGCCGGGCTCGGCGCAGGTCTTCGCCTGGTACGGCGAGGCGCTGGACAAACTGTACGATCAGGTCGCGCCTACCGCCGCCAATGCCCTGGCCACCATCACCCGCGAAGCGTTGGGTGTGGTGGCGGCCGTGGTGCCGTGGAACTTCCCGCTCGACATGGCCGCCTGGAAGCTGGCCCCGGCCCTGGCTGCCGGCAACAGCGTGGTACTCAAGCCTGCCGAGCAATCACCGTTTTCGGCACTGCGCCTGGGCGAACTGGCGCTTGAAGCCGGGTTGCCCGAAGGTGTGCTCAACGTCTTGCCGGGGCTCGGCGAAACGGCGGGTCGAGCGCTAGGTCTGCACATGGACGTGGATTGCCTGGTGTTCACCGGCTCCACCCAGGTCGGTAAGTACTTCATGCAGTATTCGGCGCAATCCAACCTCAAGCAGGTGTGGCTCGAATGCGGTGGCAAAAGCCCCAACCTGGTATTCGCCGATTGCCAGGACCTTGACCTGGCCGCTGAGAAGGCAGCGTTCGGCATCTTCTTCAACCAGGGCGAAGTATGCTCGGCCAACTCGCGGCTGTACGTCGAGCGGTCGATTCATGACGCGTTCATCGAGCGCCTGCGCGAAAAAGCCCGCCTGTGGATGCCGGGCCACCCGCTGGACCCGGCCAGCCGTGCCGGTGCCATCGTCGATGCCGCGCAAACCACGCGCATTGTGCGGGCGATCGAGCAGGCACAGGCGCAGGGCGCGCAGCTCGTCTGTGGTGGTCAGCGCCTGCGCATCGGCGCCTCGAGCAACTACATCGAACCGACCGTGTTTGCTGGCGTCGACAACGCCATGGACCTGGCCCGTGAAGAAGTCTTCGGGCCAGTGCTGGCGGTCAGCGCCTTCGACAGCGAAGCGCAGGCCGTGGCGCTGGCCAATGACAGCGTGTATGGCCTGGCGGCGTCGGTGTGGAGTGATGACCTCAACCGCGCACACCGCGTGGCGCGAGCGCTCAAGGCCGGGACGGTGTCGGTCAACACGGTCGATGCGCTGGATGTCAGCGTGCCGTTCGGCGGCGGCAAGCAGTCTGGCTTCGGCCGTGACTTGTCGCTGCACGCGTTCGACAAGTACTCGCAGTTGAAGACCACCTGGTTCCAGCTGCGCGGTTGAGCGCAGCCGGCTGTGCCTGTGCTACAGCAAGTGCTGCAGACTGGCCAGGATGGTGTGGGCATCGTAGGGCTTGCGCACCACGGGGATGTGCTTGAGGTGCTCGGGAATGCTCGCGCCATCTCCATAGCCGGTCGCGAACAAGAACGGCACGCTGCGGCGCACCAGCTCGTCGGCCACGCTTACCGAAGTCCCGGTGCCCAGGTTGATATCGAGAATGGCCGCATCCGGCGTGCGCCCGCTGAGCAAGCGTAGCGCTTCGTCTTCGCTGCCTGCGGTGATCACATCGTTGATCTGCGCGTCGTTGAGGATCTGCTCCAGGCCGACGGCGATCACCAATTGGTCTTCCAGAATCAGTACGCACACGTCGGCGCGGGCGGCGAAGTCTGCGCCGGGTGCCATGGCAGCATCGGTCGCCGCTGTAGATTCCAAGGACTCGGCCACCGACAGGTGCTTGGCGGGGATGCGGAAGTTGCCCACCAGACCCTCTGGTAGATATTCGACGTGGCTGACGCCGCCCAGGTCGAAGGGAATGCTGCGATCGATCAGCACGGTGCCAAAGCCGCTGCGGCTCGGGGGCAGCACCGCAGGACCGCCGCTCTCGCGCCAGGTAATCTCGCAGGCGCTGCCGGCATCGACTACCCAGCTCACGTTCAATTTGCCGCCAGCCCGTGAAAGCGCGCCGTACTTGGCCGCATTGGTCGCCAATTCGTGCAGCACCAGGGCCATCACCGAATAGGCGCGGGCATCGAGGATCACGTTCGGCCCGCTCACTTCGATGGCCTCGGCCGAGGTGCGGTAGGGCGAGAGTTCTGCGTCGAGCAAGGCGCTCAGGCGACCGCCGCCATCACCGCGCACGACCTGATCGTGGGCCAGTGACAGGGCATGGATACGCCCCCTGAGGGTCTTTACGTAATCTTTGAGGGTTTGTTGTTCGGTGGTGGGATGGGACACCAATGCGCCGATCAGCGACAGGATATTCTTGACCCGATGATTGAGTTCTTCATTGAGGATACGCTGGCGCACTTCGGCCTTGGAGCGCTCGTTGGCCAACAGTTCGCTGTTGTGCAGCGCCACCTCGACGATGGCTGAGCGGATCGCTTCGCCGAACTGGCGGTCCTGTTCATCCCAGGGCACGCACTGCTGGTGCACGGTTTCTTTCCAGATCGCAAAGCTCTTGCGCGGGGTCAGGCGGTCACCGTGGGCGCCGCTGGCGTACGTCTTGTTAGGGTCGCCGGCCCAGTCCAAGGTGGTGACCACTTCCTTGCGGAACAGCAGCAAGTAGTCACGCGGCTGCAGCGACATGGGGATCACCAGCATGCCGGAGACGTCGGTGGCGTAGGTCACGGCCGCAGGGTGCACCGTTGACAGCCAGTGCGACGCCCAGGTCTTGCCTTCGCTGACCGATTCGGCCAGGCGCAGCAGGTCCGGTACCGCCGTGCGAGGCGGCGTCAGTCCGGACGATGACCAACGGCCATTGAACGACATGCCAATGCCGTCGCAGGGGATCAGCGACTTGAACGCGTCCAGGCGAGCGTGGAATACCGTCTCCAGGTCGGTCGTGTGGTTGGCGTCGCGCAGCAGCGCCTCGAGCGCATGGTGTACGTTGACCGCCGCTTCCAGGTTGTGCCGCGTGCGCAGGGTCTCGATATGCAATGAAAAGAACTCACCGAACATCTCCGCCGCCAGGCGTTGGCCCATGCTGAGCGTGCGAGGAGAATAGTGGTGGCAAGCGATCAGCCCCCAGAGCGCACCGTTGACGATCACCGAGATCGACATCGAGGCGCCGACGCCCATGTTGCTCAGGTACTCGCAGTGGATCGGCGAAACGCTTCGCAAATGCGCATAGGACAGGTCCAGCGGTTCGCCTGATAGATCCAGCAGAGGCTCGATGGCGACGGTCTGGAACTGGCTGTCGGCAATCACCCGGATCAGATTGCGCAAATACAGCGCGCGGGCCTGCTGGGGAATATCGGAGGCAGGAAAATACTGGCCAAGGAAACTTTCCAGGTCGCTGCGCTTGGCTTCGGCCACCACCTTGCCGGCGCCGTCGGCGCCCAATTGGTAGATCATGACGCGGTCATAGCCAAGCAGCGCGCGCAGAAACCGTGCTGCGTCGCGAAAAAGCTTGCCGGTCTGGTCGATTTCGCGCAACTGGGCGATCAGCGTGCGTGCCAGTTCGATGGGTTCGGCAATGCTACCCCCGGCAGGCTCGAACTCGATGATCGCGTTGCCCTTGTACACGTGGGCGCAGATATCCACGGTCTGCCCCGAAGGCAGCATGGCGGCGAATGTCTGCGCAGGGCGCCCGCCCTCACGGGTACGCGCCAACGAATTGCGCACCTCATGCGCAAGCTCGTCGCCAAGAATAGCGTGAAGTTTCCGGCCGTTGATCGGGCCGCTGATGCCCAGCATCTGGGCGAGGTTGGCCGAGTGGCGCAGCACGGTACTGGCCGATGCATCGCAGGCCAGCAGGCAGCCATGGGGTTGTATGCTGCCTGGGATCTGGATTGGTTCGCGATCGCAGTTGGTCAGGTTTACCTGAGGTTCCGAGGTCATTGAGCCCTTGCCAAGAGAATGAAATGTCGGCCACCCGCGACGAGGGTTGCCTGCTGCTGCGTACAGTACAGCATCGACTGCTGTAATCGGGTAGTGGTGCGATAAATCTTTGTCCGCCGTAGCACCTCAAGAGTACAGATGTACTCTCGTCGGGAAATGCACACCTGGACCGCATTTCAGTGCATCATCCGCATCCTCGCCGCTTCGGAACTGCCTGATGAATCGCCCGCTGTTTGTTTCTCTGGATGGGCCCAAGGGCACTGGCAAGACTACGCTGCTCGAGGCCCTGACGCAGGCGCTGCGGGCCGATAAGCGCAAGGTCATTCGCCTGTGCGAACGCAAGAGCGACCCTTTTCGCGCTGACACCATGGCGTTGGTCAACCAGCAGGCGCGACAGCCCTCGCGAGCGCTGGAGCTGCAGGTGTGCGAGCGCCTGGCGCGCAGCCGCGCCTGGATCAGCGAGCAGGTGTTGCCCAAGCAGCCGTTGCACAGCATCATCCTGATCGACCGTTGGTACCCCTCCGATGCAGCCTTCAGGCGCGGCGTGCCCTTCGACGAGGTCCTGCGGCTGAACCTCGACGCCCACGTGCGCGTGCCCGATCTGCACGTCGGTGTCGTTACCGCGCCGGACCTGTCCTGGGCGCGGGCTACTGCGCGGCCGCGTGGGCTGGCCAGCACGGTTACCTTCAGACTTGAAGAGCAGATTGCTGCCACCGAGGCCTTCGAGCAGGCCGCTGTGGCCCAGGGTTGGCTGTTGTGTCGCAACGAAGGTTCGCTGCAGCAGGCCACCGAGCAATTGCTGGCAGCGATCACGGCCGTCGCCGATCAGCGCCTGTTCATGCAACTGCCTCTACCTGCCGCCAATTAGCGTCTATGTTTTCTAGGCAGAGCGAAACGGCGGCTTGGCCGAACACCTTACATTTTCACCCTTGAGTATCTGGATGGAGTGGTCATGCAACAGCTACCGCCGGACGAAACCATTCGGGCCGCCTTGAAAAAATCCCATGACCGGCTTCACCGCCAGCACGAGCTGGTGGTCGAGTTTGGCGTCATGTCGCTGAAAGTCGACGACCTTGACCGATTGCTCACCCAGGCTTGCGTGGTGGTGGCCGACGGCATGAGTACGCGCTTCGCCAAGGTGCTGCAGCCGCTCGCCGACAGCGAAGACTATGTGCTTTCCCACGGAGTGGGTTGGGATGAAGACGATATCGGCCACGCCACCGTCGGCGCCGATATCGCCAGCCCAGCCGGGTACGCCCTGGCGACCTACCGCCCGGTGCTGTCCAATCATCTTGGGCTGGAGGAGCGCTTCCGCACCCCGGATCTTTTGAAGAAATACGGCATCGAGCGTGCCATCAACGTGCCGATTCGCGGCCCGCTCGGCCCGTTCGGGGTGCTGGAAGCCGACAGTAGCAATGGCGAGGACTTCGTCGAAAGCGACCTGGTGTTTCTCGAAGGCATCTCCAATGTCATCTCGTTGTCCGCCGAACGCATCGCGGCAGGCCTGGAAGCACCACATCCGGATCCTTATTCGGAGAGCTTCCTCAACGCAAGCCCGGACTGCGTGAAGATACTGTCGGCCGACGGGGCCATCGAGTTCATGAACGAACAGGGCCTGGCGCACATGCACCTGGCCGCGCTGAGCGATATCCAAGGCCAGTACTGGGTCAACCTGTGGCCGGCCGATGCCCAGCCATTGGTGGTCGAGGCCCTGACCAAGGTGCTGGCCGGAGAGACGGCAAGGTTCGAAGCGTGTCTGCCGACCGCCCCGCAGGAAGCCAAGTGGTGGGACGTCACGGTGGCACCGATTCTGGACAGCGAGGCTCAGGTGACGCGGATGATCGCGGTGTCGCGCGACATCACCGAGCGCCATGCCTACGAAGCGCGCCTGCTGTCGCTGATCGAGGCGCAGAATAGCCGGCAGGACGCCAGCGACCTGTACCTTGAAGAAATCGATCACCGGGTCAAGAACAGTCTGCACCTGGTCAATACCTTGCTGTTGCTACAGGCCAACCTGACCCCCGACAGCGCCGTCAAGCACCAGTTGGAAACTGCCGCCGGGCGGGTGGTGACCATCGCCAACGTGCACGAGCGGCTCTATCACGCCCATGGCAACCAAGGCGTGATGGCCAGGCCCTACCTGAGCGCCTTGCTGGGCGACCTGGGCAAGGCACTGGCCGATCGGCAGATCCTGTTGCAGGCCGACGACTTCGTGCTGCCGCCCGAGCGCATGGCGCCGTTGGGTCTGGTGATTTCCGAGTTGATCACCAATGCCTTGAAGTATGGCAAGGGCACCGTCGAGGTGTCTCTGCTGCATGCCGGCGATCATGTGCGGGTGACGGTCGAGGATGAAGGCGACGGTTTCCCCGATACCTACCCCAAACCGACGGGGACTGGGCTCGGCATGCGCCTGGTGAAAAGCTACTCGGGATACGGCAGTGCCGCGGTGAGCATCGAGAAACGCGAAGGCAAGAGCTGCATTCACGTGCGCTTCAAGCTCTGACCGCCACGGGTTGCGGGCCGCCAGTCAAAAACGTTATGGCTGGCATCGGGAACTGGTATTTCATGGGCCAGCGCCTGGCTGTTTAGCATCGTCGATGTCTTCCTGTCGACGAGAACAATAACGTGAACCTTGGAAAGATCATTACCCGCAGCGCCCGCTACTGGCCTGAGCGCCCGGCGGTGGCGGACCGTCAGCGGCGCCTGACCTACGCCGAGCTCGAGCGGCGCAGCAACCGCCTGGCATCGGGGCTTGGCGCGCTTGGCATCGGCGCCGGCGAGCACGTGGCGATCCTGGCCGCCAACCGCGTCGAGCTGGTGGAGGCGGAAGTGGCGTTGTACAAGGCGGCGATGGTCAAGGTGCCGATCAATGCGCGGCTGTCGCTCGATGAAGTGATCCGCGTGCTGGAAGACGCCTGTAGCGTTGCCCTGATCACCGACCACAGCTTCGCCCAGGCGCTGGACGAGCACCGCAGCGCACTGCCGCTGCTGCGCCACATCATCGCCCTGGAGGGCGACTGCGGTGACATCGCCTACTCGGCGCTGCTCGAGCGTGGCAGCGAGGTGCCGATGGCCCTCGACCCTGCCGACGACGCGCTGGCGGTGCTGCACTACACCTCCGGCAGCTCCGGGGTGCTGAAGGCCGCGATGCTGTCGTTCGGCAACCGCAAGGCGCTGGTGCGCAAGAGCATCGCGAGCCCGACCCGGCGCTCCGGCCCGGACGATGTCATGGCGCATGTCGGGCCGATTACCCATGCCAGTGGCATGCAGATCATGCCGCTACTGGCGGTGGGCGCCTGCAACCTGTTGCTCGAACGCTACGACGATCGCTTGCTGCTCGAGGCCATCGAACGCGAGCGGGTGACGCGCCTGTTCCTGGTGCCGGCGATGATCAACCGCCTGGTCAATTATCCGGGGGTCGAGGGCTTCGATTTGTCCAGCCTGAAGCTGGTCATGTACGGTGCAGCGCCCATGCCGGCGGCACTGGTCAAGCGCGCCATCGAGCTGTTCGGGCCGATTCTGGCCCAGGGCTACGGCGCCGGGGAGACCTGCTCGCTGGTCACGGTGCTGACCGAGCAGGACCATCTGGTCGAAAATGGCGATTACCAGCGTCTGGCCTCGTGCGGTCGCTGCTACTTCGAGACTGACCTGCGTGTGGTCAATGAAGCCTTCGAAGACGTGGGGCCAGGCGAGATCGGCGAGATCGTGGTCAAGGGCCCGGACATCATGCAGGGTTACTGGCGCGCGCCTGAGCTTACCGCCGAGGTGATGCGCGATGGCTATTACCTCACCGGCGACCTGGCCACGGTGGATGCCCACGGCTATGTGTTCATCGTCGACCGCAAGAAAGAAATGATCATTTCCGGCGGCTTCAACGTGTACCCCAGCGAAGTGGAGCAGGTGATCTACGCCTTCCCCGAGGTCTTCGAGGCGGCGGTGGTCGGTGTCCCCGACGAGCAGTGGGGCGAAGCGGTGCAGGCGGTGGTGGTGCTCAAGCCGGGCGCGCAGCTGCAGGCTGCCGAAGTGATCGAACGCTGCGGCCGCGCCCTGGCCGGTTTCAAGAAGCCCCGCGGCGTGGATTTCGTCAGCGAACTGCCCAAGAACCCCAACGGCAAAGTGGTGCGCCGCCTGGTGCGCGATCCCTATTGGCAACACAGCGAACGTCGAATCTGACCTGGGAGCATGAGCATGTATCAACCGAGTGCGAAGGCTGCACAAATCATCGAGGCCCTCGAAGGCTTCGTTCGCGACCAGGTTCGCCCGCTGGAGCAGCAGGCGCAGCTCGACTGGGCGCGGCCGCATCCGCAGGCGGTGCTGCGAGAGGTCTGGAAGCGCTCCAGCGAGCAGGGGCTGTATGGCGTGATGCTGCCTGAAGCGATGGGCGGCGCGGGGCTGAATGTAGCCGACCTGTGCGCGGTCAAGGAGGCGGCGGTGCTGACCGGCTCGATGCTGGCCCCCCATGTCCTGGGCGAGCTGTCGGGGCCGCCGCGGGCCGGCCATTTGTTCAAGGTGGCCAGCGCGGCGCAGGTCGAGCAGTTTCTGCTGCCCGTGTGCCGGGCCGAGAAAGCCGTGTGTTTTGCTCTGACCGAGGCCGAGGCCGGCTCCGATGCGACCGCCATTCGTACCCAGGCGCGGCGGGAGGGCGAGCATTACGTGCTCAGCGGCCGCAAGCGCTTCATTTCCGGTGCGACTTACGCCGACCTTGCCGTGTTGCTGGCGGTCACCGGTCCAGGGCAGGGCGCCCAAGGCATCTCGGCGTTCTTCGTCGACCTCAAGGCACCGGGGGTGAGGGTGGAGAGCGACTATGCCGTGATGTCCGGCGGCGGCGCCCACGGCGACATCGTGCTGGAGGACGTACGGGTCCCGGCCAGCAGCCTGATCGGCGAAGAGGGCCAGGGCTTCAAGCTGGCCATGGGCCGTATCACTCTCAACCGCCTGCTGCATTGCCCGACCTTGCTGGGCCTGGCCGGCCTGGCCCTGAAGCTGTCGATCGAGCATGCCCGCAGCCGCAAGCAATTCGGCCAGCCGATCGCCATGTTCCAGGCGGTCAACCACATGATCGCCGACATGGCCACCGAGCTGCACGCAGCGCGCAGCATGGTCTACGCCACCGCACAGTTGAACGATGCCGGCGGCGATATCCGCACCCAGGCGCCGATGTGCAAGCTGTTCGTCTCAGAAGCGGCGTTCCGCATCGCTGACAAGGCCGTGCAGGTGCATGGAGGCTCTGGCCTGCTGCAGGGCAGCCCGGTGGAGTGGATATTCCGCGCCACGCGGATGATGCGCATCCTCACCGGCACCAGTGAAATTCAGCGCAACACCATCGCCAAGGGCGTACTGATGCCCAGCTGATGCTGCGGCCGCCTGCCAGGCGGCCTTTTTTGCCCCCGCACAACAATAACAAGAGTACTTGCCATGACTGCGGATAACGCCCTGCCCAAACCTCGTACTGCCTGGCTGATCGCCGTGTTGCTGGCCTTGCTGATGTTGATCAACTTTCTCGACAAGGTGGTGATCGGCCTGGTGGCGGTGCCGATGAGCGCCGAGCTGGGGCTGTCGGCCACCGAATTCGGCCTGATCGGCGGCGCCTTGCACTGGTTTTTCGCCGTGTCCGCCGTGGTCGGTGGCTTCATGGCCAATCGTAGGCCGACCCGAACCTTGCTGTTGGGCATGGGCCTGTTCTGGGCGGTGATCCAGCTGCCCATGCTGTTCGCCACCTCGCTGTGGGCCATCGTCGCCTGCCGGGTGCTGCTGGGCATCGGTGAAGGCCCAGCCTCACCGGTGGCGACCCATGCCCTGTACAAGTGGTTTCCCAACGATCGGCGCAACCTGCCGGTGGCCCTGCTGCATGCCGGCAGCGCCATGGGCTTGCTGGTGGCTGGGGCGATGATTCCCTGGGTCAGCCTGCACTATGGTTGGCGCAGCAACTTCATCATCCTCGCCGTGGTCGGCCTGGCGTGGTGCCTGCTGTGGTGGCGGCTGGGCCAGGAAGGCACCCTTGAACGCCTGCGCGCCAGCCAGCTGAAGGGCGACCAGGCGCGCGTCGGCTACCGCAAGCTGCTCAGCGACCCCAGCGTAGTCGGCAACTACCTGTGTCATTTTGCCGCCAACTGGTCACTGGCACTGACCTTGACCTGGGTGCCGAGCTACCTGCAGGTGGGCTTGGGCATCGACCCGCTGCAGACCGGGCGAATCTTCGTCATGTTCGTGGTGGTGACTACGCCGCTGAGCCTGCTGCTGGCGTGGTTGTCGCAGCGCCTGATGCGCGCCGGCATGCCGTCGCGACTGGCCCGTGGGGTGTTCGTCTCCCTGTGCCTGGTGCTGGCCGGGTTGCTGTCGGCGTCGTTGATCCTGCCAGGGCTGAGCACTGCCGTGCGCATCGCGGCGCTGACCTTCAGCGGCGGCCTGGCGCTGGTGATGTACTCGGTGGGGCCGGCCATGCTGGCTGAGTTCACCCCGGCCTCGCAGCGCGGCGGGGTGCTGGCGATCGGTAACGGTATCGCCTCGTTGGCCGGGTTGGCGGCACCGGTGGTGACCGGGGTGCTGGTACAAGGCGCAGGCGCCGCGCATCCATCGGGCTACGCCCAGGGCTTTCTGGTTTGCGGGATAGTGCTGGTGGTGGCGGGCGTGGCCGGGTTGGTGACCTTGAATCCGCAGCGTACCGCGTTGCGGCTGCGCGAGGCGAAGCCGCAGCCGAGCGTTGCGGCGGTGTCTCAAACCGCCAACTGAACACCCAAGGCGGATTCCAGCGGCTGCTCGTCACGGCCGATCAGCTCGCCACGCCAGTGCCCGCTGTTGACCAGCTCGATCAGCAAGCCACGCACCAGGTCGCGCAGGCACCCGGCAGCGAACGACAGCGGCTTGTGCCGCGAGTGGGCCAGGGCGATGGTGCGGTTGATGCGCGGCTCGACGATGCGCCGCGCGGCGGTGGGTTCGAGCAGCACGCTGAGCGGCGGCCAGTTGCTGATGGTGGCGGCCAGCCCGGAGCGCACCAGGCTGGCGATGCCCGGCGCTGACTGCTGCTCGTAGGTGGCGGCCAAGGGCACGCCAGCTTCCATCGCCGCCTGTTCGATGCGCCGGCGCAGGTGCAGCCCACGCGGCGGCAGCACCAGGCGGGTAGCTGCGGCCTCAGCCAGGGTGATGGTGTCCGCGGCCCCGGGCGTCGATGGGCCGACCCAGTACAGCGCTTCGGTGAAGATGGCCTCGGCTTCGACGTTGTCCAGCTCCTCGGCATTGGGCACTACGCCGAAGTCCACCTTGCCCAGCTCGATCGCCTGGCCACCCTCACGGCTCAGGCCATCCCATACCGTCAGGCTGACGCCGGGGAAGCGCTGTTCAGCGCGCCTGACGATCTCCGGCAGCAAGAGGTCGGCAGCCGTCGCCGGGATGGAGATGGCGACGTGGCCCTTCGGCGCCCCGCGCGTGGATTTCAGCTCATCCTTGACCGAGTCGAGCTTCTGCACGACCTGCCGTGCCACTTCGTACAACTGGCGCCCAGCTGCGGTCAGGGCGATGCCGTCGTGCTGACGATCGAGCAGCTGCATCTCCAGTTCGCTCTCCAGCAGGCCGATCTGTCGGCTCAGCGCCGGCTGGGCGATGTAGGCCCGGCGCGAGGCGGAACTGAAGCTGCCGGCTTCGACGATGGCGATCAGGTAACGCAGCTGTTTCAAGGTCATCGGAGCGGTTCCAAGGCTATGCCGAACTGATATGGCACGTATCCGAACACGTTATTTGTGGGGTTCGAAGCGTGGCTCCTAGTATCACCCGGAAAGGGCAGGCCAAGGCAAGCCTGCCCGGCCAGGTGTGTATAACAACAAGAGGCCACCCTGATGAAACGTGCATGTGCGTTATCCAATCTGCTGCTACTCGTTGCCAGCCTGTTGCAAGCCAACGCAGGCGCCGCGCCGCTACCCGCGCAACTCACCCCGCTGGGTGCCGAGCGTAGTGCCAGCGCTGACGGGCGCATCCCTGCCTGGACGGGTGGCCTGCAAGCGCGGCAGGTGGCATTGGCAGTCAACGGCACCCCGCTGGACCCCTACGCCGCCGAGCAGCCGCTGTATACCATTACCGCAGCCAACGCCCAACGTTACCGCGAGCAGCTCAGCGCCGGGCAGCTGGCCTTGCTGGCGCGCTATCCGAAGTCCTTCAGCCTGCCGGTGTACCCGTCGCACCGCAGTGTCGCGGTGCCGCCGCAAGTGGCCGCGTGGGCCCGGCACAACGCGAGCAGCGCGCGCCTGGTCAACGCTGGCAATGGCGTGCAAGGCTTCGCCGGCGTGGTGGCCTTCCCGCAACCGGGCAACGGCCTGCAAGTGCTGTGGAACCACCTGACACGGCCGCGCAACGCCAGCTACAGCCTGGCCTCGGACAGCGTCACGCCACGCGGCGACGGGCGTTTTGCCACCACCAGCGCGCAGCAGGTGTTCGCCCGTCCCGATGGCCTGGCCGACGCCCAGCCCGGCAAAGTGCTGTATTACTGGAGCTACCGGATGACGGCGCCATCGCGCCTGGCCGGCGATGCGGTAGTGCTGCACGAAACCCTCGACCAGGTTGCCCAGCCGCGCTTGTCGTGGCTCTACAGCAGCAGCCAACGGCGCGTACGCCGCGCCCCGGCGCTGGCCTATGACAGCATCACGCCGGGCACCGCCGGGCTGCGCACCGCCGACAGCCGCGACATGTTCAGCGGCGCCCCGGACCTGTACACCTGGAAACTGCTCGGCAAGAGGACCCTGCACGTGCCGTACAACAGCTATCGCCTGGCCTCGCCGCAACTCGGCTACGCCGCGCTGGTCGGGCCTGGCCATGTCAAGGCGCAACCTACGCGCTATGAGTTGCATCGGGTCTGGGAAATAGAGGGCACGTTGAAGCCAGGCGCCGAGCACGTGTATGCCAGCCGGCGCTATTACCTCGACGAAGACAGCTGGGCCATCGTCGAGGCCGACTTCTTCGACCGCAGCGGCCAGCTGTGGCGCACTGCCCAGGCGCACAGCTACTACCACGTCACCGGGCAGGCGTTGGTCAATGCCATGGAAGTGATCTACGACCTGCGCAGCGGGCGCTACCAGCTGTCCGGGCTGACCAACGAGCAGCCCAGGCCGTTTGCCTTCGATGTGCGCACCAGCGCTTCGTACTTTTCCCCCGGCGCCTTGCGTAGCCAGGGGTTGCGCTGAGCCTGAGACGCCGCGCGGCCATGCCTGCGCGGCGACACTGCCGGTCAAGGGGTGACGATGTTGAAGCGCCCGTCCGGCTCGTCCAGCCCGGCCATGAAGCGTAGAAACTTGCCACGCTCCCCGTTGACCTCGATGGCCCCGCCCGCGACTTCCTTGGCGAAGCCGGTCTGCTTGAGTGCGATGCGGTCAAGGGTGGCCTTGCTCATACGCACCTGCACGTCCGCTTGTCCATGCAGGTTCAGATCGCGGTGGGTGAGTACGCCGTTACGCAAGGTCAGGGCGTAATCTTCATTCAGATCGGTGAAACGCCAGTTGATCGTCAGGTCCTGCTCGGCCGCCTTGGCGGCATCGACCCGCACGCCCAGGTAGTCAAAGAACAGCGCCGGGGTCAGTGCGCGCACCAGGTCATCGGCGCTGCCGCCTTTGCTGGCGGTGCTCGCCACGCCGCCACGGAGCTCCTGTGCGCCGCTCAAGTAGGCGTTGCGCCAGGTTGCGTTCTCGCTCTGATAGCCCAACTGCTCGAGGGCATCGGCCTGCAGCTGGCGGGCGGCGCCGTTGTCAGGTTCGGCGAAGACCAGGTGCCGGGTGAGTTCGGCGACCCAGCGGTAGTCGCCTTGCGCATAAGCCTCGCGCCCCTGGCGCAGGACGTGCTCGGCGCCACCCATGGCCTTGACATAGCGCTGGCCGGCCTGGGTAGGCGTTAGCGGGTTGAGCGTGGCCGGGTTGCCGTCGTAGAACCCCATGTAGCGTTGGTACACCGCGCGCACGTTATGGCTGAGTGAGCCGTAGTAATCGCGGCTGTACCATTTGCTGGCCAGGCGGGGCGGCAGGCTGGTCAATTCGGCTGCGATCTCGGTCGCGGTCAGGCCTCGGTTGATCAGGCGCAGGGTCTGGCTGTCGATGAAGGCGTACATGTCGCGTTGATCGGCCAGGTACTCGCGAATCGCCGGGGCGCCCCAGGTCGGCCAATGGTGCTGGGCGAAGACCACTTCGGCGCGCTCGCCATAGCGCAGCAGCGATTGGTCCAGGTAATGCGCCCAGACCTTGGCGTCGCGCACTTGCGCACCGCGCAGGGTCAGCACGTTGTGCTGCACGTGGGAGGCGTTCTCGGCCATGCACAGCGCCTTGTGCGCCGGGAACCACAGGTTCATCTCGGCCGGTGCTTCGGTGCCGGGCGTGAGCTGGAATTCGATTTCCACGCCGTCGATGTGCACGGTTTCGAAGGGTTTGTCGATCAGCCGGGTCGGGGCGATCAGGCTCACCGTGGCATTGGCCGGCACGCCCTTGCCCAAGCCCGCATCCACTTGACCGCGCGGCCCGCGTGGCAGCGGCGCGCCATACATGTATTGCGCCCGGCGCTTCATGGCCGGGCCTGCCAGCACGTTTTCGCTGATGGCGTGCTCGAAGAAGCCCTGCGGTGCGATCACCTGCACCTTGCCGGCCTTGACCTCGGCCTCGTCGATGACGCCACGCACCCCGCCGAAGTGATCCACGTGGGGATGGGTGTAGATCACCGCCACCACCGGGCGCTGCGGGCGGTGACGAAAATACAGGGCCAGGCCGGCTTTGGCGGTTTCCACCGACAGCAGCGGGTCGATCACGATCAGGCCATGCTCGCCCTCGATCAGGGTCATGTTGGCAAGGTCCAGGCCGCGTACCTGGTAAATGCCCTCGGTGACCTGGAACAAGCCGGCGATGGTGTTCAGCTGCGCCAGCCGCCACAGGCTCGGGTTGACCGTGGCCGGTGCCTCGCCGTTGAGGAATGCGTAGCGCTGCAAGTCCCAGACCGTCTTGCCGTCGGCACTGAGCACTGGCTGCTCGACGCTTTCGAGCAGGCCGCGGCGAGCGTTGTCGAAGTCGCCGCGCTCGTCGAAAGGCAGGCGTTGCAGCCATTGCTGGTTGCTTTGGCGGGTCGATTCGCTGGCGTCGTTGGCGGGCGCCTGAGCCAGCGCGGCGAGGGGCAGGGCGAGGGCCAGCAAGGTAGGCAGGGGAGAAAAGCGCATGGAATGTTCCTTGTTGTTCTGAGGCCGATCACTCTAAGGACAGCACCAGCCTGGCAACCAATACCACTGTTGCATGAGCCGCCATACCCGAATGCGATGGCTCAGCCGGGGTGAATGTCCATGATCCGTGCCACCAGCCAGGCCAGCGCCGGGTCGTGCTGGCGGTGTGCCAGGTACACCAGTTCGAGATCGAACGGCGCTAGAGCGAAAGGCAGCTCGAACAGCTGTAACGGTAGCAGCCGGGCGAAATGCCGAGCCAGCGCGGTGGGCAGCACCACGCACAGGTCGGAAGTAGCCGCCAAGTGCGCCGCCTGCAGGTAGTTGGGGGTGGTATAGACGATGCGTCGCGCCAGGCCCTGCTCGGCCAGCCATTGGTCGACCATGCCACGGGTCTGGCCGCCATGCACCCACAGGTGGCGCAGCGTCAGGAAGCTGTGCAGGTCGAGCTGGCCGCAGATCTGCGGGTGGCCTTGGCGCACCGCCACCTGCAGGGTCTCGCTGCGCCAGTGGCGGCGCTCGTAGCGCGCCGGTACTTCGTCGAAGCGCCCCAGCACCAGGTCCAGTTCGCCCCGGTCGAGGGCCTCGGCCGGCAAGTTGGGCGCCAGGTGCACCACGTCCACCCGCAGGTGTGGGGCCTGGCTTTGCAGGGTAGCCAGCAGCTTGGGCATGCACAGCTGCTCGGCGAAGTCGGTCAGGGCGATGCGCAATTGCCGGTGGCTGAGGCCGGGGTCGAAGCTGTCGCCTGCGCCCAGGGTTTGTTCGATTTGCTGCAGGGCCGCGCGGATTGGGCCTTCGAGCGCCAAGGCCCGAGGCGTGGGGCGCATTCGCCGACCGACCCGCACCAGCAGCGGATCATCGAGCAGGTCACGCAGGCGCGCCAGGGCGTTGCTCACGGTGGGCTGCGTCAGGGCCAGGCGCTCGGCGGCGCGCGAGACGTTCTGCTCGCGCAGCAGCATGTCCAGGACCCGCAACAGGTTCAGATCGAAGGTCGCTATATTCATGTTGGAAATACATGGAATGGAAAATGAAAATTTCAAAAATACTAGGCGCCTGACTAGGGTGAGGGCAATCCTTCGTACAGCGAATCAGGAGTGTCATGCGTGAGTAATTCCTACGACGTGCAGCAGACGGCGGTGATTGGCGCCGGCACCATGGGGCGCGGCATCGTCATCAGCCTGGCCCAGGCCGGGCTGGCGGTACGCTGGCTGGACAACGACGCCAATGCCACTGCGGCAGGGCTTGAGATGCTCGCGCAGCACTGGGCGCAGCAAGTCGCCAAGGGCCGCCTCGACCAGACCCAGGCCGACGCTTGCCTGGCGCGCGTACAGCCGGCGAGCGCCTATGCCGAACTGGCCGAGGTCGATCTGGTGATCGAAGCCGTCTACGAGAACCTTGCCCTCAAGCAGGAGATCTTCCGCACCTTGGACAGCACGCTGAACGCTGGGGCGATCCTGGCCAGCAACACTTCGGCGCTGGATATCGACGCAATCGCTGGGGTCACCGGACGCCCGGCGCAGGTGCTGGGGCTGCATTTCTTCAGCCCGGCCCATGTGATGAAACTGCTGGAGATCGTGCGCGGGCGCGACACTGCGCCCGCCGTGCTCGAGGCCGCCCAGGCGCTGGGCCGGCGCATGGGCAAGGAAGTGGTGGTGGCCGGCAATTGCCCTGGCTTCATCGGCAACCGCATGCTCGCCACGTACGTCGCCGAGGCGCGCAAGTTGCTGCTCGAAGGTGCCACCGCGCAGCAAGTGGATCAGGCCTTGCAAGCCTTTGGCTTTGCCATGGGGCCGTTTCGCATGTACGACGTGGTCGGCATCGACCTTGAGTGGCGTGCGCGGCAGTTGGCCGGGCAGGGCATGGAGGCAGCGCTGGTGCAGGTCGATAACGCCCTGTGCGCCCAGGGCCGTTTCGGGCAGAAAGTCGGCGTTGGCTATTATCGCTACGCGCCTGGCAGCCGTGAGGCCCAGCACGATCCTGAAGTCGATGCGATGGTGATCCAGATCGCCCAGGACCTGGGCGTGCGTCGCCGCGTCATCGATGCTGAAGAAATCCGCGAGCGCTGCCTGCTCGCGCTGGTCAACGAAGGGGCGAAGATCCTCGAGGAGGGGATCGCCGACTGCAGCGAGGATATCGACCGCGTGTACCGCTTTGGCTACGGTTTCCCGGCAGAGGTTGGCGGGCCGATGCGCTGGGCTGACACGCAGGGCCTCGGCGCGCTGCTGGCGCGTCTTGAACGCCTGCAGGGTTTGTTCGGCGAGCATTGGCGGGCGGCTGGGCTATTGCTGCGTTTGGCCAGCGAAGGTAAGTCCTTGGCCGACGTTCGCGGAGGCCGTCCATGAGCTACCGAGCCCCTTTGCGTGACATGCAGTTCGTCCTGCATGAGGTATTCGACGCCAGCGCCCACTGTGCGCGCCTGGGCAACGGCCTGGACCGGGAAACCATCGACGGCATCCTCGACCAGGGTGCACGGTTTGCCGCCGAAGTGGTCGCGCCGCTCAACCGCGCGGGTGATGAACAAGGCTGTCGCCTGGAGCACGGCCAGGTAATCACCCCTGATGGTTTTCGCTATGCCTATCGACAGTACGTGGCGCAAGGCTGGGGCGGCATGACCGGCCCGCTCGACTACGATGGCCAAGGTCTACCGCAGCTGGTGTCGGCGTGTTTCCACGAAATGCTGATGAGCGCCTCACTGTCGTTTCGCATCTATTCGGGCTTGACCGAGGGCGCGGTGCTGGCCTTGCACCGTCACGGCAGCGCTGCGCTCAAGGCCGATTACCTGGCGCCGCTGGTCAGCGGCGAGTGGGCCGGCACCATGTGCCTGACCGAGCCGCAAGCCGGTACCGACCTGGCCCTGCTGCGCACCCGCGCCGAAGCCCAGGGTGATGGCAGCTACCGTATCAGCGGCAGCAAGATTTTCATCAGCGGTGGCGACCAGGACCTCACCGACAACATCATCCACCTGGTGCTGGCGCGGCTTGCCGATGCACCGCCAGGGGTGCGCGGCATCAGCCTGTTCCTGGTACCGAAATTCGAACGCACCGCCGATGGCCACCTGGGCGCACGCAATGCGCTGAGCTGCGGCGCCCTGGAGCACAAGATGGGCATCAAGGGCGCCGCCACGTGCGTGATGAACTTCGACGGTGCCCGTGGCTGGTTGCTGGGCGAGGCCAACCAAGGGCTGGCGTGCATGTTCACGATGATGAACGATGCACGCTTTCAGGTCGGTCTGCAGGGCCTAGGCATTTCCGAGGCGGCGTTCCAGGGTGCGCTGGCCTACGCCCGTGAGCGTTTGCAATCGCGCAGCCTGGCCGGGGCGGTCGCACCGCAGCACAGCGCCGACCCGATCATCAGCCACCCCGACGTGCGGCGCATGCTGCTGACCCAGAAAACCCTCACCGAAGGCTGCCGCCTGCTTGCTGCCTATACCGGGCAGGCGCTGGACCTGGAGCATGGGGCCGCCGAGCCTGAGGTGCAGGCGGCTGCCGGGCGCCGTGCGGCGTTGTTGATTCCGATCGTCAAGGCGTTCCTCACCGATGTCGGGCAAGAGGTCGCCAGCCTCGGCGTGCAGGTGTACGGCGGGCATGGCTACATCCGCGAATGGGGCATGGAGCAGCTGATGCGCGACAGCCGCATTACCCAGCTGTATGAAGGCACCAACGGTATCCAGGCGCTGGACCTGATCCGCCGCAAGCTCCTGGCCGACAACGGCGAACAATTGCGCATGCTGATCGATGAGCAGCTCGAGGCCGCTCAGGGCTGTCGCGTCGAGGCCCTGGCGGGCATGACGGCGGCGGTGATCCAGCGCTTGCACGAGTGGCGCAGCCTCAGCGCCGAAGTGCTCGACGCCTGCCGCTGCGATCCCCAGGAGATCGGCGCGGTGTCGGTCGATTTTCTCGCCTATAGCGGCTACGTGCTGCTTGGCGGGCTGTGGTTGCGCGCTGCCGAGCGGGCCAGTGCGGCGATGGCCGCCGGCAGCGATGAGCAGGCGTTCTATCAGGCCAAGGTACAGGCAGCCGACTTCTACTGGCGGCGCATCCTGCCGCGCGCGGGCGCCCATTGCGAGGCGCTGCGCGGCGGTGCCGACTGCCTGATGAACCTGGAACCTGCGCATTTCGCCTTTTGAGCTTCGCTGCGTCAATCACAAGAACAACAGGACTCGAACCATGCAGCCATTCAGTTTCGCCACAACGCCTCACCTGCTCTGCGAACCCGGTGCCGCCGGTCGTCTGGCAACACTGTGCCAGCAGCGCGGCGTGCGCCGCGTGCTGATCGTCACCGACCCTGGCATCGTCAACCTCGGCATGCTCGACGACTTGCTGCCGGGCTTCACCCAGGCGCACTTGAGCGCAGCGGTGTTCAGCGAAGTTTCTGCCGACCCCAGCCATGCCTGCGTGCTGTCAGCGGTCAGCCGCGCCCGGCACATCGGCGCCGAGCTGATCGTCGGTTTCGGCGGCGGCAGTTCCATGGACGTCGCCAAGCTGGTCGCGCTGCTGGCGCACCCGCAGTGCGAGCAGACCCTCGAAGCGGTATACGGCATCGACCAGGCCAGGGGCCAGCGCTTGCCGTTGATTCAGGTGCCGACAACGGCGGGCACGGGTTCGGAGGTGACGCCGGTGGCGGTGATCACCACCGGCGAGGCGGCCAAGATGGCGGTGATTTCGCCGTTGCTGCTGCCCGACCTGGCGCTGCTCGATGCCGAACGCACGCTAGGGCTGCCGCCGGCAATCACTGCGGCCACCGGGATCGATGCCATGGTGCATGCGATCGAGGCCACCACCAGCAAATTCAAGCGCAACCCCCTGTCGAGCCTGTTGGCCCGCGAAGCCCTGGCGCTGCTGGCCGGCAACCTCGAGCAGGCGGTGCACAACGGCGGCAACCTCGAAGCGCGTCAGGCCATGCTGCTGGGGGCGTGCCTGGCCGGGCAGGCGTTCGCCAACGCGCCGGTCGCCGCCGTGCATGCCCTGGCCTATCCGCTGGGCGGGCGCTTCCACGTCCCGCATGGGTTGGCCAATGCCTTGATGCTGGCGCATGTGGCGCAGTTCAACCGTAGCGAGGCGTTCGCCGACTATGCCGCGCTGGCACCGGCGTTGCTGGGCCGGCGGCTGGTGCCGGGCGATGCCCACGACCTGTGCAGCCAGTTCATCGCCGAACTTGCGCAGCTACCAGTGCGCTGCGGCCTGCCGACCCGCTTGCGCGATGTTGGCGTACCGCGTCAGAGCCTGCAACTGCTGGCTGAAGAGGCCATGCAGCAACAGCGTCTGCTGGTCAACAACCCGCGCGAGGTCAGCTTCGCCGATGCCCTGGCCCTGTACCAGGCGGCGTTTTGAGCATGGCCAGGGAGCGCCCGCTGCGCGGCGCCTACCGTCACTTTCAGCCGATCACCACGCGCTGGCATGACAACGATCTGTATGGGCATGTGAACAACGTGGTCTATTACGGTTACTTCGACAGCGCCGTGAACACGTGGCTGATCGAGCAGGCCGGGCTGGATATCCACCACGACCCGGTGGTGGCGTATGTGGCAGGTTCGGCGTGCGATTACTTCGCCGCCGTGGCGTTCCCCCAGCGCTTGGAGGTGGGCATCGCCGTGACGCGCCTGGGCAACAGTTCGGTGCACTATGCCCTGGCCGTGTTCGCCGAGGGTGAAGCGGCTGCTTGCGCCGCAGGACGCTTCAGCCATGTATTCGTCGATCGCAGCAGCAATCGCCCGGTCGCCATCCCCGCCAAGCTGCGTGACGCCTTGCATCAGCTGCTCAGGTGAACGGTCGTGCCGGTCCATAACGAACCGGCATGGCAGTGATCCGAAGACGCTATTTGTGGGCGCCGTCGTACCTCCCCGATACTTTCCTGCACACCAGTTCCGGCCGTCATCGCTGGGGCTGGCAGGCTCAAGCCGGTCTTTCACTCTCGATTAAAACAACAAGAGGTTCAGAGTGAGCGCAATCATTCTCACCTGTCGGCGCACTGCGCCGCTGGCGGTACTCTGCTGCCTGTTCGCCAAGCCTGCCGCCTGCGTGCAGTTCGATGTCGGGCCGCTGCAGGGGCGCTTCGATTCAGCACTGTCGTTGGGCACTGCCATCAGCACGGCCAATCCCGATCACAAGCTCGCGCGTGCTGCCAACAGCAATGACGGGCGCCGCAACTACCGCGCCGGGGATGTGTTTTCTGCCGTGTTCAAGGGCACCCACGACCTGGAGCTACGCCACGGCAACTTCGGTTTGTTCGTGCGCGGCAGCTATTGGTACGACACCGCTCAACGCGACCACAGCCAGCGCGCCGTAGCGATCGACGATCGCAACCGGCAGGTTTCGGCCAAGACCGCAGCGGTCGAGCTACTCGATGCGTTCGCCTATGCGCTGTATGACATCGATGGCGAACCGGGCTCGCTGCGGGTGGGCAACCAGGTGGTGAACTGGGGCGAGAGCCTGTTCATCCAGGGCGGCCTGAACGTGGTCAACCCGTTCAACCAGGCCGCGCTGCGCCGTCCGGGCGCCGAGGTCAAGGACGCGCTGGCGCCGGTCAACCTGCTGTACGTCACGCAGAACCTCACCCAGGCGGTTTCGCTGGATGCCTTCTACCAGCTGGACTGGGAGCAGACGCGCCTGGATAACTGCGCCACGTTCTTTTCCGGTAACGACTTCATGCCTGAAGGCTGCCGCGGCCTGGATGTGGGCGGGCAATCGCTCACCGATCCCGCCGTGGGCCGGATACTGGCGCCCTTCGACGTCACCCTGACCGAGGAGGGCGTGCGCGTGCCCCGGGGCGCCGACCAGGATGCCCGGGATGGTGGCCAATGGGGCGTGTCGTTGCACTGGTTCGTCGAGCCACTGGACACCGAGTTCGGGCTATTCGCCGCCAACTATCACAGCCGCTCGCCGTACCTGGGGACGGTCAGCAGCCGTTACTTCTCCTACACCGGCTTTGCCAGGGGACTGTGCGCCAGTGCCGGCGTCGGCGCTTCGGCGTGCGCCGGGTTTCTCGCCTCCAGCAGCGGCCAGGCGCTGGCTGGCGCCCTGCGCATGGGCACCTCGCAGTACCGGGCTCAGTACCCGGAAGATATCCGCCTGTACGGCCTGACGTTCGCCACCACGATGCGCAGCGGAACCGCCATTCAGGGCGAACTGAGCTACCGCCCGAACATGCCGGTTCAACTCAATGGCAACGATGTGCTGCAGTCGCTGCTCAACGCTCCCGGGCGCAGTCCCTTGAATGCCGATGGTCTGCGCCCAGCGACGGACAACACCCTGTTCGATGGTTACCGGCGCAAGGAAGTGACCCAGGCCCAGGTATCGGCCATGCAGGCCTTCAGCCAAGTGCTCGGTGCCAACCAGCTGCTGTTGCTGGGGGAGGTTGGGGCCACCTATGTGGGCGGCCTGGAGGGCCGCTTCGGGCCGCGCTATGGGCGCTCGGGTGCTTATGGCAATGGCGAGCTGGCCGATAACAGCCTGTGCCTGAGCATCTCCAAGAGCCCAGAGGACTGCAACGGCGAGGGCTTTGTCACGCCGTTCTCCTGGGGTTACCGCCTGCGCGCGACGTTGAGCTACCCAAGTTTGATCCAGGGTGTGGACATTCGTCCCAACCTGGCTTGGTCGCATGACGTCAAAGGCTACTCACCGGCCGATGGTTCGGCATTCAACGAAGGGTCGCGCTCGATCAGCATCGGTGTCGACCTGAGCCTGGCCAGCAAGTACTGGGCGAGCCTGGCCTACACGGATTTTCTCGACGGCGACTACGGCACGCGGGGCGATCGTGACTACATCGCGGTGAGCGTCGGCGCCAATTTCTAGAACAACCAGGAGCACATCATGCGTAAGCCCAACTGTCCCGCATCCTCTGCCCACCTGCCAGGCCTCGAACTGGCAGTGGCCAGCGCCCTGGCGCCGGGTTTGGTAATCGGCGCCGTCCCCCAGGCGGCGGTGATGCAGGGGTTTCCGCCAGCCCCCGAGCTGCGGGTCACCCCGTTGAACGCGTTTCAGCCACCGTACCTGCGCTGGTCGATGCGCCACGCCCGCGAGGTATCGCCGACCCGGGGCATTGGCAGGGCGGCGGCGCCATTGGCGATGCTCGATGGGCAACCCCGCGCGCTTGATCGTCTGACCGTGAAGGTGGCCGATCAGACCCTGAGCGTGGCCGATTACCTGGAGCAGACCAGTACCGACGGCCTGATCGTGCTGCACCGTGGGCAGGTGGTCTACGAGCGTTACTTCGATGGTTTTCAACCCGGCCAGCCGCACATCTGGGCCTCGATGACCAAGTCGGTGACCGGCCTGATTGCCGCGCAGTTGATCGCCGAAGGCGCCCTGAATCCGGCCAGCAAGCTGGCGAAGTATGTACCGGAACTGAGCGCCACGCCGTTTGGCGAGGCCAGCGTGCAAGCGAACCTGGACATGCAGGTGGCGGTGCAGTATCCGCCACAGATGCCACCAGACCTGGGGCTATTCGCAGCCACCGGGCTGATCCCGCGCGGCGAGGGCATGCCCGGCGATATCTACAGCTTCTTGCTGCATACCCAACCAGCGGGCGATCCGAGCGAACCGGCGCCGTTTTTCTATCAGAACGGCTCGGCCGAAGCGCTGGCCTGGGCGCTACGGCGCATCACCGGGCAGAACTGGGCCAGCTTGGTCGAGCAACGGTTGTGGTCGCGCTTCGCCGAGCACGATGCCTACGTGCAGGTCGATCCGCTGGGCACCGAGATGGCCAGCGGCGGCATCAGTTGCAACCTGCGCGACACGGCGCGCTTTGCCGAGCTGATACGCCGCGAGCTGTCGCGCCAGGTGCCAGGCGACAGCTTCAACCAGGCCGTGCACAGCACCTTCGAACCTGGCGATGCCACCGTGTTTGCCAACGGTAATTTGGGGCCTGGCCGGCCAGGCTATGCCTACCGTAATTACTGGTACCAGAAAAACGATGGCGACGGCTCGATCGAAGCCAGCGGCCGCTTTGGCCAGAAGATCTACATCAACCCGCGGCGTGAAGTGGTGATCGTCAAGCTTTCGGCCAGCGCCGACCAGACGCGCCGGGCGACCCGAGCGGACGGTGAGGCGAAAACCACGGCGCGCATGATTGATTCGCCGGCAGCGTTCAATGGCGTGGTCAGTGCAGTGTTGGCGGCATTGCCAATTTGAGCGTGCCGGCGGCGGGCACCGTATTCGTAGTCAAGTCGATGCCCTCGAAAAGCTAAACTTCCCTTGCAAATGCGCAAGACGCGCAGGAACAGGGAGTTGCAATGAACAGCGTGACAGGACAGCAAGGGCCGACGGATCTCAATGAACTGCGCAAGGAAGCGAGAAAGATCCAGCGCCAGGCGTCGACGACCTTGAAAAAGATGGAAGCGATCGAAGCCCAGTACCGACAGGATGTCGCTGCACTCAAGTATGAGCTGAGCAAGGAGGTCATTGCCGAGGCCAATGCGCCGATCAATCGGGCGACCAGTGCCTTCACCATCGTCCTGACCATCGTCGCCCTGTTTGGCGCGGCCTTGGCCTGGATCACCCTGAGTAATCTGCAGTCCACGCTCAAATCGATGATGGCGGATCGGATCGAGAGTTACTTGTCCTTGAGCGACGAAGGCTCGGTGGCCAGCCAGACACTGGATGCCTATCGCACCCGTGCGCTGCTCAACGCCTACATGATCCAGCTGGTGAAGGAGCGGTCGCAGAACCAACGCATGACGGTCATTAACTTCAAACCCGCTGATCGCAAGCGGCTGTTGGCCATCGTGCAGTCCAAGACGTCAACGCGTGAAGACTTCTTCGATGCCCTGCGCCTGTTGGCAGCCGCGGATGGCGAGTGGGGGCTGATCGGCGATGGCGAAGGCCTGGGCCGGGAATTGCTGAGCGCATTCAACGACCCTGACTTCGACGCCAACCGCAAGCTCGATATTCTTCAGGTTCTGCAACGCGACCGCAGCTTGATGGGCATCGAATTATCAATCCTGGGTAACGAATCAGCGCCCGAGGAGTACCGCTATCAGTCGTATTTGAACCTCAAGGGTTACTCGAAGGAAAACAAGGCGGGCAAGGCGGCATTGGACTATGCAGTTGAGCTTCTGCGTACCCCGAGTGCTGGTTATAAAGTCAGCGATGCCTTGGAACACCTCTCCTACGTCGATCCTTCCAATGACAGCTTGGCGAGCTTCGACGCAAAGATATCCACCATGGCGCGCGAACAGCGGCTAGATTACCGCTTGGCGCGCGTCAAAGGATTGCTGCGGTTGCTGCCGCACCCTCAGGCGATGCCCCTGTTGGAGCACAAGGCAGATGATCTACCCGATCAGCGGCGAGTGCGCCAGCAGATTGCAACGCTGTTCTCGTTCCTGCTCGCGGACGGGCTCGCCATGGATGTCGACGATGGGTTTGCAGGGAGCGCTCGTCTGGGCGTGAGCTATGCCACGGTTTCAGGTGCAAGGCATTGGAGCCCGTTCCCGCTCTACAGCCTGTTGGAAGATCCGGCGCTCGTTCAAACGATTTTCGCCACGCAGGCGGTAGCGGGACTTGAGCCTTTCATTCGCTTCTTTACCACCTTCGACCGGAGCCAGGTAGTGACAGCGCCCAAGTTCAGCGTGCCAGCGGCGAATTTCGCTGAGCAGACCGTCGGTGGGCCTGAGACGGTGATTGGCCGCATCGAACGCACCGACGGCGACCACTTCCAGCTGATCTGGCGCGACGCGCTGGGTGATGAGCAAGCCAGCAAGCTCGAGAGCCTGGAGCACATCACTGTCCAGGTGCAGGTCGACAAGGATTACCTGTCCTACCGCGACGCATCCTTGAAGGATTGGATTTTCTGATCTCAACCCTCGAGCTTGCGAATCAAGCCACCGAACTGCTGCGCCGGCTCTACATAACGCAGGGCTGACTTCATGTCGCTCCAACCGACGTAATCCATGAGGGTCTTGATGTCCCAACCGGAGCTGGCGGCCCAGGTAGCAAAGCCGCGTCGGATGGAGTGGGCGCTGTAAAGATGCGCGGGTAGCCCGCAACGGGCCAAGGTGTCCCGCAGCAGCGGTATCAGGCTGTGGGCGGCCAGGGGCCGATCGCTGATATTGCCCCAGCGATCGATGCCTCTGAACACACTGCCGCGCGTGAGGCCCGCCACTTCGATCCAGTTCAAATAGGCCTCGACCGGGCACAGTGTGCTCAATGATGGGGTGCGGTACTCGCGGCCGACGTTCTGCCGGTCGCCTTTGCTCGAACCGAGGTAGAAACGAATACCGACATAACGTTCGGCATGGGTGTTCTCCACCGTCAGCCGCGACAGCTCATCGCCGCGAAAGCCTCGCCAGAAGCCGATGGTCAGCAGGGCGATATCGCGGGTGGCCTTGAGTACGGCTGCCATGTTGCCTTCGCCGCGCGCTTGAGCGACTTCCAGTTCCAGATGCGCCACGGCTTTCTCGAGCTGCAGCAGCGGCAGCGGGGCGGCTTGCTTCTGCTGGACGGGGTGCACCGCGCGGATGCCCTTGAGCAACTGCCTGACCTTCGGCGCCTTGGTCGGGTCCGGAAAGCCGTTGCTTTGGTGCCAGTTGGCGAGCGCAGCCAGGCGCTGCTTCAAGGTGCTGAGCGCCAGTTGGTCAGCGTACTCGGCCAGGTAGCGCACTACCGATTCGGTGGTGGTCGGCAGGAACCCGCCCCAAGTGACCTCGAAGTGCGCGAGCGCGGCGGCGTAGCTTTTGGAGGTGTTCTGCCGAACGCTTGCCTCCAGGTACCGATCAGCTTTGTTGATGCGCTCGCTCACCGAAAATCCTCATTCGCCCTGTTGGTGGTCTGCCTACGCCGGTTGTACCGCGTACGCGCATTTTAAGAGCGAATTACCTTCTGGCAAGCTATAAACCTCGATTATGTCTTTCCAGAAAATGCGACATATAACTGAAAATTTCGTGCTATCATTTCACGTAATTACATACAACGTAGCACAGTACGAAATCGTAGGAGTCAAGATGGCTAGAGGTGGTGTAAACCTGGCTTTGGTGCGCAAGGCGCAACAAGCGCTGCTCGCCAGGGGACAGAACCCGAGCATTGATGCAGTCCGTATCGAGTTAGGCAATACCGGCTCAAAGACGACTATTCAGCGTTATTTGAAGGAGATCGCTGATCATGATCCTCGGCCGATCGCTTCACCGTCGCGTTTGAGCGATGAGTTGACGGAGCTGGTTGGCAAGCTTTTGCAGCGTCTTATGGAGGAGGGGAACCAGGCTTTGCTGTCTGAACGCGAGGCCTTCAGCCGAGAGCGTGAAGCGCTTGCACACGAGCTTGGTACGCTTCACGAGCAGCTGGATGGGGCGGCGAAGGAACGCAGCAAGCTGGAGTCGGCGCTGCAAACCCAGGATGAAGCCCTTAAAACTGCCCAGTCTACTTTGCAGAGCGAAATCACCCGCAACGCACGCATCAGTCAGAGCTGCAGCGATCTGGAAGTTCGTGTGCAGGAAAAGGACGGTCAGATCCACTCTCTTGAGCAAAAGCACGCCCATGCCCGAGAAGCACTGGAGCACTACCGAGCCTCGGTCAAGGAGCAGCGCGAGCAAGACCTGAGCCGACATGAAGCGCAGCTGTACCAGATGCAGCAGGAAGTCACGATGCTGCAGCAGACGCTCATGGTCAAACAGGAAGAAATCACGCGGCTGATCAGGGACAACGAGCGCTTTCTCTCGGAAAACCGCCAGCAGGCCAAGGAGGTGTCGCATCAGCGCGAAGCGTTGCAACGCATGCAGGGCGATTTGGGTGTCGCGCATGCCGCGACGGCACGCGCCGAGGGCGCCAAGGAGTTGTTGGTGCAGCAGCTGCAAGCCAAGGCTGAAGAAGCTGCGACAGCCCGGACCGATGTCGCCGCCGCCATATCGCGTGAGCAACAACTGGCTGAAAAGCTCTTGGCTGCCGAGGCCGAGCTGAAGACACTGCGTGCCGCGACGGCGTAGTCCTTGACGCACGTTTTATGAAACTTGCCTGATACCCGTGCCGTGCATCGTGTTATTTGATAGCCTCCTAACATTTAGGAGGATTCCATGGGTAACGATTCACAAGCAAGACTTGCGGCACGCTATGGCGCGCCGCAGATCGCGGCGCTCAAGCAGTGCAACGCCACCATCGACCAACTGCTCGAGCACCGCAGCGTTCGCGCATTTACCGACCAGCCGCTGGCTGACGGCACCCTCGAAACCTTGATCGCTGCCGCTCAGTCGGCCTCCACCTCATCCAATCTGCAGGTGTGGAGCGTGGTCGCGGTGCAGGACGACGAGCGCAAAGGGCGCCTGTCAGTGCTGGCAGGCAATCAGGCTTACATTCGCCAGGCGCCGCTGTTCCTGGTATGGCTGGCGGACCTGTCCAGAGCCTCGCGCCTGGGTGAGCAGCACGGCGTCGAGCTTGAAGCGTTGCCTTACCTTGAAAGCCTGTTGCTGGGCACCATCGACGCCGCGCTGGCGGCGCAGAATGCGGTGGTGGCTTTGGAGTCCATGGGGCTTGGCAGCGTCTATATCGGCGGTATTCGCAACGACATCGAGGGCGTTGCCAAGGAGCTGGATCTGCCAGCCCAGGTGTACCCCGTGTTTGGCCTGTGCGTTGGCCACCCGTCACCAGATCGACCCGCCCACGTCAAACCGCGCCTGCCGCAAGCGGCGGTGCTGCACCATGAAACCTATTCGGCCGCGGCCGAGCAGGACGTCATTGCCGAATACGATGAGCGCCTCGGTGCCTTCTATCACCGCGAAGGCATGAAAGCGGGCGGCTGGTCCGAGCAGGTGGTCAGCCGCCTGCGCGAAGTTTCCAGCCTGCACGGGCGCGAGGCATTGCTGGGCGAACTCAAGCGCATGGGCTTCGGGCTGCGCTGATCTTCGAAGCATTTGGCCCACGCCAGGGCGGTGTGGGACCATCTGCGCCTGGCAGGCGCCGTCGTGCCCGCCGCTCAACCAAAGGTCCATCCCACCATGCTTTTCGTTGTGCTCTTGGGCGGTAAACACGCCCAAGCGAAAATCGAAGTCCACGACATAGTCTTTGCCGTCGCCGATTCGCTGGAACAGGCCTACCCGCAGCTGCGTGAGCGCTGGTTCGGTATCGCCAAGGGCGTGCATATCGATGCCTGGATGGCCGTTGACGGCGTGGAGGGCTGGCGCCTGGCGTTCAGCCCATTGGCGCCGTGCGCTGATGCGCCCCGGCTGTATTTCATCAACCTGGGCGGCTATGACGCGCGCTGTTTCGGTGAAGCGCATCATTATGTGCTCGTGGTCGCGCGCAACAAACGAGAGGCCATGGCGAAGGGTAGACGCCAGGCGCTTGCGCACATGAAACAGACCCACCTCGACGCCGTGCTGGACGTCGATGATTGTCTACCGATCGATCACGTCGGCGGTCGCTATGTTCACTTGGTCGAAGGGCCGCATGACGGCATCACGCAGCGCAACGACTACATCGTTCTCTAATCTTCTTTAGGCTTGAAGGGGTTGCCCTTGGCTTGCAAGTACAGACTGCCCATCGCTTTTGAAGCGAAGTCGGTGATGTGGCCGATGTCTCGATAGATCGGCAAGCCATCGATCAGCAGCTTGCACTGGCCACCGCTGCACTGCACGTCCTTGGGATCAATGATCAGCAAGTTGGGGTGAGCCAGCTTGGCATCCTTGAATAGCTGAACGAGCCAAGGGTTTTCTTCAGGTTGCGCGACGCTGGTCGCGCACTGCTGATCTTCGATCGTGCTCCGGAGCTTGATCGTGCGGTACAGGCAGTCATTGGCGCCTTCGGGCATGACGATGTTGCTTTTGAGCAGCACTGGTGTGGCGCCGGACTGTTCGACGATCTCAAGGCTCGAGAGCAGGGCGGCCTTCATCCGCTCGCGCGAGAGGGCTTGGGAACGTGGGTCGTCGATCGACAGCACCACAGCGCTGCTGTCGGCGTAAGTGTCCCAGGTCAGGCCGAGTATCACGTAGTCGTAATGGTTACGCGCTACCTGCTGGTGATAAGCGGTGGCAGCGTCGTGGCATTTCTTGTACAGCGCGTTCTTGTACTTCCACCAGTCGTACAGGTAGACATCCGGCAGCGCCAGGCAACCCGGGAAGCCCTGAGCGGTGACAGAGATGCCGGCGTCCTTGGCCAGGGTGTCGATCAAGCCCCAGAAGTGGTTGGAGTAGGAGTCGCCCATCAGCAAGGCACGCTTACTGGCGCCGGCTTGCCCCAGTACGCAACTAGAGTCCGAGCCATCGGTGGCCCCGCCCAGGCAAGGTTCGCGCTGGGGAATTTCGCTTGCCTTGAGCCGCGGCAGGATGTCCGACGGCGCACTGCCAAAACGCTGCATCCAGCCATCGGCGCGGTTGCCAGCCGAGTACAGCACCGAAAACGCGACGGCGGGTACGACCAACAGCAGCACCAGGGTTTTGCCAAACCCCAGCCGTAGGCGACGCAGCGGCTTTTCGATCAGGTAATACGAGGCAGTGCCCAGGGCGAAAGAAGCGCCGAAGTAGCCGGCGACAACAGCCGGCGTCTTTTCGATACCAAGATAGGTGATGATGGCGATGACTGGCCAATGCCAGAGGTAGAGCGAGTAGGAAATGGTCCCGATGAACACCAGCGGTGACCATGCCAGCCCTTTGGAGGTGATGCCTTGTTGGCCAACCTGGCCCGAGACCAGCAGCGCTGTCGCCAGGCAGATCGCGATGGCGGGCAGGCCAGGGTAGGCGGTAGTGGGTATGGATCGGGTGGCTGCATAGATCAGCACAGCCAGGGCAGCCAAGCCCAGCGCAGAGGCGCCAGCGCGGCTCAGACGCTGCCGGTCGTTGGCGAACACCGCGGCGCACGAGCCGATCAACAGCTCGAAAATGCGCCCGAGGAACGCGTAGTAGCTTTTATCCGGAGTCATCTTGGCCACACCCAGGGCGACGACGATCGAGCTCAGGGTCAGTAGCACCACGGCCATTTTCAAGCGGTGCGGCGCCAGGTAGCGCGTCAGTGCCATCAACCCGAGCGGCAGCACGATGTACCACTGCCATTCGATCGCCAACGACCAGGTGTGCAGCAAGGGCAGGGTGGCTGCTTCGGCGGTGGCATAGCCATCGGTAGCCTTGGAGAAGAACTGGTTGGACAGCAGCAGGCTGGTGTACTTCTCGCTTTTCAGAAAATCGATGAAATCCTTGGGCAGGTACAAGAGACTGGCGGCACCGAGGGTGGCTACCAGCAACGCCAGGATCGCGGGTTGCAGCCGCCACAAGCGCCTGACGTAGAACTGCTTGAGGCTGAAGTCGCCGCGGCTCACGGCACTCAGGATGATCGAAGTGGTGAGGTATCCAGAGATGACGAAGAAAATATCGACACCGATGAACCCGGAAGGAAACAGCGCCAAGCCGCCGTGGAAAATCAACACCAGCAGCACAGCCACGGCCCGCAGTCCGTCAATATCGGCGCGGTAGCCCCTCGGCTGCATCGCCGACGTGACCGTGTGGGTGTCGGTGTGGGCAGTACCCGGCGCTTCGCGGGGCTTTGCAGGAGCGTTGAATATCAGGTTTTGATCGGTTGACACGGTGCCACATCCTATCGCGTTGAGGGCTCTTGACGCGGCAGCGCGCGCGAACAAAAGGCCGCGAGTTTAGCAAAGCTGTGGTCGCAACGCTGACAGGATGTTCGATGAGTCGTGCGGGCCGGTTGATCGCGTTGCTTGCAGAGCAACAGGGCCAACCGGCGCCCCTGATGGCTTGACCTGCCGCGCGCATGCGCCGGGCATTCACGACCGAGCGACGCGGGCAGGTCCTGGCGGCTAATCAGTCGGGCAAGTGATCAGAACCCTTCCAGCACGATCTTGCCTTTGGCCTTGCCACCCTCGATGACGGCATGAGCGCGCTTGAGGTTGTCGGCAGTGATGCTGCCGTAATGCTCGCCAACGGTGGTTTTGATCACCCCTTCATCGACCAACGCAGACACCCTTTCCAACAACTGGTGCTGCTTGATCATGTCCTCGGTCTGGTACAACGAGCGGGTGAACATGAGCTCCCAGTGCACCGACAGCGATTTGCGCTTGAACGGCACGATGTCCAGGTGCGCCGGGTCATCGATCAGGGCCAGCTTGCCTTGCGGGCGCAGCACGTCGACGATTTGCGCAAGGTAGGCGTCGGTGTGGGTCAGGCTGATGACGTAGTCCACCGGATTGAGCTTGAGTTGCTCCAGCTGCAGCGCGATCGAAGCTGAATGGTCGATGACATGATGCGCCCCCAGCTCGGCGACCCAGGCTTGGGTTTCGGGGCGCGAAGCGGTGCCGATCACCGTGAGGTGAGTGAGCTTGCGTGCCAGTTGCAGCAGAATCGAGCCAACGCCGCCGCCGGCGCCGATGATCAATAAGCGCTGACCATCGCCGCCATTTTCCTGCACCCCGAGACGGTCGAACAGCAGCTCCCAGGCGGTGATCGAGGTCAGGGGGAGGGCAGCGGCACTGGCGTCATCCAGCGTGTGCGGCTTGTGGCCCACGATGCGCTCGTCGACCAGGTGAAATTCGCTGTAGGTGCCTGGCCGGTCAATCGCACCCGCGTAGAACACTTCATCGCCTGGTTGAAACAGCGACACCTGGGCGCCGACCTCGCGCACGATGCCTACTGCATCCCAACCCAGTACTTGCGGGCCATCGCCGCTACGGCTGGCTCTGATCTTGGTATCGACCGGGTTCACTGCGATGGCTTTGACCTCAACCAGCAGATCCCGGGCGCCAGGCGCTGGCTTGGGGAGGTCGTGCTCGAACAGGGACTGGGCATCCTGGATAGGCAGGCCTGGCGTGTCGTAGACGATGGCTTTCATTCGGTTATTACCTGTGGAATGAGACGTTGTGCAGAGATTACCTGCGGCGAGGTTCATGAAAAACTAGGTAATTGGGGTAAGACTTTCTGCATTTCTGTGAAAATGGGCCCGCTGCCGCCCTGGTTGAACAAGCCGACAGCTCGCTGCAGGGTGCTGAAGCGTGTTGCTCCAGAGGGTTTCAACCGACGGGAATCGGGTTATCGACCAGCGACAGGTTGAACTGGTGAATCAGTTGGTGCTCGTTCGCGCCTTGGTTGGCACGCAGTGGCAAAGCGCGATCAACCAGCACTTCGGTGGTGGCCGACTCGAGCTTGGCCAGGGTCTCCTCGATGAAGGCATCCAACGGCATGGCCCGTTCGTCACCACTCTTGTGCACCAGGTCGGTGTCGACCCAAGGCGGCGCGATTTCCAGCACCTTGACAGGGGTGTCGCGCAGACTGAAACGCTGCGACAACGAATAAGAATGGATGGCGGCTTTGCTCGCGGAATACAGCGCCGTGGCTGCCAGCGGCAGGTAGGCCAGTACCGAACTGTTGTTGATGATGTACGCCTGCGGCTGTTTCTTGAGGTGTTCGACGAATGCAGCACTCACCCGCACAGGCCCAAGCAGGTTGGTCTGCAACAGGCTTACCGCTTGTTCGTCGTCATAGTCGCCAGAAGCCGGATTGTCGAACGGCATGACCCCGGCATTGTTGATGATCACGTTCAAGGCAGGGTAGCGGCGGATCACTTCCTGAGCGACTGTCTTGATTTGCTGCGGGTCGTTGATGTCCAGGCGTACGGTATCGATACCCGGATTGGCCTGTGCGATCTCGTCCAGCAGCGCCTGGCGGCGCCCTGCAACGATCACCTGGTTGCCCCGTCGATGAAAGGCTTCTGCAAGCGCGCGGCCAATGCCTGAAGTGCCGCCGGTGATGAAGAGGGTGTTTGCGCTGAGTTTCATGATCGGTTTCCTGTGCTGGGGTCAGTTGGCGTGGTAACGCGGGGCCAGACGATTGCTGGACAGCTGGCTAGAGAGCGCTTGGCGGCTGGTTTCGTAGCGTTCGAAGGGCTGCAGATCATGCATCGAGGGGATTGAGATCAGCACCCGGTCATCGAAGTCTTGCAGCGCGCCGTCGACCAGATCCTGGGCTGACATCACGATGCCCGGATCAAGGTGTTCGACCGGCAGTCCACCTTTCTCCCAGAAGTCGGTTGCGGTGGCCCCAGGCAGCACCGCCTGCACCTGGATGCCCGTGTCCGCCAGCTCCTTGTGCAGCGATTGGGAAAAAGCAGTGACATAGGCTTTGCTGCCACCGTAAACACCGTTGAGCAACTCAGGAGCCAGGCTCACGATCGAGGAAATGTTGATCACCGCGCCGCGCTGGCGGGCCACGAATCCTGGAATGGCTGCATAAGTAAGGCGGGTGAGGGCGGTGATGTTGAGCGTGATCATCTCGGCCATGCGCTCGATATCGCTTTGCAGGAGGCTGGTATGGGTGCCTACACCTGCGTTGTTCACCAGCACGCTGATACTGGCGTCTTCCCGCAACTTGCGCTCGACCTTGGCCAGGTCAGCCGCATCGGCCAGATCGGCCGCCACGACCTCCACGTTCTGCCGGGTTTGCGTGGTCAGACGGCTGGCCAAGCTGTTGAGCCGCTCACGATTGCGAGCTACCAGCACCAGGTCGTAACCCCGGTGAGCCAACCGTTCTGCGTAGATGGCGCCGATGCCGGTTGAAGCGCCGGTAATGAGTGCAGTGCCTTTAGGAAGCTGGGTCATGGTGATGCTCCGTTGTGGTGTGCAGCCATCATGCAGAACATCGCTTTTGACGCAAACGACGCATATGCTACGTATTTAGGACATTCACCCTTGGAGCTTCCCCATGCACCGCGTTGGCTATCTGATTACTGAAGGCTTCCAGATCATGTCGCTGGCGACCCAGGCTGTGTTCGAGTTCGCCAACATCGTGGCCGGCGAAGCGGTGTACAAGATCCAGAACTTTTCCATTGCTGGCGGCACGGTGCGCTCGTCGCTAGGGATGTACATGGACACATTGCCACTGGGCGCGCCAGGCCTGGCAGACACGTGGATGATCACCGGCACCTTGACGCCGCTGACGCCACCCAGTGAGCAGGTGCTTGCCAGCGTGCGCGGGTTCGTCGACGGCGCCAGGCGCACTGCGGGCTTGTGTACCGGCTGCTTCATTCTCGCCCAAGCGGGCGTGCTGGATGATCGCCGCGCTACAACGCATTGGGCCTACGCGAAGAAATTGCGCGAGTTGCATCCAAGGATCGCAGTCGAAGAAGACCGGATATTCATCGTCGACGGGCAAATCTGGACTTCAGCGGGCATGACGGCCGCCTTGGACATGGCGTTGGGCATGGTGGAAAAGGACTTGGGCAGCGACATGGCCAGGTCGGTGGCACAAAAACTGGTGATGCATCAGCGCCGCTCTGGTGGCCAGTCGCAACATTCCGAGTTGCTGACGCTGTCGCCCAAATCTGATCGTATCCAGCATGCCTTGGATTATGCGCGTCAGCATCTGGCGCATCCGCTTAGCGTCGAGGAACTGGCGCATGCGGTGCACCTGAGTCCACGGCAATTCACGCGTGTGTTTACTGCCGAGACAGGACAGTCACCGGCCAAGGCTGTGGAGCGCCTGCGTTTGGAAGCGGCACGGGTGATGATCGAGCAGAGCCGCCATAGCCTGGATGTGGTGGCCAAGGAGACAGGTTTCAGGGATCGGCGGCATCTGCGTGAGGTATTTGTGCGCGGGTTTGGCGTGCCGCCGCAAGCAGTGCGCAGGGATGCTCGGCGGTTGGGGGTGGAGTGACGTGTGCCATTAGCGGTAGATCAAACAACGACGGGTAGGTAACGCAAAACGTGATTCAACGAGGGGCGATGTCGGATGTTCATAGCCATTCGCAGGCCCAACACAGCTGGCTTTGCCGCACTTGAAAGACACGGCTTGAATCGCCCCTGGGTTCCTAGACACTCTCCAAGCTTAGAAAATACGTTTCACCCAGCTTCTTTCGCTAATCGACGTACTTACCAGCGTTTTCACGCAGCCTGGGTCGTTAGCAGCCGTTCACAATCGGCTGCTATCGATCCAGAACGGACTGTCATCTGTTCAGGTCAGAGCACGTTGAACCCATGGGTGCCATCGCGCTCGAGTTGGGCGATCAGGCCAAATTCCCAGTCCAGATACCCCTGCATCGCCTCGCGGGGATTGTCCGTACCCTCGTACGGGCGCCGGTAGCGGTCGCTGCGGGGTACGGCAAGGTGTGTTTCGCCGGTTTCCAGCGGTTGCCCGGCAGCGATCCAGCGTGCCGTACCGCCTTCGAGCAAGTACACCGGGGTGCGCGTCAGGGCCTGCAGGTCGCGGGCAGCGAAGCGGGCCAGCAGGCTGCTGCCGCAAGTCAGCACGAAACGGCTGGCCTGGGGAAGATGTTCCAGTGCTTGCGCCAGTTGTGCGCGGATTGCCCAGTGGGCGCCTGGGATATGGCGCTTGACGTAGTTGGCGCTGGTGGTGAAGTCCAGAAGCACCGTGCCTTCTTGCTGGAGCCAACTGGACAGTTGCTTGACACTGATCTCATCAGCCGAGGGCAATGCGGGCAATGGCGGCTGCCATTCACCCGTACTGTTGAAGTCCGCCTGGGACAAACCATCGAGCACGGCTACTTGCCAACCCATCTGTGCCAGCCACGAGGCGCTCATGTTGGCGCGTACACCGTCGTCATCCACCAGCACGATGCGCGCCCCGCGCACGCTTGCCACATGGTCGGTTTCCTGCACCAGCTGACCACCCGGTACCGAGCGGCTACCAGGGAGGTGCCCGGCGCTGTATTCCTCGGGCGTGCGCACATCGAACAGGTAGGTGGTGCGGCTGGCTTCGGCCTGCCATTGCGCCAGCCCGGCGCGGTCCAGTCGCAGGACCCCGACACGGTCGGCCACTGCTCGGGCCTGGTGCCCGGCATTGGCACGGGTGGCGGCGCTCACGTCGGTGAAGTGTCGCTGCTGACCGTGGGCCAGTTGCTGGCCGGCCAGGGTCCAGCCGATAGTGCCATTGCGCAGGGCCGCTACCGGATTGGGAATGCCTGCGTTGACCAGTGACTGGGTACCGATGATGCTGCGAGTACGCCCGGCGCAATTGACGATCACCTGGGTGCTTGGGTCCGGCGCCAGTTCGGCCACGCGCAGCACCAGTTCGGCACCGGGCACGCTGATGCCGCCTGGGATGCTCATCGTCTGGTATTCGTCGAAACGGCGGGCATCCAGCACCACCACGTCGGCCTTTTCATCCAGCAGCGCTTGCACTTGCTCGGCGGTCAGCGACGGCGTGTGGCGCACGCTCTCCACCAGTTCGCCGAAGGCCTTGCTTGGCACGTTGACGTCGCGGAACAGCTCGCCACCGGCAGCGCGCCAGCCGGCGAGGCCGCCTTCGAGAACGGCCACGTCGCTGTAGCCCAGCGCCAGCAGGCGCTGTGCGGCCACGGCGGCGAGGCCTTCGCCGTTGTCGTAGACGGTGATGGCGGTGTCTGCCCGCGGCACCCGGGCGAGCACCTCCAGCTCCAGTTTCGACAGGGGAATGTTGGCGGCGAAGAGTGGGTGGTCCTGGGCGAACGGGTCTTCTTCGCGCACGTCGATCAGGGCCAGTTCCTCCCGGGCCAGCAGGGCGTGGCGGATGTCGCGGTAGTGGCGGGTGGTGACGGTGCTCATCGGGCAAGGTTCTCTTTGGACAGGTCCCAGATGTTGGGCAGATGGGTGTTGGAATAGCCGGAAATGAACGGTTTCTCGCTGCCGTCCACGCCGTATACAGCGCGCTCGACCGCGCCGATGTTGCCGCCATAGACGTGGATGCTGATCGATACCTGGTCGGCGAAGGCATTGCTGACTTGATGAATGTCGCCGATACGCGGCGACACCGCTTCCACCTGGCCGGGCCCCAGGCGGACCGACGGCCCGTGCGGCGACAGTGCACCCTTGGCGTCGCGCAGGAAGCCTTGTGCAAGCTCGGCGCCACGCAGCATGCCGATCAGGCCCCAGACCCGGTGGTCATGGATCGGCGTCTGCTGGCCCGGCCCCCAGACAAAGCTCACCACGGAAAAGCGCTGGCGCGAGTCGCAATGCAACAGATACTGCTGATAGCGCTGCGGATCGGGCTGGGCGAGGTCGTCGGGCAGCCAGTCGTCGTGGGCAACCAGCTCGGCCAGCAGTTGCTGGCCGCGGTCGAGCAGGGTGGCTTCGTCAGGCTGCTGGTCGAGCACCGCGGCAAGGCGGTCGATAAAATGGCGCAAGCGCTCCGGGCGCAGGTTCTGGGTCATGGATCAGGCTCGGCTTTCGGGTTTGAGTTAACCCTAGCAAACCTCTTTTCTATTCTCAAAATGCAAAATTATAATAAGCTAATATGCAAACAACGCATTTACAGCCAGAGCGTTCCGTTTTGAAATTGGCATCACCCAAAGGCATGAGGTTATGCCTAATGTGCATTTCACAGACCGGAAAATAAGATTTAGATTATAAAAAATACTTAATTAATGCCTCGCGGCTATAAAAGACCCGGACGAGACCGCACGCGCGGATCGCCTCATCTACCCCAGGCGGGTAATTGGAGACGAACGTGCGCTACATCAAACACCTGGCCGCCACGCTGCTGGCCACTACCTTGAGCCTTGCCGCCGCTGCCCAGACCCTGGTGGTCGGGGACCAGAGCTACAACGCCCGCGCGGTGATGGAAGCGGCTGGCGTGCTTGACGACCTGCCTTACACCCTGGAATGGAAGCAGTTCACCGCCGGCTCGCCGGTGGCCGAGGCGCTCAATGTCGGCAGCCTTGACATTGGTTTGCTCGGCGATGCGCCACCGCTGTTCCTCGGTGCCCTGGGCGCCCCGATCAAGGTAATCGCGGTCAGTCGGCAGAACCTCGAGGGCGTGGCCATCCTGGCGCGCAAAGATTCGTCGATCCACAGCCTGCAGGACCTGCGTGGCAAGCGTGCGGCAATCTGGAAGGGCTCGTGGAGCCAGCAACTGCTGTTCAGCGCCCTGGACAAGGCTGGCGTGCCCCGCGATGCCCTGGAGCTGCGCTACCTCAGCGCCCTGGATGCCTCCCACGCTCTGGATGGCGGCTCGGTGGACGTGATCGCAACCTGGGAGCCTTACGTCACCCAGCAGGAGCGCCAGGGCGCCCGTGTGCTGGCCACCGCCGAAGGTGTGATCCCAGCGCAAAGCTTCGTGGTGGCCAACAGCAAGTCCGTGGAGCAGAAGCGCGCGCAGATCGCCGACTTCCTGCAGCGCCTGAAGAAGGCCCGTGACTGGACCTTGAGCGATGCAGCCAACACCGAGGCCTACGCCGATGCATGGGCACAGCGCACCCGTGCCGACCGTGATATTGCCCGCGCCTGGTTCGCCCGTGCACGCACCGACCTGGCGCCGCTGAACCCGCAGGTGATGGTCGATGCGCAGAAGACCGTGGACTTCTTCGCCGGGCTTGGCCTGATCAAGGCCTATCCGGCGCAGAACCTGTTCGACACCTCGTTTGGCGCGGCCTTCCAGGCGCCCGTTGCCAGCAGCCATTGAAAGGATTGCCCATGAGCAAACGACAGATCAAACTCGGCGCCCTGACCATGGGCTGCGGCGGCCCCGGTCGGCACAACCTGTGGCTCGATTCCGAGCTGCCGGCCGACGCCAGCGTCAACATCGACTGGTACATCGACATCGCCCGCCAAGCCGAGGCGGCGCTGTTCGACCTGATGTTCATCGTCGACAGCCAGTTCATAACGCCTGGCTCGCCGTCGCACTACCTCAACCGCCTGGAACCGCTGACCCTGCTGTCTGCGCTGGCGGTCAGCACGCGTCATCTGGGCCTGGTCGGTACCCTGACCACCTCCTACAATGCGCCGTTCAACGTTGCCCGCCGCCTGGCCTCGCTGGACCTGATCAGCAAAGGCCGCGCCGGCTGGAACGTGGTCACCAGCGGCGATGCCGGCACTGCCGGCAACTACGGGCTGGACGAGCACTACGACTACGACACCCGCTATGCCCGGGCCCAGGAACATGTGCAGGTGGTGCAGGGCCTGTGGCATTCGTACGAGGACGATGCCTTCCCGCGCGACCGCGCCAGTCGCCGCTTCCTCGACCCGGCCAAGCTGCACGCCCTCGACCACAAGGGCGAGCACTTTTCGGTGGTCGGGCCGCTGAACATCCAGCGCTCTCCCCAGGGCCAGCCGGTGATCTTCCAGGCGGGCGATTCCGAACAGGGCCGCGACCTCGGGGCCGCCACCGCCGATGTGGTGTTCACCCATGCCGCCAGCCTTGAGCAGGGCCAAGCGTTCTACCGCGACATCAAGGCCCGCGCCGTGCGCCTGGGGCGTGATCCGGAGCAATTGCTGGTGTTGCCAGGGGCGGAAATCTACGTGGGCGACAGCGACGAGCATGCCCGCGAGATCGAACGCCGCTACCACCAGCTCGATCATAGCTTCGAACTGGCGCTGAAGGAGTTCGGGCGCAATTTCGGCTGGCATGATTTCAGCCAGTACGACCTCGATGCGCCGTTCCCCCAAGAGAGTCTGGAGTTCGCCCGCAGCAGTTTCTTCACCAACGCCAAGCGCATCGCCGACCAAGCCCGGGACAAGGGTTTCAGCCTGCGCCAGGCCGTCGAGTTCGGCCGCCAGTTGCGCCCGGGAGCCTTCGTCGGGTCTGCTCAAACCGTGGCGGCGAAGATGGCCGAGTGGTTCGAGGCGCGGGCGCTGGACGGGTTCAATATCTACATCGGCCACCCCGGGCAGTTCCGCCGGTTTACCGAAGAGGTGGTGCCGTTGCTGCAGGAACGAGGGGTTTACCGCACGGCCTATGAGGGCAGCACCCTGCGCGAGAGTCTGGGGTTGCCGATTCCGCGTTTCAGCCGCTAGATCGCCGGGGCCGCCTGGCGGCCCCGACACCATCAGAAGTCGTAGGTCACCCGCCCGAAGTAATACCCCCCGGTGAACCCATACGGCGAATACGCCCCGTACCCCTTGACCATGGTCTTGCTGCTCGGCGCCTGGCGCTCAGGGTAGACATCGAACAGGTTGCGTGCCCCGATCGCCACTTCCAGGTCCTTGGTCAGCTGATAGCCCACGTCCAGGTCGGTGATCCAGCGTGCCTTGTACTCGCGGTCCAGTGAGCGGTCATTGGCCGCGTTCACCTCGCGCCAGGAGCCGTAGCGGGTCAGCCCCAGGTTGACCCGGTAGCGGTCCAGGCGCCAGTTGCCCCCGAGAATCAGCTTGGTGTGCGGCTGCACATCGGTGAGGAAGTTGCGCGCCTGACGGTTCATCAACTCGTAGGAGGTGCCGAGGATGTTCACGCTTTCCTTGCAGTCGAGGATCTCGGTGTCGTTCCAGTTGAACGCCGCGGTCCACTTCACGCTGCCGGCGCCGCCCAGGTCCTGGTCGTAGCTGCTCACCAAGTCCAGGCCCTTGGTGCGGGTGTTGGCGCCGTTGGTGAAGTACTGGCCGCCCGACGTCGAGTCGATGCCGTTGGCCAGCAGGGTCTGGGTCACTTCCGGTCCGAGCAGCGTGCCGGTCAGGGTGACGCGGTCGCGAACGTTGATCAGGTAGGCGTCGGCGGTGAAGGCCAGGCGCTCGCTGGGCTGCCAGGCCATCCCGAGGCTGTAGTTGGTGGACTTTTCCGGCTTCAGCGCTTCGGCGCCCAAGGCCTTGGCGGCCGCCGAGTCCACCGGCAGCACGCCATAGTTGATCGACTGGTACACCCCATCGACCACCCCGTAGGTGGTGGAGCGGGCGCTGAACAGGCTGTTGGCCAGCGACGGGGCGCGGAAGCCGTTGCTCACCGTGGCCCGCAGTGCAAGTTCCGGTGTCAGCTCGTAGCGCGTGGTCAGCTTGCCGCTGCGGGTGGCGCCGATGCCGCGGTCGTAGTGCTCGTAGCGCAGGGCCGCGCCCCAGTACCACTGCGGCAGCGGGTTGAAGCCCACGTCCAGGTAGCCGGCGTAGCTGTTGCGGCTGGCGCTGCTGGCTTCGGCCGGGGAGATACCGTTGGTGACCTGGGCGCCGGAGGCCGCGCAGTTGCCCGGCGCCGCGCAGTAGCCGCCATCGGCCCAGCTGGCCCAATCGCCAGCTTGCACCTGGTAGGTGTCGCGGCGCTGCTCCAGGCCCCAGGAGAAGTCCAGCGGCTTGGCCAGGCCCACCTCGAAGCTGCGGCGCAGGTCGAGGTTACTGGTCAGTTGCGAGCTGACCCAGGTGCCGGACTCGAAATGGTCGGGCGTGGCTTCGCCCAGCGAAGGGTTCTGGTTGTTCCAGGTGCCTTGCTCGGCCTGGTTGCGCCCGTAGGTGCTGGACAGGTCCCAGTCCCATTCGCCGACAAGGCCCTTGGCGCCGACGGCCGCCTGGTAGTCGTATTCCTCGATGTACCAGGTGGGTGTATAGCCGGACGGGCGCCCGTTCGGCCCGGTGGTGATGGTGTTGACGATGGTCGGCAGTCGGAAGTTCTGGCCCTGTTCGGCCTTGCGGTACGACCCTGTGCTGAACGAGTACAGGGTCAGGCCGTCCTGCAGGGGCAGCTCGGCGTTGTAGCCCAGGGTCAGCAGGTTGATCTTCGGCGTGCCGTAGCCGCCATAGGTGACCTTGCCGGCGCGGTCGAGGGCTTCGGCCTGGCTGTAGCCGTTGGCGCTGGCCTTGTTGTCGTCGTTCTGGCTGCGGGCGTCGAGTGCCAGTTGGAGAATGCCTTCGTGGCCGATTTCAAAGCCCTTGTTCAGGCTTTGCTGCACGGTCTGTTTCTTGCCATCGTAGCCCTGGCCCGCAGTGCTCACGGCGGTGCCGCTGGTGTCGGCCTTGAGGATCACGTTGATCACCCCGGCGATGGCGTCGGAGCCATACTGGGCCGCGGCGCCGTCACGCAGCACCTCGACGTGGTCGATGGCACTGATGGGGATCAGGTCGAGGTCGCTGGGCGCGGCGCCGGCGTTGATGCCGCTGATGTTCAGGGGGGCGCTGGTGTGGCGGCGCTTGCCGTTCACCAGCACCAGCACCTGGGCGGCGTTGAGGCCACGCAGGCTCGATGCACGGGCCATGCCGCTGGCGTCCCAGCCGGTTTTCTCCGGCAGGGTCAGCGACGGCACGCTGGCGCTGAGCGCCTCCATCAGGCCGGGCTTGCCGGTTTCCTGCAATTGTTTGGCACTGATTACGTCGATGGGTACCGGGCTGCTGGTGACGGTACGTTTCTCACTGCCACGGTTGCCGGTGACGATCACCGTGCCAAGGGCCTGGGCGGCGGGTTCTTCGGCCAGGCCGGGGGCGGTGTGCAGGCCGGCGGCCAGGGCCACGCTGAGAAAGGGGGCAGTATTGAAAGCTTGCTTCATGCACGCAGTTCCTTGTCTGGCATTGGCGGTGCGCACTTACGGCGCCTTGGCGGCGATGGCGTCGATCTCCACCAGCGCGCCCGGCAGCGGCAGGGCCACGGCCTGGATCGCCGTGCGAGTCGGTGTGCGCGGTTGCTGGGAGGTGGCGAAGAACTCGGTGTAGGCCGCTTGCAACCCTGCGAAGTCGAGGGCGCCGTCATTGGCTGGGTCGCCCACCAGGAACACCCGAAGCTGGACGATGTCGCCCAGGTCTAGGCCTTGGCCTTGCAGCGCCGTGCGCAGTTTGTTCAGCACCGAGCGGGTCTGGGTTTCGGTATTGCCCAGCGCGGCGATGCTGCCCTTGGCCGCTTTGGGGTCGGCAATGTCCGGCAGTGTGCCGCTGACGAATGTCAGCTGACTGCCGGCCGGCACGGTGACCAGTTGCGAGATGGGGAAGTTGGAGCCGGGCGCGGCGACACGCTTGATGCTATCGGCGTGGGCGTTGAGGGTCAGCGACATGAGGGCTCCGGCAAGCAGTAGAAGACGAGGCATGGCGAGGGTTCCTTGGGGGTCAGGCGGCGGCGCCGCGGGTGGTCTGGCTGGCATGGCGGGCGATCAGGCCGACCACCCGGCGCGCGGATTCGGCGGCGCTGTTCTGCCAGATGCCGACGCCGCCATGGGCCAGGGCGTCGCTGGCCAGCCAGGTGCGGCCCTGGGGCTGGTTGAGCAGGTCGTAGCCGGGTTGGGCGACTTCGTCGTGGACGATCCACGGCGCTTCGCTGAACGGGATCTTCGACCAGTTCACCACTACCGGCCGGCCCAGCTTGGCGCTGTGGCCGGGGTGCAGTGATTCCACCGCCTGGCGCGAGGAGGCGATCTGCGCCTGCTGCGACTTGCCGGCGAACTCCTGGGCCACCGCACCCGTGTTGTAGGTGGCGACCAGTACGCCCTGGGCACTGTTGAGGTGGTCGCTGGGGTACCACAGGGTGCGGGCTTCGTGGTTGATGTAGCTGAGCCCGCCGTAGATCTGGAAGTCGGTTTCCCAGAAGCGCGGTGATTGCCAGGCGACCTTGTTGGCCTTGTCGCCTTCGGCACTGGCGATGGCTTGCTTGAAGGCGTTGTCGAAGTTGTTCGGCAGCTTGGCCAGCAGCGGCAGGGGCAGGGTGACGATGGCGTAGTCGGCGTGATGGACATGCTGCTGACCTGTCTTGCGGTCGCGCCACTTCACCTTGGCACCAGCGTCACCGGTCTCCACCGCCAGCACTTCGGCGCCCAGGCGAACGCTGTCATGGACGTGGCGGTAAAACGCCTTGGGGATCTGATCCATGCCGCCAACCGGCTGGAACATGGTCGAGGAGAACTCGGGGATCTCGTCGAACACCAGCGGCAGCAGCAGGTTGCTGTCGAGCAGCTGGTCCAGGGGCACCGGCTGGCGCTGCACCGGGGTTTGGTTGCCGGCGCCGGCGAAGCGGGTGTAGCCGGCGCGCACCGAGCCGCGGTATTGCTGTTGGCTGTCGAGGTCGCCGTAGACCTTGAGGAATTCGAGCAAGGCCTTGCGCTGGCTGCTGCTGAGCTCGGCATCGAGGCTGTTGCGGCTGACGCTGCGCGCCAGCAATTCGCTGAAATGCCCGCGGGTGTCGTTGACCGCCTGGCGCAGCAGCAGCGGTGGGCGTGCCAGGTCTGGCTGGGCCAGGGCGTTGCGGCTGCTGTTGACCAGCACCTGCAGCTCCACGCCCAGCTCGCGGCAATAGCCAAGGATAGTCAGGTGATGGCTGGGTAGGCGTGCGGCGCCGGCGTTGAAGAAATGGCCTGGGTCAAACTCGACGGTTTGCGACCTGCCGTCGTTGTGCTCGATGCGGTCGCCCTGGCGCAAGGTCCAGACCCGGCCGCCGACGCGCTCGCGGGCTTCCAGTACGGTGACCGAAAAGCCGGCCTTGCGCAGCTCATAGGCCGATACCAGGCCGGAAATGCCAGCGCCGATAATCACCACGCGCTTGCCGTTGCCGCCGTTTGCTGCCAGTTGCAGGGGTTCGAAGGTGGTGGCAAGGGCATTGTGCCCCAGCGCGCCTAGGGCTGCCGAATAGCCGCCGATGGCGGCGAGTCGGGTAATCAGGTCTCTACGGGACAAACCCATGTCGCATGCTCCGAAAGGTTGGGTTCGGATGTGCGCAACGGGCGGGCGGATCGAGGGAAGGACCCGACGGCGGCTGGCACAAATCCATTTGCCTCCGCCATGTTGGGGGTCGGTTTACAGAACCTAATGGACTTTCACTGGAGTGTGAAAGGCTTTTTGGTTCTAAGTTAATTATGTTTATTATTGATAATTCTTATTTTCTAAATGCTAAAAACTGATGTTATTACAGCCCGCTTGCCCGCATGGCGATGCATCCCGGTGGGCACTGATGCTGCTCCACCTGTCTCCGGTCATGCACCAAGGCGGTTCCTGATGGCTTCACAGGAGGGGCTGGCCCGAAACAGATGTAGGAGCGGATTTATCATTGCCAACCCTGTCCGATCAGGATTCGGTCATGGCCCATAGGTGCCTGCCGTCAGACAAGATGAAGGCTGCCAGTGTGCGCCGGTGTTTTTGCAGCGCGCATGAGCTCGAGCGCCGCCCGCGCGGCGCATCGCGGACAAATCCGCTCCTACAGTTGGTTTCGGGTCAGTCCCTCCTGTGAAGCCTACGGGGACCGCCTTGTTGGTATGGCGGTCTATTTCGGTGGGCGCTGATGCCGCTCCACCATGATCTGTCAGGAAGGATTGGCCTGCTAGGCAGAGCGGGTGCTGCGACCAGCTTCTTGACGGGCAACCAGCGCACGAATCCGCGGGATCAGCTCCTGCCCGTACTCTACGGCATCGCGCAACTGCTCGAACCCGCGAAATAGGAAAGTGCTCACGCCCAGTTCGTAGTAGGCCAGCGCGGCCTCGGCCACCTGCTCAGCGGTACCCACCAGCGAAGTGGAGTTGCCGGCGCCTCCGCCCAAAGCCGCGATCTCGGTCCACAGCCGGGTGTCATGCACCTTGCGCTGGCCTGCCAGCTGCACCAGGCGCTCGGAACCGGCGTTGCTCTTGCCGAAGTTCTTCTCGCGGCGGTTGCCTTGGCGGATGCCAATGCGCTGCTGAGCGTCGGCCAGGATGCGCTCGGCCCGCGCCCAGGCTTCATCTTCCGTTGCACCGAGGATCGGCCGTAACGAGAGGCTGAAGCGGATATGATTCTCCCGCCCGTATCGGGCAGCCACCTTGCGTACCTGGGCAATGCGCTCGCGCACTTGCTCCAGCGGCTCACCCCACATCATGTATACGTCGGCGTGTCGGGCCGCGACTTCCACTGCCGCGTCCGATGCACCAGAGAAGTAGACGGGCAGCTTGCCCACGGGTTTGACCAGGGTCAGGTTGTCTTCCACCCGGTAATGCGCCCCGTGGTGGTCGAACGGCGTGGTCTGCGTCCAGGTATTGTGCAGCACCTCCAGGTATTCGTCGGTGCGAGCATAGCGGGCACCCTTGTCGAGGAAGTCGCCGTCGCGCTGCAGGTCGCCGCTGTCGCCGCCGGTGATCACGTTGATCGAGGCCCGCCCACGGCTAAGCTGGTCGAGCGTGGCGAACTGGCGAGCGGCGAAGGTCGGGGCCTGGAAGCCGGGGCGGTGCGCCACCAGCAGGCCGATGCGCTCGGTCACCGCAGCGACGTAACTGGCCAGGATCATCGAGTCCGGTGCACTGGTGTTGACCGCAAGCAGGGCTTTGTCGAAGCCGGCGTATTCCTGGGCCTGGGCGAAGGCCTTGATGAAGTCCAGATCAACCAGCGGGCCCCGGGGCGCCTGGGATTCACTGCTTTCCTGGGGGCCGATGAGGCCAATGAATTCGAGGGTCATGTAGTGGAACTCCTTTTCAAGGGGGCAGCCGTCAGGCGACGGCGGTCTGGCTGCGACGTTGGCTATTGCGGTTGGTCGGTACGCTCAGGCCAAAGCTGTCACGCAACGTGCTGCCGGTGTACTCGCTGCGCACCAGACCGCGCGCCTGCAGCAGGGGTACTACCAGTTCGGTGAAGTACTGCAGGCCATCGGGCAGCAACGCGTTGATGATGAAACCATCGGCGGCGGCGCACTCGAACCAGGCCTGCAAGGCATCGGCAACTTGCTTTGGGGTACCTGTGAAGTCCCGCCGCGGGCGCGAGAAGCGCAAGGCTGTTTCGCGCAGGCTCAGGCCCTCGTCGCGGGCCAGTCGTTTCAACTGGTCGGCAGTGCCTTTATGGCTGTTGTCGCCGAGCGTGCCCAGATCGGGGAAGGGCGCATCCAGGTCATGCTGGCTGAAGTCGTAGTCGTTGAACGGTCGGCCCAGGGCTACCAGGGCGTCTTCGATGCTGACCAGGTCTACGGCCTGCTGGTAGCGACGCTCGACCTCGGCTTCATCGCGGCCCACGATCGGGCGGATGCCCGGCAGGATGAACAGTTGCTCCGGGTCGCGGCCATGGCCGGCGGCGCGCTGTTTGAGATCCTGGTAGTAAGCGCGGGCATCATCGAACGACTCGGGGTTGACGAAGATTGCATCGGCGTTCTGCGCGGCGAAATTGCGGCCGTCCTCCGACACCCCGGCCTGGAAGATCAGCGGTTGTCCTTGGGGAGAGCGCTGAATGTTCAGTGGGCCCTTGACCTTGAAGAACTCTCCCTGGTGGCCCAGGGTGTGCAGCTTGGCCGGGTCGAAGAACTCGCCGGTCTGTTTGTTGCGGGTGAAGGCGTCGTCTTCCCACGAATCCCACAAGCCCTGGACTACCTGGACATGTTCCCGGGCGATGCGGTAGCGCACGGCATGGGGTGGGTGTTCCTCCTTGCCAAAGTTGTCGGCGGTACCCGACAGCCACGATGTGACCACGTTCCAGCCGGCGCGACCGCCGCTGATCAGGTCCAGCGAGGCGAACTGGCGGGCGACCTGGAAGGGCTCGGTGTAGCTGACCGTGACCGTGGCGACCAGGCCGATGTGGGATGTGACAGCTGCCAGCGCCGAGAGGATGGTCAGCGGCTCGAAGCGATTGAGGTAATGGGGGCTGGAGCGGGCGTGGATGTGCAGGCTGTCGGCAATGAAGGCGAAGTCGAACTTCGCAGCCTCCGCCAGTTGCGCCTGTTGCTTGTAGTAGCCGAAATTGACGCTGGCGTCGGCCAGTGCCCTGGGGTGACGCCATTCGCCCCAGCCGTGGCCGACACCATGGATCATTGCACCGAGATGGATCTGTCGTTTGCTCATGTTCATTACCTCTGGCCAGATAGGCCTCAATGTCTGATCCGCGCGGCACGCCCGTGCCGCGTGGCACAACGGTCAAACCGCCACGGGCAGCACGCTGCGCGAATGCCCTGGTATTGCCTCGATCAGCGCTCGGGTGTAGGTGCTGGCCGGTTGGCCGAACACCTGCATCGCCGTGCCTTGCTCGACCACCTGCCCGCGCCGAAGCACCAGCACCTGGTCGGCCATGCTTGCCACCACCGCCAGGTCGTGGGAGACCAGTACGTACGCCATGCCCAAGTCGCGCTGCAGTTCATCCAGCAGGGCGAGGATCTGTGCCTGCACCGATACGTCCAGTGCGCTGACCGGTTCGTCGAGCAGCAAAACCTCTGGCTCCAGGGCCAGAGCCCGGGCAATGGCCACCCGTTGGCGCTGGCCTCCGGACAACTCCCGCGGCAGGCGGTCGAGGAAGTGCACCGGCAGGTGCACCCTGGCGATCAGCTCGCGGGCCTTGCTCTCCAGCGCCCGGCCCTTGAGCAGGCCGAATGACACCAGCGGCTCGACGATGCTGTCGAACACAGTGAAACGCGGGTCGAGTGCGGCAAACGGGTTCTGTTGCACCAGCTGGATGCGCCGACGCAGGGGCCGGAACTGCCGCCAGCTGAACCCGCTGACATCTTCGCCAGCGAACTCGACGTGCCCTTGGCTGGGTTTGTCCAGCCCCAGGGCAATACGCAGCGCTGTGCTTTTGCCTGAGCCAGACTCGCCTACGATGGCCAGGGTCTGACCGGCGTGCACGTCAAGGTTCAGGTCATGCAGGGCAGTGAAGTCAGCCTGCTGCCCTGGCAGTGCAAAGCGTTTGCCGACGTTGCGCAGGCGCAGCAGCGGCACCTGGCTCGTCACCTCGCCGGGCCTGCGCCGCGGCACGAAGGCCGGCGCCGCATTGAGCAGATCACGGGTATAGGGGTGCTGTGCCCCCCAGAGTATTTGCCTGGGGGATGCATGCTCGATCAGCTCGCCCTGCTTCATCACCAGCAGGCGGTCGGCGCGGTCGCATGCCATGCCCAGGTCATGGGTGATGATTAGCAACGAGATGCCACGCTCGGCCACCAGTTGTTGCAGGTGATCGAGAATGCGCCGCTGCACCGTGACATCCAGCGCACTGGTGGGCTCGTCGGCAATGATCAGCCGCGGCTCGCCCGCCAGGGCGATGGCGATCAGCACCCGTTGGCGCATGCCGCCAGACAATTCGTGGGGGTACTGGCGAGCCCGCAGCGCCGGCTCATCCAGGCCAACCTGGGCCAGCACTGCGAGGACTTCGCTGTCCACCTCGGGGTAGCGTCGGCCGCGGGCCAGCACCAGGGCCTCGGCGATCTGGCGGCCAATGCGCAGGGTGGGGTTGAGGCTGACCATCGGGTCCTGCGGCACCAGACCGACGAAACGCCCGCGCAACTGGCGCCTGATACGCTCGTCGGCCTGGGCCATATCGACGCCGTCGACCCGCAGTTGGCCCTGATCGATGCGGGCATTGCCCGGCAGCAGGCCGAGCAGGGCGTTGGCCAGGGTCGACTTGCCCGAACCGGACTCGCCGACGATGGCCAAGGTTTCGCCTTGGGCCAGGTTGAACGACAGCCTCCTTACCGCCTGGGTGCGTTGCCCGGCGAAGGCGTAGCTGACACTCAGGTCGCGTACCTCGATCAAGGGCGACTGGCTCATCGGGCATGCTCCTCGGCGCTGCGCGCCAGGTGGTTGAGGCTGAACACCACGGCCACCACGAACAGCCCCGGCAGCAGGGATACCCAAGGCGCGGTGATGAGGAAGTGGCGGCCGTTGGCGATCAACGTGCCCCATTCCGCTGCTGGCGGAGCCGCGCCGAAGCCTAGAAAGCTGAGCCCGGCGGTGGCCAGGATGGCGGCGCCGAAGTCCAGGGTGGCGAGCACTGCCACCGGGCCCCAGGCGTTGGGCAGCACGTGGCGCAGCAGTGCGCGCGCCCAACTGGCGCCTCCCAGGCGTGCAGCTTCGACGTAGGGCAGGGTCTTGATCCGCAGCACTTCGGCACGGGTGGTGCGAGCGAAGCCCGGGATGATCCCGACGCCCACGGCAACGGCCACAGGCACTGTGCCGAAGCCGATGGCAGTGACAATGGCCAGCGCCAGCAGCAGGCCGGGCAGGGCCAGCAACACGTCAATCAGGCGCATCAGGGCAGCGTCGACGCGCCCACCGGCAAAACCCGCCAGTACACCAAGACCAAGGCCACCGAACAGGGCGATGGCCACCGCCAGCAGCGCGGCCATCACCGACAGGCGTGCGCCGTATACCACCCGGGTATAAAGGTCGCGGCCCAGCTCGTCGGTGCCGAACCAGTGCACCATGCCGGGGGCGCTGAGCTTGTCGGCGGGCGACGTGGCATACGGGTCGAAACTGGTCAGCAGTTGGGGTGCAAGCGCGGCGAGCAAAGCAAACAGCACGATCAGCAGCGCCAGGCTGAAGCCGGGCCGGCGCAGCAACGGGATCAAGCTTTGCTGGGCGCGCTGCAAGCGTGTGCGACGCTTCCAGGTGAGCGCAGGGCGTGCCTCGCCCCCGGCAGTCGCGGTGTCGCTCGGGGTCAGGGGGATATCGATGGTCATCTCAATTCACCTTGGCCGTATGGGTGATACGCGGGTCGAGGTAGGGGTAGAGCAAGTCGACGATCAGGTTGACCACCACGAACGCAGTGGCCGATACCGCGACGATCGCCAGCACTACCGGGATGTCCTGGCGCAGCACGGCCTCCTGTGCCAGGCGGCCGACACCGTTACGCGAGAAGATGGTCTCCACCAGCACTGCGCCGGACACCGTGTTGCCGACCTGCAGGCCGACCAGGGTCAGCAGCGGCAGGGCGGCGTTGCGCAGGCCGTGACGGGCCTGTACCTGGGCCCTGCTCAGGCCTTTGGCGAAGGCGGTGGCGATGTACGGTTCCTGCCACACCCCCTGGAAGCCGCGTTGCAACACCTGGGCGTAAACGGCGGCGCTGGGTATCGCCAGGGTGATTGCTGGCAGTACCAGGCTGGCAAGGCCCTGGCTACCGGTAGCCGGAAACCAGCCCAGGGCGAAGGCGAACACCTGGATCAGCAGCAGGCCCATCCAGAACACCGGCACCGAAAAGCCCAGCGAGGGCAGGCGGGCAAGTGCCGTTTTCAGCGGGCGCCATTGCAGGTAGGCGGTCAGGTAGGCCAAACCGACCCCGGCCAGTAACGACAGCACGATGGCAGAGCCCGCCAGCGCCAAGGTTTGCGGCAAGCGCTCGGCCAGCAGCGCGGTGACCGGCCGTCCCAATGACAGCGACTGCCCCAGATCGCCGTGCAACGCGCGCCACAGCAGGTTGAAGTACTGCTCGAACAGCCCTTTGTCCAACCCGTAGTAAGCGCGCGCCTTGGCCAGGTCCTCGGACGACAGGCCGTCGGCCTCCATGCCGGAGGCGCTGAGCATGATCGCCAGGGTATCGCCGGGCAGCAGGTAGAGAATGAAATAGGTGATCGTGTAGGCGCCCCACAGCACCAGCAGCGCTTGGCCGATGCGGCCGGTCAGGTAGCGCTTCATGGCTGGCCGACCTGGATGTCGCTGAACAGGGCGATGCCTTCTGCGGTCCAGCGGAAGTCCTTGACGCGCGGCGCAGTGGCGGCTTGCCAGACGCGCTCGTACAGCGGGAACGCTGAGGCTTCGTCGATCAGCAGGTCCTGCAGCTGGCCATAGGCTTGAGCCCGTTGCGGATCGGCGGTGGCGGTGATGCCGTTGTCGAACAGTACCTGAGCCTTGGCCAGTGTGTGTGGCTCGTAGGTGTTGGTGGCCACCGTGGCGCTGTTGGCCGAGCGGGGGTCGAGGATGGTCTGCAGGATGATCGGGTCGGCGCGGGTCATGTAGGTGGACGTCAGGTCATAAGTGCCGGCTGCGTTGCCCGCCACCCATTCGGCACGGGTAAGCACATTCAGCTTGAGATCGATACCGACCTTGCGCAGTTGGTCCTGGACGAGCACGTCTCCGGCGCTTTCGGCCGGCGTAATGTTGTAGCGCAGGGTCAGGCGCTGGCCGTTCTTGTGCCGGTAGCCATCCTCGCCCTTGCGCCAGCCGGCGGCGTCAAGCAGTTGCTCGGCGGCTTTGGGGTCATAGGCCAGCTTGCTGGCCTGGGGTTTGAAATACGGTGTGGTAACGTCATACACGCCGCTCACCACCGGGAACGCTGCGTTGTACACCGTGTGCGCGTAGCTGGTGCGATCGATGGCTTTCTGCAGCGCAAGGCGGACCTGGCGGTCGGCCAGCAGGCGGTCGTTGCGGGTGTTGGGGTAGAGATTCAGCGCCGGGCCTGGCAGCGAGCGGCTCTGGATGGTCGCGCCCTTGGACTGGAACAGTTTGAGGTCGACTTCCGAGAAAGGGTTGCGTGGCCACAGGATGTCGGCCTTGCCCTGCAGAAACAGGCCATTGCGCACGCTTTCTTCTGGTATGTAGCTGATGTCCACGGCCTCCACGTGTGCAGGGCCCTGGTTGCGCATGTTGGCCGACGGCCAGGCGTAGTCGGAACGCTTGACCAGGCGCGCGCCGACCTCGGGGGTGTAGTGGTCGAGGATGAACGGGCCGGTCCCGATGATGTTGCCCAGCGAACGCTCTTGCGCGGTCAACTGGTAGGAGGCCGGGGCGAGGATCGCCAGGTTGGTGGTGGAAGTAGCCTGCAGGAAGCCTGCATTGGGGCGTGACAGCACCAGCCGCACGGTGAAATCGTCGATAACCTCGGCGTGGTCGTAGCCGGCGAGGTAAGTGGCACCAAAAGTGGCGGGCAACTGGGTGGCGAAGGCTTTGTTGCTGTCAAATGCAGCTTTCACGGCGTGTGCATCGAAGCGCTCGCCATTGCTGAACGTGACGTCCTGGCGCAGGTGGAAGGTGTAGTTCAGGGCGTCGGCACTGATCTCCCAGCTTTTCGCCAGCCACGGAATGATACGCCCGCTGTCCGGGTCCTGGTCGGTGAGGGATTCAGCGACGTTGCGCAGCAGCACGCGGTGTTCCAGCCAGTAGACCTGGAAGGGGTCGACGCTGACCAGGGTGGTGTTGTCGCCCCAGAACGCAACGCTGAGGGTTTTGCCGGTGGTGCTGTTGTCGGCGGGCGAGCATGCGGTGAGGGCCAGGGCCAGGGAGCCGATGGCGAACAGGCGGTGCAGTGGGGGCATGGGGTGGTCCTTCATGAGAGTGGGTTATGCTGCACCGCGAAGAGGCCGGCACAGCCAACGAACAGCTGTCAGTCCTGATAATCACGGCCCTCACGGTCCAACTGCCGGATCAAGGCATCCCAATGCCGCTGGATGCCTTCTCCCTTGCCATCGGCAAACCGCTTCGATTGCTGATGCACCTTGGCAATCGCCGTTAGCGGCGCATGCAACAGCTGGTCATTACCCCCGGCCTGTGCCGCCACCTGGATGTTGCAGGCCCGCTCCAGCCCATGCAGTTCGCGGAACGCGTGTTCCACGCTGATGCCCCCGGTGAGCAGCCCGTGGTTGCGCAGGATGAGGATGTTGCTGTTACCCAGGTTGGCCACCAGCCGCTGCTGCTCGTCCAGGTCCAGGGCCACGCCCTCGTAATCGTGGTAAACCACCCGGCTGTAGTAGGCCAGGGCATGCTGGGAAATCGGCAGCAGGCCGTCGCGCTGGGCCGACACCGCCGCACCGTCGCGGGTGTGGGTGTGCAGCACGGCCTTGAGGTCGGGCCTGGCGCGGTGAATGGCGCTGTGGATCACATAGCCGGCCTGGTTGATACCCAGGCCCAGTGGGTCGTCGATGATCGTGCCGTCGACGTCCACCTTGACCAGGTTCGAAGCGCTTATTTCATCGAACAGCAGGCCGAAGGCGTTGATCAGGAAGTGCTCGTCCGGCCCCGGCACGCGGGCGGAAAAATGCGTGTAGATATGGTCGGTCCAGCGGAACAAGGCCGCCAGGCGGTAGGCTGCAGCCAGCTTGACGCGCACCTCCCACTCTTCGGCGCTGACCCGGTCGCGCACATTATCGGAACGGGGGGTGATGGCAGACAGTGAACTCATGGTGTGCTCTCCGGTAATCAGTAGCCGCGTGCGGTGTCGACCAGGTTGGCCAGGGCCGCCTGCTCGCGGTAGCGGTGGAAGTTGGCGATGAAAGCTTCGAGGAAGGCGGGGTAACCCTCCTCTGAAATGGCCGAGGTATGTGGCGACAGGAACACCCGTGGGTGGTGATACAGCGGATGGCCGACGGGAAGCGGCTCAGGGTCGGTGACATCCAGGCTGGCACGGCCGATCAAGCCGCTGTCCAGGGCCTCCAGCAGGGCCTGCTGGTCGAGCAGACCACCCCGGGCGATATTGATCAGATGCAAGCCAGGGCGGGCGTCGCTCAGCACCTGGCGGTCGATCAGGCCGCGAGTGGCGGGGGTGAGCGGGGCGGCCAGCACCAGGTGGTCGCTGCCAGCGAACAGTTGACGCAGGTCGTCGGCACGTTCCACGCCAGGCACTTCGACGATTGGCTGGCCCGGGCGACTCAGCGCCAGCACCCGCATGCCGAGTGCCACGGCCTTGCGCGCCAGGCTCTGGCCAATGTTGCCGAAGCCAAGAATGCCCAGGGTGCGGCTGCGCAGCGGCGCCAGGGGGGTCAGGCGCCAGTCGGCGTCCTTGACCCAAAGCGCTGGTAGTTGCTTTGCAGCGGCGAACACCAAGGCCAGCGCGAACTCGGCCACTTGCTCGGCGTTGGCGCCCTTGCCGCTGGTCACCGGCGCGCCCTTGAAGACCCAGTCGGGGTAGAAGTCGATGCCCGACGATACCAACTGCACCCATTTCAAACCCCAGGGCCAACCTGGCGGCGGGTTGTCGACGCGCTGCCCACGCACATTCACAGGGCGCAGGATGAACACATCGGCGGGCACTTCGAGGGCCAACTGGCCTGGGGCGATATCGATCACTTCATGATCTGGCAATTGTTCGCGCGGATGCTGGTTGGCCTGGGCGTCGAGCTGGCTGGCGATGATCGAATGGCTCATGGCCGAACCTCCGTCAGTGCGGCGCGGCCGACCTGGCCGAATACCACATCGTCCTGTGGGGTGTGAATGCGGCTGCAGAGAACGTCGCGGTAGTGCCGCTCCAGCGGATTGCGCCTCGAAAGCCCGGGGTTGCCGGCGGCCTCGACGGCCAGTGCCACGGCCTGGATGGCATTGGCGCTGACCAAGTGCTTGAGCTGGCCAGCATGCCGCGCAGCGGTTTGCCCGGTGACGGCGGCATCGAGCAGGCTCTGGTTGGCGAACAGCAGCGTGTCGATGCGACCCAGCACATCCTGGAAGCGCGGCAGGCTGGCCAGCGGGGCCCCCAGGTTGGAGGGCGTGCGATGCTTGAGGAAGCCCGCCAGCCAGTCTCGGGCGGCGCGAGCCACGCCGTCATACACGGCCGGCAGCAACACGGCCATCCACAGCAGGCCCTGGCCATCGAATTCCGCTTGCGGGGCACTGGCGGGGCTGACGCTGACGGCGTGGTCGAGCGGGATCAGCACCTCATCGAACTGCACCTCATGGCTGCAGGTGGCACGCATGCCCAGGTGGTCCCAGTCGTCGACGATGGTGATCCCTGGCGTGTCGCGGTGCACCAAAAAGCCGCCCACCAGGGGGTCGGCATCGTCGCTGCGCCCCCAGACCAGGTACCAGGTCAGGCCGTGGCTACCGGTGGAATAGATCTTGCGCCCGTTCAGGCGCCAGCCTTCGGCGGTGCGCCGGGCGACGGTGGCGGGCAAGCCGCCGCGGGCAGGGGTGCCAAGTTCGGGTTCGACGCGCAGTGCGTTGATCAGCGCGCCATCTTGCACGGCATCGCGGGCTATGCGATGGCGCAGGTGCTCCGGCCAGCGCGCTTCGTCCTGCAGGCGGAAATGCTGCAAGTACTGCATCACCAGGATCAACGCGGTGGCCGGGTCGCCTTTACCGACCGCGCCGATCACTCGGCGAGCGCTGGCAAGGTCAGCGCCGCTGCCGCCGAGACTGCGGGGTACGGTGAGGGCTAGCAGGCCGTGACGTTGCAGCAGGTCGAAGTTGTCCCGGGGGAACTGGCCGCTGCGATCATAGCGCTCGGCATTGGCTGCGAGCGCATGCGTCAGCTCGGCGAGGGCGTTGTCGGAGGGGTGACTCATGGGGTTTCATCCCTGAATGACGGTGAATTGCTTAAGACCGTATTCGTATGGATGAACGCTGTAAAAGTCTTTTTAGTTCTATGCTAATTATTTGTTTTAAGAATTTAGCCTTTACCATGTTATGCGTAAATTGCATTTAGTAACGCCGACCAACGCAAGTCCCGGCGACCTCAGCTCAGCAACCTACGCCCGGCGACTTCACCAAAGAGTTCCACGGGCTCCTGCAAATTGCCCAGGTAGCGCGGATGGAACAGCCACAGATCCACCTGCGGCTTGAAATCGCTGACGTTGAGCACGTCCAGTGCATCGCGATGCCGGCTGGCTAGCAGCAGGGGTTGCGGAACCAACCCCAGGCCCTGGCCGTTGGCGACCAGCCCCAGTTGCAGCTCGGTGCCGAAGGTCTCCAGGTTGATTGACAGGCTTAACCCTTGTTCGCTCAGTGCACGCTGCAGTCCTGCGCGGAAACCGCAGCCGTCTGGGTTGAGCACCCAGCCACGGGTATAGCAGTCCTTGAGTTTGTAGCTACGCTTGCCCGCGCTGCCCTTGGCCGCCACCACCTTCAGCGGCATGCGCGCGATGGACTGGCTGGCGATACCCTCGGGGAAGATTTTGCCTGGCGGGAACAATGCGGCAGCAGCGTCCAGTTCGCCGTTCTCCATGCGCGCGATCAAGCTGCTGCCCCAACCGCTGCTGACCTGGGTACGCAGCTGTGGGTAGGCTTCGCGGATCTGCGCCAGGGCGTCAAGCAGCACCACATCACCCAAGGTCTGAGGCACGCCCAGGCGCAGTGTGCCCGACGGGGCGCCATCGTTGGCCACCAGTTCGCGCAGTGAGTCGATCTCGCGCAGGATCGCCTTGCACTGCTCGTATACCCGCAGCCCCATGGGCGTGGGCTTGAGGGGCTTGGTGTTGCGGTCGAGCAGGGTGGCGCCGAGGTCTTCCTCGAAGTTCTGCACCCGGCGGGTAATAGCCGGTTGCGTCAGTTGCAAGGCCTCGGCGGCAAGGTTGGTCGACTGGCAACGGATGACCGCGACGAAGGCGTCCATATCATCGATTTTCATAATCGGCGCTCACAAGATCGAACGGGAGAAATAAGGCATTAGCATAATCGCAATGGCGGGTAATGCCATCTGCATGGCTTTATTTGATTAAAGCGCATATTAGTTTATTCCTAAAATGAATTTAGCTTATTTGATGGTTGTCGCTAGAGTCGCCTGACCGGGCCGCATGACGCTGCCCGTCCAGGCAGCGAGGAGCGCCATGTCCATTCGAACGAAACTACTGACCCTTGCCGCGGCCCTGGTACTGATTGGCCAGGCAGGCGCCGCAGAACGCCTGACCCTGCGCATCGGTGACCAGAAGGGCAACATGCGGGCTCAGCTGGAGGCTGCCGACGCCTTGCGCGATTTGCCCTATGACATCCATTGGGCCGAATTCCCGGCTGCCGCGCCGCTGGCCGAGGCGCTCAATGCCGGGGCGATCGATGCCGGTATCATTGGTGATGCGCCGCTGTTGTTCGTGCTGGCTTCGGGGGCGCCGGTCAAAGCCGTCGCCGTGGATAAGTCAGACCCTTACGGGACAGCGCTGCTGGTTCGGCCTGATGCGCCGCTGCAAGGTGCAGCAGAGCTCAAGGGCAAGCGCATTGCTACCGGCCGAGGTTCGATTGGGCATCATTTGGCGCTAAAGGCACTGGAGCAGGTCGGGCTTGGCGAGAAGGACGTGGAGTTCCGTTTTCTGGGGCCGGTAGACGCCAAGATCGCCCTGGCCAACGGCTCGGTGGACGCCTGGGCGACTTGGGAGCCTTACACCGCGTTGGCTGAACTGAGTGGGCAAGGCCGTGTGCTGGTCAACGGTCGCGGTCTGTCCAGTGGTAACAGCTTCCTTGCAGCCACCGACAAGGCGCTGGACGAGCCTGCGCGGCGTGCGGCACTGCAAGACTACCTGAACCGCCTTGCCCAGGCGCAGGTGTGGGCCAACCAGCATCTGGACACTTACTCGAAAACCTTGGCCGCAATCATTGGCTTCCCAGAGGACGCCGCCCGTCTGCAGTTCGAGCGACGCCATCTGCGCTGGCAAGTGATCGACCCCCAGACCGTGGCGGCACAGCAGGACACCGCCGATTTTTATCATGCCCACGGCCTGATGAACCAACGTTTCGATGTGGCACCGACCTTCGCCAGCGGCTTCACCCTTCCCGATACCGCCAAACTCGCCGCGCAACCCTGATCTGGAGATACCTTCATGCAATTGAAAGCCTTGCGCCAGCTTGGTCTGGCCCTGCTGGCCAGCGCCTTGCTGCCAAACCTGGCCAGCGCCGAGCAAACCCTGCGCATCGGTTACCAGAAGTCCTCGACCCTGCTCACCTTGCTCAAGGCTCGTGGCAGCCTTGAACAGCGCCTGCAGGCCGAAGGCATCCGCGTCAGCTGGCATGAGTTCCCCAGCGGGCTGCCACTGCTGGAGGCACTGAACCTGGGCAATGTCGACCTGTCGGCGGATGTCGCCGACACCGTGCCAGTGTTTACCCAGGCGGCGGGTGCGAAGCTGACCTATTTCGCCCGCGAAACACCCTCGCCAACGGCCCAGGCAATTCTGGTGCCGGCGGACTCGCCGCTCAAGACCCTGGCCGACCTCAAAGGCAAGCGCGTGGCAGTAACCAAAGCGGCCGGCAGCCACTACCTGCTGATCCAGGCCCTGGCCAAGGCCGGGCTTACTTTCAAGGACATCACCCCGGCCTACCTGATTCCCGCCGACGGCAGAGCCGCCTTCGAGAACCACAAGGTCGATGCCTGGGTAACCTGGGACCCTTACGTGGCCAGCGCCCAGCGCCAGCAGAACGCGCGCATCCTGGCCGATGGCACCGAACTGGCCAGCTACCAGCGCTATTATCTGGCCGGTAGTGACTATGCCAAGGCCCATCCCGAGGTGCTGCAGCAGGTGTACCTTGCCTTGCGCGAGGCCGGGGCCTGGATCAAGGCAAACCCGGGTGAGGCCGCGCGTATCCTGGGCCCGTTGTGGGGCAACCTGGACAGCGCTACGGTGCAGCAGGCCAACGCACGGCGCAGTTATGACGTGCAGCCGGTGAAGCTGGAGAACCTGGCCGAACAGCAACGCATCGCCGACGCGTTCTATCGCGAGGGGCTGCTGCCAAAGGCAGTGGATGCCAAGTCGGCAAGCCTTTATGAGCCGGTGCAGAACTAACCGTTGCAAACGGGCAGCCTGCTGACTGAGATTCTACTGGTAAGAAGGCGCCCCATTTTCGAGCGTCTGGCTTGCCGTCAGCGGGGTGACTGTGAGCCAGACGTGCTGTGCAGTAACGGGGTGTTGCGAATATCCGCAAGCGTGGCAGCGCCGCAGAGCTGCATGACGATGCGCAGTTCCTGTTCGAGTTGTCCGAGTACCGCTTGCACGCCTTGCCAGCCGTTGAGCGCCAGGCCGTAGAGGACCGGGCGCCCTATGGCAACCAGGTCGGCGCCAGCCGCAATGGCTTTGAACACGTCCAGGCCACGTCGGATGCCACTGTCGAAAAGGAGGGGCACCTGGCCCCGGACTTCATCCGCGACCCGTTGCAACGAGTCGAACGCTGCTGGCGAGCCATCGAGTTGGCGGCCGCTATGGTTGGAGACGTGTGTGGCATCGACGCCGTGCTGGAGTACTGCGCGAGCATCAGCCGTGGTGGTCACGCTTTTGACTATCAAAGGCAAGCCGGCACTGTGCGTGCGGACGAATTCCAGGCTGTCGAGGCCAATGTCACTCCATCACCCGCACCTCGGGCGATGGAGTCGAATGCTGGGCACGCGATGAGGCCCGTGGCAAGGTCTTCCAGTTCCATCAGGTTGAAGAATTTCGCAGACGGCTGTCGCATCTGGCCTCCGGCGAAGAGCGTGGTCGTCGCGCAAGGCTTGCAAGCCAGGCGCGCACGATACGTTTGGCAACCTGGGCATGGGGTCAGAAGTCGTAGGCGATCTTGCTGTACCAGAACCCGCCGCCCGGATGGAAAGGCGGGGATCCATAGTTGTACTTGTAGGCCGCTTGGGTGATGCCATTGTTGTCAGGGCGCACGTTGAAGATGTTGGTGCCGCCGATGCTGAGGGTCAGGCTGTCGAACAGCAGGTAGGACAGGTCGAGGTCGGTGATCCATTTGGCACCGAAGCTGCGGTCTTGTGCAGGGTTCTGCTGCCAGGTCTCGACCTTGCTGTAGCGGGTGGTCTGCAAGTTGGCGGCGAAGTTGCCAAGCGTCCAGTTGGCGCCCAGTATCCATTTGCTGCGCGGGGAGGCCGCTACCAGCAAACCCTCCGCGGCGTGACCCACGACGCTGACGCCCGCATTCTGCAGCGCGGCCGGCGTGCTGCGGCTACTTTCGACGGTCGTCTTGTTGTAGTTGAAGGCCGCACTCCAGCGCACATCGCCCCAGGCGCCGAATTGGCTGCTGTGATCGGCCACCAGGTCGATGCCGCGAGTTCGGGTATCGAAGGCGTTGGTGTAGTAGCTGACCCAGGTATTGCGTGCCACGCCGACGGATCCGAGGATGTCGCCAACGGCGCCGTTGCCATTGCTGCGGTCATACAGGTTCTCGCTGAGCAGGATGCGGTCGTCGATGTCGATGACATAGGCATCAGCAGTGAAGCTAGTCCGCGGCGCTGGCTGCCAGGTGATACCCAGGCCCGCGTTGCGTGACTTCTCCGGTTTCAGGTCCGTGGCGCCCAGCGCCTGGGCCGCGGGGCTGTCGGGCGTCGCGGTATAGCGCAGTGCAGGCACTGCGTTCCCATTGGCATCCGCTGCCGTGCGGTTATCGGTGACGGTGTAGCCGAGCTGGGTCAGGGAAGGCGCCCGGAAGCCCGAGCCCAAGGTACCCCGGACGGCAACCTGGTCTGTGAGTTCGTAGCGGGAATTGAGCTTGAAGCTGTAGGTGTTTTCCTTGATGTCGTCATAGTGTTCGGCACGCCCGGCGATGCCGACATACCATTTCGGCGTGAGGTCAAAGCCCAGGTCCAGATAGGCGGCGTAGTTGTTGCGCTTCAGATCCGCTTCGTCTTGAGGGCGGATTGCAAGTACGCCTTGAGCGCCTGTCGACGGTTGCGCGCCGTTAGCGACATACAGCGGACTGCCGACCGGGAAGGTGTACGGCCCGACACTGTAGGCACGTGAGTCATTGCCGGCAAATGTGCGAAAACGCTCCCAGCGGTGTTCCAGGCCCACGGACACCTGGGTGGGTACGGAAACACCGAAAAGCCCATCGAAGTGGCGTGTGATATCCAGGTTGTTGACCCACTGCTCGAACTGCAATGTGGCCAGGTCATCCCACTTGGTGGGTGACTCGGGGCCATAGGTCGGGTTGGCCGTCAGGTCGCTGGCATGCTCGATCTTGTCGCGGCCATAGGTGGTGGACAGATCCCAGTCCCAACTGGCCGCGCTGCCTTTACCGCCGAACAGAAACTGGTAGTCGGTATCCTTGAGGTTGTTCAAAGGGTAGTAGCCATCCGGGAACAGGGCCGGAATCGACGCAGCGCCGTTGGCCGCTCGCAGCTGATTGTTCGCTTCGGTCTTGCGCTCGCCATAGGTGGCATAGGAGTAAAGCTTGAGATCGTCGGATAACGGCAACTCGGCATTGTAGGCCAGGTTGAAAGCCTTCAGATCAGGGTCGCCGTTCTTGGTGCTCACGTGATCCCAGGCGGCCTGGCGATCATCCTCGAAAAAAGCACGGACGCTGTCCGGCGACTTCCCGACCCAGGTGGCGGTACCGCGTTTGCGGGCATCCGCAGACAGGTGCAGGAAGCCCCCGTCGCCCAGCGCGAAGCCATGGTCAGCAGCGCTCTTGATGGTTTCGCCCTGGCCCGAGAACAATTGACCGTAGCTGGCCTCGGCATGACCGCCCGAAGCACTGCTCTTGAGGATGATGTTGATTACCCCCGCTACCGCGTCCGAGCCGTATTGGGCAGCGGCGCTGTCCTTGAGCACCTCGATATGGTCCACGGCACTGAGCGGGATCATGTCGATGTCGACAGCGTTGGCACCACTGGTGTCGGTACTGCCATTGGCAGGGGCAGCGCCGTTATGACGGCGTTTGCCGTTGACCAGTACCAGCGTGTAGGCCGGCCCAAGGCCGCGATTGCTGAGCGGCCGCACTTGTGAGTTGACTCCGGCGATGTTGGTGCCGAAGTTGAACGATGGCAGCAGTTTGGATATGGCCTCCGACAGTTCAGCCCGGCCGGTTTTGAGCAGTTGTTCACTGTTGATGATGTCAATGGGTGTCGGGCTGTCGGCGATAGTGCGTTGCTGTCCACGCAGGCCGGTGGAAATTACGGAGACGGTATCGAGTCGAGTCTCTTCCTGATCGGCTGCCTGCGCTGAGAGTTGCGGCAGCGTCAGGCAGGCGACGAGTGCTATCAGCCCTGATCGCAATGGAAAGGGCGGGCGTTGGTTCATGGTCAACTTTCCTTGTGTTGGCAAGCGGCAATCAGGAGCCGCGTCTTGTTAAGCCAGCACTGGCCCGTTGTACGGGTACAGGATCCGTTCCCCGCCGTCGGGGGCAGGGTGAAGCGCACGGGTGGGTGGGAACGTGAGGGCGTTGGCATGGAGCGTCGGTCTCTCATCACTGGCATGGGTGGGCGATCGGTGCCGATCGCCTTGGCGCCCCAGCGTGATGAGGTGGCCGGGTAAGACCGTATTCTTATATTTTTTTCGTGTAAAAGGCTTTTTGGATCTAAGCTAATTATGATATTTGCTGATCTATCAGATCCTAAGGTATGCATTGAACGTATTTTACATCGGGCGGCGCGCTATCAGCCAAGCTGGTGATGTGCACTAGGTTTTACGCGTGCTGGTGAGATCTTTTATACCGAGTCCAACGTAGTCGCCGTTGAGAAAAACGATCGCCAGTAGAGTGAAAAGGTCGCCAAGGTCTAAGCACTGTTGCTTCAGCCAGCGGATGGCGCAGGCGAGGGTAGAGAAGGCTCTCAAACCAGACCGATGAGGGTTGCCCTGTGCTTTGCCCTTGGGGAGCCAGCCACGTCGGCGTTGAAGCTTGAAAACCTCACCTTAAGGGCCGATGTTGCTTCTAACGCACGCGGTGGAACGTCTGAGTAGATAGCCACGGCTGCGACGAGGAGCCATGGCTGCCACTGGTATCGTTTTGGGCCAATTAAGTGGCTGTTGACATTAGATCAGCCAGCTGTGGCGGTGTGAAAGTCATCCTGTCTGTCGCCGACCCTTGGAATCTTTAAGCGTTGGGTGCTGAAGCTGATCAGTTCCGAGTGCGACAGTCGACGTGGAACCATCCGCCAGCCGCTTTCTGACTATCGGACGCCAATTGCCATTTATTCGAAGGGGGTATGGTCAATTCAGGCACAGTCTGATCATCGGGGGCTGATGAAACCGAAGAGGTAGGTAAGGTAATACGCTATTTAACATAATATGCATTATGCGCACATTCGTATTTCCCATACGATTCCCACCCAGGGTGTCGACGTCAGGTAAAAATGCGAAATCACAGACAATTATGCGAAAGCCCCAGTCACATGGGCCTTGAGCGGTTTTTCTTGCGCTACAGATCAAGCCATTGTTTCAAACAAATCTGCGAATACGCCTCGCCCAACGCCGGGGCTTTGCGCCAGTAATCCCCTGGCGGACAACGCTCAGGCTTCCTCCGATTTTAACAAATACTAGCCGCCGCCGCAGTTTCATCTGTCGGGTCCGAGCCAGCACCAGACTGACATGAACCGTCATATGCGACATCGCAGTGGCCACGACGCTCCTAGCATCAGAGTTCATGACGTTGTGCAGTCCTTTTGAAGTCCCAGTCGGCATGGAGAACACCAAGGGCCCTTCGGAACGTTTTAACGCGCATTCCACCGTGAGGCTTGTAAGCATGCTCACCGGCGGCGGGATCCCCATGAGTGATCGATTATGATGCTCTATAGGTCTGCGGGCCGGCTTAAGGTTGTGCTGCTTTTTCACGTGAGTGCGACTAGCAGCGAAATGTCGGTTGGGAGGCCTATTTACGGGGGTTGTAAACTACTTTTTTGACTTGTAAACCACTGTAGTTAACACGTCAAAAAAGTAGTTTACAGGGTGTTTTTCACGATGCCGGGGCCGCCATGCACATGGGGCTCCAATTTGTACGCTGGGGTCATGCATGCTAACGTACCTCCTGAAGTTCAGCGCCCACCCCGCGGCAGATTCTGACTGTGCCGAGCACCAAGAGTTAGTTATGCGATCCTTCTGAAACATTACTGATTGCTCAAGGGATTAGCTGTGCTCCTCCAGACGTAAATTCTCCTGATGGGGTTATAACTAAACTAAATAGTCATTTAGTGTAGTTATAAGGTAAAGCCATCAATTCATGAATAGAACAGAGCGACTGCCTCTGTGCAATCAAAGATCTCAGGGTTGCTGATCGTGGTCCCTGAATGGATGGCGTTTGACTGTGATCGTCTACCTCTTCACTACAGTCCGAGGTGTTTTTAGGAGTCAGCGATGAAAATAACCGGAAGAGTCGAAGTAGAGACCGTTACAGACGTTGTGTGCGATGTATGCCGTTGCTCCACCCGCTTGGATACTGGCGGGCATCAGTTCGGGACCCTACAAGCACACTGGGGCTATGGCGCTGCCCATGATGGGGAGCGGTATGAACTGCACATGTGTGAGGATTGCTTCTTCCAAACATTAGCTTATCTCAAGCAGGAACGGCGAACTCAACATCTGTTCAGCGAGGGTGGCGAGGATCTCACCGACAATCTCGGTCTGGTCGCAAAGGATGAATATTTCGGTGGCGCCGGGAGCCGGTAGATACTCTCTACAAATCGCAAATGGTCGTATTGCTTCTCGACCTAGTTATTATCGCATGAGTGATCTTCTCTGCTCGGCGTGATTTCACAGCGATATCAGATCGGAACTCAGTCACAATTGACAGCCATTCAGTTTGGGCACGAAAGCAGGGGCAGGAATGCGCGCCGGCTTAGCAGGTATATAACTCAGCTAGCGCATCGCCTGTTCTACCCTACCCCACTTGCTCACCTCGACCCCATAACCACACTCCAGAAAAGACTCCACATCAGCGATAACCAGCAGAGTTCTGGCAAACCTCGCCTTTTAAACGCTGGTCGTCTCGTTTGCAATCTACCTGATCTGGTTAAAGACGCAATGCTGAGCTTAGCGACGCGTGGTCTGACACTGAGTTCGGCCGGCATTGTGCTATTTGAGCAACTTCACCAGCCATAGCGTATTGCCGCGAGAAACTATCAACCCTTCAGTACGGTAGCAGGCGGGCAAGTCTTTAATGGAGCTCTATTGTGTGTGACTCTCCGCCCACTATGTAGACGAGGCAAGACGACTTCTTCGCAGTAGCGATCCAGCGGCCAATTGAAAAATGTGTCCTGGCCGCCGAAGAGCTCATCATGGAGCACACGCTCGATACGAGAAACACGGTTGAATGCTCGGTCGACTTTCCAGGTGTCGGGTTTCAATGCTCGGGACTCGGCAACGCGCGCCATTTGCCCGGGCAGCATGTTGGCTGCATGTTTTCGGCTAGTAGCAACCTTATTAGTGTAGGCTCTGCCGCAGTTTTTGGCAGCCTGCCACCCTATAGCGCAAATATCTGCCAAAGGTAATGTTTCAATCATGCAACGCAACACCTTACGCGTGGCCGCCCCAGCGCTGATATCGAGCTTCTCTTTACCCATCTGCTGTTCCAGGTAGGCAAAGCCAGCGTGTTCTGCCAATTCCTTGATCAGGGCAATCAGCTCCGGTTCATCAGAAAGCTGCAGATGGGTATCGAAGTCTCTACGCAGGCGCTCAATGACCTCCCATGCGGTCAGCGCTTTTTCTTCTTCGGTGTTCGCGCTGACATTGCTCGACCAACCGTACGCTTCTGGCACATACATCCATTCCGAGCGATAGTTCGAGGTTACCCATTCGGGGGCGCGGGTCAGCACAATGGCTCCCGCGCTCCACAACTCACTGATGAAGCCCTCGGTGCTGCTGAAGCCTGGGGCAAAAGGGCCGATCGAATTGGCTTCACGCACGCCCGCAATGTCGTCCTGTTGGGTCAAGAGCAGTGCCATAAGTAGTATTTTGTGTTTGAGGCAAAGCTGTGAGAACGTCACTCGCTTATCAGACCACTCTCGGTTTGCACGCTTGAGTCGCTTGCGCAGACAGTACCGACAGGTGCAAACACTGAGCTGTTGATGGCCACAGGGCTTGCAGAATGCCGGAGGTAAACCGTATGTCTTTGTTGCCCATTTCTGCTGTAACGGAGCACCACAACCCGGGCATGGTTGGTCATTCAAGATCCGCAGAGGTAGCAGCGGTTGAAGCTGCTTTTGCGTGGTTTCAATTCCGTACTCGGCCAGCAGGCTCTTCACGGTGGCACCCTTCATGAAAAGGGCGTGCATCTCGCAAATCTGATCGATCGAGAGGTATGAGAGTGCTGGATGTGGCGCGGCGTATGATATCGATGCTGACATGTGTGTGGATGTTCTAGTTGTCGTTGAAGGCATTCGCCATGATAACCAGCAGTACCCCGGTTGGCCCATTAGCAAGCTGCAACCTGCAGATCCTGCTTGTCGAGGCGCTCGCAGCCAGTTCTTGTTCGCTCATAGCGGAAGTGGAAATGGTTGCTACCAGCGTGTGCCACCACCTTCCTACGAGCGCGGCGAGTGCCAGAGAGTCGATACGTTGCTGGCCAAGTGGTGGCCACTGATAATAAGCTGAGGAAATGCCATGAGTAGCGATGCCCTCAAGGCTTTCAGTCCCCTTAACAAGGCTATCCCCATAATGTCTGTGCGCCCCGCTACCCCGCAAGGTCATCTCGCCGAGCTGCGCACGATTCTGCAACGTGAACTGACACCTGGGCAATTTGAGCGCATGGTCGCGTCACTGCTGAGTGAGCTTCTAGATATCGGTATTGCCGTAGCAAGAACCGGCTTTCAACATGGCGGTGACGCCGGAACCTCGGGTCGGCAGAACCGTCGTTTGCGTATCGAGTGCAAGCGTTACGGTGATAACACCCCGCTTAGTGAGCGCGAACTGCTCGGTGAGGTGCTGGAGGCGTTGGCTACGGACGCTGCGCTAGAAAGCTGGATCCTCGCGGCCACGCGCGAAGCGTCTGAACAACTAGAGCTGAAGCTTGCAGGCTTAGCGGACGAGCTCGGGGTGCCAATCGTTGTTATCGACTGGAAGGCCGATGGCTTCCCTGCCCTGGCCGCATTGTGCAGTGCCGCACCTGAAGTGGTGCGCAGATACGCCGGCGATAAGGCGGCAGTATTGGCGGCCACGCTTCAAGGAGATGCCGCAGTCACGCTATCACGACTCAAACGTGACCTCTCGCAATGGGGTGCGGGCTATGAGCGATTGCGCCACCTCGCCATTGAAAAGTTACGCGCGCTTTGGAACTCTCCATCCGTGTCCACCGCGGCCTTGGGCCAGAATGCGGCGGGCGGCGCCAGTATCACCACCATTCGCCGGCATGCAAGCTATGGCGCCCTGAATCGATGGTGGCGAAATCCTAACGCCGCCAACGCACCTGGTGTTGTATTGGGACTCGAGGGCAATGGTAAAACCTGGGCGGTGCTGGACTGGCTCGTCAGTGAGTCAGAAGCGTTGCCAATGGTCGTGGTAATTCCTTCGAACGCCATGTCCGGGTTTAATGATGTTTCTGAAACGGCAATCAAACGTCTTCTAGCAGAACGGATGTTCGAGGTCACACAGACCCGCGACCGCGAGCATTGGCACCGGCGGATAGACCGGCTGCTGGAACTTCCGACCGAGCATGAACCGGCGCTGCTGGTTTTCTTCGATGGCATCAACCAGGAGCCAGCAGTGAAATGGGCTGCCCTCCTCGCGTTGCTGCAGACTCCCACGTTCGCTGGGCGAGTCCGGGTAGTGCTGACAACCCGTCAGCATCATTATGAGCAGACCCTTAATCGCCTGCGTGCGCTGGTGTCTGCCCCACAACGCATCGAGGTTGGCGTCTACGATGGCGTAGCTGGCGGCGAATTGGATCAACGCCTGGCTGCTGAGGGGCTAAATCGAGATGCTCTTCATGAGGATTTGGTTCCACTTGCGCAAACGCCGCGGTTATTTAGCCTGGTGGTTCGTTTCGGTGAACGCTTGATCGATGTTGGGCAGGTGACTGTGCATCGGCTGCTCTGGGAGTATGGGCGCGACAGCTTTGGTCATCGCGCGGGACGGTCCTTCAATGAGATGGAGTGGCGTCAGTGGCTGCAAACGGTTGCCGAACAGCAACGTACAGCACCTCGCCTTTACACCCTGAATGATTTGGCCAGCAGCACGGGACGCGCCGATCTTAGCCCGTCTGAGGTGGCCCAGCGCATGAGTGATATCCTCGACTCACGCTTTGTCGAATCTTCCCTGACAGCGGTGAAGCTCACAGGTCCGCTGATACAGCACGCGTTGGGTATGGCGCTTCTACACCATCTCGACGAATGTGGTGAGATTGGTCAAGAAGGGATTTTGCACGAAGCTTATACTTGGCTCGACCCCATCGCAGGGTTGGATCAGCGCTCAGAGATTCTACGTGCCGCAGTTTCCATTATGGTCGAACGTGATCAGCCGACGGCGCTCAAGGTATCTACCGCGTTAGTTTCAGAATGGTTGTCCTCTCAAAACCTCCCCAGTCAGCATGCGAGCGAGTTGCGTCGCATCGCCGGGCCTTTGGTGGATTCGTTACTGGGTACAATAGAACGGCCAGGCGAGGCAGGACAGCGGACCGCACGCTTGTGGGCTGTCGAAGCACTGCGGTCAACGTCAAGATCTGACATGACCCTTCGCGCTGCCATTCTGGGTCGCGTCCAGTCGTGGCTTAGCCAAGTATCGCGGGACGTTGAATCTGAACAGCGACGCCACCTACAGTCTGATGACGCGCGAGCTAAACGTGTCATGGACAGGGTCGGCGTCGATATCGATGGTCCGCTGAAGGTTCTGGGTTTATCTATTACCCTGGTTTCGCAGGTCGCCACTCACCACCTCAGCATGATTCCCCTGTTGCTGGAAGGCTATCCGCTCACTGATGCCCGCCCGCTATTTGAGCTCGCGGCCTTGAACTTGGCGATCCGCGGTCGCAGTGAGGTCTGGGACGAGCTCAAGTGGCTGTGTTTGCTCAACGGCGTCGACTTTCTCAGTACAGCCATTGAGCTTAAGACAGCGGCGGACCGGATCTGCTACTGGCGCTACGAACCAGGCATTAACCCTCAACTAGGCGCACGCTGTTCGGCGCTATTACTCTGGTTGTCGGGTGTTGAGCAGCATGAGCGCCTGGCCACGCAGCGCAATCCATCACTGGACAAGGCCGATTACGAACAGGATTACCTCCGTGATCCGGGCCGAAGCTTTTACCCGCTGCAGCGGCAACACAGTACCCAGGTGCTGTTGGATCACAGCTTGCCCATGCGCACGCGTGTCGACCGCGCACAGCTGTTTTGGACAGATCCCGCCTTCACTGTGCCAGCCGCATTTGAAGACGAGGCAGCAGACAGTCTTGCAGCGATTGAGGTCTTGGAGCTTGATAACCAGCGTGCGCCGACCCCTACCGACCATTTTTTCGAGCGGTCACTGGCTGCGATGACGCGCGTCGCCCCGCATGCACTGGTGGCCAAGCAGCGGGAAAAGCTCGCGTCCTTGCCAGCGAGACCGGCTGATCAACTGTACCTGGCCCTGGCCGCCTTTCAACGAGAGCGACTGCTGTTCACCGACAACAGCGCTTACGCTGCAGCTGCCGTCCGCCGGGCCCGGTCTCAAGCTCGCGGCCAGAGACCTTACACAGACAATGACGAGGTGGCAATCGACAGCCTTTTACTGACCATGGAAATGTCAGGGCTTTCTGCTTACCGGCAAGCGGAGATGGTCGTTGATGCAGCATTGCCGGTGCTCTACACCGACATGTTGAAAGCGGTCATGCCGCTCTCGCCTGGAGAAATCAGTAAGCTGTTGCTGCGTTACCGGTTCGGCTCGGAAAAACACATCAGCGACTTTCTGGCCGTGCTCAGTCTGCAGCCCAACCTTCGTTCGCTTGACTGGAATTGGTTGGAGCATCAGCTGGCAGCTACCGAAGGCGATGCGCGCACCCCTCTTCTCCAGGTAGCCTTTCGGTCGAACGCAGCACGCCTCGGGCAATACTTAGGAAAATCGAAGTGGCAATGGCACCACGAAGACGCAGTTGAAGCCTCGCACTGGGGCTCATTGGCCGTGCTGGCAGCTTCCACTGCTTGGCCGTTTGATCAGGTCTGCCAGCAAGCTGCTCCATGGCTGCTGCTGCAAGCGCTGAACCAGCGAGAAGCGACTGCCGCAGACTCGCACATGGTTAGCGAGTTACTTTCGACGGTGCTGGAGTTGACGGCCCATGACAGTGCGCCCTCCCCCTGCACGCTGTCCGTGCGTCTGGAAGATCGAGAGCAGTCGCCCACCTGCTTCTCGGTCACTGAATCCTTAGACTCTGCCAATCTGTCACTTGAGCAGATGATGGCGGCGAACTCCGAAGCCCAGGTAGCGGCGCGACAAGCCGCAATCGACAGTACCATCGAGCGAGTCAGAGACGCCCGCCGACGCGGTGCGCAGTTCTACCTGCAGGACTTCGACGCTGCCGATTTTCTTGTGATCATCGACCACTGTCCCGCAGTGATCAAACGGTGGTTGAGTGGCACGGCCGACAGCTCCACTGACTTCCTCCGCCGCGTTCGGTTAAATGAGGGTTTCTATCTGGCCCTTTGCGAGGCCTTATTCCATCGGGATGCAAATCGTGCAGCGTCGCTTTGGTTGCAGTTACACCAGAACATGAGCACCCGCTTCCTCGGCAAAGCCGAAGTCCCCGACTTGTTGCACCTGCTGTTTCGCGTGCCTGCGTCGCCGGCCGCGCAAGCCCTGCTGGATGCGGTGCTCGATATCAAGGCAACCAACACCGACGCTGGGCTATTGGACCTCAGCATCTGCGCCTACACCAATCAGGGACACGCATGGCTGTCCAGTGTTATTCAAGCCGATCTGAGCTCGCCGTTGGCCTGGCGGCAGCAGCGTGGGGCTCGCCTGCAAGGGTTCAGTTGCGGCAACCGTCTGCCTACCGATCTCAACTGGCCAGAAGGGTTTGTTGATCAACCAACTACACGCTCTAGCGACAATGCGTTGCTGCGCCATACCGAAGCCTGCGCTCGTCACTGGTGGGAGGTCTACTGGAGCGCCGCTGATGCTGAATCAGCGTATGGAGCATGGTTACTGTTTTGCGCTTCGGCAGACCGTCGTGCATGGACCTGGATGGCCGTTGACCAAATGGGCGCTGATCTGCCACCGACGGAGCGAACGCTACGATTGATCAACTACGAGATAAATCGCTCTCATCTTCGCTCTGCAATGAAGAAGCGTGAGAAAGACTTCGGCAATCGCTTCTTGGGGAAAAAAGTGAGCCCGCACGTCGGACCTTGGGCGTTGGCCAACCATCCATAGTCCTCCCTGGCAACAGTTCGGTCGGTTACGCCTCGTTCCACCCTCACGTGCGCTGATCAGATTTGCAGCAGAGCGAAGCTTCTCGGGCGCGATACCACCCTCTATAGTGGCCATTTGCTTTGCGACGAGGGCTGACCTGATTTGTTGGCGTCGCCCGGTCCAATCGTGTTGAGTTGCAGCGAGCGTACGCTAGCGCTCTTCTATTTTCATCAGGAGTCGGATGGTGCAGCAGTTCTCTTTGATCCATGAAGGCGTTACCCACTACGCGGAGTACGAGGTGTGCGACGACACCCTCCTGGTTTATTTACCAAACGGTGAAATCCGTCGGACCGAGCTTCGCGGTCTTGATGCAGAGTCGGCGGCTAGGCCCCATTTGCGCTCATACCTCAAAACCACACGGGCGCACGGCGAAATGCCAGCCAACTGATAAGGCACACCGCTAAGAAAACTTTGAACCTTCATTGCAGGGATGCCATATGCCCCAGGTACCACTCAATCGGGGTTTCCGCCTTGTCCCGGAAACCTATCAGAAGGACGATATTCCACTTGGAGAACTTTTGCTCCCAAGCGCTTCGTCTGACGTCAAGACATGGGCACAGTTGTTCGACGAATACCGTGTGGTCATTCTCGCCGAAGCTGGCGCCGGGAAAACCTACGAGTTGGAAGGGGCCGCACGGCGACTGAAAGACCAGGGTAAAGCTGCGTTTTTTATCCGTATCGAAGACCTCTCGGAGCAATTTGAGCAGGCTTTCGAAGTAGGGTCGGCAGAGGCATTCCTCAGCTGGCAAGCAAGTTCCGATGAAGGTTGGTTTTTCCTCGATTCTGTAGATGAAATTCGCCTCACAGCGGCGCGGGTATTCGAACAAGCACTGCGCAATTTTGCCGGTCGAGTGGGATTGGCTTGCAATCGCGCGCACATTTATGTGTCGAGCCGCCCGTATGCCTGGCGCCCGCAGCGAGACCGTACACTGCTTGAAGCAATTCTGCCGTTTCACGCTGACATGATCACGCTTGAGGGTGAACAAGAAGAGCCCAGTGTCAGTCTGATCGCAGACCAAGTCACTGCACAACGGTTTACCGCGCACACCAACGAAGAGCCTCTTCCCACACTCAACGTTTACCAAATGACCGCGTTATCGGCCGAAGACATCCGGACTTTCGCTGAGTGCAGCGAAGTGCCGAATAGCTCGACGTTTTTGCACGAACTAGAACGCAGTAATCTGTTCACGTTGGCACAACTACCGTTCGACTTACGCGACCTGATTCACGCCTGGAAAACCGATCAGGTGTTGGGGAGCCGGCTGAACATCCTGGAGCAAAGTGTTACCCGGCAGTTAAGCCAGGCAGAATTGAGTACACCTTCGCTAACGCTCACACGTCTGCAGGACGGCGCCCAATTGCTTGCCATCGCGGTAGTCCTGACTGGCGTCGCTAACGTGCGATTGCAAGCTACAACAACCGGTGAAGGCATCGACCCGATGGTGTTGCTGCCCGAATGGTCTGCGGCCGAGCTCCATGCTCTGCTCACCAGCGGGCTTTTCGGTGAGCCGGTCTACGGAGAAGTGCGTTTCCGTCATCGCGAGGTGCGGGAATTACTCGCCGCGCGCTGGATCCACCAGCAGTTGGGTACCGACACTAATCGCAATGAAATCGAGAACTGGATGTTTCGCTCACGCTATGGGCTGACGGTTTTGAGTGCACGCCTGCGCCCTCTCCTGCCTTGGCTGGTTTTGTTCGACGAACGCATCCGTGAGCGAGTCATTGCGCACTACCCAGAAGTCGTTGTTGAGGGCGGAGACGCCGCAGCGTTGCCCCTCATTGAGCGCGAGACAACTCTAAAACGGGTAATTGAACAGATCACAGACCCGCGTGCGTCGCTCAGAGGGCTGGATAACAGTGCAATCGTGCGAATTGCCACCCCCGAGCTGGAACCCTTCACACTTCAGCTCATCGAAAAGCATTTCGAAGATGACCGGGTGATGTTTATTCTGGGACGCCTGGTATGGCAAGGAAAGATGACTCAGAGTCTTGCGCCACTTAGCCGTATTGCTGCGGACCCTCAACGCGGTCACTATGCTCGACTGGTAGCAGTACGCGCAGTTGGGTGCTTGGCGGACAACGAGCGCCTCAACGAGCTTTGGCGAGCCATTCTGGACAGCGGGGGGGAGATACCCCGCACGGTCTTTGCCGAGTTGGTCGCGTATGCACCGCCACAGAAAGCCTCGATTGACCTTATTCTGGAAACACTTGCCCGATCGGTGGACTACAAACGTTACGACTCCAGTGGGCTCGCTGGCAACCTGACGGATTTCGTCAACCGCTTGGCGGGCTGTTCAGAATCCACGTCAGCCGATGACTTGCACGCTTTTGCCAGCGGTTTGCTGACTTACCTCCAGAAAAAGCCGCATCTGGAGCGTGGGGAGTGCGAGCTTTCGAAAGCGTACTACTGGTTAATGCCAATCGCCTTGCGATGCGTAGAGCACTTAATCGCTAAGCGGGCTCCAGCCGCCATGTCCTCCACGACCCTGAGAGTTCTTGCGGCGGCCCCTGAGCTTATGCAGTGGCACGGTAGCGAACTGGGCGATATCAAAGGCGCATTGACGACCTTGGTTCCCGCGTGGCCAGAGCTGAACGACGCGCTGTTTTGGAGGTGCATCGAGGACTGCCGCACGCGGCAGGCACGCAGGAATCAAAGCCTCAAGGACGATTGGCTGGTTAGCTATTCATGGCACTTCTGGGCATTTGCTGCGGACAGCTTCCCCAGAATTCTGGACTGGGTTAGGCAGCGACCTTTAGAAGACGACCAGTTTGTCGCGCTCGCAAGGGCCTATCGCACCTTCAATGACCATGGCAAGCCTACACTCTGGCGTGAGCAATTGCTGGCCACTACGCATGGCCATGCTGCTTTGCAGGAAACTCTGCTTGCACTGCTCAACCCGAAACCGGATCCCACACTCGTGCGCTTTCAGGAACAGGAAAGAAAGTACCGTCGCCAGCATGCGCGACAGCAAAAACGAGAAAGTAACCAGTGGACACATTTTGTCGAGCGCCTCAAGGCCAAGCCCGATCTAGTGCGTCACCCGCCTGGCTTGCAACCGAGCGAGGTGAGTAACTTTCAGTTTCATCTGATGGAGCATATTCGTGACGCCTCCGGATCGTCCACGCAGCTTGATGGCAGTGACTGGAGCGCACTGATCCCGGAGTTTGGCCTGGCGGTTGCCGAAGCCTATCGGGATGCAGCCATCGCTTTCTGGCGAGCCTACCAACCCACTTTACGCTCAGAAGGCGCAGAGCCGAACAGTATTCCCGCTGCGGTCATGTTCGGGTTGACTGGCCTCGCCATTGAACTGCAGAACCATGAACACATTGCCAAATTAGACGCACGGGAAGCGGAGTCGGCCTTGCGCTACGCGCTCTTCGAGCTCAATGGTTTTCCTTTCTGGTTTGATAGCTTCTGTCGACAGCATCTGCCTGAGGCGACCGCATTCTTCTACCGCGAAATTGACTGGGAATTGTCCACCAGCCAGCCGGAGCAGCGTTCTTTCTATGTCTTGCACGATGTGGTCTATCACGCGCCCGTACTGCATTCAACGCTGGCACCGTTGCTTAAGCAATGGCTGATGAACCATCAGGTACTGAACCTTGAATGCCTGCGCTACAGCCGGCGCATCATCGGTAATGACAACTTACCAGCGGCCGAGATCGCCGGGCTGGCGTTTGACAAGATCAGCAACCCTGCGACGCCGGGCGAGCAATTGCCCGTTTGGTACGCGGTCCGTACCGACGCCGACCCGACATTGTCGCTTCCGGCATTGAAAACAGCCCTGAGAAAGTTATCCCGAGCTGCTGCCGAGCGCTTCGGCGAAACCTTCAGCGTAGAGCTATTGGGAGGTCGACGTGATGCAGTCCTGAGCATTGGCGGCTTCAACAGTCCAACTTACCTGAAAGAGCTGTACCTCCTGATGCACAGCGTCATCCGAGTGAAGAACGACCTTAATCGGGCCGGAGGCGGGGTGTATTCCCCAACGGTACGTGATGATGCTCAGGACGCGCGCGAACGCCTTTTCGGCATGCTCCAAGAGCAATCTTCTGAGATCACCTACCGTGCGATTCTCGAACTTGCCGAAAAACACCCGGTTCAGCATTTTTGCACCTACATGCGTGCGTGTGCTGTCAGCCGGGCAACCACTGACGGAGATATGCAACCATGGCGCATCGAGGAGGTCGCTCACGCTGCGCGTCGTCTCATTCGGACCAGCACCCTCCTCTCCCCGGTATTGGAGGTCGACAATGCAGTACGTTGACCGCCCCATGACTCCTCCAGCCGCTCTCAGCTCCCCCCAAGCCCAGGCGTCGCGAAAAGCGATGCTGGAGTTTTGGCAGCTGGAGCCTCAGCGACGGGCGCAAACCAGCGTGCCGGCCATCGGATTTAGCCCGGAAGAGCCGCACCTGTTGGAAGCGCTGGCCGACATGAGCGGGCAGCGCTGCGTTTTCTGTGAAGCCAGCGCTACGCTGGTCATTCATCGCTTCCGTCCGCCAGGTAACGCGCTGCCAGTTGCGCGCTCCAGTGACGCGCATCTTTATTACCTGTGGCTTGCCGACGCGTGGCAGAACCTGCTGCCCATCTGTCACGGCTGCATGCCGATTGAGCCGCAGTTTCCAGTTCGCAGAGCGCGCTGCCGGCCACCAGCGCTGGACCAAGTTCAGGCGTATGTCACCAGTGGCAAAGGGCTTTGGCCTTTTGGTTCGCCCGAAGAGGAGCCCTTGCTGCTGGATCCCACCCAGGAGCGACAGTTTGCCAAGCACTTGATCCCCACACTCGACGGTGAATTGTTGGCAGGCACACCGCGCGGCGAGCAAACCATTGCCATCTTCGACCTCAACCGCGGGGAGCGCCGCGATCAACGCTATCAGGTTTATCAAAGGCGCTTGGAAGCTCTTTACACGTGCGTGGTTTCAGGAGAGCTCAAGAACATTGACCCGCTGGTTGATTTCAAGAGCCTGGAGTTCGGGGGTACGTGGTATTTACTGCTGAGGCGCCTGCTCGAACATCTATCGATCAAAGGCATCGGGCGGCACTTGGCTGTCGAGCGTGTGCGCCCTGCCCTTTACAAATGGGCTGCGATCCCCAATGCCGCAGCGCTATTGGATCAGGCGCGCCACCTGCTGCAGCGTGAGGATTCGTATCTTCGCGCCCATGGCACGCAGGTCCGGCGCCTGCCCCCGGCAAAGGATGCCGTGATTGCTATTCAAATTCGTAACTTTAAAGCTATTGAACGTCTGGACCTCAGGCTTAACGAGCCATCGGCGAACCCTGTGGAGCACCATGGAGCACTGGCTCCCTCGTTGGTCATTCTGGGTGAAAACGCCACTGGAAAAAGTTCTATTCTGGAAGCCATCGCCTTGACCCTCGTCCCTTCGGCGGTACGCAGCGCACTCAATGTACCCTGGGCTGACATGGTAATTGACCCTACTCAGCTCGGCGTTGAACAGTCAGGGGAGAGGGCGAAGACCCACATTCGAATCGAACTGACCAACCAACGCTGGGTTCAATTGGGCATCGACCGGCAACAGCCCACCCACGACAGCGATCTGGGCAACCAGCAGGTCCCTGTCTTTGCCTACGGTGCTTTTCGTCGATACGGTCGGACCAGCCATCGTGCGACTGCACATACCCATGTGCGCAGTCTGTTTGACGGTCATCCGCTCTCCAATCCCGAGCCCTGGCTAAGCAGGCTCCAACAAGATCGCTTCGACATGGTGATTCGCACACTGCGCGATGTATTGGCAATCGATGGTGAATTCGAAGTCATTCAACGCATGCCGGCAACCGGCGCATTGTGCATGGTCACCACCGTGACCGATTTGGACGGTTCAACACGCTTCAACCACACACCGCTTCACGCCGTCTCCTCTGGCTATCGGTCAATGTTGGCAATGATTTGCGACATTTTCAAAGGGCTGATGAATCCGAGAGTTTATCCTGGATTCGAGAATTTTCAGGCAGCACGTGGGGTAATCCTGATTGATGAAATCGAGGCCCACTTGCATCCGCGTTGGAAAGTACTGGTGATGTCTCGCCTGCGCGCGGCCCTGCCGAACATGACCTTTATTGTGACCACGCATGACCCGTTGTGTTTGCGCGGCATGGCAGACGGTGAAGTCGCGGTGGTGCAACGCATCGCCACTTCGGAGGCTCGGCTGGACAGTCAATTCCCGATCGCCATCGAAAGCATCTCCGGCCTTCCGCCGGTGGCGGAACTTCGGCTCGAGCAGCTACTCACTTCGGATTTTTTCCAGATGCTCTCCACCGACGACGCATACACCGATCGCCATCTGGCCAATGTTGCCGACTTGATGGCCAAGCGTAGCCGTGGCGAACTTTTGAGTATCGATGATCAGCAGATGTTGAGCGGCTTCCAACGCGACATAAACGGTGCCCTGCCCATCGGCTCAAGCGAGGCACATCGGCTCGTGCAGCAGGCTGTCGCCGAGTACCTGGCCCGGCGACGCGCCGCGAGTAGTGAGGCATTGCATGCGTTACGGCGTAAGGCCAAAGACGAAATCCTCGCCGCATTGGAGGGCTTGTGATCATGCGTCAGGTCCAGCGTGCTCCTACTCCCGCCTCCCTTCAACTTGGGGCCGCCGGTAGCGATGAACTTGCGCGAGTACGCGTGCACCGCGCCACCCCCGCGCCGGCTGGCAAAAAAAAGAAGAGTTTCGAGTACACGGCCTACAAGGGGGATGATGTCCGCCGGGCTTTGGAGAAAATGTTTCACGGCAAGTGTGCTTACTGTGAGACCTATTATGCCGCCTCGGCGCCGGTCGATATCGAGCATTATCGGCCGAAGGGGGGTGTCACCGAGGCTGCCACCCATGGCGGTTACTGGTGGATCGCCATGCAGTGGGAAAACCTGCTGCCATCATGCATCGACTGCAATCGCAAGCGCGGTCAGGTGATTGTGGAGGCGTCCTCAAGCTTGGCCGTTTTGGCCGCCAGCACCTCTCCGACGTTGACCCAAGCAGGAAAGAAAAACAGCTTTCCCTTGGCCGCTGGCGGGGTAAGAACTACCGCGGAAGGTACGGACTTCTCCAGGGAGCAGCCATTGCTCCTCAATCCCTGCAATGACGATCCAACCGCTCATCTGCTGTACAGCGTTGATCCCGCGCACCCCACGGGATTGATCGTGCCAACCGGTTCCCCAGAGCAGCAACAGCGCGGTGCAGTTTCAATCCAGGTGTACGGATTAAACCGTCTCAAGCTGCTGCAAGACCGCAATCGTGTCCTGCGTAGCATGGAGTTTCTTGGCGACCTCATCATTGACCTGGCCACCTCGATCGACGCATTGGAGGCGCCAGATGCCGCGCTTCAGCTACGAGGAACGCCAGCAGCCGGTGTTGCCACACGGCTGCGGCTGCTACGTGACCGCATGCTGGAGGAACTCAAGGCCGCAGCTGCGCCAGAAGCGCCCTATTCGGCAATGGCCAAGACTTGGCTAGAGAATTTCAAACGCCGTCTAGCCATCTGAGTCTCGCCGTGGGCGTGCTGAGGCGGACTGACTCACAGCCCCGGCGCGACTGTGTCTCCGATTGCAGCGACATTTGCGCACTGACTCAGCGTGCTAACAGCAAGATGATTAGCATCAGCCCGGCGAACAACAGGCAAGCGCTCGCCAGCCCCGCTTGTTTGATCAATCGGTCCAATTTGCGATCCAGCCCCTGCACCTGACGTTCGAGTGTATCGAGTCGACTGAAAGCCGCCTCACCATTGGCCTGATTGGTATTGGATTCCTGGTCGGTTGAGCTGCGATCACTGTGCGTGGCGATTAAGCTTCCGCCTGCCCCAGTAGAACCGATCGTAATCATCATGAGCAGCATCTTGACGTTATCTGCCCAGTGCGAGCCTTCCAATGCTTGTTTGAATACCAAGTCGTAGGAAAACTGGATCATCACGCCATACGCAATCAGAAAGAAACCTTTGAGAAAGCGGTCGTCGCGGTTGTCGACTAAAAAGATGAAGACGGTAAAAGCGCCCATCAGGTATGCCATCGCGGATGCATCTATCCCGAAGAAGCGGTATGTGATCCAGCTCTGAATGACATTGAGCAACAGGGCCAGGAGCAAGCCCGGCTTTGTAGACAGCCAGTGCCACAGGTTCTTTTTTGCAGACGACAACTACTTTACTCCGGCTGTTGGCGGCGAGAGCTACCCGCGTGATTGGCGAGAGGTTCAAACATACTGAACCGGATGAATTGCGCATTTTCTGAATCATCCGCGACTTTTCACTGAGCGCCGGGGGCGGCTGGCCAGCGCCTCAGCGCGGGCTTCGGCTGCGATTGCCCGCTCACGGGCTGCGACCAATTCTTCGCGCACAGCCTGCAATGCAGCTTGCAGGGAATGAACCTGTTCACCCGTGGTCCTTGCTTGTTGCTGAGCCTGTTCTAGCTGCGTGGTCGCTAACTGAGCTTGGCTACGCACCAGTTGTGCCTGTTCCCGGGCATCGGCCAAGGCCAGTTGATGCGCTTCCGCGCTCTGCTGGGCCGCACTGAGCCGGCCCTGAGCGTCCTTGAGTTGTGTGCCCAGCGCCTTGCCTTCCTCGCGGGCCCGATCAATTTCGCGATAGGCCCGGTCTTCGACGTCACGGGTGTAACGCTGCTGTTCGTCTCGCGCTCGCTCCGCCTGCTCGCGACTGTCCAGTAGCTGTTGCTGAAGCTCGAGCAACTGGTGGCGACCATCATCGCGCTGCGCCTGGAGTTCGTCCCGCTGGCGGCATAGGTCGTCGATCTGCGCCTGACGCTGAACCAGCAACTGATCCAGGTCAGACAGGCGGGTTTCGACGCCTTGCCGTGCGGTAACGGCCTCGGCTGTCTGCTGCCGCGCCTGGACCACCTCCAGGCGGGCACGAGCCTCCAGAGCACTCAGCGCTTCGCGCTCATCGGCCAGGACCTGGCGCTGGCCGGCCAACCCCTGCTCGGCCAGCCCCTGAGCCAAGGTGGTTGCCTGCTGCCAAATGGCCACAAAGGCCTGCGCCACTTCCGCCGGCAATCCCGGCAGGCGGGCTTCGCCGCGCAGGCGGCCGGCCAGTTGTTCCCACCATTGATCCAGCAAGGCGCCAACCCGCGCCGGACTGCCCCGCCCCAGTTCCAGGCGCACGCGCTCCACGGTGGGCCGCTCGCCGCGGGCGAGAACTGCGTCCGCGGCGGCAAACACGTCGTTTTCCGGTACGCCTACTGCCATGCCCTGCCCTCCATCCTTTTAGGTCTGATAATTAAATCTTATCCGATCTAATCGCGACAAAAACTAATTTATAATACGTTCAACGTATGAAATAATACATAATTACTAGGAATTGCCGTCTCAGTTCCCCTGGCGGTAGAAGCAGTGGCGCCGCGGCCGAGGCGTTAATCACCGCTTGCCCGTCGTGGGCGCCCGGTTTGAGATCGCGACGCCAAAAGGTCCGAGTTGTTGGCGGCGGCGATCGCGGTGATCGCGCAAGAAGGCTATGGCGGCGCTGCCTTTCGAATCCGAGTCCGTTAGCGCAGAGCGCGGGAAGGCCTTGATTGACGCCTTTATTGTCATGATTTCCTCATCCAAAATCGCCAAGTCCTCAGTCGCCTTCCCTAATCCCGGCGCCATCCCAAGAGTGCTTCACTCTGCCCCTGAACTTCGCCGCCTCCCTCGTTCTGGCACACCGAAAGAGGCGGTGCCGGTACACGTGCAAGCAAGCACCCGTACGTCTACGACCTGCAAGCCCTGTTTGAGCCATTATTTACTCAAATGGGTGTCCTATGAGTCGTTTTCCTTCACAATGCTTGCACGATATGCAGTGTGGAATCTTCTGATGCACCTCCCTACCGATGAGCGCCTGCTCAAAGCGCTGGCCGACGCGATCGTCGTCCACCCCCGAGCCACATTGAAGGAGCTGGCCGAGGCGGCGGGCGTGAGCAAGGCGACCCTGCACCGTTTCTGTGGAACCCGTGACAACCTGGTGAATATGCTGGAGCGCTATGGCGACCAGGTCCTCTCTCAGGTCATCGGCAACGCTGACCTGCACGGCAGCGACCCCAGCGCAGCCCTGCATCGCCTCATCGTCGAGCACCTCAAGCATCGCGAGATGATGATCTTCCTGCTCTTTCAGTACCGCCCGGACTCGTTCGACGACAGCGAGGCGAACCGCCCGTGGCGGGCCTATGCCGACGCACTGGATGCCTTCTTCCTGCGTGGCCAGCAAGCGGGCGCTTTCCGTATCGATATCAGCGCGGCGATCTTCACTGAAATGTTCCTGAGCATGGTGTACGGCATCGTCGATGCCGAACGACGCGGGCGAGCAGCCAGCGCGACATCCGTGCAGACGCTGGAGCTGCTATTCCTCGACGGCGCTGCGGCACCTGCTCGCTGACCTGCCTTCGCCAGCCCAAAAAAAGGCCCCAGGACATCGGTCTCTGGGGCCAAGTGGCTGGACATGCCAACCAAAGGAGGCTGTTTCAGCCCTTGCCCGGCCAGCCGCCACCGAGTGCGCGGAACAGGTCGACCAACGCAAGCTGGCGCTGGGTACTGGCTTCGATGAAGGCTGCTTCGTTCACGTAGCTGTTGCGCTGCGCGTCCAGATAACGCAAATGGCTGTCCACCCCACCCTCGTACCGCGCCTTGGCCAATGCCAGCGTCGCACGGCTGGTGTCGACCAGGGCCCGGCGCGCGGTTTGTTCGCGGCGCAGGGTGTCGGTGGCAGCCAGTGCGTCGGACACTTCGCGGAAGGCGACCTGGATCACGCCTTCATAGGCGGCCACGGCCGAGTCCTTATGTGCCTCGGCCAGGCTGAGCCCGGCACGGTTGCGCCCGGCGTCGAACAACGGCAGTGACAACTGCGGCATGAAGCTCCAGCTACGCGAGCCACCGTCGAACAGCCCGGACATCTGCGCACTGGCGGTCCCAAAGCTGCCGGTCAGGCTGATACGCGGGAAAAAGGCTGCCCGCGCCGCGCCGATATCGGCATTGCGCGCACGCAGCCGGTGTTCGGCAGCGAGGATATCGGGACGGCGCTCGATCAATGCCGACGGCGCGCCCGGCGCAATGTCATTGAGCACCATTGGCTCATCTGGGCGCTCAACGGGCATCGCCTTGGCCGCCTCGGCGCTGCCCAGTAACAGCACCAGCGCGTTGTAGGCCTGGCGCTGCTGGCGCACGGTGACTTCAAGCTCGGCACGAGACTGCTCGACCAGCCCCAACGCCTCCTGATGGTCCAGCGCCGTGGCCGTGCCGGCAGCGCGACGCTCACCGACCAACGCCAGAGAGTCCTCGCGGCTGGCCAGGGTCTGGCGGGTCAGCGCCTGGCGCCGCTCGGCACCGTCCAAGGTCAGGTAGGCCTGGCTCACCTCGGCGATCAGGGCGATGCGTGCGGCACGCCCGGCTTCCTCGGTGGCCAGGTACTGCTCCAGGGCCGCATCGCTCAGGTTTTTGACCCGTCCGAACAGGTCCACTTCATATTCCGGCAATGACAAGCCCACCTGATAAGTGCTGGTGACGCCTTCGCGGCCATCGTTCGAAAGTGCCGAAGGCAGGTGCTGGCGATTGCCCGCGGCGCTGGCGTTCAGCCCAGGCACCCGGTCGGCCCGCTCGATCCGGTATTGGGCGCGGGCCTGCTCGATGTCGAGCAGGGTCTGGCGCAAGGAGCGGTTGTTGTCCAGCGCACTGGCGATCAGCTGACGCAGCACCGGGTGGACAATGAAAGCCTGCCACTGCATCTGCTCCACCGAACGGCCGGCATGACCGGCAGCATCGCCCCATCCGGCCGCCACCGGTGCTTCTGGGCGCTGATAGGTGGGCGCCAGGGAGCAACCGGTCAAGGTCAAGGACAGGACCAAGGGAAGCACACGATTGAATTTGATCATCACTTGGCGACCTCGACCGGTTGCTCAGGTGCGGGCTTGCGCTTGAGCAGCGTCAACACCCAGACGAAACAGATCGGCACGAAGACCACGCCCAACAAGGTGGCACTGAGCATGCCGCCGATTACGCCGGTGCCGATGGCGCGCTGGCTTGCCGCCCCCGCGCCGGAGGCGATGGCCAATGGCACCACGCCGAGGATGAACGCCATGGAGGTCATCACGATCGGACGGAAACGCAGGCGCGCGGCCTCGATGGCGGCGTCGCCCAGGCTGTAGCCCTTCTCCCACAGTTCCTTGGCGAACTCGACGATCAGGATGGCGTTCTTCGCCGCAAGGCCAATGATGGTGATCAGCCCGACCTTGAAATACACATCGTTGGGCATGCCGGTGAGCGTCACCGCCCACACCGCACCCAAGGCACCAATCGGCACGATCAACATGACCGTCAGCGGAATCGCCCAGCTTTCGTACAGCGCCACCAGCAGCAGGAACACCACCAGGATGGCCAGGGCGAACAGGCTGGCCGCCTGGCCGCTGGACACCTTCTCCTGGTAGGAAAGGCCCGTCCAGGCGTAGCCGATACCCGGCGGCAGCTCGCTGACCAGACGCTCCATCTCGGCCATCGCCTGGCCAGTACTGTGCCCCGGCGAAGCGTCGCCGGCGATGCGGATGGACGGGTAGCCATTGTAGCGCACCAGTTGCACCGGCCCCTCTTCCCACTGGATGGTGACGAAGGCGCTGAACGGCACCTGCTCGCCGTTGGCATTCGGGGCATAGAGGCGCAGCACGCTTTCGGGGGTCATGCGTTCGCCTTGCTCAGCCTGCACCACCACGCGCTGCTGGCGCCCGGCATTGGTGAAGTCGTTGATCACCGCCGAACCGAAAGCAGTGGCCAAGGTGCTGTTGATGGCCTCGAAGCTCACCCCCAGCGTTCGGGCCTTTTCCCGGTCGATGTGCACGCGCAGCTGCGGCGCCTCGGCCAGGCCTTCCATCATCGCGTAGAGAATCACCGGATTGCCGTTGGCACGGGCCAGCAGTTGGTCGCGGGCGGCGAGCAGTGCTTCACGGCCAAGGCCGCCACGGTCCATCAGGCGCAGGGCGAAACCGCCGGAGTTGCCCAGGCCGTCGATGGGCGGTGGCATGACCGCGGTGATGGTGCCGTCACCGTTGGCGGCGAATTGTGCGTTGATCGCTGCCGTTTCCGCCTCCGCCGATTGTGTCTTGTCACGCTGCGACCAGTCCTTGAAGGTGGGGAACGCCAGTGCTGCGTTGTCGCCCTGGCCCGAGAAGCTGAAGCCGCTGACGATGAACGAGTTGGCCACCGCCTCACGAGACATCAGGAATTTCTCCAACGCCTCGGCGGTGTAGTCTGTACGTACCCGGCTGGCGCCCGGCGGCAGCTGTACGTCGACGACGCTGTAGCCCAGGTCTTCAGCCGGCACGAAGGCCTCCGGCAAGCGCAGGTAGGAATAGCCCAGCACCACCAGGATGCCGACATACGCCAGCATCCAGCGCCCGGCACGCGCCACCAGCTCGCTGTTGAGCAGCGAATAGCGCTCGGTGATACGGGCGAAGCCACGGTTGAAGGCGCCGAAGAAACCGCCCTTTTCATGATGGCCATGGGGCACTGGCTTGAGCAGCGTGGCGCACAGTGCAGGGGTGAAGGTAAGGGCCAGGAAGCCGGAGAACAGGATCGAGACAGCCAGAGACACAGAGAACTGCTGATAGATCACCCCCACCGAACCGGACATGAACGCCAAAGGCAGGAATACCGCCGCCAGCACCAGGGTAATACCAATAATGGCCCCGGAAACCTGCCCCATGGCCTTGATGGTCGCCTCCACCGGCGACAGGCCTTCCTCGGCCATCAAGCGCTCGACGTTCTCCACCACCACGATGGCGTCGTCCACCAGGATGCCGATGGCCAGCACCATGCCGAACATGGTCATCATGTTCACCGAAAAGCCGAGCAGTTTCATGATCATCAGCGTCCCGAGCAGGCACGCCGGTACCACTATCGAGGGCACCAGGGTGTAGCGCACGTTCTGCAGGAACAGGAACATCACCAGGAACACCAGCACCATGGCTTCGATCAAGGTGTGGATCACCTTCTCGATGGCCACGTCGACGAAGCGCGAGGTGTCGTACGGCACCGAATACTCGACCCCTTCGGGGAAGAACTGCGACAGCTCGGCCAGGCGCTCCTTGACCTGCGTCGCTGTCTGGATGGCGTTGGCGCCCGGCGCCAGCTGCACCGCGCCGGCCACCGCCGGGTGGCCATTCAGACGTGCCGATAGGTTGTAGTTCTCGCTACCGATGGCCATGCGCGCAACATCACCCAGACGCACGCTGGAGCCATCCGGGTTGGCGCGCAGGACGATGCCGGCGAACGCCTCTGGCGTGTCGAGGGTGCCCTGCACGGCCAGGGTCGCGGTCAGCTCCTGCTCGCTGGCGCCCGGCGTGCTGCCGAAGCTGCCGGCCGGCACCTGGACGTTCTGGCCGCGAATCGCCGCGTTGATGTCGTCGATGGACAGGCCATAACCCACCAGCTTCTGCGGATCCACCCAGACGCGCATGGCCGCTTCGGACGCGAAGAACTGCAGCTTGCCCACGCCGGGCACGCGCAGCAGTTCGTTGTTGATGTTGCGCGCGGCATAGTCGGCCAGGGCCGTGGTATCGCCACGGTTGCCGACCGTGCTGGTCAGGGCGTAGATCAGCAGGAAACCGGAGCTGGCCTGCTCGACTTTCAGCCCTTGGGTCAGCACCGCCTGAGGCATACGCGCCTCGGCCTGTTTCAAGCGGTTCTGCACATCGACCTGCGCCATGTCCGGATCGGTGCCAGGCTCGAAGGTCACCATCACTTCGGCCACGCCGTTGGAGTTGTTGGTGGACTCGTAGTACAGCAGGCCCTTGGCGCCGTTGAGCGACTGTTCGATGATGCTGGTCACCGACTCCACCATGACCTTGGCCGAAGCGCCGGGGTAGGAGGCAGTGATGGAAATCTGCGGTGGCGCCACATTGGGGTACTGGGCCACGGGCAAGGATGGAATCACCAGCAATCCTGCCAGTGAAATGAACAACGCCACGACCCAGGCAAAGTTCGGGCGACGGATGAAAAACCTGGACATCTCACGTTCCTCGCGTCACTGGGCGGCAGCCGTTTGTTGCTGTGCCGGCGCCACCGGCATACCGGGAGCCAACCCTGCCGGGCTACCGACGATCACCTGATCACCTGGCTTGAGCCCTTCGTTGATTTGCCAACGCGAGCCTTGCATCACACCGGTTCGCACGACGCGTGCCTCGGCGATGCCATTGGCGGCGACCATGACCCGTGCCTGGCCATCGCTGCCTCGCTGGACCGCACGCTGAGGAACCAGGATGGCGTGGTTGTCGGTACCTTGAGGTGTGCGCACGCGCACATACATGCCCGGCAAGAGGATGCCGTCGGCATTATCGAAACGCCCACGCAGGACGACCTGGCCGGTACCGCGGTCCACACTCACATCGGTGAACATCAGCTCGCCTGAGCGCTGGAAATCGGTGCCTTCCACTTGCGCGGTCAGACCCTGGCTGTCGGCCGAGAGTGCGCCGTCCATGACCGCCTGCCGCAGGCGCAGCGCGTCAGCAGCAGATTGCGTGAAGTCGATGTAGATCGGGTCCAGTTGCTGTATCCGTGCCATCAGCGTCGCCTCCCCCTGCCCCACCAAAGCGCCTTCGGTGGCCAGCGCACGGCCAATGCGTCCGGAGATCGGCGCAGTGACAGTGGCGTAACCCAGGTTAAGGCGTGCGGCCTGCACATCGGCCTGCGCGGAACGTACTGCCGCACGGGCACTGCGCAACTCGGCAGTGGCGCTGTCGAAGTCCTGCTGGCTGACCGCCTCGATCTTGACCAGCGGCTCATAGCGTTTCACACGTGCCAGGGCTTCCTGCTGCACGGCCTGGGCACGGGCGAGGTCCGCCTCGGCGCGGGCCAGGGCAGCCCTGAACGGCGCCGGGTCTATCTGGAACAGCATATCCCCCGCCTTGACGTCAGCCCCTTCCTCGAAGCGCTTGTGCAACACGATACCCGGCACCCGCGCCCTTACCTCTGCGACCCGCATCGGCTCGACCCGGCCCGGCAACTCAGCGGCCAGGGTCACCTGCTCGGAGGCCAACGTCACGATTTCCACCGGGTAGCTCGCGTTGGCTGCGCCGTCCTGCTCTGCTGCGGGCTCGCACCCGGCCAAGGTAATCGCCACGGCCAGTACGCCCACTCTTATCGAACCTGTCTTGCCCATCACTCACCCGAGCCTTGATTGAAAACGGGGCGAATGCTACTTTTCAAACCCATATGAGTCAATTATGTCTCACAAAAATCAAAAAAGACTCCTCATGACCAATTCAGGCTTCCCTCCTTCATCGCTTTCCACCAAGCTGGTGAAGGCCCTCTATGCCGCTGCCGCCTTGCGACCCAGAGCGTCCATGGGTGAACTGGCGGCGTTGGCTGGCATCAGCCGGGCTACCTTGCACCGTTACTGCGGGACGAGAGAAAACCTCGATAGCCAGCTCGAACAGCACGCCAAAAACACGCTCATGCAGATCCTCGACAACAGCGGCGCGCTGGCTTCCACAGAGCCCCTGGCCGCGTTGCGTCAGCTGATTCGCGAACACCTGGCCCAAGGCGAACTGATCGCCTTCCTGGCTTCCCGTTACCCTGTGCACATGAGCGTGCAACACGACCTGCGGCTCTATCTGGAAACGCTCGATGCGTTGTTCTTCAGCGGCCAGCGACAGGGTGTATTTCGAGCGGATGTCACCGCGGCGCTGCTGACCGAGATGTTCGTATCGCTGTTGCACGGCATGGTCGATGCCCGCCAGCGAGGGCATGCGCCAATAGAGCGTGCAAAGATGCTGGAGAACGCGTTTCTGCAGGGCATTGCAACGCGGGCGCCCTGTTGGGCGCCCGCGTAGGGCAACCGCCGTTAAGCGCTATTGCGCCAAAGGAAGGGGATAACTGCTATTGCTCGTCGCCATCGAGCGGCGTACTCCAGATCACCAGCTCAAGAGCGGCGGCGATCTGGATGCGATGATCGGCAAGCGGGACAGGCAGCAGGTCCTGGGCGCGCTCCAGTCGGCGCAGCAAGGTATTGCGATGGGTGCCCAGCACCTCGGCGGTCTGGGTGATGTTGCAGCCGTTGGCCAGGAAGGCGTGCAACGAATGCTGAAGCACCGTGGGTTCGGTCGCCAGGCGCCCCAGGGTGCTCAAGACGAACTGCCTGGCCGCGCGGGCATCCTGGGTCATCAACGACACCATCCTCACCTGATCGATCGTGGCAACGGCGGGGGAACCCGCCAAACGGCCCATCAACCGCTGGGTGGTCAAGGCTTCCAGGTGCGAGCGCCGGAACCCATTCATCCCCGCGCCCGCCGAACCGATTGCCGCGCGAATCTTGGGAAATTGTCGAGTGACGCCTTGCAGCAGGTTCAGGTCCAGCGGCTTTGCCGCACTGCTCCAGGCCCACAGGGTCGCAGTGCCCGCAAATACGATCAGGGGCGCTACCGTGCCCGTGAGCTGCGCCAGCGCACGCGCCATATCTTCCAGGGGGCGAATCTCGGCGTCCGGGGTTTCGCTCCAGACGAGGCAGGCATGGTGTCTCTGCGCAAGGCTGTAGCCCAGTCGCCTGCCGAACTGCTCCGCGTCCACATCCCTGCCATCGAGCAGCCGGCTGACCAGGCTGCGTTTATCGACAGGATCATCATGGGCGTGGGCGCTCTTTTCTTCGAGGATGATCTGCGTCACCACACGCATGTTGCTGTCGATGAATTCCGAGATCGAACGCGACGAGACCTTCAGGAATTCCTCGAGCACCACGGGATCTTGCGTCAGGCTGAAGGCCATCTTCATCCAGAGGTCCCAGGCTGCGTTCTGTGTCGACCTTGCAACATTCATCAGCAGCTCGGACAGCCCCCTGCGGGCGAGCTCCCTGGCCGTGTCCACCATGTCAGCAGACACGTAGGGCTCCACCGGCTCACCAGGGCGCTGCAGGTTGGCATTGGCCCAATGCAGCAACTCTGCCCGGTTGGCGCGCCGGCACGACGCGAGGATAACCGGGTCCTCCAGCAACCTGGCATCTTCGGGTGAAGAGAACAGTGACTGGTTCAGCCGCTCGACCCACTCAGGTGGCAGCGCCTGAGCGAGTTCGGCGCCTTTGCGCATAAGCTCGCGAACGGCTTCCGAGGGGCGTGGCCAGGGCGATGGCGTGCTGGTCATGGGCGGTGCGAATCACTCAAAAATCGGCTGGAAAATGGTGCAGTTCGTACCTTGGCGCAGGGCCAGTGCAAACCTAGCATGAACGCACTGCCTGAACAAAAAGAACAAGGAGGCACCGTGGCGCTCCATGTCCCTTTCCTGGGTTTAGCGCAGTAGCAAGCAGGCCTGTTTCCTGATGCCCGTTGACCAAACGTCAACCCGCCTGCGCAACCGTTCCTTTCAATCCGGAGTGTTCTCAATGTCAGCCTCTCGCGACTCCACGCCAAGCCTGCCAGTTGTAAGCCGCTCGACTTGCGCGCAAGAAATTGCGCTGCTGAGCGACCAGGCAGGTGCCGTGATCATCCGCAACTTCATGACCCCTGAACAAGTCGCACGAATCAACAGCGAACTCGACGCCCCCCTGGCCGCGCTCGATGCCGGCTCCAGGCACGAGCACGCGCTGATCGCCGAGTTCCATGGCCACCAGACCAAACGGCTTACCAACCTCGTCACTCACAGCAAGACCTTTCGTGAGGAAATTCTCGATGACGACCTCTTTCACGAACTGGGGAACGTGCTTTACGCCCCGGAGTGCGGTGACTGGTGGCTGACCACGGCCCAGTTGATCGAGATCGGCCCAGGCAACAAAGCGCAAATGCTGCACCGTGACATGATGCAGTACCAACCGTTCGTGGCCATGAACAGGCATGCACCACGCGCCATCACCAACCTGATGCTGGCGCTGACCGATTTCACCGAGGAAAACGGCGCCACGCGCTTGATCCCCGGGAGCCAGGACTGGGATGACTTTTACGACACAGGCACCCCAGAGATGACGATCCCCGCCCTGTTGAAAGCCGGCGATGCCATGCTGTTCGGCGGGAAAGTCGTTCATGGCGGCGGTGCCAACGTGACCGCCGACCATTACCGTCGCGGGCTGACCATCCCTATGCAGGCTTCGATCATCACGCCTGAAGAAGCCTACCCGTTGATCGTGCCGCTCGAGCTGGTACGCACGCTTTCTCCACGGGTCCAGAAGATTCTCGGTTTCCGCTCCCAATACCCCAATGGCAGCCCTGGCCTTTGGCAACATAACTACGCAGACCTGGCGGATTACCTTCAGCTCTAGCGTCCAGCGTTGACTTGCCTGGGCCTGATGGTGCCACGACCACCCAGACGCCCAGGCAAGGAAACACGCCAGGCATCGCTTTGCGATGCCTGGCCTCTGAACGAGTGGCCGGCCCTTCACTCCTGGCAGGGCATAACCCCTCGGCGTGAAAACAAGACAGGTACGCCCTCGGCGTTGAACAACGCCGCCGTCAGTGAAAGGCCATCAGCGGTCTGCGTTTCCTGAAAACTGTGCCCGCCATCGCTGCTCTGCACGCTCAGCCCATCCAGCCCGACCGCCAACACACGAGAGCCCGCTACCGCTACGCTCGTGACAGAGCCTTTGCTTTGCGTTGGCACTCGGCGAAAGCCCTTGCCGTCCGCTGAACCCTGCAACAGGGTGCCGCGCTGGCCACCCAGCAGCAGACGCCCATCGGCCAGTACTGCGCCAGACCACAGGGTGCCTTCGTAGCCGGTATCCAGGTAACGCCAGTTCTTCCCCTGGTCTTCGGAATGCAGCACCTGCCCATGCTCGGCCGTGGCGTACAGCCTGCCGCGGCTGTCGGCAAACAACCCCATCAGGTTGAGGTCGGCCCGCTTGGCCCCCGGCGGAGCCTGCAGCGGCTGCTCAGCCCACGTCTGGCCCCCATCTTCGGTCGTCAGCACCAACGACCAGAGGCCTACTGCAACACCCTGCCGGGCATTGAAGAAGTGCACCGCGAACAGTGGCCGGTCTTCTTCGGTGGCCAGTCGCTGGGCCTGCCAGGACTCCCCGCCATCGGTGGTGGCCAGGATCGCGCCCCAGTGGCCAACCGCCCAGCCGCGTTTGGCATCCACGAAAGACACGCCCGTCAATGGCGTGGACAGCGGTACCGACCTCGCCTGGCGCCACTGCATGCCCTGATCGTCGGACAACAGCACGACACCGTGGTCGCCCACGGCCACCATGCGCGCCCCCGCCCAACCGGCGGCCAGCATGGTGGCCTGCGTGGCATTGCTCGCCTGTACGGCCGGTACGGCCTGCAACGGCGCGGCCTGAAGAGACATCAGCGGCATTGCTGCTGCGAGCAAGGCTGCGGTGAATGAAACCCTGAACTTCATGCTTCTCTCCTCAGTGCACCAGCGCGCCAATCATGCGCACGGGGCGCTTACGTGGGAATACCCGCTCCAGCCACACGGCGAAGGCCGGCAGCACGGTCATGGCCATGACCATGTTGACGATGAACATGAAGGCCAGCAGCTTGCCCATGTCGGCCTGGAACTTGAGTTCCGAGAAGGCCCAGGTGGCCACGCCCACAGCCAGGGTGATGGCAGTGAAAATAGTGGCGACACCCACTTCGAGCAGCGCGTATTCCACGGCCTTGGTAATCGACTGCCCATGAGCCAGGTGCAGTTGCAGACGGTTGTAGATGTAGAAGGCGTAATCGACGCCGATGCCCACCGCCAGCACCATCACCGGCAAGGTGGCGATGGTCAGTCCGATCTGCAGCTCCTTCATGAACCAGTAGCCAATGAAGGTGCCGATGGTCAGCGGCAGGCAACACACCAGGACTGCCCGCAAGTCGCGATACACCACGAACACCAGCAATGCGATGGCGGCATAGACATAAAGCAGCATGGGTGTTTCGCTTTTTTCCACTTCTTCGTTGATGGCTGCCAGCACCCCGGCGTTGCCCGAAGCGAGGCGCACCGAGATGCCTGGCAGGGGGTATTCGCTGCGGAATGCCTTGGCGGCATCCACTACCCGGTTGATCGTGGTGGCTTTGTGATCGGCCAGGTACAGGTGCACTGCGGTCATGCTGCAGTCGGTGCGCATCAGCCCGGGCGTGCGCGCAACCTCGGTAGCCAGGGCGGCGTAGTTCATCGGGTCGATGGGCACCGCTGCCATCTTCGGGTTGCCTTCGTTGTAGCCCTCATTGAACTGGCGCATGTTGCTGGAAAACGACGTTACCGACAGGACACCGGGCACCCCCTGCATAGCCCACACGAAGCGATCCTGGTACTGGCCCAGGGCAACATCCTCGCAGGCCACCTGGCTGTCTTCGCCAGAGGGCTCCTTGTTGACTTCGAACACCACGCTGAGCCAGTCCAGGCCAATGTCGTAGTTGCCGGCGATGGAAACCGCATCGCGATTGAAGCGGGCGTCCTCGCGCAACTCCGGCGCGCCCGCCTGCAGCGTGCCCACGACACGGTCATGGCTTTGCCAGATCGCCACCAGGAATACCACCAAGGCAAAGCCAAGCACCCATTGTGCCCTGCGTGGCTCGGCGAGCCGGGCCAGGCCACGCAGCCAGCGGGTGCGGCGCTGCCGGGACACTTCCTGGGCGGCTGCGTACTTGTCATCGACACTCAGCAGCGACGCCATCAACGGCAACATCACCAGGTTGGTGATGATCTTGTAGGCCACGCCAAGCGAGGCCGTGATCGCCAGTTCCCGCACCATAGGGATCGGGATCAACAACAGCGTCACGAAGGAAACCAGCGCGGTCACCAGCGCCAGCGTCCCGGGAATCAGCAACCCCGTGAAGCTCGAACGCGCCGCCGCTTCGGCGCTCTTGCCGGTGGCGATCTCGCGGACGATGAAGTTGATTTGTTGCACGCCATGGGACACCCCGATGGCGAATACCAGGAAGGGCACCAGCACCGCCAACGGGTCGAGCCCGTACCCCAACAGGCGCAGGCTACCGAACTGCCACACCAGCGAGGCCAGCGAACAGACCAGGGCCAGCAGCGTGAAGCGCAGCGAGTGGCAATACCAGTACACCGCCCCCGCCGTCAGCAGCAACGCCAGCAGACAGAACTCCAGCACGGCTGAAGCCCCGTCAGCAATATCACCGATCTGCTTGGCAAAACCGATGATCTGGATTTCGAAATCGCCATCCTCGAATTGCTGGCGGATCTCTTTCTCCAGCCTGTGGTTGAACGCCACATAGTCAAGGTGCGCGCCATTGGTGTCGTATTCGTTGAGTTCCACCGTGATCATCGCACTGCTCTGATCCCGGGAAACCAGCGTGCCGATGAAACCACCCTGGGCGGTGGAGCTGGCGATCGTCGCGATGACCTGGTCATCCAGGTGCTCGGGCGAAACCGTTCCTGGTACCAGTGGGTCAGCGCGAAAACCTTCTTCGGTGATTTCGTTGACGAAGGCATTGGGCGTCCACAACGAACGCACGCTGCTGCGGGAAACCCCCGGGAGGAAGGTCACCGCCTGGGTGACGTCATACAGCCGTTTCAGGCCCGGGGCGCTCCAGATATCGCCCTGTCGGGCCTTGACCACGATGGTCAGCCGGTTCGCTCCCAGCAGGTCGTTGCGATAGGCCTCGAATGTCTTGATGTATTCGTGGCCTACCGGCAATTGCTTTTCGAAGCCTGCATCCATGCGCAGTTGCACGGCGAACCAGCCCATGATCAGCGTGAACACCGCCAGGCTCGCTAGCACCAGACGACGATGCCCGAAGAACACACCCTCGACACGTGACAGCAGGCCAGGTGCCGGAGCTTCGGATAACTTTACAGAACCGTTCACGGCGGGCCTCACAAGGTGCGGGAAATCGCGATGCCGACATAGTCGCGGTCACGATAAAGCTGGTCGTAGGGCGTGTCGCCGCCCATGAACTTCGCGTAGTTGAGGGAGATCTGCCAACTGGCCGGGTTTCGCACGAAGTTCAGATACAGGTTCATGCTGCTCGCGTCTTCGGTGAAGGTCGCACTCAGGTTCGGCGTCCTGCCCCCCAGCGAGCGCGAGTAGAAGACACCTGGCGTGACCTGCCAACCCGGCAGCAACGTGCCGTCATAGGTCAGGCTGAAGTCCAGGTTGATGCCAGAGGACGTCTTGTCGCCACGAGGCTTGGGCGCTGTCGCAGGGTCCAGCTGCCAGGTATTGAGCCCTGCAGCGAGTGGCTCGCCATTGACCTCGTTATGCAGCCCTGGGTATTTGATGACCACAAGCTCGGACAGCAAGGTGCCCGTACTGGCTCCGGTGAAGTCGAGCAGCGTCGGGGAGTTCGAAGGCGTGAAGCTGTACAGGCCGGTGAGGTGCCACTGGAACTTCTTTTCGTCCTTCCAGCATTTGCCGCCATTGCTGGAGCATAGGTCGATGACCGGGTTGAGCATGACTGAATCCTTGGGCCGGTACGAAAGCTCCGTACCGACGGCCCAGTCACCGATCGGCATGTTGGCACTGATGCCATACATCATCCGGTCTTCCTGGTACTCCCAGGTGGGGGCAGCGGCGAAGGTGTCCGGGTCAAGAATGGCGACGCGCAATGACGGCAACTTGTCGTGATAACGCATCACGTAGAAGCCGTAGTTTATGTCGCTGTCCTCTGGTTGCCAGCGCAGCGAAAGGCCCCACTGGCCGCTGTCGCGGGCGTCCTTCTCGGAGAACCCGTAGTCCCCCCTGCCCTCACCCAGCGCGTTGTTGGTGGACCAGTAGCTGCCCACCGGCGGCAACTCGCTCTTGTTCCAGCGGAACTGATAGTAGGCCTCGACGTTGACACCCGAGCCAAGGCCCGAAGCGACACTGAGCATCGGCGCGGGCAGCACGGCCTCCTTGAGCTGCACGCCGGGACGTGCCAGGGCCTGGTAGTCGTAGGCGTTGGTGTTGTTGATGCCACCGGCCACGAACAGGCTTTCACCCCAGTTGATCACCTGGTTGCCCAGGCGCGCGCGGACCCGCTGCCCGCCCATGTCGAAGCCTTTGCTCACCCACAGGTCCAGCAGGCGAGCCTTGAAGGCGAGGTCGTCGCGGGCGTCGTCACTCAGCCCGTTGCTGCCGACGCTCTCTGGGGTGTTGAACGACAGCGTGCCGGTGGTATCGGTGGCAGCGAAGTCGCGGATCCAGGTCCCGCGCGCCATGAAGGTGAAGTCTTCGGGCATCTTCAGCAACAGCTCATGGGTACCCTTGAGGTAGTTGGTGAACATGTCGCCGCGGTCGTAGTTCAGGTCGCCCTGGTCCGCCACGCCGGAACTCTGCGCCAGGCAGCCGGAGGGCACGTTGTGCCCGGTCGGCCCCTGGTTGATCAGGTTGCAGCCCCGCGACTCGGTACGCAGGCCCATGCCTGCGGTGATCGTGGAGTCGAAGGAGCCATTGAGGGTTTCGGTTTCAAAGGTGAACCCCATTGCCAGTGGGGTTGCGCACACGATGACAAGGCCTGACGCTTTCGTAATTATTTTTTTCATGTGGGCTCTCGATCTGGCGTCGGTTTAGCGCTCGCTGATGGCTCGCAGGTTGTCGGAGGTGAAGAAGTCGCGTTTCAGGCGAGGGTTGCCACTGTCTTCGGTGAGCCAGCGAATATCGTTCTTGCCCGCGCCGATCGAGGTCATGTCGAACAGGTAACGATGATCGGCGAGGTTGTACTGGACCTGGGCCTGCACATCGCACGCGCCGGTCTCGTAGACGGGGATCGAGAACCCTTCACGCACCTTCCAGATCTGCCCTTGCTTGTCATAGTCAACGGCCAGCAACGGGTTCCAGCTGTCCTCGTCGATGTAGAACAGGCGCTTGGGTGCTTGGTGGCGCATGCCCTGGCGAACATTGGCCTCGACGACCCAGACACGATGCAATTCGTAGCGGCGCGACTGTGGCGCGATGGAATCGTCGCCGGCGAAGCTTTCCACCTTGGCTGCGGTGTCATAGGCGCCAAAGGCGTTGTACGGCACCAGCAGCTCCTGCTTGCCGATCAGTTTCCAATCGAAGCGGTCCATGGCTCCGAAGAACACGTTCGCCTCATCGACGGTGTATTGGTTGTCCAGCCCGATCTGCGGAGCGTCGTAGGAATACGATGGCATGCGCCTGACCCGACGCTGGCCGGGGAAATAGTAGAAGGTGGTGGCCTGCTCGCCGGCTACAGTCGTCTGCACACCAGCCTGGCCGGCCAGCGCCGCTGGCTCCCGGTAACTGGAGAACGTGGCGTTTTCCAAGCGGCCAATGGACGAAAAAAGTGCACTGCCTTTCTTTCCCCAGGGCGTGAAGAAAAAGGTGTCTGACGACTGGCGTAACCACTCCCCACCCTTGCGCGGCGAAATGCCTGAAATGCTTTTGGGAATCTCGACACCAAGGCCGCGATAGCGCATCTTCATATTCCACATCACCTCTGCGCCTGTACTGGGCAGAGGGAACGGGATGCCCGGCACATGGGCGTCCTCGAGGGCAACCCCTGTGGAGTCGAGCTTGGCGAAGCCAATGTTCTGCCGCGTGTTATCCGCCACGAAGTCCGGTACGCCACAGGTGCGGCGGGTCGGGTAGACCTCCATGCGATAGCCCGGAATCTTCTTGAACAGTTCGAGCTGGCCGGGGGACAGCTTGCTCGCATACTGCGCCACGCTATTCGAGTCGATGCTGTAGAGGGGTTTGTCATCCTTGAACTTCCAGTGGTCCCCCCGCACCTGGCCATAGCTCCAGCCCCCCCCTTGCGGCCCCGGAGCAGTCCAGGCCGGAATATCCCCGCTTGAACTAGCAGCCACCTCACCGCCCAATGGCGTCAGCTTCGAACCCAGCTCCCCGGCCCCCTGGGGTGCGGCCTGTACCGAGCACATCGCGGTCGATACCGCGAGGGTAACCAGCAGCTGCCTGAAAATACAGCCGGCGGACATGTCGTCTTTCTGCCCTGTAGATACTTCTTTCATTGGAGGCTCCTCGAACAAAGGGCCTGGACCGGCAACCCGACCATCCACACGGAAATGGGCACCTATCGCAAGCTGATCATTTGACATGGTCACATGACCATGTCGGGTGATCAGAAAGCAATCCACATGCCAGAAGTTTCGTGGAATGATTAAGTTAGATAAATCAGGTGTTTAGTCGATAGTGGCGATCTATGTTCCTCAGATGCCTGCACCTTAATGGGAAGTAAAGAAACATGTGTTACCAGCGCATGCCCAACCATGATGCATTGCTAATTATACTTACCCATTGCAAGCTGCCGTTTACATTGAGCAAGCCTTAAATATTTCCATTGGAAACCCAGCCATGGAAATGAATCAATTACCCATAAAAAAACCGCCCCTGGAGGCGGTAAAGAAGCGGGCCTATGGCCCGACATGGAGTTACTTCGAATCAAGGGATTGGCGGCACAACGACGCACCTGCGCCCTCAATTCAACGAACATTGAGTAACGCCTCAACTGAGGCACTTCTAGAACGCTGAAGTGCACCATAGGCGTAGAACGATTGCACAATCGAGTACGACCAAGTCAAGAAAGCAAAGGTCATGAATACCACCTTTGAATCGTCACCCGGAATCGGAAAGAAGTCATACCGGAATGCTATCGTTAGCCCCGCCACTCCGCCCAAGGTGGTAGCCAGCGCATGCAGAAGCTCTCTGGCACAAACCAGTCGCCAAATGAAATAGGCCAGGTACGCTGTGTAAGCCAGCCACATCACCATATAAAAATAAGGCAGGAACTGCTTGAATGAACTCGACATGAAGTAAATGGCTGCAACCGTAAAGCCCGCCAGGAAAAACACAATGTCATTCACCGGGGACGGCTTGTAATCGTGCGTTACCGCCATCAAGCCAAGCGTTGCAATAACAGGAATACCAACGCCCCGGGAAAAAGCATCGAGGAATATGGCAACGTTATAATTTGCCAGCCAGCCCGTAACGAGGAAGATCGCGAAATTCGTTGCGGATATCCCGACAATCAAAAACTCTCCGCCGAGCAGATAATTTCTTCGCCCGATGAATGCCGCCCCATAATACAAGCCACAGATGATTAGCAATATACATGAGCCCAGGATACTCACTTCTATCAGTTCCACGAGAACAGCCTCTCTCAATCTGAGGATCGACATCACACTGCATGTCGAAATCGGCAACCAATCGGACGACTATTGCAAACCCAATCAGCGGGGAAATACGGGCTGAATTATTTGACCTGCACCGGTAACTTAAGTTATACGAGCAGGTCAGCATGGCCGCGATTAGTCGACCAGAGACCTCAGGTCGCTGTCGATTTTATTCAGCGTTTCCTGAGAAATAAACCCGCCAGAATATTTTGCCGCCGTCACTAAGGCAAAGCCACGGGCCATGCCAATTTGTGGGTGTTTACCGATACCGGGCAGGTGCTTTTCAAGGATCTGGCTCGTAGTGCTGTTATCCAGCAGCTCGCCAACTTTCGAGTCGATTGAGAACGCCATGGTGTCATCTCCTTGGTTGCGCCCAAAAGGGCAGAAATTCAATACGCAGCAGGCTGTGTAAACTCAGGATCTCAGAAGCCTTTTCCCGGTTCGGAAAAAGCAGGCATGCCCAAGAGCTCTTGTGGGTCACGCATCTGGCCATCAATTTCCACCCAGCCCAGCAGCGTGGAGCTCACACTCCAGCCCAGCAGGCGTTGCATTTCTGCGGGGAGCTGGCGAACCCGTTCAATGGGAATGGAAAGGAAGTGATTTTCTTCGAGGCGCAGGATGGCCAAGTCGTAGGCCATGGTCAGACCAGTACGAGGAAACGCTGTGGTATTGGCGCCACCGCCGTGATAGACCGACCCCAGCCACAACAGCGCAGAGCCTGCTTTCATCTCGGCGGCGATGGTTTCTTCCTGGGTCGGCCCGCGCTCGTCATCCCATTGATGACTGCCCGGAATAACGCGCGTGGCACCGTTCTCTTCGGTGAAGTCCGAGATGGCCAGCATGATCTGCAGACGGGCCTCGCGCCCGAAATGGGGATGTCGCCACAGCGAGGTGGCATCGTCGCGGTGCAGGGGCTGAAGGCCTTGGCCCGGGCCGATCTGAATGGCCTGGGTAATGCTGAGTTGAATGTCAGGTGCCATCTCGATGCGGTCGCTGCCCACCCAGACATGGGTTGGTGTCTGCAGGATCTGCCTGGCCGCGCCGATGAACAACGGGTTTAGTGCCACCTCCACCGCCGTATCGCTTCGCCCGATGATGCGACCGATACGACGGGTCTGCATGCCTGCGAAATAGGGGTCTTCTCCGCAGGGCGTGACATTCAAGTAGGTGTCCAGCTCTTCGGTGAGGCACTTGAGCGTCTCTGGCGAGACGAAATCAGCAATGATGACCCCGCCGTCACGCCGAATGATTTCCACCACTTGTTCCACCGACGCATCACTGCTGACCGTCGAGAGTTTTTGTGTATCCATCTGCCTTCTACCTGTCCGGTTTTTCATTGTTCTATCCAGCGAGCCCGGGCAACCGCCTCGTCCCACCGGCGCAACCACCACAGCAACCTCTTATGCCGCTGCCGAAGCCCGTAATGATCTGCTCGGCATTGCCATGATTATTGAATATAGTCATTTGATCAAGTCATTTGATCTGATTTTTTTACCACCTCACCACTGCCCCGGCCTCGGTGAGGTACGGCAGTCAGCATCTGCCTCTGGGCAATGGCCACATACCGACGGCAAGACCGCAGACGGAAAGGGTTGCATCGACTCATCTCATGGATTGGGCCAGGACTTTGCGATAGCATTCGTCACCGCCGACGCCGGACCCGGCGGTTGGCGCAAGGCCAAAAGGGGAGAACGCTGAATGGCTCGGATAGGCGCGGAAGAACGCAGACAGGATTTCATTGAAGCGACCATCAGGGTGATCGCAGAACACGGCATAGCCAACGCCACGACGCGGCGCATTGCGGCAGCGGCAGATTCGCCGCTGGCCTCGCTGCATTACGTTTTTCACACCAAGGAAGACTTGTTCTATGCGGTCTACGAGTCCTTGATCAACATGCCGCAGCAATCGCTGCAGGCTCCGGCAAACGCTCTCCCCGCCGAATCGGTAGGGGAAATGCTGCGCCAGTTGGTCAAGTGGTTCATCGCACACCCCGAACGGGCCATAACCCAGTTCGAGCTGTTCTTCTGGAACCTGCGCAATGACCCGGAAATGGCAGCGAAGATCTATACCGTTTCCATCGAAGCCACCCAACAGGCCATCCAGAAGGCGACCGGCGATGCGCTGGATCAGGCCGCACGCACCACAGTCAGTCGGCTGCTCATCAACCTTTTCGATGGTTTGCTTCTCTCCTGGACCGCCCACGGCAACCTCGAACGCCTGGAGGCTGAGACAGAAACGGCTTGCCAGGCGGTTAAGCTGCTGGTGGCCAGCTACTGAGACGTCATTCAGATTGCCGTGGTCCGGTGTGACACGGCAATCCGGTATCCATAGGGTCTGACAGACAAACGGACTGTCGCCTCTTGCCACCCAAACCCACATACCGCCCTGTCATAACGACGCCAAAACCTGGAGTCGCCCGACGCGCAATACCCCCTACCCCAATCCCACCAGGTTCAAATCATCCCAAAAAAATTGCTTGTCGGTGCATTTTGCACCTTGCCCCGGGTAATCTGCCGTCTCATCATGGTCAAATGATCAAGTCAAAAGATCACCCCCTATAACACAATAATGGGAAGCCCTATGTCCTCGCACACTGCTCTTCCGGTTGAGCCACTCGATATATTGATCATGGGAGCCGGTGTGTCTGGCATCGGCGCGGCCGCCTATCTGCGACGCCATCAGCCTCACAAGACCTTCACGATTCTCGAGTCTCGTGAGCGAATGGGCGGCACCTGGGACCTGTTCCGCTATCCCGGCATCCGCTCTGACTCCGACCTGTACACCTTCGGCTTCGACTTCAAGCCCTGGACCAAGGCGAAATCATTGGCGGACGCCGCAGACATTCTCGAGTACCTGCGTGAAGCGATCGACGAGCATGAGCTGGAGTCCTTGATCCAGTACAAGCAGAAAGTCATCTCGGCGAACTGGCAAACGGACAAGGGCTTGTGGGCGGTGCGGGTGGAGGACGGTCACCTGGGGCAGGCCCGCACAATCGAATGTCGCTGGCTGTTCAGCGCGGGCGGCTACTATAGGTACGACCAAGGATTCAGCCCCCGCTTCGAGGGAGCCGAACAGTTCAAGGGGCAGATCGTTCATCCGCAACACTGGCCAGAGAACCTGGATTACACGGGCAAACGTGTCGTAGTGATTGGCAGCGGCGCGACGGCAGTGACCCTGATTCCGGCGATGGCGGACAAAGTCGCCAGCATCACCATGCTGCAGCGTACGCCCTCCTACATCATCAACCAACCAGCCAATGATGCGGTTGCGGCGTTTCTGCGCAAGATCCTGCCCGAGCAAACCGCTTACTCTCTGACACGCTACAAGAACGCCAGGATCACCCTGGCCTTCTGGGCCTTCTGCCAGCGCTTCCCCAAGCTTTCCCGCAAACTGCTGCTGTGGCTGACGCGCAAGGAGCTGCCGAAAGGCTACCCGGTCGACGTCCATTTCAATCCGCCCTACAACCCTTGGGACCAGCGCTTGTGCACGGTACCTGAAGGCGATCTGTTCAAGGCGATCAGCGCGGGTAAGGCCGACATCGTCACCGACCATATCGAGCGGTTCACCGAATCCGGTCTGTTGCTGAAATCCGGCAAGGCGTTGGAAGCTGACATCGTAATTACCGCCACGGGGCTGAATGTGCAGATGTTCGGGGGGATCAGTCTGTACAAGGACGATAAGCCAGTGGTGCTGAGCGACACTCTTGCCTACAAAGGAACCATGCTATCCGGTGTACCCAACTTCGCGTTCGCGGTGGGCTACACCAACTCCTCCTGGACCTTGAAAGTGTGCCTGCTGTGCGATCACTTCTGTCGCTTGCTGGGTTTCATGGACAACCACGGCTACAACGTTTGCGAACCCCGGGCGCCAGACGGGATCGAGACCCGCCCTCTGCTGGATTTCGGTGCCGGTTATGTGCAACGCGCCTTGGACAGCATTCCGCGCCAAGGGCCAAGCGAGCCCTGGGTGATGTCGATGGATTACTTCCGCGATACCAAACTCCTGCGCCGCGGCGCTGTGGCTGACAAGTGCCTAGCGTTCTCCTCCGTACCCAGCACGCCCCGGTGCGCGAACGTCGAGCTGCAACAACAGGGTAGCCGCGGATGAGCCCCGACCGCTTCTGCGAACTGCCTGGCAAGCGCCCTATTTGCTATCGCAGCCACGGGCTCGAAACGGCGCCTGCGGTCATTCTCATCGTCGGCCTGGGGCTGCAATTGACCTACTGGCCGCAACCGATCATCGCCGGCCTGGTCGAGCGGGGGTTTCGCGTCATCACGCTGGACAACCGCGACTCGGGCCGGTCGTTCTTCACCGACGTAGTGCCTCCCACGGCCATGCAGCAGTTCTTGCGCAAGCGCACCCCCGGCTATGACCTGGGTGACATGGCCAATGACGTGATCGGGCTCATGAACGGCCTGAACCTGGCAACGGCGCACGTGGTGGGCATGTCGATGGGCGGCATGATCGCCCAGATCCTCGCTGCCCGTTACCCCGAGCGTATCAGGACGCTCACCTCGATCTTCTCGACCACCGGATCGCTGCGCGTCGGCCAGCCGGCGTTGAAATCCATTAGGCAGTTGCTGCGCCGCCCGCCGCGCAGCGAGCAGGAAAGCGTTCGCGACTACCTGGACATCATGCGCCTGATCGGCTCGACCCTGGAATGGAATGAGCCCGCCTTCCGTGACTATGCCTTGTTGGCCTGGGAGCGAGGCGGTGGCGAGGCCAGCAACATCGGCACGGCCAGGCAGATCGGCGCGATCATCAATTCCGGCGACCGCACCCAGGAACTGCAACGGGTTCATTGCCGCACCCTGGTCATCCATGGCGATGAAGATCTCATGGTCGCAACCAGCGGCGGGTACGCCACGGCAGCAGCTATCCGTGGTTCCAGCCTGGTGCTGCTGCCAGGGATGGGGCACGACTTCCCACCTTGCCTGTCCGGCACGCTGCTGTCCCTGCTGGCAGGACACATGCTGTAGCACGATCACCCTTTCAGGGGCGTGCAGCTTGGCCGCCCCTCTTTTTACCCCCCGAAGGAGGCCTTCGACCAGGTTCAAGCAAAACCAAGAACAACAAAATGCTGGCTTGCGCGAAATGCCAGGCCACACATCACCCGCTTGAGCTGTTATCCACGGCCTGGCGCAGGTGCTCCTCTACTGCCCTTTCAACAATGACAACAATTGAGCAAGAGGTACGTATGGACTTCAAGTTTTTACTCCCCAGCAAAATCGTGATGGAACCTGGTCTGCGCGAGCGCACCGGTGAACACCTGCACTCACTTGGCCTGGCCCGCGTGCTCATCGTGACCGATCCTGGGGTCAAGGCGGCGGGCCTGCTGGACAGCGTCTACGCCAGCCTGGAGAAGGCAGGCATCGCCTTCGAGGAAGTGTCGGACATCAAGGCCAATCCGCGCAGCGAGGACGTCAATCAGATCGCGCAGCGATATCGCGGCAAAGGTATCGATGGCTTGTTAGCCGTAGGCGGGGGCAGTGCCATGGATGCAGCCAAGGCCATCAGCGTGCTGCTCAGCCATGAGGGACGGATCGAGGACTACGAAGGGTCGTTCACGCTCACCCATGCCATCCCGCCTATCGTTGCCATTCCGACCACGGCTGGCACCGGCAGCGAAGTAACCTGCTTCTCGGTGATCACCGACACCGCCCGTCATTACAAGATGAGCGTGCATGATTACCGACTCGGGCCAGTCCTGGCCTTGCTTGACTCTCATATCCTCGACACGCTGCCCGCGTCGATTGCCGCCGCAACCGGCATGGATGCCCTGACCCACGCCATCGAAGCCTACACCTGCCGCGTGTCGAACCCCATCAGCGACGGCCTGGCGCTGCATGCCATCCGCCTGATCAGCCAACACCTGAAGCCCGCCGTGCTGGAACCCGGCAACCTGCACGCCCGCGAGCAGATGCTGGCGGCCAGCCTGATCGCCGGCATGGCCTTCGGTAATGCGGACGTAGGTAGCGTGCACTGCATTTCCGAAGCCATCGGTGGCATGTACGACACGCCACACGGCGTGGGCAACGCGATCTTCCTGCCCTTCGTGTTCGGCCATAACCGCGATGCCGACATCATTCGCCATGCGCAGGTCGCCTACGCACTGGGCATCGAACCCAACCTCTCGCCGGTCGAGGCCGCCGAGGCCGCCGTCGGCTACCTGTTCCAGATGAGCAAGGACCTGGGCATCCCCCGCTTCGCCGAGGTGAAAGGCGTGCGCGAGGAAGACTTCCTGGCCATCGCTGAAAAGTCGAAGAAGAACTTCTCCGATGGCAGCAATGCGAAGGAGATGACCGTGGAAACCTACCGTGAAATCGTCGCCACTGCTTACCACTTCGTAGCGTGAGGGCTGTCAGTCATGAGCGAATCAACCCCCAGCGCTTCGCTGAAGCGCACCCTGGGCCCGTTTTCGGTCCTGTTGTTCGGCCTGGCGTTCCTTGCCCCGTTGATCGTCTTCGGCACCTATGGCGTGATCTCGCAGGCCAGTGGCAACACCACGGCGATGGCCTACCTTATCGCGGCGACGGGCGTGGTGTTCACGGCGTTGAGCTATGGCCGGCTGGTCAGGGTGTTCCCGGTAGCCGGTTCGGCCTACACCTATACCCGCAAGATGCTCAGCGCCAACCTCGGCTTCATGGTGGGCTGGGCCGCACTGCTCGATTACTTCTTCATTCCGATGCTGATCTGGCTGCTTGGCGCCAGCTATCTCAACATGGCCTTTCCAGATGTGCCGCAGTGGGTGTGGATTACCGGTTTCATCGTCTCTACCTCGCTGCTGAATGTGCTGGGCATCCAGGTCGCCAACCGCTTCAACCTGCTGTTGATGGGCGCGCAACTGGCGATCATCGTGGTGTTCATCGGCCTGTGCGTGCATTACATCGTGGCTGCCAATGGCCCTGGTGGGCTGCTTTCGGCCAAGCCGTTCTTCAACCAAGATGTGCCCTTCGCCACCAGCATGGCCGGCGCCGCCATTGCCGCGTACTCGTTCCTGGGCTTTGACGCGCTGTCCACGCTCAGCGAGGAAACCCGCGACCCGGGTCGCACGCTGCCGCGTGCCATCCTGCTGGTCGCCTTGATCGGCGGCTCGGTCTACGTCGGCTCCTCGTACTTCATGTACCTGGCGCACCCCTCCCCCGCCTTCGAGTTCGTGGACGGGGCCGCCTTCGAGATCGCCCGCATGATCGGCGGCGACCTGTTCTTCGCGCTGGTCCTGGCGGGGATCATCATCGCCCACTTCGCCGCGGGCATGTCGTTCCAGGCCAGCGTGGGCCGGCTGCTGTACGCCCTCGGCCGGGACAACCAACTGCCGCGCAAGCTGTTCGGGGCCTTGCACCCTCGCTACAAGACCCCGGTCTTCAATATCCTGCTCTGCGGCATTTTCGGCACCGCGGGCTTTGGCCTGACGATCGCCACCGCGACGTCGCTGGTCAACTTCGGCGCGTTTCTCGCCTTCACCGCCGTCAACCTCTGCGCGTTGCGGCTCACCTTCGACGCACAGGTCAAGGACAGCGCTGGCCTGCTGCGCGGCGTGCTCTTCCCACTCATCGGCCTGGTCACGGCCGGCTGGATGCTGGCCAGCCTGGATAAAGACGCACTGATCATGGGCTGTATCTGGCTCGCCCTGGGCGCGGTTTACCTCGCCTGCCGGACCAGTTTCTTCCGCAACCCGGTGCCCGACGCGCTGGCGTAGCGGCCAGCTTCCTATCGAATGCCCTGACGACAACCACAAGGCAAGGCCCTGGCCTTGCCGTTCAATGGCGAGAATCGACATGCAAACCAAACTCCTGATCAACGGTGCCCTGGTGGCCGGCGAAGGCGAAAACCTCGACGTGTACAACCCGTCCCTTGGCAGTGTCCTGGTACAGACCACCGAAGCCAGTCGCGCCCAAGTCCATGCCGCGGTGCAAAGCGCCGATGCAGCCTACGACGCCTGGTCGCAAACGCCGCCCAAGGACCGCGCGGCACTGCTGCTCAGGCTCGCTGACCGCATCGACGCCCAGGCGCCGGTGTTCGCCCGCCTGGAGGCGGACAACTGCGGCAAGCCGTTCACCGCCGTGCTGCAGGACGAACTGCCAGCCGTGTCCGACGTGTTCCGCTTCTTTGCCGGTGCCGTGCGCTGCCTGCAGGGCTCGGCGGCGGGCGAGTACATCCCGGGCCACACCTCGATGATCCGCCGCGACCCGGTGGGCGTGGTCGCCTCCATCGCGCCGTGGAACTACCCCCTGCTGATGGCGGCCTGGAAACTGGGCCCAGCCTTGGCCGGCGGCAACACCGTCGTGCTGAAGCCGTCGGAACACACGCCGATGAGCACCTTGAAACTGGGCGAGTTGCTCGCCGACATCTTCCCCGCCGGTGTGGTCAACATCGTGCACGGTCGCGGCGCCTCGGTGGGTGAGCCGCTGACCAGCCACGCCCAGGTACGCATGGTGTCGCTGACCGGCTCCGTGCGCACCGGCAGCCGCATCATCGAAGGCACCGCCGACAGCGTCAAACGCATGCACATGGAGCTCGGTGGCAAGGCACCGGTGTTGATCTTCGACGATGCCGACATCGACGCCGCCGTCGAAGGCATCCGCGCCTTCGGCTTCTACAACGCCGGCCAGGACTGCACCGCCGCATGCCGCCTATATGTGCAGAAGGCGGTGTACCTGGAGTTCGTGCGCAAGCTCGGCGAAGCCGTGTCCAGCATCAAGTGCGGGCTTCAGGATGACCCGGCGACCGAGATGGGCCCGCTGATCACCCAAGAGCACCTGGAGCGTGTCGAGGGCTTCGTGAACCGTGCCAAGGAACTGCCTCACATTGAGGTGGTCACCGGCGGCAAGCGCGCTGCGGGCGGCGGCTTCTTCTTCGAGCCGACGGTCCTGGCCGGCGCTACGCAGGAGGACGAGGTGGTGTGCCGTGAAATCTTCGGCCCGGTGGTGACGGTTTCGCCATTCGAAGACGAAGCCCAGGCACTGGCATGGGCCAATGAATCGGACTACGGCCTGGCCTCGTCGGTATGGACCGCCGATGTGGGTCGCGCCCATCGCTTGGCCGCTCGCCTGCAATACGGCTGCACCTGGGTCAACACCCACTTCATGCTGGTGAGCGAAATGCCCCATGGTGGCGTGAAGCTGTCCGGCTACGGCAAGGACCTGTCGATGTACGGGTTGGAAGACTACACCGTGGTTCGCCACGTGATGTTCAAACACTGACCGCCCACGACCCAGATAGCCCAGATCATTTTTCAAGAGGTTTGCATGAACATCGAGACATTCGAAAGGCTCGAGTCTAACGTGCGGATGTACTGCCGTGACTTGCCGCTGGTGTTCGATACCGCCCAAGGCAGCAAGATCCGGGGCGAAGACGGCCGCGAGTACTTGGACTTCTTCGCTGGCGCCGGCGCCCTGAACTATGGCCACAACGACCCGCGCATGCGCGATGCCTTGATCGCGTATCTGTCGTCCAACGGCGTGACCCACGCCCTCGACCTGCACACCACCACCAAGCGCCAGTTTCTCGAAGCGATCGAGCGCGACCTGTTCAAGCCGCGCGGCTGGGACTACAAGGTGCAGTTCACCGGCCCGACCGGTGCCGACGCCGTCGAGGCGGCGTTGAAACTAGCGCGCAAGGCGACGGGGCGTACCAAGGTCGTCTCGTTCTATGGGGCTTACCACGGCATGACCGCCGGCGCCCTGGCCGTCACCGGCAACCGCACTCGCCGTGGCCCTGGGCTTTCCACCGACGTGGTGTTCGTGCCGTACGAAGACAGCCCCTACGGCGAATTCGACAGCATTGGCTTCCTCGAGCGCCTGGCCAACGACCAGGGCAGCGGCTCGGAGCTGCCAGCGGCGGTGATCGTCGAGTCCGTGCAGATCCAGGCCGGCGTCTACCCGGCTTCCAACGAATGGCTGCAACGCTTGCGCAAGTGGACCAGCGATTACGGCGTGTTGCTCATCTGCGACGAAATCCAGGCCGGCTGCGGGCGCACCGGCGACTTCTTCGGCTTCGAGCGCTCCGGGGTGGTGCCAGACCTGATCACCTGCGCCAAATCGATCGGCGGCTTCGGCCTGCCGATGGCGATCGTGTTGATTCGCGCCGGGCTGGATGTGTGGCAACCGGGCGATCACATCGGCACCTTCCGCGGCAACCAACTGGCCTTCTTGACGGCCCAGATCGCGCTCGGCTATTGGCGCGATGAGTGGTTCCTGAAGTTGCTGGCCACCAACTGCGCGGCCATGGAGCGCGCGGTCGCCGGTTTCGCTGAAATTCCTGGCGTCGCCTCCGCGCGCTGTCGCGGCATGATCGCCGGCATCGACTTCGGTCGCGGCAACGTCGCATTCGCCAAGGATGCCCAGCAGCGTGTGCTGCAGGCGGGTGTGCTGGTCGACCGCTGCGGCCCGAACGGCGAAATCATCAAGCTGATGCCACCGGTGAACACCCCGACCAACCAGCTTGAAGAAGGCCTGAAAGCCTTCGGCGAATCGGTCGCGGCAGCGTTTAGCCAGTAACTGCACGGGCCTGCGGTGCGGCCTGTATCGATACAGCGCCGCATGCAGGCTCATCGCATGCAGTCGACAACCCGTCCGTGGCAGGAAATCACACCAATGAGCAACGTCACTTCAACCATCCAGAATGACTTGGCTTCATTCATACACCCCAACACCAACCTGGCGCAGCACCAGGAAATCGGCCCCCTCGTGATCGCCGGCGGCGACGGCGTGCGGGTCTTCGATGAGCAAGGCAACGCCTACATCGAGGCGATGTCGGGCCTGTGGAGCGTTGCCTTGGGCTTCAGTGAAAAGCGCCTAGTCGACGCCGCCGTCGAGCAGTTCAGGCAACTGCCCTACTACCACAGCTTCAGCCACAAGACCAACGCCCCGGCGGCGGCGCTCGCCGCCAAGCTGGCCGAGCTGGCGCCGGGCGACCTGAACCATGTTTTCTTCACCAATTCAGGCTCCGAAGCCAACGACTCGGTAGTGAAGATGCTGTGGTACGTGAACAACGCGCTGGGCAAACCGCACAAGAAGAAATTCATCTCTCGCCAGCAGGCCTATCACGGTGCCACCATCGCTGCCGGGAGCCTTACCGGCATCCCCTCGATTCATCGCGACTTCGACCTGCCGGCCATCCCGGTTCACCACCTGACGTGCCCGAACTTCTACCGGTTCGCCCGGCCAGGGGAAACGCAGGAAGCCTTTTCGGCCCGCCTGGCGAACGAACTGGAGCGCTACATCCTCGCCGAAGGGCCGGAAAGCATTGCCGCCTTCGTCGGCGAACCGGTGATCGCAGCGGGCGGCGTGATCCCTCCTCCCACTGGCTACTGGGCGGCGATCCAGGCAGTGTGCAGGCGCTACGACATTCTTGTGGTGATCGACGAGATCGTCACCGGTTTTGGCAGGCTGGGCACGATGTTCGGGGCTCAGCTGTACGACATCCAGCCCGACATCATGGTGCTCTCCAAGCAGCTCACCTCTTCCTACCAGCCGCTGGCGGCCGTGGTGGTGTCCGATGCCATCAACGATGTACTGGTGAGCCAGAGCCAGCGCCTGGGGGCATTCGCCCATGGCCTGACCTGCACGGGTCACCCCGTCGCCACCGCGGTTGCGCTGGAAAACATCCGCATCATCGAAGAGCGCGACCTGGTTGGCCATGTCCAGCGCCTAGCCCCCATGTTCCAGCGCCACCTGCGCGCGTTCGAAGACCACCCGCTGGTCGGCAACGTCCGAGGCGTCGGGCTGATGGGCGGGATCGAACTGGTTGCGAACAAGGCCACCGGCCAACCGTTCGCCCAGCCAGGTGCACTGGGTGGCTACGTGTTCAAACAGGCCCACAAGCATGGGCTGATCATTCGCGCCCTCTACGACACGATCGCGTTCTGCCCGCCGTTGATTACCACGCAGGGCGACATCGAAGCGATCTTCAGCGCCTTCGAGCGCACGTTGGCTGACGCAACAGACTGGGCCCGATCGCAGAACCTGCGGTGAGCAAAGGCTCTCCCGTGGGGCCTCACATAAAACAACAATCAAGAGGCTTTGAACGTGCGCGAACAAAATGATGAAAGTTTCGAGTTTGATGTGTCCGTGGTCGGGCTCGGTGCGATGGGAACGCTCATGGCACACGCGTTGCTCAAGCAAGGCAAACGCGTGGCGATCTGGAATCGATCACCCGGCAAGGCTGCGTCGCTCGTCGCCGCTGGCGCTCACCTGTGCGACAGCGTTGAAACCGCGCTGGTTGCAAGCCCGGCCACGATCTTCGTGCTCCTGGACAACCACGCGACCCACGAGGTGCTCGGGATGCCAGGTGTGATGCATGCACTGGCCAACCGTACGATCGTCGATTACACCACCAACGCCCAGGACGAGGGACCGGCGCTTCAGGGCCTCGTCAATCGGGCGGGCGGCCATTACGTCAAAGGGATGATCGTGGCCTACCCGCGCAACGTCGGCCATCGCGAAAGCCACAGTATTCATACCGGCGATCGTGAGGCCTTCGAGCAGCACCGGTCGCTGCTTGAAGGGCTCGCCGGCCATACGGTGTTCCTTCCCTGGGGCGAAGCATTGGCCTTCGCGAGCGTGCTCCACGCCCATGCGTTTGCCGTGATGGTTGCGTTCTTCGAGGCCGTGGGTGCGAGCGAACGGTTTGGCCTGTCGGTTTCGAGGACAGCCAGGCTCCTGCTCGACACGTCACGCTTTTTCGTCGCCGACGCACTCGAGGAAGCGGCACGCCGGCTCGAAGCGCAGGATTTCGCAGGCGACCAGGCGAGGCTCGATGTACATGTAGATGCCTTCGCGCACATTGCCCAATCCCTGCATGCACAGGGGGCCTGGACGCCAGTGTTCGACGCGGTATGCCAAGTCGCGCAGCGCGCGGCATCAATGGGCTATGGCGACCAGGACATTGCAGTCATCACCCAGTCATTCGCCCACGACAAAGCGCCTGGGCACTAACCGCGTGATACTGGCCTTTCGGATCGAACCTGAAGACAACAACAATAAAAATCGCTGGAGGATCATATGCGCCGATTTGGTTTTCTACTGGCCGTGTTGACGCTGGCCGTTTTCCTGAGTGCCCTGCTTGCCCCCAGGCCTTCTCTCGTCAACCGAGCGGCGGCGCAGCACATGGGGCATCCGATCACCAACATCGGCGAGATTTTCAGGGGGTATTAACGAGGTATCACCTGGCCGCTGGCACGCATCCGCCAGCGGCCGCAGGTAATCAATGATCGACCGCACCGCTGGCGCCAAGGCCGGTCTGGCCCCTTACGAACTGGTCGGCGAACGCCGCCCTTTCTGCCTTGGCTCGCGCAGTCCGGTCTAGCCGGGAAACGCCATACGCCACCGCAAACGCCAGCGGCATGGAGAACAGCGCAGGCTGGGTATAGGGGAACAGCGGCTCGGCAAAGTGCAACACATCCACCCACACGAGCTTGGAAAGCACCACGAAGCCCATGGCGCTGATCAACCCCACGTAGCCACCGGCCAACGCGCCGCGCGTGGTCAACCCCGACCAGAACATCGACAGGAACAGCACCGGGAAGTTGGCCGACGCTGCGATGCCGAACGCCAGCGCGACCATGAAGGCCACGTTGATGTTTTCGAACACGATGCCCAGAGCTATCGCCACCAACCCAAGCCCGAGGGTGGCCAGCTTGGTCACCCGCAGCTCCTGCGACTCGCTAGCCGCGCCCTTCATGATCACCCGCGCATAGAGATCATGGGCGATGGCGGAAGCACCCGCAAGCGCCAGGCCTGACACCACGGCCAGGATGGTGGCGAAGGTCACGGCAGACAAAAAGCCCAGCAGCAGGTTGCCGCCTACCGCCTTGGCCAGGTGCATGACCACCATGTTGCCCCCGCCCAGCAGCTTGCCACCCACCAGCCCGCCTTCGAAAAACTGCGGCTGCTGGCTGACGATCACGATCGACGCCAGGCCCAGCAGGAAAATGACATTGAAAAAGTAGCCGATGAATCCGGTGGCATAGAGCACCGACTTGCGCGCCTCACGGGCATCGCTCACGGTGAAGAAGCGCATCAGGATATGCGGCAGCCCGGCAGTGCCGAACACCAGCCCCAGGCTCAGCGACAGCGCGGTCAATGGGTCGGCCAGCAGGCTGCCGGGCTCCAGCAGGCGCTCGCCCAGGGTATGGGTGTCCATGGCCTGGGTGACCAGCGCGTCATAGCTGAAGTCGAACTCGCGCAGCGCCAGGAACAGCACCAGCGAACCGCCTACCAGTAGCAGGAACGCCTTGATGATCTGCACCCAGGTAGTTGCCACCATGCCGCCAAAGGTGACATACAGCATCATCAGCGCGCCAACGATCACCAGGGCGATGTGGTAGTCCAGGCCGAACAGCAGCCTGATCAGCTGCCCGGCCCCGACCATCTGCGCCACCAGGTAGAAGCACACCACGGTCAGCGAGCCGATGGCGGCCATGGTGCGCACCTTGCCTTGGTCGAGGCGGTACGAGGTGATGTCGGCGAAAGTGAAGCGGCCCAGGTTGCGCAACCGCTCGGTCATCAACAGCAGCAACACCGGCCAGCCCGCGAAGAAGGCGATGAGGTAGATGTAGCCGTCCATGCCGGAGGTGTAGATGAGCGCGGTGATCCCCAGCAACGTCGAGGCGGACATGTAGTCACCGGCCAACGCCAGGCCGTTCTGCCAGCCCAGGATGCCGCCACCGGCGCTGTAGAAGTCCGCCGTCGAGCGGGTGCGCCGCGCTGCCCACCAGGTGATGCACAAAGTGAAGAGCACGAACACCATGAACATGCCGATGGCATGCAGGTTCAGCGGCTGACGTTGACCCGCGTCGAGCGCAGGCGATGCCAACAGCAGGCCGGAGTGCAGCAACAAAGCCAGAGGCAGTAGTGTCTTCATGCGCCCTGCTCCTCTTCCAACCCGGCAACCAACGCCTGCGTCAAGCGGTCGAACTCGCCATTGGCCCGGTACACATAGAACGCCGACAGCGCACAGAAGAACACGAACAGGAAACCGCCGGCCGCGACGCCGAAGGTCATGTTCGACCCCTCGGCCAGGCGCCTGGCGATCAGCTCGGGCCAAAACGATACCAACGCGATGTAGCCATAGAACGTGGTCAGGATCAGCACGAACAGGCTCAGGGTAAAACGGTTTCTGCGCGTCACCAGTTGCTGGAACCGGGCACTGGCGCGAACACGCGCGTATAACAGGCTGGACATGGGACACCTCGATCAATGTACTTGTTGTTATGGGGTGTGCAGGTGTTGCCGCTCGATCAAGGCTCGGCGTCGGCGGTCTGCGCCTCCTGTTGCCGGGCCCACTCGCGCAGGACGAACTTCTGGATCTTGCCGGTGGCGGTCTTGGGCAGCTCCGTGAGCGACACATGTCGCGGCGCCTTGAAATGCGCCAGGCGCTCACGGCACCAGCGGATCAGGTCCGCTTCGGTGACCGTGGCCAGCGCATCTGGGCGCAGGGTGACGAACGCATGAGGGGTCTCGCCCCAGCGCGAATCCGGGCGCGCCACCACTGCGGCCTCGACCACATCGGGGTGCTGGTAGAGCACTTCTTCGATCTCCAGCGAGCTGATGTTCTCGCCGCCGGAAATGATGATGTCCTTGGCCCGGTCCTTGATTTCCACGTAGCCATCCGGGTGCAGCACGGCCAGGTCGCCCGTGTGCAGCCAGCCGTTGGCCAATGCGGCCCGGGTGGCCTCTGGGTTGTGCAGGTAGCCTTTCATCACGGTGTTGCCGCGCACCACCAGCTCGCCAAGGGTAAGGCCGTCGGCTGGAACCGGGCGGCCGGTATCGGTATCCAGCACCGTGGCCTCCTCGAGCATCGGGTGGGCGACACCCTGGCGGCTCATGAACTGCGCCCGGGCCTCAAGTGGCAACTCGTCGACCCCCGGCTGCCACAGGCACAATGTGCTGGGGCCGTAGCTTTCGGTCATGCCATAGGCATGGGTGATGTTGAAGCCACGCGCCTCCATCGCCGCGATGACCGCACTGGGCGGGGCAGCACCGCCAGTGATCACCGATACCGGCACCGGAGGGGCACTGGCATGCTCGGCGTGGATCAGCATCGACATCACCACCGGGGCGGCGCTCAGGTGAGTCACGGCATGCTCGGCGATGGCGGCGTTGATCGCATCAGGCTGGACCTTGCGCAGACACACGTGGGTGCCACCGGACAACGTCACCGCCCAGGTATGGCTCCAGCCGTTGCAGTGGAACATCGGCAAGGTCCACAGGTAGACGCTGCGCGGCCCCAACTGGAAGATCAGCGCCCCAGCGCAGGCGTTTAGGTAGGCTCCGCGGTGATGCAGCACCACGCCCTTGGGGTTCCCCGTGGTGCCGGAGGTGTAGTTGATGGCGATCGACTGCCATTCGTTCTGTGGCGCACTCAAGGGTCGCGCGGGGTCGCCCTGGGCCAGGAACGCTTCGTAGTCCAGGTCGAGGGCCAGGTCGGCGCGCTCGGCCTGATCATCGTCGATGCCCACCAGCAAAGGCGGCGCATCGAGCATGGCCAGCGCCTGACTGGCCACGGCACCGAACTCGCGATCGCAGATCAATACCTTGGCCACGCAGTGACGCAGAATGAAGGCAATGCTGCGCACCTCCAGGCGGATGTTGATGCACACCAGCACCGCCCCGGCACCGGGCACGCCATAGTGGGCCTCGAGCATTTCCGGGATATTCGGCGCCAATATCGCCACCCGCTCGCCCGGCTGAACACCGACCCGCTCCAAGGCACTGGCCAGGGCGCGGCTGCGCTCATGCAATTGACGGTAGCTGTAGCGCCTTGCGCCATAAACCACCGCATCGCGCTGCGGGTACACCTGGGCGGCACGCTTGAGGAACGACAGCGGGGACAGCGGGACATGGTTGGCTTCGTTGGGAGCAAGCTCATGTTCGAGGGTTGGAACCATCATGGCAGGCACCTCATTGACACATTGCTCAGATTTTGCACGCACACACCTACCTCCTGTTCTTGTTGTTATTGCGCCAGGGCGCGTTACAGGCTGCTGCACAGATGGCCGCCATCGACCACGATCTCAGCGCCGCTCATCGCCCGCCCAGCATCGCTGGCGAGCAGCAGCAAGGCGCCGTCCAGGTCCGACGGCACGCTGAAGCGTCGGCTGGGGATACGCGAACGCAACTTGTCACCGGCCTCGCTGGCCAGGAAGGCCTCGTTCAAATCAGTCATCACGTAGCCGGGCGCTAGGGCATTCACCCGGATGCCATGGCGCGCCAACTCCAGCGCCATGGCGCGGGTCAGGTGGGCCAAGCCGGCCTTGGCCGCCAGGTAAGGGCCGACGGCACCGGCCACACGGCAGGCGAGGATCGAGGTGACATTAATCAAGCTGCCCCCCTTCCCCGCCACCACCATGCGCCGGGCGCTTTCCTGGGCCACGGCCCAGGCGCCCTTGAGGTTGGTGTCGAGCACGTGGTCCCAGGTTTGATCATCGCAGGCCAGCAAAGGCTGGCTGTCGCTCACCCCCGCATTGTTGACCAGGACATCCAGTGGGCCGGCGGCATCGAGCACCCGGCAGATGTCCTCACGGCTGGTCACATCGAGGGCAAAGGCCCGCGCCCGCCCTCCAGCCACCTCGATGGCCTCCACCAACGCCCGCAGCGGCGCCTGGCGCCTGGAGGTCACCACCACCTCGGCGCCTGCAGCGGCCAGGGTCATAGCGAAGTGACGGCCCAGGCCGCTGGAGGCCCCGGTCACCAGGGCGCGACGCCCGTCAAGGGCGAACAGTCGGACAAGGTTCGGCTGCATCAGTGGACCTCCAGGCGCTGGTCGAGCAGCTTCTTCGCCAGGCTCATGCGGTGCACTTCGCTCGGACCGTCATAGATGCGGAACGGGCGAATGTCGCGGAAGATCCGCTCCACCACGGTGTCCCCGGTCACCCCGCGGCCACCCAATACCTGGACGCAACGATCGACCACCCGCCACAGCGCCTCGGCGCTGATCACCTTGGCCATGCTCGAATCGACATTGGCGCGCCGGCCCTGGTCGAGCACCCAGGCGCAGTGCCAGACCGCCAGTCGCACCACGTGCAGGTCCATCATGTTGTCGGCGAGCATGAAGCCCACGCCCTGGTGCTCGCCCAGCGGCTTGCCGAAGGCGTCACGGGTGCGCGCATAGTCGCAGGCGATGTCGTGGGCGCGGCGCGCGGCACCGAGCCAGCGCATGCAATGAGTCAAGCGTGCGGGCGCCAGGCGCACCTGGGCATAACGGAAGCCCTTGCCGATCTCGCCGAGGACATCGCTCGCCGGGATACGCAGGTTGTCGAAACGCAGCTGCCCGTGACCGCCGGTAAAACAGCTGTCCAGCGAGTCCAGCTGACGTTCATGGATGATGCCGTCGCGCTTCATGTCGGTCAGGAACATGGTCGCCGTGCCATCCTCCATGCGCGCCATGATGATGCCGAAGTCGGCGCCTTCGGCCCCGGTAATCAGCCACTTGCGGCCATTGATCAGGTAGTCGTCGCCATCGCGGGTGGCGGTGGTGCGCAGCATTGAGGGGTCCGAGCCGGAGCCGGGCGCGGGCTCCGTCATGGCGAAGCAGGAACGGGCATGGCCCTGGACCAGCGGGCGCAACCAGCGGTCTTTCTGCGCCTCGGTGGCGACCACGTCCATCAGGTGGATGTTGCCTTCGTCCGGCGCATGGATATTCAGCGCTACCGGGCCCAGCGGCGAGTAGCCGGCTTCTTCGAAGACGATCGCCTTGGCCACATGGCTCAGTTCCAGACCGCCCATTTCGCGGCTGGCGTGAGGCGTCAGCAAGCCAGCGGCGCGGGCGCGGGCCACCAGGTCCTGGCGCAGTGCGTCGCTGGGGCCGTGGCTGTCCTGGCGGGGGTCGTTCTCGAATGGGATGACCTGTTCGGCAATGAAGTCTCGAGTCGTGGCCTGCAAGGCGAGCAGTTCGTCCGGGAGAGTGAAGTTCATGGCTGTCCTTGTGTGTTCTTGTCTATCGGAGGAATGGGGTGGTCGATTCGGTTTCAGGGCAAGGCCTTGGGGTTGCTGATCGCCAATCGGGCAACGGTGATCTGGCGCAATGTCTCGACCAGGGTGCGCCGGGTTTGCGGGGCGTCATGGCTGCCCTGGCGAATGGCGCGAGCCAGTTGGCGGCGCAGGTCGGGCAATGTCGACGGCGCGTCATCGACCAAGGCGGCCAGACGCGCTTGTTCCTGATCCTCGGCCTGAGCACCCAAGCGGTTTTCGCGGGCCGCAATGGCCATGGCGTTCGCGATCATCAGGGCCGGGTAACGCAACTCGCCAGGCAGCGCTGGCAGCAGTTGTTCCAGAAGCGTCGCGCGGGCAATCTCGAGCAATTCGTGGGCGTTGGGTTGGGTCATGGCGCTTCGGCTCCGGTCATGTGCAGGATTTCGAGTTCGAGCTCCGGCAACAGCCGGGCTGTCAGTGCCAACTCGAGCGACGGTTCTTCACCGGACAGATGGCGCTGCCCTTGCTGCAAGGCAATCACCGCCCAGCGCAGGGTGGCCATGACTTGCCAGTAGTGGAGCTGACTGCGCTCGATGCACAGCGAGGAGACCTCGTGATAACCCCGCAGGAAGTCCTCCAGCTGGCCGATGCCACCGGCTTCGAGGTCTGGGCGGGTGAAGCGCCAGCAGCGGGCGGTGAACCAGCCGAGGTCCTCGCAAGGGTCGCCCCAGCCGGTGAACTCCCAGTCGAGCACGGCCTCCAGCCCGTCTTCGCTGGTCAGGTAGTTGCCGGTGCGGTAGTCACGGTGCAACAGGCACAGGGTGCTGCTGCGCGGCGCATGCAGCTCGCACCAGCGCAGGCCCCATTCCAGCACCGGATAGGCATCGGCGAGGGTGTCGAGGTAGCGGCGGTAGGCATCGATGGTCGCCAGGGCCGGCGAGCTGTCCGGAACGGACAGGAAGCCCAGCGTGGCGCACGGCGGGCGGACCTGATGCAGACGCGCCAGGTTGGCGCCAAGCTGCGCCGCCAGTTGCACCCGGCCCTGAGGGCCGGCGCCGGCGCTGAGCGCGCGACCGGCAGCGATACCCGGCACATACTCCATCAGGAAGAACGCCCGCCCATGCACGCGTACATCGCGGCACAGCCAGAGCGGTCGTGGCACTTTCACGCCGGCCTGGTGAACCACCTGCAGCACGGCGAACTCCTGTTCACGGTCAAGGCTGGCGGGTAGCGCTGAAAGCGCATCGCTGCGCAGTACCCAGCGCCGGGCACCGGCCCACGGGCCGCCTTCGATCAGCAGGTCCAGCAGCCAGTTTTCCTGGATGGCGCCACCGCTCAGGCGCTTGCGCGCCTGGATGACTACCCGCGTTGCCGAGGCCTGCTCGCGGATGAACTCGGCCAGGCGATGATCGTCAGTCATGGCCGCGAACGTATCGCTGGCCTGGGAAATCGTTGGTGAACTGCTCATGGGTCTGTAGGCCCTGCCTTTGGTTTCTGGGTTGGCACAAGCCCAAGAGCAAGGCCTGGGCCAACTCGTCAAGCGTCAGCCACAGGCCGCATGCAGCCTGGGTTCTGACAACTCACCGATGAGCGAAAGTCAGGCTGCTCGTTGCATATTTGCAAGCTATTGATTCATTATCGAAACATTTCAAATATGAACAGGCCCCGTGATGGATGCTCTTGCCTCCCAGGTCGTCGTGCTGATCAGCCACTTGCAGCGCCCCCAACAACGGAGCCGGCTCGCCCATGTGGTGGCCGGGCTCACGACGGACTACCCCGATACCCGTATCGAAGTCCTCGACACCTCGGTGGCTGAAGCACTGCAAACCGCCCGAGAACTGGAGCAGGCAGGCAAGGTCGATGTGTTCGTCTGCGCCGGGGCGACCGCCGCCTACCTGCGCAAACACCTGACACGCCCGGTATTGGCGATGCGCGTGGGCAGTGGCGACCTGCTACGGGCATTGGGGCAGGCCCGCGAACGCTCCTCCCAGGTGGCCGTGCTCAGCTACAACCACATCAACCACGACCTGCAAGCCATGGCCGCGCTCTTCACCGTCCAGGTTCACCAGGCCGCCTACACCTCCCTGGAAGAGGCGCGCCAGGCCGTCGAACAGGCGGCCCAGCTAGGCTGTCGCAGCATCATCGGCTCGTCGACGGTAGTGGAGCTGGCGGAGCAGGCAGGGCTGCATGGCGTGCTGTCGCTGAGCGAAGAAACCGCGCGCAAAGCGCTGGAGGAAGCCCTGGGCATTCTCGACACTCAACGCGTCGAGATCGCCAAACGGCGGCATCTGAATGCCGTGCTGCGGCATATCCCCGACGGCGTTGCAGCGGTCGACAACCAAGGCGTGGTGCAGTCGCTCAACCCGGCCCTTGCGCAGCTGCTGGACCTGCCGGTTAGCGCAGCGTTGGGCCGGCCGCTGCAGCAGCTGTGCCCGGAACTGGACATGCAGCAGGCGCTGCAGGAAGGCACGGGTGAAGAAAATCGCGTGATGCGGCTCGGCTCGCACGTCGTGGTGAGCAATTTACTGCCTATCCTGGAGAACGGCGAACGTACCGGCCTGGTCCTGACCTGCCAGGACATCACTGTTGTGCAACGTGCCGACCAGCGCATCCGATCCACCCGCCGCCCCGGTGCTTTCACTGCCCGTTACCGGCTCGACCAGCTCAACGGCAACAGCAAGGCCAACCGCGAGATGCTACAGTTGGCCAAGCGTTTTGCCACCAGCCATTCGACCATCCTGATTACCGGTGAAAGCGGCACCGGCAAGGAACTGCTCGCCCAGGGAATCCATAACGAAAGCCCGCGCCGGCAAGGCCCCTTTGTCGCCATCAACTGCGCGGCGTTTCCCGAGTCGTTGCTGGAAAGTGAATTGTTCGGCTATGAGGAAGGCGCCTTCAGCGGCTCGCGCAAAGGTGGCAAGCAAGGCCTGTTCGAAGCGGCACACCGCGGCACGCTGTTCCTCGACGAGATCGGCGACATGCCGGTTTCGCTGCAAACACGCCTGCTGCGCGTGCTGCAAGAGCGCGAAGTCCTACGCCTGGGCAGCACCGAACCGATTGCCATCGACGTGCGCATCATTGCCGCCACCCACCAGGACCTGCGCAGCGCCATGGACGATGGCGATTTCCGTACCGACCTGTATTTCCGGCTCAACATCCTGCGTCTGCAGACCACCCCGCTGCGAGAGCGCCCTGAGGACATTGCCCTGATCTGCCGGGGCATCAGCCAGCGCCTGCTCGTTCAGGGGCAACCACCGGGAGCTGCAGACATCCCCGCCGCACTGCTGCCGTACCTTGAACGCTATGCCTGGCCGGGCAATGTCCGGGAACTGGAGAATGTGATCGAGCGCGCGATGCTCTCGGCACGCGAACTGCTTGAAGAACACCGCGTGAACGAGCAGTACCTGGCACGCGTGCTACCTGAACTTTGCGAAGGCCCTCCCCCTTCACCCGCCCGGAAAAAGTCGTCAGGCGAAACGGACCTGCACACCATCGGCAAGGTCGCGCAACTACGCTATGTAAAGGAAACGTTGGAAAGCTGCCACGGCAACCTCGACGAAGCCGCCCGCCGTCTCGGCATCAGCCGCACAACCTTGTGGCGGCGCTTGCGATCTGCCAACTGAATGAAAGCCCCAACCCCATGTTCAACCCATGACGTCTGGTTGGACAGTCTCAAGGCCCGACACCGTCTAATCATCCGCCAACTTGAATGGCTCGACGTACATCGCCGGGTTGCTAGCGACTTTGTTGTGGGGGGCGCTCAACCTGTTTAGTTAACTGGAGATACTCATTCTGCGAGCGCTTCGCCCTATATCAGATCCGGCGACTATGCGCGGTGTACTGTATCGTCCGGCATTCTTGCTCAGTCGCCTGAGGACCATGCTGATGCAGTCGGAGCAGTCGGAGTAGGACAGTATGGCGCCCGGAGGTGCGTTTTCGCGATGTGCATGTTCAGCCGGTCTGGACGCGACTGACCGCTTTCGACCCGAAGCTGCCCTTGACGAAGGGCAGAAATCGGTCATGAGTTACCTTCCGCGAAACGCGGCGCTATAACTTGATCGCCGGCTAAGCCGGTTCGGGCTTAGTCACCGGTCGACTAACCATCGTTCCAGCTTGATTCCAACGTGAAGAGAGGATAGCGTTTCGCCATTAAGCTGCAAAAGGAGTTGAGCATGGCAAACGCTGTTTCGGCCGGATGGCACGGGCATGACTATCAAGCTCGTTTTTTCTGGATTCATGCCTCCGCATTAAGAGATCCAGACCAGTCGCACGTTATTGAGGTCTCCTACGAGGCTGATGGGCCAAAAGCGTTCGATGATGTAATTATTCGCTATGACCCTCCGCGGGCGAGCACTGGCCCCGTGCGGATCTCGGTGGATTACCATCAGATCAAATTCCATGTCACCGGCGCGGGACGATTCGGCTACGCGGATCTCATCGACCCTGCCTTCATAGGCGCCGAAACGGTGTCTCTTTTGGAAAGATTGAAACAGGCAAAAGAGAGCGCCCCTCCGAACGCTGCTTTTCACCTCGTTACGATCGACAGTGTCAAAGACAACGATCCACTGGCTGAAATCATCTCGGCCGTGGACTATTCCCTGCGGCTAGACAAACTCTCGGTTGGAAAAACGGACGGCAGCAAAATGGGCAAGGTTCGCAAGTTGTGGCGCGAACACCTTAAACTCGCATCGGATGATGAACTGATGAAAGTACTGGAAGGCCTACATATTGCCACCGCCCAGCGATCTCTGACCCAGCTACGCGATGACGTGAACCTTCGTTTCCGGGTAGTGGGCCTGATCAGTTGCCATGACAGTTCGGAATTTCGCTTCGACGCTGCTGCAAGGTCTCTCAAGAGCAAAGGGCTGTATCAGTTTACCCGTGAGCAGTTCGAAACTCTTTGCAAAGAGGAAGGTTGGGTTCGCTCCGAGCCACCTGAGAATCGCCTCAACGTAGCCCTTCGCTCATTCACAGATGGTCCAAACGATAGAATAGACGCGCTACCGGAAAACACTCTTTCACTCTTGCAGCACTTTGATGGCCGTCATCTCAGACCAGGCGAGGATTGGGCATCTGCGATCCAACCAGCTGTTGAGTCGTTCCTCGCGCGAATAAAGCAAGCGGAACGTCGAATTCGGCTTTTTCTGGATGTTCATACCTCGATCGCATTTCTGGCAGGACGCTGCCTCGGGTTGAAATCCGGCATGGAGGTAGAACTCGTTCAGAAGGGGCGCTCAGGTACCTCCGTTTGGAGAGCAGATGACGGCAAAGACAAGCCCGCGGCCTCTATCACGACTGAACAACTTCATGCTGGCCCAGACATTGCGCTCGTGCTGAGCATATCTCGAGATGCTGTGGACGATGTGCGGGATTACGTTGCCAAACAGCCGACGATAGGCAAGATTTTGCACATCACTCCGGCAGAGGGGCCCGGACAAAACGCAGTAGCGGGTGGAGCCCATGCCGCCCGTCTGGCTGATGATGTTGCCAGAGCAGTAGCCAAGATCCGTGTTCCATTCGGCGCTAAGATTCACGTGTTCAGCGCGGCGCCGAATGCGGTTAACTTCTTCGTGGGTCAACACGTCGAAGCCATGGGCCCATGCGTTTTCTACGAGTTTGATTTCAACCGCCGTATCGACGGTAGCTACCACCCCACCTTCAAGGTTCAATGACATGGAACTCAAACCACAATTCACGGAGTTCCTTGCCGGAATTCGACCAACGATCCGGCAGCAGGAAGATTGGAAAATCGGGTCGAAAACCTTGCGCAACCGGCTCGAGGCGGATGAAAAACTCAAAGACATCGTCGTAGCTACCTTCCTGCAAGGCAGCGTTCGAAGATCAACAGCGGTCCGCCCCTTAGGAGAAAAACGCCCCGACGTTGATGTCGTGGTAGTAACGAATCTGGACTACAACCGACTGACACCGAAAGAGGCGATGGATCTGTTCGAGCCTTTTCTGGAGCGGTACTACAAAGGGAAATGGCGGCCACAGGGCCGCTCATTTGGAATTGAGCTTTCCTACGTGGATCTAGACCTAGTAATCACAGCTCTACCAAGCGACGGCTCAAGTCGTAGCCTCCTAGAACAGCTCTACCGGTCTCAATCTGTGTTGACCACCAACTCGCTCGAAGAAGAGGCCAGCTGGCGACTGAACCGCAGTTGGACACCACCTAGCGGCCTGCTTGGGAACGCCATGCTTTTCCAGGATGCACCTCAGGAGGAGTGGAAGCCTCATCCACTGTTTCTTCCTGATCGGGATGCTGGCAACTGGGGGCGTACTCACCCACTCGCGCAGATCCAATGGACTGCTGCGAAAAATCGTGCGTGCAACGGCCACTACGTAAACCTTGTACGGGCAATGAAGTGGTGGCGCCAAGAGAATGCAGAGCGTCTTCCTAAATACCCAAAAGGCTATCCCCTGGAACACATGATCGGGCATGTTCTGGCCGACGGTAGCACTTCAATGGCAACGGGCTTGGTTCAGACCTTGGAGAGCTTCATGAGCACCTGGTCCAGCTACAACCAGCTCAACATTGTCCCAACACTTGCGGACCACGGAGTACCAGAGCACAACGTCCTAGCGCGCTTGCCGATTGAGGACTTCAAGGCCTTCTACGCAGCAGTAGGGGAGGCAGCCAAGCTAGCCAGGAAAGCACTCAACAGCACAGATGCCCAAGAGAGCGGTCAGTTGTGGAGAGACTTGTTGGGGAGCAAATTCCCGTTACCGGGCCCAAGGGGTGGTGACAAGCCTAACGGCGGCTTTACCGCACCGACCCAGTCTGCCCAGCCAAACACTACTGAGCGGTTCGCGTGACCTCCCTCCAACCGATTACCCCCCCGGTCCTGCTGTCTGTCGTCGATGCCATCAACTGCGATGCACGCCTCGATACAGACAGCAGCTGGCGGCTGCACGCAGAAGGAGAATGGTCGCTACAATTTTGCGCGCGACTCTCTGTACCAGCGACCGAGTTCGTACCAAACGAATCAAGCTGGCACATGGTGGTTATGCCAACTGCCAATGGAGAGACAGCTCACATTTATCCGGATGCTGTTCACGGCATCACGTCTACATTTCCTCATCAAGACTACAATGGCAAAACATGCCCGCCGCGTCCCTGGAAACTTGGCAAACCATGTTTGGAAAAGCCTATCGCCGTTTTCAACCGTACTAGCTGGTCGAACGAGCCCCGCAACCTAGCCGAACGATTGCCCTGGTTACTACAGCGTTTGCTGAAGTGGCTTGACGCGGCTGCTAGCGGCTCTCTTAACGTTGCGGGAGACCCACTCGAACTGCCGGCACTACCTGGGCAATCCCTTTTCCCGCTATTGGGATTTCGAGAAGCCTCCGGCGGCATTTTGCACTGGATACCACATCAGGGTAGATGGGGGTATGCAAGCATAAGCCAATTGCGGGGGGCGAATAGCACCCGGGTCATCACGAAATTCGAACGGTCCGACGGCGAAGTCATCAGGTCCATGGAATGGCCGGCCTCCATGCTGGGCAACGGTAAAAGCTGCGATGCCGTATGGCTTGTCCTACCTGAGATTCCAGTCATGCCTCCGTGGCAGGTTCCAGCATCGTGGCTGGAGTTGAGTGAATGGCTAGCCGCAAACCACATCAACCTTGGAGAGTTACTCGTTGAAATGGGGCGCGCTGTTAGACGAAATCCCCTCAAAGCCCCTCCCTCGATACTGCTACTCGGATTCCCTATCTCAGAGCAGGTTGGGCTAGCACCATCCCGAATGCACTGGTTCGCGACTAAATCACCCTCACTTTCCAATAAGAAATCACGAAGAAAGGGCTTCCGGTCCTGCGAGCACAACTACCGCTACTGGGATGCTGAGATTGCTACATCTAAAGACGCCTTGGAGTGGCAGCGAACAGCCAACTGGGCCACAGACCAGCTTCGAACAAGGGGGGCTGCCGAGAATGAGATGTGCAGACGTCGAGTTCTGCTCATAGGTGCAGGTTCCTTGGGAAGCTCAGTCGCGGAGAACCTCCTTCGAATGGGCGTTTGCGAACTAGGCATTCTGGATTTTGACTGGGTGATGATGGGCAATCTAAGTCGCCATTCGCTCTCCATGCACGCTGTCGGACACAAGAAGGCCAAGGCCCTTGCCATGCACCTCAACGAGTGCATGCCCGACGCAAAGGTCCGGGCCTTTGATGCGGTGTTTCCACCCAACACCGAACAGGTGAAACAAGCAGTCAGAGGCTATGACATGGTTGTCGACTGCACGGGGGACGATGACGTACTGGATGCCTTGGCTTCGTTTGACTGGAAAAGTGAAAAGCTATTTGTGAGCCTAGCAATGACATGGCGAGCTGAAGGTCTTTTCGCGTATTCAGCCTCCGAATCAAGCTTTCCAGCTATAGATGCCAAGTCCCAATTTGCATCTTCTCCCAGCCCCACTATGAACGAACTAGACGCACAGATTGAAGGCATTGGGTGCTGGCATGCAGTTTTCCCTGCGACTGCTGATGATGTTCAGCTATGGGGGGCAATTGGTAGCAAATTCATCCGTAGAGCAGTTATGAATCCAGGACGGCGCTACGAGTATTTCCAACAGATGCCGGACGGCACAATCGAGCTAGTGAAATGAACTACCCAGCTCCATTGTCATTTGTGAGTTCTAGTGACTCATACACAGTGACCATTGAAGCCGAAGTTTTAAGCCAAATGGTGAGTGACTGCATACGAGCAGGGACACATGAAACAGGTGGCATACTAATCGGAAAATACAGTAGCGACGGAAGTATCGCCCTAATTTCGGAGATTACGTCGCATCCCAAGGACTCGATCAGTAGTTCAGTTACCTTTCAACGTGGAATCATCGGGCTTAAGGAGTTGCTTGCCGAGCGTTGGAATGAAGGATCTCACTATATTGGAGAGTGGCACTATCATCCTGGTGGCTCACCGGAGCCAAGTACCCCCGATATACGAGCAATGCGGTCTATCGCCACAAACTCGAAATATTCGTGTCGTGAACCCATTCTAGTCATATTAGGTGGGACCCCTCCGGAAGTAGTAAAGCTGAGCGCTACAGTGTTTCCCGCCAATGGTCCAAGCGTTAAATTAAGACAATCAATTAATATTTGAACGGTCACTCATCACTCAATCCCTACTCGCCCTGTCAATGACAGCACCTAAACCCCTCACGTCACAAGGCATGAGCGTGAATGCAAGGATGGCTGATCATGGATTAGGGAAGTTATTCGCGGCTGTCCTCTTTGGGTCGATAACGGCCCTTCACGATCATGGATATCGTCATGCCGACCTCTTCGTTATATTAGGCCTGATAAGCCACAGGTTATCCGAACCTATTGCAGCGTTGAGAGAGATGAAATTGACAGAGCCGGTACAGATGCCCTCCTCCCAGCCGCTGGTGCTTACAGAGTTGGCCGACAGCACCCGCGCCGCTGCTGAGGCATTCATCGCGGCAGGCACTGCGGCTAATACCGTGCGTAGCTACCAGAGCGCCCTCACCTACTGGTCCGCGTGGCTACGGTTGCGTTATCGCCGCTCGCTCGGCGACGGCGCGTTGCCACCCGAGGTCGCCGTGCAATTCATCGTCGACCACTTGGCCAGGCCCGATACTGCTGGTAACTGGACACACCTACTGCCGCCGGCCGTCGATGCCGCGTTGGTGGAAGCCAAGATCAAGGGCAAGCCGGGGCCACTTTCGTTCAGCACAGTTAGCCACCGCTTGGCAGTTTTGGCTAAATGGCATCGCCTGCGAAACTGGGATAACCCAAGTGAGGCTCCTACGGTGAAGACGCTTCTTCGAGAGGCACGCAAGGCCCAGTCGCGCCAAGGCGTATCCGTGCGGAAGAAAACCGCAGTGGTGTTGGAGCCGCTGCAGGCGATGCTTGCCACCTGCACTGACGGCGTGCGTGGTACGCGCGATCGCGCCCTGCTATTGCTGGCCTGGAGCGGCGGTGGCCGGCGCCGCTCGGAAATCGTGGGTTTGCAGATCGAAGACCTTCGCCGTCTGGACGCCGACACCTGGCTATATGCACTTGGGGCAACCAAAACAGATAGTAGCGGCGTGCGTCGGGAAAAGCCGCTGCAGGGACCGGCGGCTCAGGCGCTGAACGCCTGGCTCGCTGTAGCACCGGGCTGCGAGGGCCCGTTGTTTCGCCGCTTGTACAAAGGCGGTAGGGTCGGCACAGCAGGCTTATCCGGCGATCAGGTGGCGCGTATCGTCAAGCGTCGTGCACAGCTGGCAGGACTTGAAGGCGATTGGGCCGCGCACAGCCTGCGCTCGGGATTTGTTACCGAAGCTGGTCGTCAGGGGGTACCGCTGGGTGAGGTGATGGCGATGACCGAGCACCGTAGCGTCGGCACCGTGATGGGCTACTTCCAAGCCGGTTCACTCCTGGGGAGCCGTGCCAGTCAGTTGCTGCCCATGGCCGCGCAGTTCGATGAACGCAGTTCTGATGAGTCCGGTCCACCCGATGACGCGAATGGAAAGGAGACTGCAAAGGCGACGTAGGGGCGTGGGCCGCTCTACCTGGCCGAACCGCAAGCGCATTCGGACAGGCTCGCTTTCGTCTAGTCAGCCGGTTTGTGCCGTAATCTAGACTTCTTTCAACCAGCCTCGGAGGCATCAATGGAGCAGTCGGACATTAAACGCGTGCAGTTGGAGAAACTCGAGAAGCTGCGAAGCCAGCTGAAACTCCTTCCCGCGGGCGCCCGTGGCGAGGTAGTGGGTGAGCTCAATGGTCGCACTGAGCAGCTGTACGAATTCGGCATACTTACCCGTCGGGAAAGCGATGACGAGTACGTGAAGAGCGACATTGCCAGAGGTCGTGCCAGCCCAAGCATCCTGGTGGATTGACATGGCAGCCCGCACTGACAAGCCACCGCATCGTCGGCGTCAGAGAGCACCGGAGTGACCAAGAACCCAACCGAACTGGCACTGCTGGCCAGGGGCATGGACACCCGCCTCGCCCAAGCCCTACGGCTGGCAGGCTGGACACTGAGCAAGCTGCAGCAATGCGATGTGGCCGCGCTTGAGGCGCTCAGCATCGATCAGCCGACCATTGCCCGCCTGTACAAGGGGAATCGGCCGCCGATCCCATCAGAGGCCTTGCTCCAAGTGCTGTTCGCCAGCCGTTGGCTGTGCTGTGTGTGTCGCGAGGCGACCCGGCCAGTGGTGGTTCACCACATCCAACCCTGGGCCAAGAGTCGCGATCACGCGCCGGCCAATCTCGCCGTGCTGTGTACGCTGCATCATGGCGAAGCTCACAACCAGCGCGGCTTGGAGGTGACACTGTCGGTAGAGCGATTACTCGCCGCGAAGCTGGCGTGGGAGCGTCAAGTTGCTCATATGGACCGGCTCGCTATCCATCAATCGACGCAGGTGCAGGCATGCCACTGGTGGTACTTCAACCACCTGCGGCTGTTCGAGCTGGCGAGGGCCAGCGGGGTTGATCTGCAGCGCCTACCCGGCTTTGCAGAAGCTCGCCAGCACGGGCTCTGTGCCGCCATCGGCGTCGTTGAACTGGATGAACGTGGGCGCTCCCCCTATAACGCCAGATCCGCTCACCACTTGTACCAGTACATGGTCCAGATGTTGTCCTGCGTGCTGGAGCACACCGTGCCGCAGAACATTTCCGATGACCTCGACCGCGGCACCCTACCCGCCTTGATCACCAGTGGTGACATCATCTATGTCCAGGGGCGGCATTTCTTCAGCAACATAAACTCGCCCGATCCGCGCGAGGATCTGGTACGCGCGCACCGCAGCGCGAACAAAGTGGACATCCATTTCGTCTTCAATCGCCACGAAGGAACCTCGGGCTCGGCGCGAGCGTTGTGGTTGTGCGGCGCCCAAACCCTATGCAGCGTATTGCAGGTCAACCGTATTGAGCGAGCTGACACCCGCTATCAGATCTATGCCACCGTGCTGGCGATCCGCAGCGCTCACGGCGAGCTCAAATCGCGTCTGTACGAGGGTAACTTACTGAGGTCCGGACTCGGCTTCGGTACCGTCGACGAATCGGAAGAATAGCGCCGGCGCAATTGGAGCCGGAGCCGAATGAATCCACGCGATGAATTGCAGGACAGGTTCTCGCAAGATCAACCAGGAGCGCGCGCACGTGAAGCGACGAGCGAACACCAGCAGACCTGCACCCAACGCATTTCTGTGTCAACACTAAGCAGACAGTTCGGCTTTGACGCGGGCCAGCAGCTCGTCCAAATTGCCCCCCGATTGCAGCACAAAACTTTCGGCCAAGATGCTCAGTGGGTGCACGCCCATCAGGTCGGCGATCGACGTGAGCTTGTTGACGGTGACCGCTTTCATCCCGCGTTCCAGGGAACTGATATAGGTTCGACTGCTGATGCTGCCAAAATCCTCCTGAGTGAAGCCCTTGCGAAGGCGTGCATTCCGTAATGCCAGGCCGACAGCATCATTCAGTTCCATTTGCGACTCCTGCAAAAGGAACGATGAAGCGACATTGAACACTAAAGGACTACAATCTATAGTGTTCATTTTCAGTGCGAGGTAGCCTGCATGTTCGTGACTCATCCGGGCGCTGAGCTACGCAGCGGTTTGCAATACAGGGACGGCTCCAGGCAATGGGCGATCATCGAGCGAGAATTAGTCACTCCCTGGCTATACGTTTGCCTAAAGCAAACCGAGGAGGGTTTCGATTTCCAGCGAGTATTTTTGGTGTCATGTGTAGATCACTTTCTTCAGCTCATGCATGACTTGCCCAGCGATGCTGCGATCACGAGCGTGATGAGCGTTCTGCCCAGAAACGATGGCGCAGGTCAGTGGTCCATGGTGCCTGTCCAATCAATCGCAACCAATCCTGATGGGGCGCGCCAAACCGTTACAGTGGCGCTGATCGATGGTGCTTCCTACGAGGAATGCGTGAAAGGCCTCGATCACAAGTCGACTACGCCGATCCTCTACGTCGCTGGCCGCTCTGGATGAGCACGCTGATCACACGCCTTTGGTTGCTTAATGACGACTCAGCGGACGACGGCGGGAAGGTACGATCTAATTGCAGTCCCTTCTGAATCAAGTCCTCGCTCGCCTGTTATGCCACCAGTCAACAAGTAAGTGGCTATATCTTTCTTTGATGGCAGCATTCCAATTGCGCGAGCGGTTCTCTAACCATTCCAAGTACCCCAAATTCTGCCCAAGCTCACTGTGCATGCCCCACCAGAGCCTATCAAGATTATCGCTTCGCACCTGAAAGTCTTCTCCTTGCTGCCAACTTCGAACGCAGTGGGGCACACCGATGAACAGACCCAGGAGTGCAAACATCGCCATACGGACTTCAGGAGGGTGCTCTCTGACCTCAAAACACAAGCATGCCTCGGGTCCCGCTGATGGCGATAGTCGCACACTTAACGAGCATTCACCTTTTATATCCAGTAGCCGTGCAATATAAGATTTTTGGTGATAAGGGTAGCTGCGTTTTTTTCCAATAACCGCGATCAGATCAGACATGAATATTTCAAAATCAATCAGGGCGACTGTAGACGCTGCTCCAGGTATGTGAACCTTGCCAGCCTTTAACGCTGAAATGTACCACTGCTGAAAAGAAAGGGCCATGAGGCTAAGGGTTTTGAATGTGCGCGAGGCAATCATTCTAAGTTTACGAATAGACAGCGGACTCTGCATGCTGAGCGATGAAGGTCGGGGGATTGCTCCCATGTAGTGATTCAACACATTGGCAATAGCTTGGGAAGGTATAGTGCTGCCAAGATCACGGATTAGATTGCCGTGTACGTGACAAATATTAAACCAACTGTAAGCCCATATACTCCTAGTCGTCGGGCGTCGATAAGTTGAAAAATCCTCGAACAAGCATAACTCGCACATGTCCACTCGCAAATTTGCCGGATGCTTTAACCATGAGCCGTAATCGGCGAAGAGATAGTCGAACAATGAAGAGTTCACATCGAAAATTTCCGTTAACTCTCTGCGCAATAATCCCGAGGTGGTTTCATCTGCATCCGCCGCCCCAAACTTTTCAATTGCATCTGCGGCCCGATCAAAAAGAAAAGGATTTTTAGAGTGTTGCCCCCTTGCAATCCAGCCTGAGATGGACTCGCCTACAAGCGGCTTGAGTAGCCCCGCGAAGCTCTGATTAACCCTCATCATCGAAAGACTCGAAATAAGGGGGAATTCCTTCAGCTTTTTCAAGACACTTTAAATCAATGCTCTCCTTCCCGTCCAATATAGCCCAGACTGCACCCCGAGTAATGCGCTTGACAATGGCATCCGTATTCCCGGCCGTCTCTTTCAAAAGATATTTAACTTTGCCTGCCCCCCAGAGCTCAGACGGTCTCTTCAGAGGCAAATAGCTCTCGTAAGCTGCTAAAAAAGAGCGAAAATTTTCATTTTCACTCCACAGTGGTAAGTGGTATCGCTGAAAACGCCGAGCCAACTGGCTGTCACTGCTAATCGCGTGATGAGCGTCCTCCGTTCCAAAAGCAGTAATGCACAGTGACAAAGGCGGACTACTAAGCGCCCGAAAAAAGGAAAGATTCTTTCGTTGATCAACCCTGTTCGCATTGAGGAGATTATGGACTTCATCGATCAACACCATCCTAATTCTTCTCATTTCGACAGCCCTCGTCAGAGAGGTCGGTAAAATCCCGCCTCGAATCCGACCAATCGATATCCCTAGAGCTTTCTCGATCGACTCTTCAAATCCAGATAACGTAGGATCCGGAGGCACAGTAAAAGAGATGTATCCGCGTGGTTCCTCCGAGCGTTTGCGAAGAGTCTCCAAATCCGACTCAATGCGTGAGAACAAACTAGTTTTACCCATTCCTGGGTCGCCGGATATCATCACGCATTGCGCCTGAATTTTAGCTGGCATGCCGTAAACTGCGCGTACCGTACCTCTAATAGCTTTAACCTCAGGATAGTTAATCCAGCAGTCAGCATAAATAAGACCCACCCGCTTATCATCGCTCCAGCTGACTGCTTGGCGGCGGGCGGGCATTATGTGATCTAATGATTCACCAGTTTTCATGGCGCACACTCCTAGGCGTCTCAGTCTTCAATGTCGAACGCTGTGGGTTTACGGGCATAATCCACATTAGCCGGCTTAGGTTGTATATTGGTCTGCCGATTCAGTGGGTGCCCAGGGTCTTCACTGCGGATTTTTTTACGTTCATTCATTTTTCGGGTTTGCTTAGTAAGTGAAACTGCACGTTCGACCAAATCATCATTTTTCTTTATCAATGCAAATGTTTCAGCTGCAGTTACCCGCCGATCACTCTCAGCAGCGAGCTGTTTTCGCGCATGCTTAAATTCCGCCAGTGTTACATTTGGAAACCTGACATCAGAATATGTTAATTCTATATAATTACTTTCCCCTTCCGGCAGTACCCAGATTTTGCCGATAGCCTCAGGGTCATACCTCACTTGGCATCGGGTGTTTATGTCGAATCTTTTAAGTGCCGCAGAATAGTACTCGACGCAGTTGAGTTTGATGCCGGAGCGACTAATGCGTCTTTTTTTAATGGGCATAAAGTCAATAAGCAACCTACGCCTATCCTCGATGATCTGGGGGTAATGCAGTACGCCATCGTCAGTCTTATAGTAACGCTCCCACTGAAACAATGGCGAACAGCCAATGGCTGAGTGTTTTTTCTTGTGATATTTTTCTATTTCCGTGATAAACCATTCGCGAAATTCCGCAAATGAAAGGGCAGCAGTTTTTTCGCTATCATAATCTCCTCGCTCCTTCACAGAAGACATCGTTGCGCCGGGTAACAAGTGAACCCTCTTCATGAAGGTACCAATCAACCGCTCAATATGCGCCCCATTGTGAGGAACTCTTCTTGGCCTGTAGGTAAGGTCTATGCGGTACCAGCGACAACTATTCTGGAGATTACTTGATCTAAATTCTTTGGCGTTATCTACATGAATTCGTTTGGGCACGCCATAAAAAGGGTACTCGAACTCATCTAACCCATATGCTTTGAGCCACTGATTTTTTGGTAAAATAGTATGCGAAATACACAAAGCCACGGACATTGAAGATGGAGGGCTCAAAGACAAGTGAACCCCGGCGACTGCGCGGGTGTATACATCGATTGCCAAAGTCGCCCAAGGGCGGCCCAATGGCCTGCGAGTTTCCCCATCCACGATAATGCAGTCTACAAGGGCATGATCAATCTGTATCAATTCATACGGAGCAGTCGGGAGAATCTTTCCTCCCCGCACCGACAGCTCCTGATCAGCGGCTTTTTTTCCCACAGTCTTCGTCAACAGCTCCCGACGAGGCCGTTCTTTGATCCTGCTGGATACAGTTCCTAGGCTTGGCACGGGTAAATTCTGAGTTATGCACTGTTTTCTGATTATTTCATATATTGCCTCTGTCGTAATTGCCCTGCCTTCGTAGTGATCATCTATTGCAGACTTGATAAGATCTTCTACAACGCCATCAATCTGCTTCATCCCTACAGACCGCCCTTTTTTCTTCTGTATCAAGCTAACGAAACCCTTATCTGGTTCCATCAGAGCAAGCAGGCGGTAGATTTGGGATACGCTCAAATTCAAGGTTTTGCCCGCGGCGTCTATTTCATTTTTTGGAATGGGCTTGCGTGATAATAGTGGCAAAAGCGTGGTGTAGCGAAAATCCGCAACTTTCAGTTCATCTTCGCTAAACAAATCGATGGTTGGTTTTTGGGTGTTTTTCTTTGGCGGCAACGCTTCGGAGTCAGAGTATTTAATCTCGAATTCAAATTCTATATTTCCTGGCGATATAGTTACAATCTCGCCTGTAGCAAGATCCCGCGCCTTAATTTTGCTTGCCGATACGGACTCCAATATCTCTAATTTTCTGGCGCTTGCAAAAACCAAAGCTCCACGCCTGATAGTGAACCGATCCATTTATGCGGCCTCTGCGGAAATGCAAAACGCAACTGAATGTGCGAAAAATACCTCAAGGTTAGTTAAACATGCGAAAAATGCAAAATCTGAGCGACTAGACGCTCCGAATTTACAAAATATTCAGAGGAATCAGTGTGTTAGATTTTTCGCGTGTTTCCAAAGTCTCGACACAGGGTACATTTCAAGCTCTGGAGCTCACCAATACGTTCCACTGCCAATCCAACCAAGGACGTCCCCGGTCATGTCCCACCATCCATCCGCCGACCAGATCGTCGATCTCTATGATCGCCACGCGTCCATCTGGAACAAACTACGCGCCAATCACTTCATCGATAGCAAATGGATCTAGCGCTTTGCTTCGCTGCTCACGCCGTCGGCAAATGTGCTTGATCTGGGCTGCGGCTCTGGCCAACCGGTCGCGCGTTATCTGATCGAAACCGGCGCGTCTGTCGTGGGTGTGGATTCATCTAGGCAGATGATCGCATTGTGCAGCGGGCAATTTCCTGCGCAGGAATGGATTCACGCAGACATGCGCACGCTAGCGCTCAATCGCCAGTTCGACGCGATTCTGGCTTGGGACAGCTTTTTCCACCTCAAGCCCGATGATCAACGCCAGATGTTCCCGATTTTCCGCTGCCATGCTTCGCCGAATGCGTTGCTGATGTTCACAAGTGGCCCCTCATATGGCGAGGCCTTGGGCATATTCCAGGGCGAGACGTTGTATCACGCGAGCCTGGATCCCCGAGAATACGCTGCTCAACTGCATGACCATGGATTCGAACTGCTGGAACACGTCGTTGAAGACGCGGACTGTGGCGGTCATACCGTCTGGCTTGGGCGGCGCCTACCCTAGCCTTATATGCAGTTAAGTAATAACTATGCTAAATATTCATTTAGTTGAGTTATTAGAATGCTTCCTCTAACCCGCATCTGCCCCGTCCGTCGCCAAGCCATCTTCCGAAAGAGTACAAATGTTCTCACGCCCGCAATTGCGGCATAAGCTGTATGAATCAACAGTATCAAAAGCATTTTTGTCTCTGTCTGGTTCTGCCAGGCGGCCTGCGCTCGTCAAGCACCTCCGTTCCCCCAGGAGCCCACTATGTCGCTGAAAGCCCCTTTTGCCGTGGTCCTGCGCACGTTGCGCGGCGTGCGCAATATTTCCCAGCGCGATTTCGGCGATACCAGTCGCACGTTCCTTTCCAAACTCGAGGGCGCTCGCGCGAGTATCACGCTGGACAAGCTTGAACAGGTCAGCCAGAGGCTGGATCTAAGTCCCCTGACGCTGCTGACCCTCACCCTCCAGGAGCAGACAGGTAAAACTGCAGCACGGCTCATCGAGGAGCTACTGAGGGAAATAGAATGTCTCGAGGCTGATGGACGCGCATCTGAGCCAGTGACCCTGCTAGCCCAGCGGCGTCAAATCGATCAGGTCGAGCAGCTGCCCCCGCCTCATGGATAACTGCCCTTCACCTGATACCGCTGGTCGGTGTCGCAGTGCTCGCAATGGATCATGCTCACAGTGCCGGTACTCAGACACAGTGAGAGGTCAACGGCATGGCCACTCACACTCCTGTACCTGGCCCACCTCAGGGTGGGCCTTTTTTCACGAAGCTGAGGACGCTGAGATGAATAGACAACTGCAAATGGGTGGCGGCAGCGTGCAGGATGACTGGCCTGAGCTTGATCGGGACCAACGCAATGACAGGGCCGACGACCCGGACGCCGACCCGAATGTAGCGGATGATGATGAAAATCGCCCTGGGGTGCCTGCCAGCGACCCGGAATCCGGCGCTTGAGTGTCAGCTTGTCAGCGTTGTATCAGTGACGGTCTGGCTGGGTTTGCTGCCGGATAATCGCCAACTTACCGCGGTTATACCGTAGCGCTCAGCCATAGGCCTGCTCACCTTTCTGATTTTCTCCCGGCCGAACTTGGGGATGATGCCGATACCTGCATCACAACTCGCCCAGTGCCAGGCTTCTGCGTTATCGATTTTCTCCAGGCGAATGATGAAACTACGCGGCTGGCCATGCAGCAGGTAATCGATAATGTACAGCTGGGGACTAGGCATCACGCAGCCCTCCTCTTCTCCATGGATGACTTGAAGATTGAGTGACGCGACTGCGCAAAGATTCAATAAAATTGTCGAACAATTCGAATGAATGGCTGAATGTGCGCTGACGATACCCAACTGGCCCGCCAGGAACACTGGCGGGCCGTGGAAAAACCGCTACTGCTGTTGCTGGCGCCCTCCTCCATGGCTGTTCTGACCACCTTTGCGGCCTGCTTCGGATGCCCGTTGCCTGTCATTGGCGAAATTGCCGCCCGACGCCTGGCCACCTTTATGACCAGCGCGTGAAGCCCGTTCACGGTCATTGGCAAAATTGCCTGGATTGGTTTCCTTGGTGCCGCCACGTTGCCCGGTCCGTTGTTGATCACCAGCCATGTCGTTTCTCCATTGCGATGCAGATGGGTGGGGCGCATGAAACATTGTCATGCATAGTTTCCGAGCCACCAGCGCACGCGGATGCTCAATCCATTTGCCTGGCGCCGACCGGTGGCGCCAAACACCCGCCATGCAAATACTTGTGCCATGGGAGTTGCCTGCACGGAATTTTGGTTCACCTGGCGCTGGCCCTCGCAGCAGAGCCTGCGGCCGGCCTATAATGCGCGATCCAGTGCCCGGCGATGCTTCGAGGGGCGTTCATCAGGTGTGCAAAAGGCATTTCCATGACTTCATCCTCCAAGCAGCCCGCTTCGCCACACGACCCGGCGTTGACGCCGAGCCACCTGGACTTTCCGGTGGTGGGCATCGGCGCCTCTGCCGGTGGCCTCGAAGCTATTCGCACGTTCTTCCAGCAGATGCCCAGCGACTGTGGCATGGCCTTCGTCGTGGTGCTGCATCTCTCGCCAGACCATCAAAGCGTGGCCGATCGTATCATTCAGGAATCGACCCAGATGCCGGTACGTCAGGTGACCGAGCCGGTGCCGATTGAGCGCAACCACGTGTACGTGATATCCCCGGCCAACCGTTTATCCACCAATGACGGCTACTTGCGCGTGACGCCGGCCAACCGCCGCCGTGGCGACCATGTAGCGATCGACCTGTTTTTCCGCGACCTCGCCGAGGTGCACAAGGACCATGCTTTTTGCGTGGTGTTGTCCGGCACCGGCGCCGACGGCGCAGTGGGCTTGTCGCGCATCAAGGAACAGGGCGGCGTGACGCTGGTACAAACACCGGACGACGCTCAGTACGACAGCATGCCACGGGCAGCAATTGAAACGGGCATGGTCGACGTGGTACTGCCCGCCGCCGAGATGCCGCAACGGTTGCTCGAACTTTGGCGTACCGCCCGCCATGTGAAACTGCCCGAGATCGAGGACGAATCCTTGCCGCCGCCCTTGGGCAGCCGCGCAGGCGACCCGCTAGCCGCAGAGCCGCTGCTTGAAGAGATTCTGCTGCAGTTGCGCAGCGCGACCGGCCACGATTTCCAGCATTACAAGCGCGCGACCGTATTGCGACGCATCGAGCGCCGCTTGCACGTCACCGGTCAGACTGATCTAACCGGTTACCTGCGTTACCTGGAACAACACGACGACGAAGCCCCTGCTTTGCTGGACGATCTGCTGATCGGGGTGACCAATTTTTTCCGCGACCGCGAAGCCTTCGAAGGGCTGGAACGTCACGTACTGCCGCAGTTGGTCGCAAGTATTGAAGATGGCAGTGAAATTCGCGCCTGGTCGGCGGGCTGTTCGACCGGAGAAGAAGCTTACAGCTTGGCCATGTTGCTATCCGAGCAGTTGGCAGTGGAACAGCGTTCGGCCAAAGTTCAAGTCTTCGCCACCGATCTTGATCAGCGCGCGATCAGTGTGGCGCGCACCGGCATGTACACGGAAGCCATCGTCACCGATGTGCCGCCCAGCCGTTTACGCCAGTTTTTCGTCAAGGAAGACCAGCACTACCGGATCCGCAAGGAAATCCGCGAGAAGGTCTTGTTCGCCCGCCACAATCTGCTCGCCGACCCGCCGTTCTCGCAAATCGACCTGGTGGTCTGCCGCAACCTGCTGATCTACCTGGACCGCGAAGTACAGCGTGACATCCTGCAGATGTTCCACTTCGCGCTGCGCAGTGGTGGGTTCCTGTTCCTGGGCTCATCGGAATCCGCGGATGTTGCCAGCGAACTGTTCGTGCCGGTGGACAAGCGCAACCGTATCTACCGTGCGCGCGACGTCAGTCCGGTCGGGCGCGGCTCCGGGCGGCAATTGCCCGGGGCCAGCGTTGCCAGCGTGACCCAGCACCGACAAGCCCAGGCCAAGCCCAGTCGCAAGCCGTCCTATGCCGAGATGCATCACCGTGCGCTGGCACGGCGCACACCGCCGAGCCTGATCATCGACGGTGACGGCAATATCTTGCACATGAGCGAGGGGATCGGCCACTACCTCACACTGGCAGGCGGCGAGCCGAGCCGCAATCTGATCAACCTGGTACTGCCCAGCCTGCGCCTGGCATTGCGCACTACGCTGTTCCAGGCCCGCCAGGGCACTGAAGCGGTGACCTCGCGGCCGGTCGACTTCGGCGAGGGCGAGCAGTACCAGCAGGTGGAAATTACCGTGCAACCCTTCAAGGACGAACAGAGTACCGGCGAGTGCCTGCTGGTCGTCTTCGACGCCCGTACGCCGGATACCACGCTGCCAATCCCAGGGGTCATTCGGCAAACCGACAGCATGGTGCTGCAGAACCTTGAACGCGAGCTCCAGCGCACGCGGCTGCAACTGCAGGAAATCATCGAACAGTCGGAGATCTCCAGTGAGGAGCTGACTGCCTCCAACGAGGAAATGCAGGCGGTCAACGAAGAGCTGCGCTCGGCCAGCGAAGAACTGGAAACCAGCAAGGAGGAGCTACAGTCGATCAACGAGGAGTTGCTCACGGTCAACTACGAGCTCAAGAACAAGGTCGAAGAAACCGACAAGGTCAACGACTACCTGAGCAACCTGATCGCCTCCACCGACATCGCCACGGTATTCGTTGACCGCAACCTGCATATCCGCTGGTTCACGCCTCGGGCCACCGACCTGTTCAACATGTTGCCGGTCGATACCGGCCGTTCGCTGCTGGACATCACCCACCGCCTCGACTACCCGGCACTGGCCGACGACGCCCGCGCCGTGGCTCAGGGTGAAACCATCATCGAACGCGAAATTGGCGCCCAGGACGACCATTGGTATCTGGCCCGACTGCTGCCCTACCGTTCAAGTGAACGCAAAATCGATGGCACCGTGTTGACCTTCATCGACATCAGCAAGAACCACGCGGCCGAAGAACGCGTGCGGCTGGGCGAAGAACGCCTGAGCCAACAGCTGGCTGAATCGCGAAGCTCCAGCCATATGAAGGATGAGTTCTTCGCGGTGATGTCACACGAATTGAAGCATCCGCTCAATCTCATTCAACTCAATGCCGAAATCCTGCGCAGGCTGCCTGCGGTGACGACCCTACCTGCTGCCAACAAAGCCGTGGGCGCGATTCGTGATGCGGTGGTGAGTCAGGCCAGGATCATCGATGACCTGCTCGATGTGGCCCGCATCCGCACCGGCAAGCTCAAGTTGAAGATCGAGCCAGTCGACCTTGCAGCGATTCTGCGTAGCGTTCACGCCGTGGTGCTGAGCAATAATCCACCTTGCACGGTCCATCTCGAACTTCCGCTCGACGATCAGGTGCTGCTCATCGACGGCGACAGTACCCGCCTGGAGCAGATCATTTGGAATTTGCTCAACAACGCGCTGAAATTCAGTCCGGCGGGCACCTTGATTCGTTTGGTGCTCAGCCATGATGCCGGCACAGTTCGCCTGCAGGTGATCGACCAGGGCCAGGGGCTCGAACCGAGCAGCCTGCTGCACATCTTCGATCTGTTCGCCCAGGCTACGCCCCATCAACCCCATGCCCGCGACGGACTCGGCATCGGCCTGTCGCTGGTGCGCCAGTTGGTCGAGGCTCACGGTGGAACGGTGACCGCGCATTCGGACGGGTTGGGCCAGGGCTGTACCTTTACCGTGATATTGCCGCTGTCCAACGTCGGTTCGCTGCAAGCCGTGCACGCTCCCGCATTGCCAGATGAAGGGCGCCTGCAGGGGCTGCATGTACTGCTGGTCGATGATTCACCCCAGGTACTGAGCGTGATGCAGGAGTTGCTGCAAATGGAAAGCGCGCAGGTATCGGCCTTCAGCGACCCGCGTCAGGCGTTGTCAGCCTGTGCCGATCAGTCATTCGATGTGATCCTCTCCGATATCGGCATGCCCGAAATGGACGGCAATGAGTTGATCAAAGTACTGCGCGCTTTACCGCATCTGCAGCACACCCCCGCCATCGCACTGACGGGCTACGGCGCCAGTGTCGACCAACATCGCTCGCGCCAGGCTGGTTTCGACCGGCATTTGAACAAGCCGGTAGGCTACGATGACCTGATCGAGGCAATCGAGACACTGATTGGTTCCGAGCGCTATTGACCACCGCTAACGATAATTGCAGCTTCGACCCAACTTTTCAGGCAGCCCGGCAGACTAAGCTTCAATAGGAACTGGAATTACCGGGAGACTGCATGAAGTTGGTCAAACCACGCGCCTCGATCATCTGCCATCACGGCAAGAAGCCGGACAGGTGGCTGTGGGTACGTAAACCGGATGCGCCGTGGACATTGCCGGGCGGCAAGATCGAACCCGGCGAAAGCCCCGTTGAAGCAGCGCGCCGCGAGTTGCTCGAAGAAACCGGCCTCGAGGCGCAGAGCCTGACCCTGCTCATGCGGCATGAAACGCCGGAGCGTACGCACTTCGTTTTCGAAGCCGAATTCGCCGAGCCGCCCCAACCTGTCCCTCTGCACGAAATAGATGCGCTGCGCTTCGCCCATATCGACAACGTGTCGTCCCTCAAACAAGAGATGAAGACGTTGATCGAATCTTTGCTGGCGTGCGACAAGAGCATCGCCTCTTCCCTGCGCTAGCCCCGCCCTTGGCGCCGATCAGGCGCCAAGGCTGCGTGAATCAAGCATGCACGCTCCACTGGCACACACCTGTCTCGATGGCCATCTCGTCAATGGCATGAATCATTCCGCTTGCCAGCGCTTCGCGGGGGCCGAGGATACGCGGATATGCCATCAGGTAACGGGGGATGTCGAGCACCTCATCGCTTCCTTCCGTGCGCTCGGCGACGATCTGCGCGTACAGGCGCAAATCGTAATCCAGGCTCATGGCGTACTCGGCCATGCGCGAATGGTCCACCGACCCATGCAATGTCCAGTGGAAGGGATGAAACAGGAATTTGCTGTGGGCACAGGCCGTTCGGTGCTCACCCGCCAGGAACAGGATATTGCCCATCGATTCCACGGTGCCCAGGTTGTGGGTGTGCACGGGTACCGGCAGGGCGCGCAGAAAGTTATACAGCGTGAAGCCGTAGCTGCACTCCCCGCCCATGGTGGCGATGTTGAGCTGCAGGATTTCTGCCCCTTGTTGCACGACCTTGGAGCAGGTGGCGATGAGGTTGCCGCAGGTCGAGGAGTTGATCGGCCCGGTAAAATGGATAATGTGTCTGGCCATGCGTGCCTCCAGAATTGGCAGGTCCGTTCCAGGAATCCAGGGCGCTGCGACGGGGTCACTGCAGCCCGGCTTTGCTATGCGGTGGAAAAGCCGCAGCACCTAAAGTTCAACTCATCCGGACTGCTGTCGCTTAGGTGGATTGCGCTGAACCCTGACCCCTTCCTGCCTGTCGTTTATTCAGAGTGAAGGACAGAGGACCAAGGTGATGAGGACAGCAGCGTGAGCGATATCCGCATCGGTATATCCGGATGGCGCTATGGCCCCTGGCGCAAGGACTTCTACCCCAAAGGGCTACGCCAGGACAGCGAGTTGGCCTTCGCCTCGCGCGCGGTCAACAGCATCGAGATCAATGGCTCGTTCTACAGCCTGCAAACCCCTGAGCGCTACGTGAGCTGGCGAGACGAGACGCCGGACGACTTCGTCTTCTCGGTCAAGGGGCCGCGCTATATCACCCACGTGCGCAGGCTCAAGGAGATCGACGAAGCGATTGCCAACTTCTTCGCCTCCGGACCGCTATTGCTCGGCGACAAGCTCGGCCCGTTTCTGTGGCAGTTCCCACCGAACATGAAATTCGATCAGGCGCGCTTCGCTGAATTTTTCGAGCGCTTGCCCAGGGATCGCAAAAGCGCGCGCGACTGTGCTCGGCACTGCGCCGAACGCCTGCAGGGCAACGGCGGTATAGCGATCAAAGGCAACGCCAAGCTGCGCCATGCCGTGGAGATACGCCACGAAAGCTTTATCTGCGAAGACTTCATCAAGTTGCTGCGCAAGCACAACGTTGCCTTGGTGGTGGCCGACAGTGCCGGCAAGTGGCCGCAGTACGAAGATGTCACCGCTGATTTCGTCTATATGCGGCTGCACGGCGATGTCGAACTCTACAGCAGCGGCTACACCGCCCGCGCCCTGCGCCACTGGAAACGACGGATCCAGGCCTGGAGCACTGGCGGACAGGTCGAGGATGCCAAGCTGATCCTCGATGCCGCCCCGCGCCGTCGCAAGTCGCGGGACGTGTATTGCTACTTCGATAACGACCAGAAGGTCCATGCTCCCTATGACGCGCGCAGATTACTGGAGAAACTGCATTTGGATTTCCACCTGCTGACCGAGCCCGGCGTAGTGCCAGAGGTGGCACTGTGAACCCTACCCAGCCCGCTCCGCACGCGATTATCGACAAGGTAACGGCAGTTCGTCAGCTCATTGTGCTGACGATCAACGTGCACAAAGGCTTCACCTTCTTCAATCGCCGCTTCATCCTGCCAGAACTGCGTGAGGCAGTTCGGGCCACGGGTGCTGACCTGGTGTTTCTGCAAGAAGTCCATGGTAGCCACAAGCAGCATGCCATCGCCCATTCAGCCTGGCCTGATACCCCGCAATACGAATTTCTCGCCGACAGCATGTGGCCGCAGTTCGCCTACGGCCGCAACGCGATTTACCCCCATGGCGACCATGGCAACGCGCTCTTGTCCAAATTCCCGATCGCGCGCCACGAAAACCTTGATGTTTCAGTCGAAGGCAACGAACAGCGGGGCTTGTTGCATTGTCAACTGGAGGTACCGGGGCATGCTCAGGTGCACGCGGTGTGCGTGCATCTGGGGCTGCGTGAAGCGCATCGCCAGAGCCAGGTGAAGCTGCTGCTCGAACTGCTCGAGCGCCTGCCTAGCGACGCGCCGGTGATCATTGCCGGCGACTTCAACGATTGGCGCTTGAGAGCTGATGCCGTATTGAGCGAACACCTGGTTGAAGCCTTCGGCGAGCGGTTTGGCAGCCCGGCGCGTAGCTTCCCGGCACGCTGGCCGATGCTGCGCCTGGACCGCATCTATCTACGTAACGCGATGCCGACCAAGGCGCAAGTGTTATCCATGTATCCCTGGTCACACCTGTCGGACCATGCACCACTGGTAGCGGAGATCAACCTGTGAAACGACCCTGGGTAGACGGTAATAACGTCGAGCTGCTGATCAACGGCGAAGAATACTATCCACGGGTATTCGAGGCGATGAGCCAGGCTCGAGCTGAGATTCTGCTGGAAACCTTCATCATCTGGGACGACAAAGTCGGCAAACAACTGCAACAGACGCTGATCGAGGCGGCGCAACGTGGTGTTCGCGTCGAGGTCGCAGTCGATGGCTACGGTACAGGCGACCTGCCCGACGCCTTCGTCGCCGCGATGACCGACGCCGGTGTTAATTTTCACGCGTTCGATCCGCAGCCTCGGTTGATCGGCATGCGCACCAATCTGTTCCGTCGACTGCACCGCAAGATTGTCGTCATCGATGCCGAGCGGGCCTTCATTGGCGGCATCAACTACAGCGGCGATCACTTGGGCGACTATGGCCCCATGGCCAAACAGGATTACGCTGTCGAGGTCACCGGCCCAGTGGTGGCCCAGGTACATGCCGCCAGCCGCCGGCTGATGTCGCCCGTGCTGGAACCTCCTAGCGAGCTGCGCCCGGTCACCGAACCAACCGGCAACACCACTGCCGTGTTGGTCGAGCGTGACAACCGCATGCACAGTACCGACATCGAGGTGCAGTACCTGGAGGCCCTGCGTTCGGCCAAGCACCGCATCATCGTTGCCAACGCCTACTTCTTCCCGGGCTACCGGCTGCTGCGCGAATTGCGCAACGCCGCCCGCCGTGGCGTTGAAGTAACGCTGATTCTGCAGGGCCAGCCAGACATGTGGTGGGTGCGGGCCCTGTCGCGCCTGCTTTATAACTACCTGCTGCGCGATGGCGTTCGCATTCACGAATACTGCCAGCGCCCGCTGCATGGCAAGGTCGCGCTGGTCGACGATGAATGGTGCACGGTCGGGTCGAGTAACCTGGATCCGCTAAGCCTGTCGCTCAACCTTGAAGCCAACCTGTTCATTCGTGACCGGTCCTTCAATCAACATCTGTACGAGCACCTCAGCTCGCTTTCCAGCGAAAAATGCAAGCCAGTGACGCTGGAGCGGATGATCCGAGGCTATTGGTGGCGCGCGCCGCTGATCTTCGCCTGCTTCCACCTCATCCGGCAGTTCCCCCGTATTGCAGGGTGGTTGCCAGCCCACCGGCAACGCCTGCGCTCCTTGCAGCCAGAGGTTCAGCCCCAGGGCGATCTGAACGAGGGCAATACCTGATGGCGCAGAAATCCTGGCAGGTCTGGGGCAAGCGGTTATTCACCGTGGCGTTCCTCATTCTGATCCCTGTGTTGCTGTACTTCCTGGCCCGCAATCTGGACTGGAACGAGGTACGGGAATCGCTACTGGCGTACAAACCCAGTACGTTGGTCATAGGCTTGCTGTTGGCGATGTGCAGTTACCTGATCTTCGCCAGCTACGACTTGCTGGCAAAGGCCTACACCGGTCACGACTTGCCGGCCAGGCAGGTACTGCCGGTCGCCTTCGTGTGCTATGCCTTCAACCTCAACTTCACCACCTGGGTGGGCGGCGTTGCCCTGCGCTATCGACTGTATGGCCGGCTCGGGCTGGACACGTCGACCATCACCCGCATTCTCACCCTGGCACTGCTGACCAACTGGATGGGCTACATGGCGCTGGCCGGCACGGTATTCGCGCTGGGGTTCGTCGACCTCCCAGAGAACTGGGCGGTCGGGGCGACCGGCTTGCGTATGATCGGCGTGCTGCTGCTGGCCATTGCGGTAGGTTATCTACTGGCCTGCGGCCTGGCTAAAAAGCGTACCTGGCGTTGGCGCGAGCACGAGGTCACCCTGCCCTCGCTGCGCCTTGCCTTGTGCCAGGTGGCACTGGGCGCGAGCAACTGGGCAATGATGGCGCTGTTGATCTACTGGCTGCTTCCGAGTGAGGTGTTCTATCCCGCGATTCTCGGCATTTTGCTGATCAGTTGCGTGGCCGGTGTGGTTGCGCACATTCCAGCCGGGCTGGGTGTGCTTGAAACCGTGTTCCTGGCGCTGCTGCATGGCCAGGTCAATCAAGGGACCTTGGTCGCCGCGCTGCTTGGCTACCGCACCCTTTACTACCTGATTCCGCTGGTAGCGGCCGTGCTGACATACCTGGTACTGGAGAAGCGGGCCAAGGCCATGCGCCAGCGCGACAATCCTGCTTAGAGCCATAGTCGGGCGGGCGCCCGGGAGGTGGATGATGCGTGTTCCTGTGTTGGCACTGTTACTCGGCAGCCTGGTCAGCGGCGATCTGCTGGCCGCAGCTTGCGACGTCAGGACACGTTCGTCCAGCGAGGCAGTCAAGGCCGTCGAACGGCACTCCTGTTATAGCTACAGCAAGATGCCGGACGCCGCGATCAATTGGTCCTGCAGCAATGAGAGCAAGGACATGCTCAGCACCGAAAAACAGAAAGTCGCAGAGTGCCCGGGCCACAGCCTGGGCAGTTGCATCGCGCCGCTGACGCAGGAGGCGCTGGCCAATCCAAAATCCACGGGGCGCACCGAGCCCTCTACCAAGCCTGCCCTGCCCAAGGATGCACGCGTGGTGACCTACTATTACGATGCTCCCAGTCTGGGTCAGGCGCGAAGTGATTGCGAGCGCAGCGAAGGGATCTGGCAAACCCACTGACTCGTGCCGGGGCCGCGCCTTGACGGGCGCGGCCTGCAGCGAGCGGCTCAGGGCGAAATCGGGTCGCTGGCCGGGAAGGTTTCATCCAGCGCATTGTCGACACTGGTTTCGTTCGGCTGCACCGCGCCTGCGCAATCGCAGTCAGGCATGCGGCAGTGTTCACCGTTGCGATGGCCACTGGCGCAGGCCTCGCAGCAGTAGGCCTTGGTGCCCTGCTGCGCGGCATTGGCATCGATCGTACAACTGCAATGGTTACATGCGCATCGTAATTCGCTCATTGGATTTTTCCCTCTTCTTCGTCGATGACGTCATCAGTCCAGGGTTCACCGTCTAATGGCGCTGAACGGGCGAGCTCGGCTTCATCCAGACCAAAACCGCCGCCGATTTCTTCGGCATCGACCTCGCGCAGGTCCAGGTCAGCCGGGCCGCCGTTACCGCCAGGCTCATGGGGATCACGCGCGCCGGTTTCATCCAGCAGGGTTTCCGGACTCAGGTCGTCGTAGGTCACATTGTCTTCATGCACGCTCTCGGTCAGCGCTTCGCCGCCGGTCATGCCACTTTCGGCCACGCGGCTGGCGGGAAATTCGTCTTCGACTTCCTGGGCCGGTCGCTCGTCTCCTACTCGGCCTCGGCGTTCATCGTTGCGCTCGCTGAAGTCAAGTTCGTGCACGCTGCCCATGCGGTCTTCGGTGGTGTCGATTTCCGTGGGGGTATAGGGCTTCGGTTCGTCTGGTCGAGACATCTCGGCTCTCCGTCTGTGGGATTACCCAATGATCGACTCCGGCAAGCCACGGATGATTCAGAGTTTTTTTGAACTACCGGGCGATTGGCCACCTCCCAACCATAGACAGTGGATCATGCGGAGCCAGCGATGGCCAAGTCCCTCGAGGAGTACGAGCGCAAGCGCGATTTCAACGCCACCCCCGAGCCCAGCGGCGCAGGTGGCAAGGCCCGGCGCGCCCATGCCCTGCAGTTCTGCATCCAGAAGCATGATGCCAGTCATCTGCACTACGACTTCCGCCTGGAGCTCGATGGCACCCTAAAGAGCTGGGCGATTCCCAAGGGGCCGTCGCTCGATCCCAAGGTGCGTCGGCTGGCCGTGCACGTTGAGGACCACCCCCTCGATTACGCGGATTTCGAAGGCCACATACCCGAAGGCCACTACGGCGCCGGCGATGTGATCGTCTGGGACCGCGGTGTATGGGAGCCAGAAGGCGACGCCAAACAGGGCTATGCCAAAGGGAAACTGCGCTTTCGCCTGCAGGGGGAAAAGCTCAACGGCGTGTGGAACCTGTTTCGCACCCATCTGGCGGGCAAGAAAGAACAATGGATGCTGGTCAAGTCCAACGACGGGCAAGCGCGCAGCGAAGCTGAGTACAGCATCGTTGAAGCGTTGCCGGACAGCGTGCTCAGTGACCGTACGCTAATGCCCAAGCGCAAGCAGCCAGTTGCCTCCGCCAAGCCGGCCAAAGCCCCGCGCAAGCGCACTAAGGCCGGCGTGAAAGCTCAGCTGCCGGATGAGCTGCACCCGCAGCTGGCAACGCTGGTGGACTCCCCACCCGAGGGGGATTGGCGATATGAGGTGAAGTTCGACGGCTACCGGATCATGGCGCGCATCGAAGGCGATGATGTACGCCTGTTCACCCGCAACGGCCATGACTGGAGCGCCAAGATGCCCGGTCAAGTCGCGGCGCTGCGCGCCCTAGGCGTCGACTCCGCATGGCTGGACGGCGAAATGGTGGTCAACGATGAAGACGGCAAGGCCGACTTCCAGGCGTTGCAGAACGCTTTCGATACCGAGCGTGACGAGCAGATTCGCTACTACCTGTTCGACCTGCCGTTTCTCGGTGGCCGCGACCTTCGCCAACTGCCACTGCAGGATCGCCGCCAAGCGCTGCGTCAGCTACTCGAGCGAAGCGAGTCTGACACCTTGCTGTTCTCCGAGGATTTTGACCAGCCCGTGGAATCCCTGCTCGACAGCGCCTGCCGGCTGGACCTCGAAGGTTTGATCGGCAAGCGCGTCGATAGCCCGTATGTCGGCCGGCGCAGCGCCGACTGGGTCAAGCTGAAGTGCAAGAAGCGCCAGGAATTCGTGATCGTCGGATTCACCGACCCCAAAGGCAGCCGCTCCGGTTTCGGGGCCCTGTTGCTAGCCCTGCACGACGATGACAGTGGCGAGCTGCGCTACGCCGGCAAGGTCGGTACAGGCTTCAGCGCCACCACATTGCACAGCATTCATGCGCGGCTCAAGCCCCTTGAGGTCGACAAGCCTGCCCTGGCAAAGCCGCCTACCGGCGCCGAAGCCCGTGGCGTGCACTGGCTCAAGCCGCACCTGCTGGCCGAGGTTGCCTATGCACAGATGACGCGCGACGGTGTCGTGCGGCACTCGGTATTTCACGGGTTGCGCGATGACAAACCGGCCACCGCCATCGACCTGGAGCGTGCCATGCCCGCCAAGACCGTGCCCAAACGCCAGCGTGCCGCCATGCCGGACGACTTGGGCGAATTGCGCCTGACCCATCCTGATCGCGTCATCGATGCCAGCATCGGTGCCGATAAGCGACAGATCGCCGAGTACTACGCTGATGTCAGCCAGTGGATCCTGCCGCAGCTCAAAGACCGCCCGGTTGCACTGGTACGCGCACCGGATGGCTTAGGGGGCGAGCTGTTCTTTCAGAAAAACGCCGGTCAATTGCATATTGCCAATGTGCTGACGTACGACAAGGCCACCGCCGGACAGGCCGCGATGGTCATCAATCGGCCAGACACCCTGCTGGGCGCGGTGCAGATGAACATGCTGGAAATGCATACCTGGAATGCCACCGACAAAGACTTTGAGAAGCCTGATCGTTTTGTGCTCGATCTGGACCCGGATCCCGCGCTGCCCTGGAAAGCCATGTTGGAGGCGACTCAGCTGACCCTGACCCTGCTTGATGAGCTGGGCCTCAAGGTATTCCTCAAAACCAGCGGCGGCAAAGGCCTGCATCTGGTCGTGCCGCTGACGCGCCGCGCCGGCTGGGATGAGGTCAAGGACTTCAGCCACGCGATCGTCAATTACCTGGCCAAGCTGTTCCCAGATCGCCTAAGTGCGGTGTCTGGCCCGAAAAACCGCGTGGGCAAGATCTTCATCGACTACCTGCGCAACGGTAAAGGCGCTACCACGGTATGCGCCTACTCCCTGCGCGCACGTGAAGGCCTGGCTGTGTCAGTACCTATCTGGCGTGAGGAACTGACCCAGCTCAAAGGCGCCAACCAATGGCACATCGGCAATGTCCGCGAGCGCTTGGCCGAGGTCGACGACCCGTGGGCCGAGATGAGTAAAGTGCGCCAAAGCATCACCGCGGGTATGCGCAAGAAAATGGGGCTGGCATGAGCATCGACACCCTTCACGACCTGGGCGCGTTAACGCAGCTGCTGCGAAGCTTTGCCGAGCGCCGGCAAGCACTGAGCGTAGATCCCGATCTGGCCCAGCTCATACGCGCACTGCAGGCCGGCCACTTCGATCGGCTTCCACTGCCCGGCCGGGGCGATACCTTGGCGCGCTGGCAGTTCCTGGCTAAGGTGGCCGGCTGTGATCTGGCGCTGGCCAAGCTTTACGAGGGCCACACCGACGCTTTGGCCATCCTGGCCGAATGTGCTGCGCCGCATCTGTCGGGTGACGGCATCTGGGGCGTCTGGGCTGCTGAGCCGCCGACGGCTCGGGCGCGTATCGTTGCCCGCGAAGGCGACAAGGTATGGCTTGCCGGCAGCAAGGCGTGGTGTTCAGGTGCCCTGCAGATCGACAATGCCTTGATTACCGCTTGGGCAGACGACGATCAGCCACAGCTTGTCGCCATCGCGCTGTCGCATGCCAATCAAGGCCTGGATGTCGACAACTGGCAAGCCGTGGGCATGGCGACCACCGCCAGCATTGAACTGACCTTCAATGATGCGCCGGGCATTGCCGTCGGCAGGCCTGGACAGTACCTGTCCCGCCCCGGCTTCTGGCAAGGGGGCGCTGGTATCGCCGCGTGTTGGTACGGCGCTGCTCAGGCACTTGCTGAGCACCTTCGCGCCCAGTGTCGCCGCCCCCACGCCGATCCTCACGCGTTGGCACATCTGGGCACGGTCGACACAGCGCTGAATGCGGCGCGCACAACCTTGCGCGACTGCGCGAAATGGATCGACCAGCACCCCGACCTGGACGCCAGCCTGCCCGTGCGCCGAGTGCGTGCCCAGGTCGAACAGGCCGTTGAGCTGGTGATTCGCCACGTCGGCCGGGCTTTGGGCGCCACGCCGTTCTGCCGCGACAGTCACTTCGCCAGGCTCATGGCCGACCTTCCCGTATTCGTGCGCCAAAGCCATGCCGAGCGAGACCTCGCCGCGCTGGGCCAGCAGGTGACCGAGCAGCCCGCAGGAGCATGGCAGCTATGAGCGAAAATCTGATTCAAGCCAGCGCTGGCGTGCCCTGGTCGGCGTGGCAGCACTCTGCGCACCTGGCCCGCGCCAGCTGGATGCCTCCTGAGCAGCTGTGCCCGCCGGGCCGCCGCCTGGTGCTGATCGCGCCGCACCCGGACGACGAAATTCTCATGGCAGGCGGACTGTTGACGCAATTTCGCGGCCGCGAACACGAACTGCTAATCATCTCTGCCACCGATGGCGAAGGCAGCCACCCGGACTCGACCCACTGGACTGAGCATCGCTTGCGCAGGCAGCGCCCACTGGAAAGCCGTCAGGCGCTGACGCAGCTGGATCTGGATCTCAACAACCTCGATTGGCGCCGGCTCAATCTCAAAGATGGCAGCCTGCCGCGCGAAGAAGCGTTTCTGGTCAACCACCTGACCCAGGCCTTGCGCCCTGATGATGTGCTCATGGCCACCTGGCGGTGTGACGGCCATTGTGACCATGAGGCCGTTGGCCGTGCTGCGGCGCAGGCTGCCTTGGCACGCAAGGCGCAATTGGTCGAGGTCCCGGTGTGGGCCTGGCACTGGGCCCAGCCGGATGACCCGCGCCTGCCCTGGCCGCGTGCGCACCGCCTGACACTGGACGAGGCCAACCTGGCGCGCAAGCGCAAGGCACTGACCGCCCACGTCAGCCAGCTGGAACCTGATGGTCCTCGTGCCCCGGTATTGCCCGCCACGCTGCTGGACTGCCTGTTACAACCTTTTGAACTGGTGTTCTTGTGAACGGAGTAGTCATGAGCCTCGATGCCCAGTATTTTGCCGACCTGTATGCCACGACCGAAGATCCGTGGGCATTTCGCACCCGCTGGTACGAAAAGCGCAAGCGCGACCTGGTGATGGCCAGCCTGCCCCGCCAATGCTACCAACGGGTTTTCGAGCCGGCGTGTGCCAACGGCGAGTTGAGCGCACAGCTGGCCGAGCGCTGCGCCGAGCTGCTGTGCCAGGACCTGGACCCCACTGCTGTCACCCTGACGCGTGCACGCTTGGCCGAGGTCAGTAACGCATCGGTCGAACAGGCCCGGCTGCCGGGTGATTGGCCAGGCGGCCAGTTCGATCTGATCGTGCTGAGCGAGGTGGGCTATTACCTCGATCCAACCGACTGGCTGCAGGTCCTCGAACAATCGGTTGCCAGTCTGGCTTACGACGGCGGGCTACTGGCCTGTCACTGGAAGCACCCGATTGCCGGATGCCCTCAGGATGGGCGCGAGGTGCATCAGATGCTGGCCAAGCACCTGCCGCTTTATTCGGTATTCCGCCACGATGAGGCCGACTTCATACTCGAGTACTGGTCGTGCCAGCCTAGCGTGGTCGACCTCGACGAGACATGCTCATGATCGGCGTGGTGATTCCCGCCCATAACGAAGCCCGGCGCCTGGGGCGCTGTCTCAAGGCCATGGCCGCAGCGGCCGCCTTGGCCGAGCAGGCCGGCCAGGCTGTGGCTGTGCTGGCGGTGCTGGACCGCTGTGTCGACGGCAGTGCCCAGGTGTGCGCGCGTCATGGGGTCGAAACTATTGCGGTAGAGGCTGGCAGTGTCGGCATGGCACGGCGCATAGGTGCGCAAGTCATGCTCGAGCGCGGGGCACAATGGATCGCTTGCACCGACGCCGATAGCCAGGTGCCTGCGCATTGGCTGTTATCGCAGCTCGCCTGCACGGCAGATGTGGTATGCGGCACGGTGCATGTTGCCCGCTGGCAGCCGTGGCAACGGGGTGCATTGCGCCAACTCTACCTGAGCCGCTACGAGGCCCGGGAGGGGCACCGGCACATTCACGGCGCCAACCTCGGGATTTGTGCACGCGCCTATGCGCGCGTGGGTGGGTTTCAGCCCCTCGCGGCGCATGAAGACGTGCAATTGGTGCGTGATCTGGAAGCGGACGGTGCGCACATTGTCTGGACCGCCAAGCACAGCGTCGCGACTAGCAGCAGAATCGACAGCCGGGCACGAGAAGGCTTCGGTGATTACCTGGCTAGCCTCGCCTAACGGCCCAGTGGCCTGACAAGGCACCACGTGTCGATGCCTTGTCAGGTTGCGCCAACCTTCAGGACGCTTTGCGAGGACGCTTGGTGGTCTTCTTCTCGGCGGCGGGCTTCTTCTCGGCGGCCGATTTTTTCGGCGCTTTGCCACCCAGGCTGCGCTTGAGCAGTTCGGTAAGGTCAATGATATCGGCGCTCTTCTCTGCAGCGCCGCCTTCGCCTTTCTCCACAACCGCAATCTTGCCTTTGCTGGCCTTTTCTTCGACCAGGTCCATGATCGTCTGGCGAAACGCGTCGTGGTATTCGTCAGGCTCCCAGGGGCCGCTCATGTCCTCTACCAGGCGCTTGGCCATTTGCAGTTCGCGCTTGTCAAGCTTGGTGTCGGTGACGCTCTTGTCCAACTCGAGCGTATCCAGGCCACGTACTTCCTCCGGCCAGCGCAAGGTGATCATCACCAGCGCCTCATCCAGCGGTCGGATCAGCGCGAGGTGCTGGCGGGTGTGCAGCACCACCGTCGCCAACGCCACCTTGCCGGTACCCTCAAGGGTTTCGCGCAGCAACGCATAGACCTTGCCGCCGCGCTTGTCAGGGCTCAGGTAGTACGGCGTGTCGAAATGCTGGAGGGGAATCTCCGAAGCATCGACGAAGGAGAATATGTCGATGGTCTGCGTCGCTTCAGGGCGGGCCTTGCGGATTTCTTCTTCGCTGATGACCACGTAACGACCTTTCTCGTACTCTACCCCCTTGACGATGTTCTCCTTGTCGATTTCCTTGCCGGTGACCTTGTTGATTCGCTTGTAGCCCACCGGGTCCATGCTGCGCTTGTCCAGCCAGTCGAAGTCGACCCGCTCGGTGCGCACCGCGGTATTGAGTGAAACGGGAATGTGCACCAGGCCGAAGCTGATTGCACCCTTCCAGATAGCCCTGGCCATGAGCAGCTCCTATGGTTGAACGGGCTTGCAGTGTCGCGGGCCCATGACTCAACTGACCCCCTGGTGCCGCCAAGGTTTACTTCAACATGCCGTGCGGCGCGTTCAGCGCAGTGGGTTGCAAAGCACCTGCTTGAAGGCTTGCCCGGCGAGGTGAACCTGCTGCGCCCAATCGCCTGCGGCATCGCTGCCTGCGTCGTCGGAGATGTACTTCAGGCACAACAACGGTATGCGCTCCTGGCTGGCAATCAGGGCCAGCACATAGGCCTCCATGTCCACTACATCGTAAGGCGCTTCAACATGCCCCGTCTCGAAACTGTCACCGCTGCCACAGACGCCAAGTGCAAGTCCTGGATGAACGAGGCCATGTTCAAGCACAACCGGGACATCGGCCAGCGGCGTTTCATAACGCGCAAAGCCCAACGGCGTGACGTCCATGTCACGCTGCACGAAGCGGTTGCAGCAGATTACCTGTCCCTTGGCGTGACGCTGACTACCTGCCGAGCCAAGGTTGACGATCAACCGCGGACGCTGGCGCTGAATCGCCTGGGTCAAGGCGATGGCAGCGTTGACCTTGCCGATGCCGGTGAACAGCACGTTGCACCCTGTGAAAAAGTCGCCCGCCTCCGCCTCAAGGGCGAACACGAATAGAGTGTCGGCGAGCGATACATCGTGAAGTACGGCAGGAAACGTCATCGGGCAATCCATACGGCTGGGAAATACCCGCCATTGTCGGGCAAAGCCCGCTCAATGCAAGTCGATGCGGCATCCCAAATTACCGAGGGCCGCCATGGCCTCAATCGTTACGGGTCAACGTCAGGGCGACAGCGGCGATGCGCTCGACTTCTTCGTAGCCTGGCTCGTCCAGTTGTTCGCCGAACACATCCGGGTCGAGTTCGCGATAGCTCCAGGACCATTGAGGTCCGGCCAGGCGCTCTCGTGCCGCTTCAAGCAGCGCGTCGCGTCCTTCGACGATGGCAACGCCCGTGTACAGCAGCAGCGACCCATGCGCGGCCAAGCGTTGTTGAGCTTGCTCGACGATGCGCAAGGACAAGTCGGCCCCGAGTGAGCCGCCACCGTGGCGATAAGTGCGCTCGCCGACATCGAGCATGTAGGGCGGATTGGCCACGATCAGATCGAACGTACCCGTGATGCCGTCCAGGAGGTTACTGGGCTCGACCGAAAGGTTACTGACCCCAGCCAACGCTGCATTGACGGCGGTATAACGCAAGGCTAACGGATTGATATCGACCGCCGTAACCTGCGCGTGCGCCGCCGCGCGGGCAATCAGCAGCGCCCCGATACCGCTCCCGCATCCGATGTCCACAGCATGCTGTACACGCGTATGGCGATGCTGAAGATGGTCTTGGATTGCCTGAGCGAAGCGATAGCTGTCTGGGCCGAAAAATACCGCATCGCTCGCTTCGGTGGGATAGGCCGAGTGGACCAGCAGCAGTTCGTCCAGGTTGGAAAACCGCACCTGACTGCGCAATAGCTCGCCATCCTCGCTCAACAGGCCGGCCGCTTGCAGCGGTCGTAACTCGTCTGTAGACAGCAGCGCAGGCGCGAACGATCGGCTCCAGCCAAACACATCGCGCAGCGAATGGGCGCGTTGAGCCTCGGGCCGTGCGTTATTACGCGCATGGGTAGCCGGCGTCACACAAGTGAACCGATAGCCGTCGGCACGCAACCGTTGACCTAGTTGCAGCAGGGCCTGATCGGCCTTGACTTGGTGCGGGTCGAGCATCATCAGCGGGGCTCCTCCTGAGCGAGACCGGTTGCGAGCAGATAATTGCGGGTTGCCAGCAAGCCATCCGGCGTGGCGTGGCGATTGCCGAGCATGCGCTCGATCAGGTCCCCCACGTCTGGGTCGCCAGCGCTCTGCAGCCGCGGCACCTCCAGCGCCAGCTCACCCTCCCAGGCGCCGGGCAGCACACGGCGGACCGGCGCCTGCCAGTCGGCGGCGATCCAATCGTGCCAGAGCTGCTTTTCATAGGGAGTGAAGACCCCGAACATGGGCGCGGTAGGGCCTTCGATCAGTTTCCACCAGCGGCTGTTAGCGGGGTCTTCACCGCGCCTGATCCATTCCTGCTGCTCCATCGCCGCCACAAAATCGGGCATGGCCCCCGGCTCGGACAGCCATTGGTTGATGGTGCGCTTTTGCAGGCGGCAACGGTCGGCGTGCATGAACTGGCCGAACAGGCTCTTCTGCTCGAGCGCCGTAAAAAGTTCTTCATCCAGGTTGAAACTGGCGATCAGGCTGGGTGTATCGACGCCTAGATCGTTCAGGCGATAGCCGCGACGTACGCGGGCGTAGAATTCGGCTTCCTCGCCACGCGGGCAGAGCTGCTGCAACGCTTGTATGGATTTCTGCGCATGGCCGCTGGCGGCATTGTCGATGGTGATGTGCAGCTGAAAGTAATAGCCGTCGATGCCCAGCTCGGCGAGCTCATAAGTGGTGATCAACAGGTGCAGAGGAGGCTGTTCATAGCCCAGGTTGTAACCAATCACCTCAGGCAGAAAACGATCACTGTGCTGGCCCAGCGCCAATTGCAGCGAGCCCTGCAGATAGCGCTCATCGCTGAGCACAGGCTCCTGGCAACCCAGACGGCTAAGCAGACGTTGGTAGATGAGCACATGGTTACAACGAGGGTCGCCGTTGCCCAGCTCCTCAAGATAGGTGCGGATCAGATCGTGATAACGGGGGTCCGCCCAGTGCTTGAGCGTACCTTGCAACCACGCGCCGTCGACCGCCTTGGTCGGAGCCACCTGCTGCAGGAACCAGATCGCTTGCGAGCGGTTGCTGAAGTAACGCCGTGGAGCGCCTTGCTGGCGCTGTTTCAGATAAGCCGCGTAGTCGCGCGCAACGTCCGCCGAGTGGCGCACGCTCCACTGGCCAAGCTGCGCAAGCGTGTCGGGCAAATCATCGGGTAACTGGTCAGCACGCGAGAGTTGCGTTTCAAGCCACTGGGCAGCGTTGGCCTGGTGGCCGTCGAGCATGGCCCGGTAGCGGTCGAGCAAGCCTTCGGAAGTGGCAGTTGCGGCAAAAGCGGATGTCATGACCGTCATGCCAGGCTCCTCATGCAATCATGGTTTCTGGTTTTCCCTTGGCATCGGTTCCGGATCTGGGGCCGGTTGCGGTGCGGGCTTATCATCGTGTTGCTGCATCTGGACCGAAGGTTTGCTTGGATCACTGTCCTTGCCAGGATGATTGTTGTCCCTGTCAAAACAGCCACCGAGCAGTATCAGGGAGCCCATGAGGGCAATCAGGAGCGCGCGTGGCATATCGACCTCCCACGTTTGGTCAAATCGCAGTGCCAGGTTCCCCCGGCACTGCGTCAGGTCACTTACGAACGGCCGCCTTTGCGGCCCGAATCGCCGCTGGTGCGGCCACCACCCGATTGCTGACCGCCTTTGCGGCCGGCTTCGGACGCTTTCTCGCGGTCATTGGCGAAATTGCCAGGGTTCTTGGTACCACCTTGGCTGCCGCTGCGGCTGTTCTCTTTGTTGGCCATGGTCTCTAACCTCGATGTGGGATTCGAAAGTGCACGGCGCCGTGCCGTACATAAGCTCGGAGTTCGGCGATAGCGAGGGATTCGGTTTATTGCGGCGCGTTCTGACCGACGGCATTAAATAGGCGGTGGCAGTTTATTTTGCGCGCCAGTGGATTCTTCTGCTTGCTGGCGACGGCCGAGCCAGGTGCCGACGATAGCCCAGGCAAGCGCCAGCACCGCGCCCATCGACATCGCCAGTTGTGGATGATCTGCCAGCAAGTCCAGGCCCCGTTTGAGCCAACCACTCAAGGCGTCGCCTGCACGGTAGACCACGGTATCGATGAAACTCTTGGCCTTGTACTTGTCTTCTGCCGGCAGCACGGTAAACAGCATCTCGCGTCCTGGCCGTACCAGCGCATACTCGCCAGCCCGGCGCACCACCATCACCACCACGAACAGCCCAAGTACCGGCGCCAGTGCCAGCCCGATGAAGCCGACCGCCATCACCAGCGGTACTGCCACCAGCAAGATACCCACGCCCATGCGCCTGGCCAGTCGACCGGTGAAGAACACCTGGGTGAGAATCGCCAAGGCCTGCACCACGGTGTCGATCAAGCCGAACACCTGAGTCTGGCGTGTGCGGTCGGTAAAGGCCTCGCTGACGATTCGCGCCTGCTCGAAGTACAGAAAGGTACTGACGCTGGCCAGCAGTACCACGAACAGAGCGATGCCCAGCAAATAAGGCGAGCGCAGCACGGCAGTCGCGCCAGCGAAAGGATTGCCGCCCAGCGGGCGAGAAGTCGGATGGGCAACGGCCGCCGGCAATGGCCGGCGTTCACGCCAGCGTTGCAGATAGGCACACGCCGCGACACTGCCGAGCAAGCAGGCAGCGGCCACCACTACCAGCCCGGCGTGGCCAAGCGGCGCAACCAGCAGCGTGCCGAGTATCGGCCCGCTCAAGCCACCGCAGCTCGCGCCTGCCGCCAGCAACCCGAACAGCCGCTTGCCTTGTTCGGTGGTGAAAACATCGGCCAGCACGCTCCAGGCCAGGGATATGCTCAGCAGGTTGAACACCGACAGCCAGATATAGAATGCCCGCGCTGTCCATAGGTCATCCGGCTGGGCGGCGAACAACACCGCGAACAGCATCAGGTTGCTGGCGAAAAACCCATAGGTCCACGGCAGGATATACCGTCGCCGCACCTTGCTGACTAGCCAGCCGAACAAAGGCAAGCACACCAAGGTGGCGATGAACGTGCCAGTGAACAGCCATTGCAGATTGTCGATCCCCCCTGCTACCCCCATGGTTTCGCGCACGGGGCGGAGCATGAAGTAGCCGGTGAACAACAGGTAGAACAATGACAGCCCGGCAATCACCGCAGGGCCCTCCCCGGGCTGGAGGGTCAGCGCCTGATCCAGACGCCTGCGCCAGGTGCGCATGGCTCAGGCGAACTGCTTGATCAACGCTTGCTGCTGCGCTTGGGTGAGCAATGGCTCATGTCCGGCCTTGAGCTGATCGAGCTGGCGATCCGGGCGACCGGTGGCCGGGATCACTGCGGTCACCGCGCGATGGCTGATGGCGAACTTGAGAAACAGCTGCGCCCAGCTACCCACGCCTGCTTCGGCGGCCCAGGCTGGCAGCGGCTGCTGCTTGACTTTGGCGAACAACCGGCCATCGTCGAAGGTGCGGTTGATCAGTACTGCGATCCCTTTGTCCTGGCACAGAGGCAGCAGTTCGCGTGCCGCCTGCGGGGCGTTGACCGAATAGTTGATCTGTACGAAATCCAACGGCTCGCTGCGCACGATACGTGCAACCTCATCGTGGCCGCTGTTCAGATAATGAGTGATACCCACATAGCGGGTTCTACCTTGTTGCTTGAGCTCCCGAGCATAGGGCAATTGCCTTTGCCAGTCGCGCAGATTGTGGATCTGCAGCAAGTCGACCTTGTCGGTGCGCAGGCTCCTGAGGCTGCCGGCCCATTGGTCCTGGGCGTCCGCTTGGCTGTTGGCGGCGATCTTGGTGGCGATGAAGCACTGTTGGTGCCAACCGCCCTCCTCCAGCAATTGGCCCAGAATTGCGTCGGCGCCGCCATAGTTGGGCGAGGTGTCGATCACCTTGCCGCCGCCTGCGAAGAACGCTGCGAGCACCGCCTTGAGCTGCACGTAGGCAGCAGAGCCGGGCTCGACTTCAAAACTGCCCGAGGTGCCGGCCCCGATCACCGGCAATGCCTCGCCGGTTGACGGTATCTTGCGGGTGAGCAGCCCACCGTCGGCCACCGACGTGGAAGGCGCGGCATACAACCAAGGGCTGGCACTGGCAAGCCCCAGCACCGCACCTACACGTAGGACATCGCGTCGGTTGTACATGGCAAAGCTCCCGTCATCGATCGGAAACTTTCAAGGCTAGCTGCTGGTGTCGCTGGACGCCGGTGATTCTGTATCTGGATATTTTTTTGAAGTCAGCCTGCGAGCAATGCACTGAGATCCAGTCTTGTCCCTTCCATCGGTGGGCACCAGTAGTAACCGCCACTCAGCGGTCGGCTGAAGCGGTACAACGCGTCGGTGATCCCGTCCTCAAGGCCACTCATGCGTCGCAGTTGGGCCTCGAAGGCATCGAGGCTATGACCCAGGGCGACGAATGCCAGGCCCATGCCCCGGTGATCGGACCAGGACACCGAACGACGCACCATGAAGGCCTCAGGCGCGTAGCTTTCCTGGGCCGTGCGTTTGACATGGGCGGACTCTGGGGCGTCGTCCAACTCCTCGTTGTCGCTCATGCGCCGGCCGATGATGTGGTCCTGATCGGCCTGGGGCAACGATTTGAAATGCTGCAGGTCATGCTTCCACAGCTGGAAGGCGGCGAAGCTCGAGCCTGCAAGACCCGGCTGCGTGCCACGGTAGATGGCTGCCTCGATGGCTTGCTCGTCTCTCGGGTTCTCCGTGCCGTCCTCGTAGCCGGTCAAGTCATACCCGCCGCGGTGCAGAAAGCCATCGACGCTGTCCGCCAGGCGCAGTGCGGGCGCCAGCAACTGCTCCAGGTCCTGCGCGATCAAAACCAGATCGCCACGCTCATCACCGCGCAACCACAGCCACAGGGCATGCTGAGTGCTCGGATTTTCCACGGCGGCGTCAAGCTGCGGGAAGGCGCGCAGCCCTGCGATGCTCCGCCCCAGCGCCTTGACCAGCGGCGCACCGATGCCCAGGATCAAGCGCTGGCCGTCCACCTGCGGCAGCAAGGCGTCGAGTACGGCGGGCAGCGCTTCGGGCGTCTGCAGGGCGAAAAACAGGTGACGTGCGTGCACCGGCACCGGGGTAGCAACCAGACCTTGCTGGAACGGCATGACAGGGGAATCCTCGGGAAAAGCGCGAATGCTACTGCGCCGTGCTGCATGCCGCAATGCAGTTGCGCTCAAGGCCTGCTTTGACGCTGGCGCAGCTGGCGCTTGAGCTCCTGCAGCGGTGGGGCGTAGAAGAAGCCGAAAGAGACGCTGCCCGTGCGTCCTTTGACGGCATGGTGCAGGCGGTGGGCACGGTGCAGACGTTTCAGGTATCGGTTGATCGGCCGCAACGTGCGCGGCCAATGCCGGTGAAACAGGCCGTCATGGGCCACGACATACAGCAATCCATAGCCGGCCACTCCGCCACCCACCCATTGCAGCGGCGCATGCCCGGCCTTGCCGAGGGCGATCAGCGTCGCGGCGATCACGCCGAGCGCCAGCAGATAAACGTCATTGGTTTCCAGCATGCCCAGCTGCGGCTCATGGTGTGAGCGGTGCAGCCACCAGCCCCAGCCATGCATGATGTACTTGTGGGCCAGCGTACCGACACCTTCCATGGCCACCAAGGTGCCAAGCAGCACGGCGAGATTGAACAGCATGTGAGGTCCGCGGCGAAAAAGAATGGCGCAAGGGTAACGATTAGCCGGGTTTTTTTCCACGCAGCCTTGACCGGCTGTAGGACGATTCCTGATGAACGTACTGTCATGATTTTGCCCTTGACCCCTTGAACTCGGCGGCGTAAGTTCCGCGACGCAATTTTGCATCCCCGAACAGGAGCCCCGCTTTTGGACAGTAGTCCCAGTCGCTTGCGACAGGTCCACTCGGCGAGCTAGTTCGGCACCTTTCGCCGCTGCCTTGCCATTGGCCAGGTGGTGGAGCCCTCAGCCCTCAACGGCTGCCTCCCCCCTTTTCCATCCGTGGTCCTGCGCATTACCTGCTTGGTCAATGATGCGGGCATGTGCCCGTGGAAGAGGTTTGCTATGGATTGGAAAGTCTTTCTGCTGCGCGTTGCGGTCGCCTTGCTGCTGGGCGCCATGATCGGTGCCGAGCGTCAGCTGCGCCAACGCCTTACGGGGCTGCGCACCAACGCCCTGGTCAGTACCGGTGCCTGTCTGTTCGTGCTGATGACCCAGGCGGTGCCTGGCATGGCGCCGACCGATGCCTCGCGCGTGGCCGCTTACGTGGTTTCCGGTATCGGGTTTCTCGGCGGTGGCGTGATCATGCGCGACGGTTTCAATGTCCGCGGCCTGAACACTGCAGCAACCTTGTGGTGCACGGCCGCCGTGGGCGTACTGTGCAGCCTGGGGCTGCTGCTCGAGGCAGCGCTGGGTAGCCTGGTGGTGCTATGCGCTAACATTTTGTTGCGCGAGATCGCCCAACGCATCGATCGCCAGGAGATGCTGCCGGCCAGTGAGGTCGAACAGCACTACGAGGTGCGCGTGGTTTGCCGCGCCGAGGATGAAATCCAGGTGCGCAGCCTCATGCTGCACAGCCTGTGTGATCCGCAGTTGCGCCTGCAATCGCTGCACAGCGAGGACTTGAGCGACCCTGCACGGCTGGAAGTGCGCGCAGAAGTGCTTGGCGATCCGCAGGCACCGACGCAGCTCGAACGCCTGGTCAGCCGCGTGAGCCTGGAAAAAGGCGTCAGCTCGGTTCGTTGGCAGCTCCGCCCACAGACCCTCTCGGCTGATTGATGCTCGGTTTCATTGTGTGTCTGCACTGAACGGCACTGCCACTGTATAACCGTCACGCCCGCGGCGCTTGGCTTCGTACAGCGCCGCATCGGCGGCGGCCATCAAGCGCTCGGCAGAGCACTCGCCCTGCGCAGGCTCGGCAACGGCAATGCCGGCACTGGCCGACACCCAGCCCACAGGGCTGCCGGCATGCACGATGGCCTGTCGACGTAGCGCCTGCATGATCTCGTCGACGACCAGCTCCGCGCCGGGCACATCCGTGGCTGGCAACAACAGCGTGAACTCCTCGCCGCCATAGCGCACGGCCAGGTCCGCCGGGCGTTTCAGGGCCGTTTGCAGCACCTCGGCAAAGCGCTTGAGGCATTGATCGCCTGCCGGATGGCCATAGCGGTCGTTGTAGCGCTTGAAGTAGTCCAGGTCCAGCATCACCAGGGCGACCGGATAGCCCTGGCGTCGCGCCCGTTTCAGCTCGGCTTCGAACACAGCATCAAGGCGTCGCCGGTTGCCCAGGCCCGTCAGGCTGTCGGTCAAGGCCAAGGATTTCAGGGTCTGGTGTGCCTGATGCAAGGCACGCTCGATGGCGATGCGCTCGCGCAACTGGCGCAGCACGATCCAGCCGAATGCCGCCAGACCTGCCAGCAGCAATAGCAGTACCGCCACAGATTTCAATACATCACGCCGCCACGGCGCGATGATCGATTCGCGTGACAACCCCGCCTCCACCACCAGTGGATAACTGGACAAGGCCCGATACGCATACAGCCGCGCGGTGCCGTCCACTACCGCTATGGTCTCGACCAGTCCCTCATCGGCGTAAGGCAGATGATTGCGAAACACCTCGCTGTCGGCGAGGCTGCGCCCTACGACCTGGTCCACGAACGGGCGCCGCACCAGGATGGTGCCGTCGCGCTTGGCCAGCACCAGCGCGCCGAGCTCATCGATCTTGAAATCACCGTAGTAGCGCACGAACCAGTCGACCTTGATGGTGCCGAGCAACACGCCGGCGAAGCTGCCATCGGGGTTATCCAGGCGGCGCGAGATCGGGATGATCAGGTCGCCCGTGGCACGGCTACGCACGACTGCACCGATGTGCACGCGGCGATCGGTGTGGGTGCGGTGGTAGATGAAATACTCGCGATCGGCGTTATTGGCGTTGGCCGGCGTGGCCGACCGGTCGGTCACGATCCAGCGTCCGTCCGGGCCATAGACGAACAACCCATGCAGTTGCGGCATGATCGCCATTTGCTGCGACAACAGCGCATGCAGCCGTTGCCGATCGATGCGGGCAAAGCCATCGCCCTCCAGCCGCTCGGCCAGCGCCGCAGTGATGGCGTCGACCTGGCGAATGGCATCCTCGGCATGCTGGCTGGTGGCTCTGGCGAGGTTGGTGACCATGTTCTGTGCATTGCTGAACGCCTGCCGGTAATCGCGCCAGGTGCGCCAGCCCTCGACGACCACGAACGTCAGCATGACCACGGCCATGAACGACAGCACCAGGCGGAACAGAGCCGCAGCACGCCCTTCGCCGCCTGGCGTCAGTTGCCCCTCCTCATCCGGTTTTTTCGCCGTGTTCATCAAATTCCTGCCTTCAAGCCCATGCCTGGTCTGACCCTGAACCGCCGCGCAGGTGCCTTCTGCATCGAACGAGGGCAAGAAAAACGAAACCTTTGCTGCGCGACAGGGCTCAACAGTCTGCGACACTGAGGTCGCGCCAACGGTTAGAAGGAGTCAGGCATGAGCAATCTGTTCATTAAACGCGCTGGGTTGTCGCTGGTACTGGGCATGGCGTCGCTGCACGCAATGGCCGCCACCTCCGATGATTTCGTCGAAGCCGCCACCGAAGCAGGCATCGCCGAAGTGGTCACCGGCAAGCTGGCACAGGAAAAAAGCCAGAATGCCGAGATCAAGGGCTTCGCTGACATGATGGTCACCGATCATACCAAGGCCAACCAAGAGTTGGCTGACATCGCCCGTAAGCTGGACATCAGCGTGCCAGATGAAGCAGCGCTGACCGACAAAGTAAAAAAGGTCATCCTGGAATGGCGTGACGAGTCGTTCGACAAGTCGTACGTGAACAACCAGGTCGATGCCCACGAAAAGGCCGTCGAGTTGTACAAGAAAGAAGCCGCCTCCTCGGATAAAGCCGAGCTGAAAGCCTTCGCTGCGAAAACGCTGCCGACCCTGGAAGCCCACCTGCAAAAAGCCAAGGCCCTGCAGACTACCCACGGTAAATAACTGACTGACGAATTGAGGCCACAGATGAGTAACGATGCACTGCGAAGCGAAATCCTGACCCGTTTGCTACACGCCCATCCCCATGGGCTCGGCAAGGAGCTGCTGGACAACTATCGCGGAGAGAAAGCCGTGGCCGGCATGCTCAAGACGTTGCAAGAGGGCGGCCTCATCCAGGATGGCGCCGTGGCGGTCGATGATGCGCACGAGATCAGCGTGCATTATCCGATCAAACTGTCCTCGGCAGGTGTCGAGGCAGCCAAGCAAGTCGAGGGGCAAGTCGAGGGCTGATGCCCCCTCACCCATCGCCGGACAGCCGGCGATGGGTGAGCCCGTTCATTTATCCGTGTTGCCCTTCTCCACATCCCTGGGCGGTTTCGCTGGACCTTGCGGGTCTACCTGTGGGTCGTCGAGATCAGGCGAGTCAGGATCGAAGCCCAGCTCATCTGCGTCCTCGGCGTGCTCCGAGGAATGTGGCCCCTTAGGTTGCTGCTCGGTGTTGTTCATGCGTCGCTCTCCGATGAATGTCTATTAGAGAACCCACCCGGGCAGCGAAGTTTGATCTGATTGCAGCAAGCCTGCTGCCAACACCTGTCTTTCAGCGTGGCGCGTGTCCGATGCCTGCGCCGTCCAATCCCATCTGCCAAAAGTCCGCTTCGAGCCGTGAGGCCTGGCCAAAAATATGCGCCAGATCGGCGAAGCGCTGCTCGGTCATGCTGCGCGCCGCCAATTCATCCAAGTGCCGCCGCGCAGCAGCGGCGACGCCCTGATAAGCATCACCGGCGTACTCGCCAATCCATTCTCGATACGGGTGGTCGTTCAGATTGCCAATGCGCTGCGCCAGGCTACGGCCGATCTCGGCATAGCCGATCACGCACGGAGCCAGCGCCGCATGCAGCTCCAACAGATCGCCTGCTGCGCCGCAGTCGAGCACGTAACGGGTGTAGGCCACGGTAGCCTGGTGCTCCGGCGCCGCCTCGATATCGGCTTGCGACAGTCCCCAGCGGGCACAGAGGCGCAGGTGCAGTTCGGTTTCATCGAGAATGGCCGCCAAGCCCGCCTGCGCGGCGCGGATATCGGCGGGCAGGCGACTTTTGTAGGCAGCCAGTGCCCACGCCCGAGCGAATTGAATCAGAAACAGGTAGTCCTGGATCAGGTAGGTGCGAAATGCAGCCTCAGGCAATGTGCCCTCGCCCATCTGACGGACGAAGTCATGATCCACATAGATGCTCCATTGCTCATGGCTAGCCGTTTTGAGGCGCTCGAAAATATCCACGGCTTAACCCTCCTCGGCGTACACGGCATCGAAGAACGCCAGCTCCAGCGCCACGCTGCGGCGATAGAAATCGCTGGCGAGCGCCGCGTGTTGCGGGCCGACGCGATCGAGCTCGGCCTGCAGAAACGCTACGAAATCGCAGAATGCCGGGTTGTCATGCAGGGTGATCCATTCAGCGTGCACGAAGTTGTCGGGCAACGGCTTGGGCGCAGCGCTCGCCCAGTCCAGGTACAAGCCTTCGGCGACATTCAGCACCGCCAGGGCTGCGGCGTAGGATCGCGTCGCCGCCGCTTCCTGCATGATCGCCTTGAACCCCGCGGTAGGCGGCGTGTCGGCAGGCGTGGCGCGCTGCTCAGGGCTTACGCCCAATGCTTCGAATGCGCGCAGGAAGTAGGTGTTTTCCTCGCTGCTGATCATGCCGGCGAAACGGCCCAGGCACAGGCGTGCGGCAAAGGTGTCGGCGCTGGCGATGGCCGCGCCCAGCAGGGTCAGGAAGCTGTCGAGAAAACGGTGATCCTGCACCAGGTAACGAACCATGACCGGGTCGGCCAGGCTACCGGCACACAACTCGGTGACGAAGCGGTGGCTCACCGCAGCGGTCCAGGCTGATTGGTTTTGGCGTTTGAGCGTTTCACTGAAGCGTTCGGTCATGCAGCTGTCCCCTTTTTGGGCAAGACAGCGAGGCCAGTGCGGCTGGGCAGTGGATGGCCTCGCAGTGAGGCCGGCAGGAAGGCAGGTCAATATCCCATCCCTTCGCCGGCATTATCCGGATCAGGTTCGAAGGGTCACCGCGCTGCGCAGGCCAGCGGTATCTCAGCCCGTTGCCGGGCTCCCCTTGGTAGGGCTCAGGTATACAGCGCTGAGGGGCAATTGTCACCAGTACCGATGAATACGCCGACTGCGAGATATGAGGTGGTGGGCTCAACGGCCTGGCTAACGGCGTTTTGCCACCAGTCATCACGCTGTCACCTCCCTGTCGTATTTTCAGGCACCTCCCAGGGTCAGGAATACCTGCTGTGATCCGCCGCTCCCTCTCATCGACAGGCCTCTTGCGTCTACTCATCATGATGCTCTGCGCCGCCACCTTGACCTTTCTCTGGGGCTTGCAGCTCACCCAGAGCGCGGCTGCCCGCGACGGGGCGCTGAAGGCCAAGGCCGCCGAGCAACTCAACCTTGCGAGCATCGTCGCGCAGAGCCTGCGCCAGCTGATCGACCACGCGCAGCAGCGTGCGAGCGCCCTGCACCGCGCTTGGCAACTGCCCTCGCCTGAGCGACCCCGGGTTGCCCAGCTGTTGCTCAATGACCCCTTATTCAGCGCCGCGAGTCTCTATGATCGCCAAGGGCGCCCGCTTGCGGCGAATCCAGCCAGTCGCCGAGGGTCATTGCCGAGTGAGTGGCTCAAACAGCTGCAACTGCACGTTGCTGATCATGGCTTCAAGCCTCTGCTGGCAAACGTCGTGCCGCACTCGGTGGCAACGCCCACAGCCGCAGCGGGGTTGGTGTTCCTGCTGCCTTTGCCTGACGCCGCCGGGCGTGAGATCGGGGCTGTTTTGTGCGTGCAACTGAACACCGAAGACCTGGCGGCCTGGGTGCAATCCGTGGATCTGGGCGGCAGCGGCATGCTGCGGGTGCTGCAGAAGGATGGTGAAGAACGTCTGCGCCTTACTGCGGATGGCGCGGCGGCGCCCGAGCAGGCAATGACGCCGAGCCTGGGCCAAGGCGCCACGCCTACCGCGCAGGCGACGCAATACCTTGCTGGCGCGCCCTACCAGAGTCTTTTCCGGCAGGTACCAGACCGTGGTTTCAGTGTGGTGGTGAGCCAGCGCCAGGACGAGATCCTCGGCCCCTCGTCCACGGTCTACACGCGGCAGTTCTGGCTGAACCTGAGCATGACCCTGATGATCCTCGCCAGCCTCGCCTGGACCCTGCGGCTGCTGCGCAAACGTCAGGAGGCCTTCACCGCCCTGGAACAGGCGCAGCAGGTCAATCAGCAACTGATCGGACGCCTGGAAGATGAGCACCGACGCAGCAGCCAGGCCGCCGCCACTGACCACCTCAGCGGGCTGCACAATCGTCGCCAGTTCGTCGAGGTCGCCGGCCAGGCCCTGACCCAGCAGCGCGGCAAGCGCCGCTTGCTGGCAATGTTGTTCATCGACATGGACCGCTTCAAATCGATCAACGACTCGCTCGGGCACAAGGTCGGCGACCTGCTGCTGCAAGCAGTGGCCGGGCGCATTCAGCGCCTGCTCGAACCCGGCGACGAGGCCTCGCGCTTTGGCGGAGATGAGTTTGTCGTGCTGCTGGCCGGCGAGCGCAGCGAAGAACAGATCGATACCTGGGTGCGCACGCTGGTGCAGAAACTCTCGGCCACTTATGCCCTGGATGGCCAGGAGGTCAATACCAGCCCAAGCGTCGGGGTGAGCATCTGTCCACGCGATGGCCAGGACATCGACAGCCTGATCCGCTGCGCCGATGCCGCGATGTACTCGGCCAAGCAAGCTGGGCGTGCCCAGTACCGTTTCTTCGATCAGTCGCTGAACCTTCCGGATATCCAGGCCTTCACCCTCGAGCAAGCCTTCGGCACGGCGCTGACCGAACGCCAGTTCGAGCTGCACTACCAGCCGCAGATTCGCCTGGATACCCAGCGTGTCCTAGGGTACGAGGCGCTGGTGCGCTGGCAGCATCCGGAGTTCGGCTTGCTCTACCCTGATCGCTTCATCGGCCTGGCCGAGCGCAGCGGCTTCATCATCGAGCTGGGCTGGGAGGTCTTGCGCCTGGCTTGCGAGGAGCTGGCCCGCTGGCAACAGCAAGGCCGCGCGGCGCGTCTGGCGGTCAATGTTTCAGCCCTGCAGTTGCGTCAGACGGATTTCAGCACCCGGCTGTTGGCCGAGCTGCAAGTGCGCGGCATCGATGCCCGGCGATTGGAACTGGAGATCACCGAAACCACCATTCTCGATCCCGAGGGTACGGCGCTGGATCACCTGCATCGTCTGCGTGACGCGGGGCTGGGCATCAGCCTGGACGACTTCGGCCGCGGCTACGCAGGCTTTGCGCATTTGCAGTCGCTGCCGCTGAGCAAACTGAAAATCGACCGCTCGCTGATCGCGCCACTGTCCAACAGCTACGACGACAGCCCGATCGTCTCCTCGACCATCATCCTGGCCAAGCGCCTGGGCCTGGAAGTGGTCGCCGAAGGTGTCGAAACCCGCGAGCAGGTGGTATGCCTGAAGCTCGCAGGATGCGACATCGCCCAGGGCTACCACTTCAGCCGGCCATTGTCGCCGGCGCAACTGCGCGAGTACCCGCCGTTTCACGGCGTCGAGCAGCAGGCGCTCACTCTTTGAAGTTGAAGCGGGCGATGCCACCGACTTCCGGTCGAATCGCGTAAAGATCGCCAGCATCCGGGTAGTGGCGCAGCTGCTCGGGCGACATGCCAACGCGCGCGGTGGTGATGTACAAGGTGCCCAGGCCGTCGCCGCCGAAGCAGCAGCTGGTTGGGCGCGGTACCGGCATCACCACCTGGTCGGTCAGGTGGCCATTGCAGTCGTAGTGCAGCACGCAGCTGCCATTGAACTGACAGACCCACAGCCCGCCTTCGCGATCGAGCGCGATGCCGTCTGGCCGGCCCAGTTCGGCTGGGGTCTCGGCAAACAGGCTGATCTGCTCCAGGCGACCATCTGCCGGGTATTCGGCGCGGTAGATGCGCCGCTCGACCGAGTCGACGAAGAACAAGCTGCGCCCATCGGCCGACCAGGCCAAACCGTTGGGCAAGGCCAGGCCGTCATGAATCACGTCGTCATTGAGCTCGGCATCGAAGCGGAACAGCGCCCCGGTCTTGCCGCTGGGCGCCTCGTCCATCAGGCCGGTGACGAAGCGTCCTTGCGGATCGCACGCGCCGTCATTGAAGCGGTAGCTCGAGCGCGGGTGCACCGGTACCGAATACTGGCGAATGCGTCCGGTGTCGAGATCGAGCAGCACGGCGCTGGCGTCTTCGGTGAAGATCAGGTTGCCGCGATCGGTCAGGGCCAGTGCGCCAATGCGCGCTGCCGACTCATACAGCCGTTCGACCTGGCCATCGGGCAGTAGGCGCAGAATGCGCCCGCCGGTGATGTCGACGAAGTACAGCGAGCGGCTGCGGGCATCCCACACCGGGCTCTCGCCGAGATCGGCGCGGGTGTCGGCCACCTTGACCGGCACGTAGTGACACTCCTTGATGCGACTCCAACGCGCAGCGACCTCGGCCAGACTCGCCGCCTCGACCCGCGCCAGATCGCGTGGATAACTGACGCCGCTGTTCTCGCAGAAGCGCGTAGCGGTGAACTGACCGTTACTGGCGCGCAGGATATACCCAGTGTCGTGGCACAGGGCGCTGGCCAGGTAGAGCACCCCGGGGGTCACCCACTCGGGCTTGAGCTCATCGGGTGCCTGGTCGATACCCCACATGCGCGTCTTGGCCACCGGAGAAATCGCGTTGACCAGGATGCCGTGCTCCAGGCCCTCCATGCTCAAGGCATTCATGATGCCGACCTGAGCCATTTTGCCGGCGGCGTAGGCGACCAGCCCCGGCTGCGCATAGCGCTGATACATGGCGCGGTCGGACGTGGTCAGCACGATGCGCGGCGCCGTTGAGTGTTTCAGGTATTTCCAGGCATGCTTGGCCAGCCACACCGGGGCGTGCACGCTGATACCCAGCGCGCGCTCGAGAAAGGCGTGCTCTTGGCTCTCGATGCCCTGGTAGTCCACCCAGCCGGCGTTGTGGATGAGGATGTCCACGGCACCGAAGTGGGCGATCGCCAGCTCCACCAGTGCCTGACATTGCGCCTCGTGATCGAGCTGACCGACATGCCCGATCACTTCATAGCCTTTGCTCTGCAAGGCCTTGAGCGCGGTGTCGATGGCCTCGGGGTTCTGCCCCTGGCCTGAGCGGTCGGTACCCAGGTCGCTGATGACCACACGGGCGCCGCGGGCGGCCAGTGCGGCGGCGTAATCCAGGCCTAGGCCTTGAGCGGCGCCGGTGACGATGGCGACTTTACCGGTGAACGGGTCTGTAATTGGCATTGTAGAGCCCTTGCGATTCTCCTTTTTACGATAACAATAAAAAAATCAATGACTTAATATTAAAAGCATGCAAATTTGATATCTCCGAGATATCACCGCCACCAGCTCCCGTTCGACTCGATGAAGGAACATGCAATGATCGAGACACGTTTGCTCAGGCAGTTCATCGCCGTCGCCGAGGAGCTGCACTTTCATAAAGCCGCGCTGCGCCTGCACATGGCGCAACCGCCGTTGAGCCAGGCGATCAGCCGCCTGGAAGAAAAGCTCGGCTTCAGCCTGTTCCTGCGCAACAAACGCGCGGTCAAGCTCACCGCTGCCGGCATGGCCTTCCTGGAAACCGCCTACCGCACGCTCAAGGAGCTCGAACAGGGCATCGAGTACGCGCGCAATGTCTCCGAAGGGGTTTGCGGCAAACTGACCATCACGGCGATTTCCATCGCCTACTACGAGTCGTTGCTCACCACCTTGAAGAAGTTTCGCGAGGTCTATCCCAATGTGCGCCTGACCATCCGCGAAATGCCTTCGGCCTCCCAGGCCAAGGCGTTACTGGCCGGCGAGGCTGACATCGGTTTCATGCGCAAGCTGCCGATGTCGCCCGACGCCATCGAATCGCGGCTGTTGCTCAGCGAGCAGATCCTCATGGCCTTGCCGGCCAACCACCACCGCGCGCAGCAGCAACTGGTGGACTTGCGCGACTTTGCCGAAGAAGACTTCGTGTTCACCCCGCAAGCATTGGGCAGCGGCTACCACAGCCAACTGATCGCCTTGTGCGAGTCGGCCGGTTTCTACCCACGAATCGTGCAGGAGGCGTCGCAGATCCATACGCTTATCGGGCTGGTGGCCTGTGGTTTCGGCGTGGCGTTGGTCCCCGAGTCGATCGCCTACTCCACCCTGCGCGACCGCGTGCAGTTCCGGCCGATCCGCCCCATCAAGGGTCAGCCGACCCCGACCATGGGCCTGTACATGAACTGGAATGCCCAGAACGCCTCACCGGCCCTGGGCAGTTTCATCGCCATGCTCGACCACGGCACGCCGCGGCGCTTCGCCGATACCATCCACAACCCGATCAGCCTGGATGGCATCGCCTAGGTGGCACTAGAGGCTCAAGCGGTAGTCGCGTAACCAGGCATCGAGCGCGAGCGCTGTCTCCAGATTGTTGCGCCGCAGTTGCGAATTGAAATACCCCGAAGGTTGCCGCAACTCTGCGGCCAGGCGCCCGTGATCGATGATCTGGAACACCCGGTTGCTGGTATCGCTGAGCAGCAGCCCTGCCCGCTCGCGCAAAAAAAGCTCGTAAGCCTGGTTGGCCGACGTTGGGTACGGACTCTTGCGCCGTTGCAGCACGGCCTGCGGGAGCAGGTCGGTGCAAGCTTGCTTGAGCAGCCACTTCTCCTCACCGTCCTTGCCCTTGATCGCCCACGGCACGTTGTAGACGTATTCGACCAGGTCATGGTCGGTGAACGGTACTCGCACCTCGAGACTGGCCGCCATGCTCAGGCGGTCCTTGCGCTCGAGCAGAATCGGCAACCAGTGCGCCAGGTGCAGGTGGCACAGCTCACGCATGCGCCGTTCGTGCGGGCTGTCGCCTGGCAAGTGCTCGACCTGGGACACGGCTTGCTGGTAGCAGCTTTGCTGGTAGCTGGCGAAATCGCACAGGCGGTTGAAGTCGGGGTTGATCAATTCCGGCTGCAGCAGCTGCATGCGCGACAACCAGGGAAATTGCTGCGCGGCGATGGCCTGGGGATCGCGGAACCAGGCGTAGCCGCCAAACACTTCATCGGCGGCCTCCCCGGAGATGGCCACCGTCGAATGCGCACGGATGGCCTTGAACAGCAGATAGAGCGAGGTGTCGACGTCGCCGAAGGTCGCCGCCGAATCGTTGGCACGGTACACCGCGCGCCGCGCTGCCTCATCGATCAACTCGGCATTGTCGATGAGGATGGTCTGGTGCCGGCTGCCGATATGCTCGGCGGCGGCCAGGGCATAAGGCTGATCGCGTTCGGGTCGAAACGCATCGCTTTGAAACTGCTCGGCCTGACCGACGAAATCCACGGAAAATGAATTAACCCGGCCGCCCTGTTGCGCCTGCAGACGCTGCTGGGCCATGGCCGTGAGAATGGTCGAATCGAGCCCACCGGACAGCAGCGAGCACACCGGCACATCGGCGTGCAGCTGCTCGCCGAGAGCCTTGGCGAGTAGCTCGCGGGTCTGCGCCACGGTGCCTGGCGCAGCGTCGCGGTGCTCGCGCCGCTGCAACTGCCAGTAACGGTCGAGCTTCGCCAGCCCATTGGGGCGCCAGGACAGGCGATGGCCTGGCGCTAGCTCGTCGATGCCGCGCAGAGCGGTGCGCGAGGTGCCGCGCGAGAGGCTCAAGGCATCCACCAGGCCGACTTCATCGAGCTGCGCGGTGAAATCCGGGTGCGCCAGGATCGCCTTGATCTCCGAGCCGAACAACAGCCCCTGTCCGAGCCTTGCGTAATACAGCGGCTTGACCCCAAGGCGGTCGCGCACCAGCAGAAAATGCCCATCGCGGCTATCGAATACGGCGAAGGCGAACATGCCGGTGAGGTGGTCCGCGCACTGCTCGCCCCACTCCAGGTACGCATGCAGCACCACTTCGGTGTCGCTGCGGGTCTGGAATTGGTGGCCGCAGGCGCGCAGGCGTTCACGCAGCTCAGGGTGATTGTAGACCTCGCCGGTATAGACCAGCGTGACCTCTGCGCCTCCCGGGCGGCGATAGGTCATCGGCTGCACACCGCCTGCCAGGTCGAGAATGGCCAGGCGCCGATGGCCCAGCAGGGCATGCCGATGCAGCCAGCTACCGCTGGCATCCGGCCCACGCAAGGCCAGCGTCTGACTCATGCCGGCCAGCACACCGGGGTGTTGGGTCAAGTCGCGGGTGTAGTCCACCCAACCTGTGATTCCACACATGCTGCGCTCCTTACACCTGAAGCCGACGGGTCGGTAGCAAGCCGATAAGGCCCTGCAGCCGCGTGGCGATGTCCAGCAACTGCCACTCGCTGTCACGGCGCCCCATGATCTGCAGCGCCAACGGCGCCTTGCCATCGCTGGACAGGCAAATCGGCACGGTGATCGCCGGCAGACCGCTGAAGCTGGCCAACGGGGTGAAACTGATCTTCTGCGCGTAGTCGGCGTCGGCCGGCGACGGAATGGTCGAATCGCCCGGCTGCGGATTGCGCCGGTCAAAGGGCCGGTTGGGGTCCATGGGGAACACCACGAAATCCAGCCCTGCGCTGTCGAACCAGGCGTCAATCCCTGCACGCAGTTGGTCCATGCGCTGCTGGATACGCCGGTACTCAGCATCGCTGACGCCCTCGCCCACCTGCAGCGCGCTTAGCGTCGACCAGTGCAGTTCGCAGTCGAAACGGCGCATCCAGGCCGCCGAGGCCAGCCAGGCATCGCGTGCGCACAGCTGCCAGGCATCGCCACGACACGCCCACAGCTGCGCCATGCCAACCGCCTGTGCCGGCATGCCGAGCTCTGCCAGCGCAGTGCGTGCCTGGCCAAGCATGTCGAGCATCGCCGGACTGGTCAGGGCCGGGTCCAGCGCCTGCTCGAGGAGCGCCACGCGGTAGTGCGGCTTGCGCACTCGCTGTTGGCCGAGCAAGGGATCGAGCCCCAGCAGCGGCCACAGCCACTCGAGGTCATCGGCACTGCGGGTGACCCAACCCAGCGCGTCCATGCGCGGCGACAGCGGGAACACGCCGCCCAGGTTCTGCGCTTTCTGGGTCATGCGCAGCCCGACCATGCCGCAGTGGGAAGCGGGCCAGCGCACCGAGCCAAGCACGTCGGTGCCCAGCGAGATGTCGCACAACCCTGCGGCGACCGACACTGCCGAGCCGGTACTGGAGCCGGAGGGGTCGATGCTGGGGAAATGCGGATTCACGCAGCCTGCGCCAAAGGCGATGTTCAGTTCCGTGGTGGCGACCTTGCAGGTCAAGGCAATCCGAGGATCGAGCCCAGTCAGGGCTGCAGCGCTGTGCTGTGGGTAGTGCCGATAGGCGCGCAGGCCCAGCCGAGTGGGCAGGCCGGCGACATCCACGGTGTCTTTTACGCCTAGGCGATACCAAGGCGCCAACGCCTCGCGGGTACTGGTCAGGCAGCGGTAGGTGCTGTCGGCGTGCACCTGCCATTGGCTGTACTGCATCGCCCATTCGGCAGCCAGGTCCGGCTGCCGCTGCAGTAGCGCATGGCGCTTGCGCAGGCTCAAAGCAAGGTATTCAGGCTGTTCCCGGCCGCTGCTGGCGTCGGCGCCGCAGTTGCTCAGATAGCGGCTGATGGTGTCCTGGGTACTAGCGAGGCTCATGGGTGTAATCCTTGACAGTAAGGGCGGCCGCCCACGGTTGGGGCTTGCCGGTGGGTGATAAAGGCAGGTCGGCGACACGGCGCACGGCAATGGCGCGCGGGTATTCAGCCGGCAGCTGCTGCAGCGCCTGCAGCACCGCCGCTTCGTTGAGCGTGGCGGAACTGAACAGCACTTCGTAGGCCTCGCCGCGCAGGGCATCGCGCACCGCCACGCAGGCCAGTGTCGGGCAGGCCAGACGCTGGCCAAGCAGGCTGGTCAGGCGCGCCAGATCCAGGCGCACACCATTGACCTTGATCAGGCTGCTGGCCCGGCCCAGCCATTGAAAGCGCCTGGCATCCAACGCCAGGATCTGGTCATCGCAGCGATAGCTCGGCGCCGCAGTTGCCTGACCTTGCTCGCGAGCGATGCGCGCACTGGCCACTTCCAGCGCCGCTGGCTGCCCCAGCGGGCTGAGCAAGGTGACATCGTCGAACAGGGTCCACGGCTGCTCGGGCTGGCTGTCGCGATCGAGCTCGCGGTAGGCCATGGCGCCGGTTTCGGTCGCACCCAGCACCTCGACGAAGCGCACCTGCGGCCCGGCGAAGCGCTGCACCGTGGCCAGGGCGTGCTCGGGCAGGATCGAGGCGCTGTGCAGCACCAGCACCGGGCGCTGCCCTGCCAGTCGGGCCAGCAGTGAAGGCAGCAGGCGCCAGGTGCTGGCAATGGCAAGGATCACGCACGGCCCGTGACCGCTGAGCTCCGGCAGTTGCTGGCGTTCCAGCGAGCAACTGTGCAGCGTCGCCTGCATCACCTGGGCACCGACCGTGCCGAGGATCATGCCGTAGCAATGGTTGCTGGGCGCGAAGGCGAAGATCTGCTCGGCGCCAGGCGCCCAGCGGCCGAGGATCAGCGCCGCCTCGCGTTGCATCTGCTCCATGCTGCGCAGCCACTGGCGTGGCGCACCGGTCGAGCCGGAGGTGGTGAAGCAATGCTCGTGGGTCATCCGATGGCCTGCAAGCTCAGTTGGTCTTCCAGCTTCTGCGCCACGAACTGCTGCATGCGCGCCAGGGTTTCGAACCAGTAGCGCACGTCGTCGCTCAGGTAATCGACCTCGAAGCCGAACTGCCCTTCGATGACGGTGATCACTTCCACGGCCATGAGGCTGTCGAAGCGCTCACCGAGAAAATCGCGAAAGCTCGCGTCGGCGGCGATGCTCTCTACCTCCTCCCCAAGCAGTTGCCCGAGGGTTTGGCGAATACGGTGTTCGATGCTGAGCTCGTTCATGGGCGCGACGTTCCTTGTGAATATCCAGCGTTGGTGAATTGCGCTCCGGCGCCGTAGTACACGTGCACCGGCTGAATCGGATCGAATTCCAGGTAGATGAACGCGTTCGGGTAGCGCCGGTACAGGCACTCGCGCAGGCTTGTCGCCAGTGCGTCGAGCACCGCCTGCGGGCGCTGCGCCGACACCGTGAGGTGCAGGTGAAAGTGCGCGGGCTGCGCGTCGCGGTCGAGGATCGGCAGCGGCATACCGGCACGAAAGGCGCAGCTTTCGGCCAGGTCCTTGAAGAACACCAGGCAGTGGCCGGCGTCGGCGCCGATGGCTTTGAGTTCACGGGTGAAATCCAGCGCCAGTTGCTTGCGCTGCAGTGCAGGCAATGGTGCACAGGTGATGTTGAGTCTGGGCATGGCGAATTCTCAGGAAAGGTGCAAATTGGGCAGGCTGTCGCGCTGGCCATCGACATAGGCCTGGAGCAGCCGGCCCAGGCACGTGGACAGGGGGTCCAGCCCCTGCAGGAACAGCGGCGACCAGGCATAGCCGGCCGGCCCACGGACCTTGTCGAGGAAAAACCGCAGGCGCGCAGCGTCGACCGGCAGGCCGAGCTGCACCGCCAGGGCCACCGCCTGGTAGGTACTGAGCAGATCGGGAATGCGCTGCCCCTGGTTGGCAAAACCACCCTGGCGCACCTGGTGCGCGGCCAGTAGCTCGGTCGCCGCCTGGTTCACCGTGTGCCCCAAGTGGGCCAGACAGCCCAGGGCCTGCAGCCCCGCGCGCAGTGAGGGTTCGCCACCTGGATACGAGGCGTGTTGCCGGCCTTGCCGGCACCTGTCGATGAATGCCTCGATGGCGGCCATGTCGACACGCGTCTCGACCCCGAGCTGACGCACGATCGATACCGCCGAGGCCGTGGACACCATGTCCGACCCGCGCCCCTCCCAGAAGCCAAAACCACCGTCAGGATTTTGCAGCGTGGCCAGCCACTGGCCGATCGCCGCGCGCGGCGCCGCCTGCTCGGTGAATGCGCCCGCCGCCAAGCCCCAGTTGGTGCAGCGCACTTCGGCACCGCGGCCGGGCATGTACATGATTCCCGGTTCGTTGGGCATCTGGCAGCCCTCGATCCAGCGCAAGGCAGCCGCGCGCTGTGGCTCGGCCAACTCGTCGCCCAGCAGCGCAGCGGCTGTGGTCAGTACATCGGCGGCGGTCGCCACCTGGCGATAGCTGTAGCCCCCCTGTGGCATCGCCAGGCTGCCGAGAAAGGCCGCCACCGGTTCAGCCACGCGGGTCACCGACTCGCCCAGGGCCTTGAGCGTGCCCACTGCACAGAAGGCCGCCCAGACATCCTCGCCGTCATACCCGGCCCAGCGCACATAGGCACCGCTTGGCCCCCGCAAGCTATCGACCCATCTCGCACATTGCTCAGGTTCGCGAGGCCCTGCCTGCAAGGCCGCCAGGCTTGCCGTGGCGCGGTAGGTGGCCCACAGGCAGGGTACCTGCGCTACCTCGCTGAAATGAAAGCCGCCCTCGCTCGACTGCTGCGCTTGCAACCAGGCGATCAAGCGCGCCTGGTCCCAGCGCGGTGCTGGCAGGCCCTGACGTACCAGCGCCCGCGCGGCCATCACGCCATAGAAACAGGCGCGCGTGTCGGCCACGTTGCGCAAGGCAAAGTCGGCCGACCAGCTGAGCCCGCCATTGGCGCACTGCAAGCCTTCAAGCCAGGCGTACAACGGGGCATGTTCGCGCACCTGGCCATTGCACACCTCGATCAAGGTGCGCAGCGCATAGTGGCTGGCCCAGGCATCGGCGGCTTGTCCAGGGCACATGGCATAGGCGTCACCGTCGAACAGGGTATGCAGCCACTCGGCGGTCCGCTCTGGCTGCATCAGTTCGATGCCAAGGTCGGCGAGGGTTTGCGTGCAATAAAAGGTAGCCCAGGCATCGGAGGCCATGCCCTTGCTCCAGGCGAAGCCACCGTCGCGGTTGCGCCGCGACTGGATGTAACCCTGCACGCCAGCGACGTCGGCCGTGTCGAGGCGTTCGAGCCATGCCAAGGTGCGGATCGCGGCGTACGTGCACCAGAGGTCCGGCTGAGCATTACCCAGGCCTTGACCCTGCGGGAAGCGCGGGACGATCATGACTGGCCACCGACAAAGCGCAGGTTGGTCTTCTTCCAGCTTTTTTGCGAGGCGCCGCTCTTGTTCAGCGCGGAGAGGTTGTTGACGAACACGATGCGCGCCAGGCGCAGCCCCATCGACTGCTCGCACCGCGCCAGCAGCTGTTGTTGCAACTGCGCTTCCTGGTCGGTATCCCAGATCACATCGCGTTCCAGGATCAACGAGGCGCTGTCACGCTCGCGGTCCACTTCGATGACGTAGCCGGTGGCATCGCACGCGCCGTACACCACATCCTCGACCGCGCGGATTTCCAGTTCGATCCCGGCGACCTGCACACTGTCGCTGTCCCGGCCGTTGACCGACACGGTCGGGCTGAGCGCACCTGGCTGCCACGGGCCGGTAATGCTCACGCTGTCGCCGGTGTCCAGGCGCAACAGCGGCCGGGCGTAGAGGTTCAGCGGCGTGACCACCAGCCGGCCAGTCAAGCCCTCGGTCGGCGTGACCAAGCGGCCGTCGGGCAACAACAGTTCGAAGTAATTCGTGGCTGTGGCAAGGCGCATCTGCCGGTCCTCACCGGTCGCCGCCAGCGTACCGGTTTCGGTGCTGCCATAGCTGGCGTCGAACACGTCGCACTGCCACCACTGGGCCAGGCGTTGGCGCAGCGGCTGGGTATTGACCTCCCCCAGCAACATGATTGCCTGCACCGAGCCTGCGTAGCGCTGCAGCACGTCGCGTTGCTTGAGGTAGCGCGTCAGTTGCACCAGGACCCCAGGGGCGATGAACAGCACGCTGGGTCGATAGGTCTCGAACAGGTTGCACAGCCGCTCCCAGTCGCTGATACCGGTGGTGAACGGATAGGCCCGGACATGGGAGACATCCAGATAATCGCAGACATTGGCGATGAGGTCGCCGACGGGAACGATATCCGAAGGCATCAGGTTGGCTACCCGCGCGCCAGGACGCAGCACCGCCTGCCAATGGCCGGCGACACTGACGACGTTCCAGATGATGTCCTGCTTCAAGCGCGGCGTCGGCGTGGGTACGCCGGTGGTGCCAGTGGTGGCGTAGTACCTGGCAGCTTCGTCCAATGCCGCCGTACAGAACGCCAGCGGCTGGCTCTTCAGGACGGCCTTCGGCGTGATTGCCAGGTTTTGAAACGCATCGAAGCTGTAGTGGCCGATGCCTGCATAGTGGCAACTGTGCTGCGCCCGGTTCCACACTGCTTGCAACTTGCGTTGGTAAAAGTCGGCGTCGGGGATGAGCCCCGCCTGCTGCTGAAGTTCCTGCTCGGCAGCCTTCAGCAGGCCGAAATCCTTGTCGCCGTGAATTAACATCGCCCCGCCCTCTTGTTTAGACAGCGCAGAAGAGTGGCGAGACGGTCGGGCCCGGTAAAATACTTATTTCAGAGGGCCCGTGATAGCTCCAAGGTATTATTCGCTACGTATAGAGGCCTAAACGGATTGTGTAGTGAGACGTTCTGCCTTGCAGATAGCGACAAACTCGCGTAATGCGGTCGCGCATGCCAATTGAAGGAATTTTCCCACCGAGCCCGAGGCGGCTGGCGAATAACAGCCAATAGCCATCAAGGTTTTGCCATCGCGCATTGCCAAAGCCGGGCGATATCTGCTGCACGGTCCTGTAATAGCTGGGAGGCGTTGGCGCAGGCCAATTCCAGGGTCATGGGCCCGCTGACTACGGCAAAAGCAGCATCGATACCCTGTGCATACAGCTGTTGATACCCTTCGCCTAGCGTGCCGGCGAGGACGATTACCGGTACCCCGTGTCGCTTGGCCACGCGCGCGACCCCCAGGGGCGTCTTGCCGCGCAGGGTCTGGGCGTCGAAACGGCCTTCGCCGGTGATTACCAGGTCGGCGCCCTGCACCAGCGCGTCGAGACCAGCCAATTCCGCGACCACCTCAACACCTGGGCGAAAACGCGCCGACATGAACGCCTTGGCCGCAAAGCCCATGCCGCCGGCAGCCCCGCAGCCGGGCAGGTCACGCCAGTCCTCGCCCAGGCAGCGGGCGCAGTGATCGGCAAAATGGCCCAGCGCCTGGTCCAGCGCCAGCACCTGCTCGGCGCTGGCGCCCTTCTGCGGACCGAATACCGCCGAGGCGCCATTGGCACCGCACAGCGGGTTATCGACATCGGCGGCCACTTCCACCTGCACTTCGGCCAAGCGTGGATCCAGGTCGCTGGCATCCAGGTGGGCCAGTGCTGCCAGGGCCAGACCACCCTCCTCCAGCGGCTGGCCGTCGGCGTCCAGCAAGCGCAGGCCCAGGGCGCGCAGCATGCCGCTGCCGCCGTCGTTGGTGGCGCTGCCGCCGATTGCCAGGACGATGCGCTGGGCACCGGCAGCCAGGGCCGAGGCGATCAGTTCCCCGGTGCCCCAGGTGCTGCTGCGACAGGCGTCGCGCTGGGCCTGAGGCAGCAGCTGGATGCCACTGGCCTGGGCCATTTCGATCACCGCAGTGCGGCTGCTGGCCAGCCATCCCCAGGCAGCTTGGACACCCTGCCCCAACGGCCCGCGCACGGTTTGCCAGCGCAGCTCGCCGTGGCTGGCCGCGACGATGGCCTGCAGGGTGCCTTCACCCCCATCGGCCATGGGGCACTCGAGCGTCTGCGCGGCAGGCCAGACCTGACCCACGCCCGACGCGATGGCGCGGGCCACGCCTGCAGCGTCGAGGCTGTCCTTGAACGAGTCGGGGGCAATCACGATTTTCATGGGCTTCTCCTGTCCTGATGGCAGCATGCTGACAGCTGCCAGGCCTAGCGACCTCGGTCGGATGCACAACAGGCCCCTGGCGTTGTTTGGGCAAACGCCTGTGCCGCGTCTACTCGGCCGGCAGCAGTTGCAAGCCCAGGTACAGACTGAGCAGGCCTTCCAGGCGCAACGGATCGACTTCGCTCAACTCGGCGATGCGCTCCAGGCGATAACGCAAGCTGTTGCGATGGATGCCCAACGCATCGGCGCATGCCTGGCTCTGACCGTCGTGGGCGCACCAGGTGCGCAGCGTCGTGAGCAGCTGGCCGCTGGCGTCTTTGCTGCGGATACGCTGCAGCGGTTCGAGCAGCTCGTCCAGCGCGTCATCGTTGCGATGGCGCCAGAGCAACGCCGGCAAACGGTAGCGTTCGAGGCTGAGCAGTTGCTGTGCGGGCAGCACCTCGCGGCCGTAAGCGAGCAAGTCGCGTACGCGGCGGTAGCCCTTGCGCAATTGCTCAAGGTTCTGCGCCACTCGTCCCGACGCCAAACGCTCGACTGCCCAGCCGTGGCGTTGCAGACGTTCGATCAGGCGCGCCTCGTCGACCGCCACCGCCGCCGGTCGACACCAGAGCAACGACTCGCGCGCCGGGCTCACGCACCAGCTGTCGGGGTAGCGGCTCAGCAGCCAGGCCGACAGGGCATCGGCCGGCGGCCCGGGGCGCAGCTCGAACAAGCAGGGCACCCGCGGCAGGTGTGGTTTCAAGCCCAGTTGCCGAGCTTCGTCCAGCAAGCGCAGGGAATCGCCGCTGCCGCCCAGCAGCAAGGCCAGCAGGTCATCGCAGCGCTGGCGCCGCCATTGCTGTTCGACTTGCAGATGGCGCTGCGCCAAGAGCATTTCCGCCGTCATGCGCAGCAGTTCGCCGTAGGTGCGCAGCTGCTGCGGATCGCCGGTCAAGCCGAGCACGCCCAACAGTCGCCCGTCGAGCATCAGCGGCAGGTTGACGCCGGGTTGCACGCCCTTCAGGCACTTGGCGGCCTCGACGTCCAGCTCCACGACCCGGCCATTGGCCAGGACCAACTGCGCGCCCTCATGACGGGTATTGATGCGCTCCGGCTCGCCACTGCCCAGAATCAACCCCTGGCTGTCCATGACGTTGACGTTGCAGGGCAGAATGGCCATGGCCCGCGCGACGATTTCCTGTGCCAGGTCATGGTCCAGTTCGAACATACGACGATCCTTAATGCGGGGCGGGGTTTGTACTGCAGCACAGCGCCATGCACGATACGCTGTGCAAAAGCACAAAGACAGGCGCGTCGCACTCCCCGAGACTCAACAGGGCGAGCGCCGGCACAGGCGACGCGGTGACAACCATAACAAAAGAGATCTCGATCATGGCACACAGCCCTGCCCCTGACCAAGGCACCGATAGCACCCGCAACGCGCTGTACCGGCGCGTCACCCTGCGGCTGATTCCGTTCATTTTCATCTGCTACCTGTTCAACTACCTGGACCGCGTCAACGTGGGCTTTGCCAAGCTGCAGATGCTCGATGCATTGCAGTTCAGCGAAACCGTATATGGGCTCGGTGCCGGTATCTTCTTCATCGGCTACGTGCTCTGCGGCCTGCCAAGCAACCTGGCGCTCAACCGTTTCGGCCCGCGACGCTGGATCGCGGCGATGATGATCGCCTGGGGTAGCCTGTCGACCTGCCTGCTGTTCGTTACCACGCCGACCGAGTTCTACACCCTGCGCCTGCTGACCGGCGCGGCCGAGGCCGGGTTCTTCCCTGGTGTGGTGCTGTACCTCTCGCGCTGGTTCCCTTCCGACCGCCGCGGTCGCATCATGGCCCTGTTCATGTCGGCCATTCCGGTTTCCGGGCTGCTGGGTGGGCCGTTCTCCGGCTGGATCCTCGAGCATTTCGCCGCTGGCCAACATGGCCTGGCCGGCTGGCAATGGATGTTCCTCATCCAAGGCCTGCCCACCGTGGCCCTGGGCGTACTGGCGATCAAGCTGCTCAGCGACGGGTACCAGACCGCAACCTTCCTCAGCCCCGCCGAGCGGCAGGTGATCGCTGCCGACCTGCAAGCCGATGCAGCGAGCAAACCGGTGACCCGCGGTGACAGCGTGCTGGCGGTGCTGCGCAATCCGCTGATCTGGACGTTCGGCTTCATCTACTTCTGTATCCAGAGCGGCGTTTACGCAATCAACTTCTGGTTGCCGTCGATCATCAAGAACATGGGCTTCGACAATCCGCTGTTGATCGGTTGGTTGAGCGCTATTCCCTACCTGCTGGCCGGGGTGTTCATGATCCTTTGCGGGCGCTCGGCCGACCTGCGCAACGAACGCCGCTGGCACCTGGTGGTGCCCATGCTGATGGGCGCGGTGGGCTTGCTGATCGCCGTCAACTTCGCCGCCACGCCGAGTGTCGCCATTGTCGGGCTGTCGATTGCCACCATGGGCGCGCTCACCGGCCTGCCGATGTTCTGGCCCATGCCGACCGCCTTGCTCAGCGCCAGCGCAGCGGTGGCAGGCCTGGCACTGATCAACTCGGTAGGCCAGATGGCTGGCTTCCTCAGCCCGTACCTGGTCGGGTTCATCAAGGACCAGACCGGGTCTACAGATGCCGCGCTCTATGCCCTGGCCGCGTTGATCGTGGTCGGCAGTCTGGTGGCGCTGCGCGCTACCCGCTCAGGTGCGCTGCGCAACGCGCACAGTCACTAAGCCGAGTCGTCGGCAAGCCCCTGGACGCGGGCTTGTCGGCGAGCGCCCTCGCCGCGCTGGCACCGATCGTCAGCTCGACGCACCCCTCGCGTTGTCCCGCCATCAAAGGTTGCAAAGGCCCCCTGTGGAGAAGCCCTGTGACCGAATACGCCGTGGCCCGTCTCGACCAACTCGATCCGCACCGCCCGCTACGGGTGCAGGCTGGCAATGAAGAAATGATCCTGGTGCGCCAAGGCCAGTTGGTGCACGCCTTCCAGGCCAACTGCCCGCATGCCGGAGCACCGCTGGAAGAAGGTGTTGTGTGTAGCGGCTTGCTGGTCTGCCCGTGGCACAAGGCGGCATTCGCCATCGACGAGGGCGCCGTGTGCGAACCTCCGGCGCTCATCGACCTGCGCCGGTACCGGGCCTGGGTCAAGGATGCGCAGGTGTGGGTCGATGACCGGCCATTGCCGCGCAGTGAGCCGCCACGCCACAGCGACGCCCGCACGTTCGTGGTGGTCGGTGCCGGCGCTGCCGGTTCTGCTGCTGTGGCAACCCTGCTCGATGACGGCTTCGGTGGCCGGCTGATCTGGCTCGATCAGGAGCGACAGCCGGCCTACGACCGTACCTCGCTCAGTAAATTCGTGATCGCTGGGCACATGCCGCCTGATGAAGTGCCGGCTTTGCTGGAGGCCGAGCAGTTGCGCAAGGGGCGGCTCGAGCGCAAGCTCGGCAAGGTGCGCACCCTGGATGTGAAGAAGCGCCAGATCACCCTGTCAGACGGCCAGCGGATCGACTATGACGCGGCTCTACTGGCCACCGGCAGCAAGGCATTGCGACCGCCATTGCCTGGCGTGGACTTGCCCGGCGTCTTCACCTTGCGTTCACGTGACGACGCAGCGCGCCTGCTCGATGCGGCCGAGCCTGGGCAACCGGTGGTCATCGTCGGGGATGGATTCATTGCTCTTGAGGCGGCCTCGGCCCTGCATGAGTACGGCGCCAAGGTGCATGTGGTGACGCGACACCCGCTACCTCTGGCCAAGCAACTGGGCGAACGCATCGCCCGCTGCATCCGTACCCTGCATGAGCGCAAGGGGGTGCATCTGCACGGCCCGACCGAGGTAGCGCGCATTCTGGGTGATCGTCAGGTCGAAGGCGTGTTGCTGGCCAACGGTGAGCGATTGCCAACCGCGTTGGTGCTGCTCGGCACTGGCGTGAAACCTGCCACGGCCTGCGTTCAAGGTCTGCCGCTGACCGATGACCAGTCGGTGCCAGTCGACGCCCAGATGCAGGCCGCCCCAGGGCTTTGGGCTGCCGGTGATCTGGCCAGTTTCCCTCACGCCGGGCAGACGACACGTATCGAACACTGGCGCTTGGCCCAGCAGCAAGGGGTGATCGCGGCCGCCAACATGCTCGGCCAACAGCGCCGCTATGACGATGTGCCGTTCTTCTGGACCTATCAGCATGGGCGAACCTACAAGGTGCTGGGGCATGCGCAGGCCTGGGACCGCATCGCGTTCATCGGCGAGCCCGAACAGGGCGACTTCATCGCCGTGCAATGCACAGGCACGCAGGTCAGCGCTGTGGTCGCCATGGGTTACTCCGATGCCATGGCGGTGCTGTCGCAACGCCTGAAACGGCCATTGTCGGTGGATGAGGCGCTTGCGTTGATTGGTTAGCCAAGGTGCAGAAAAACCGGCTATGGTTTTCCCAGATCAATAACAAGCATCGGGAGCGCCCATGCCCGCCGCACTTCGCGCCAGTGAACTGGCCGCCTTCGTCGACAGCCACTTCGCCCATCGCGGGCTGATGCCGGAAACGGTGATCGCCGAATCATGGTTTCGCAGCATCAAGCAGCATCACCTGAGCCCAGACCTCGGCCCTGTCGATAACGTGCTGAGCGCGGCCGAGCTTCGCCAGCATCAGGCGCAGCACGAGGCCTACCTGGCAACGGCCAGTCAGGGCGTGAGTGGCCTGGCGCGCCGGGTACTCGATGCCGGCTTCGCCGTGCTGCTCAGTGACGCTGACGGCGTTACCCTGGAGGCCAGACTGCCCGCCGATGCCCAGCGTTACACCCGCTCCGGGCTGATCGTCGGCGCGCGCTGGGACGAGTCCATCGCCGGCACCAATGGCATCGGCACCGCCCTGGCATCGCAACAAGCGCTGACCATCCACCGCCAGGAGCATTTTCTCGCCAGCAATGCCCGCTTGAGCTGCTCGGTCTCACCGATTTTCGATGCCCATAACCAGTTGCTCGGTTGCCTGAATGCGACCTGCCTGTACAACGACGGTCCCAAGCAGGCGCAGCACCTCACCCTGCAACTGGTGATCCTGTATGCACGGCTGATTGAAAACAGCCACTTCCGCCAGCGCTATCGCGACCGCCTGACGCTGGCGTTGAAACCCCGCGACGACTTTGCTGACCTGGCTGCCGAGCAGTTGTTGGCGCTGGATGAAGCAGGTCGGGTGATCGGAGCCAATCGGGCCGCGTTTCTTGCCTACCCTGGGCGCCCGCTGCTGGGCCTACACATCGATCAGCTGCTGGCGGCCGATATCGACCGCCTGCTCAATCTCACCCGTGGCGGCGCGCAGGGCGTGCAACTGCGCAGCCCGCACGCCGCTCAATTGCTCGAGGTGGGCCTGCGCGTACCGGGCGGCTATCGATCCAGCGCCGCGCTGCGGCCTGCACCTGCGCGCAGCAACCACCCCGCGCTGCAACAGCTGGCCGGCCAGGATGAGCAGTTGCTGAACGGCGTGCAGCGCCTGCGCAAGGTGCTCGACAAGGACATTGCCATTTTGCTCAGCGGCGAAACCGGCACCGGCAAGGAAGCGTTCGCCCGCGCCTTGCACCAGGCCAGCCAGCGTCACGCCAAGCCTTTCGTGGCGCTCAATTGCGCCGCGATCCCCGAATCGTTGATCGAGAGCGAACTGTTCGGCTATCGCCCAGGCAGCTTCACCGGGGCCGACCGCAAGGGCATGAAGGGCAAGTTGGAGCAGGCCAACGGCGGCACCCTGTTCCTCGACGAAATCGGCGACATGCCGGCGCATCTGCAAACCCGCTTGTTGCGCGTACTGGCCGAGCGCGAGCTGCTACCCCTGGGGGCGGCAACGCCGGTGGCGCTGGATATTCAAGTGATCTCGGCGACCCATCAGGATCTGCCGACAATGATCGTCGAGAAGCGTTTTCGCGAAGACCTGTACTATCGCCTGTGCGGCCTGCGCATGCACTTGCCGGCCCTGCGCGAGCGCAGCGACCAGCGCCAGTTGGTCGAGGAGCTGCTGGCGAGCCTCGCCCCCACCCTGCGCCTGAGCAGTGAAGCACGCGACCGCTTGCTGGGTTATTCATGGCCGGGCAACGTGCGCCAGTTGCTTAATGCGTTGCGTCAAGCGGTGGCGTTGGCCGAGGGGGATGAAATCGGGGTGGCCGATCTGCCCGAGGAGCTGCTGCAACCAGCGCCCGCCGCCAGGACTCAGGCGCTGGAGCAGCAGGTCGAACACACAGAAGCGCAGCATTTGCTGGCAGTCTTGCAGCGTCAACGTTGGAACATGAGCGCAGCTGCCGAGGCCGCCGGCATTTCACGCTCGACCTTGTACCGCAAGATGAAGCGCTACGGGATCGTTCAGCCGAATTTACTGGGTTGATTGCGTCGCGAAATGGGGGCGAAGCCCCCACCTGCTTTCTGTGCTTTCACCACAGCCTTATGAGGTTTCTCGCGACATTCAGCCTTGTATGTAAACCACCTGCGTGCGGGTGTACTCGTACAGGCCATGCTTGCCATCCGCGCCGCCGACGCCGGACTTGCGTGCGCCGGCGTGGAAGCCCTGCATGGCCTCGAAATTCTCCCGGTTGATGTAGGTTTCGCCGAAGTCGATCTCGCGACAGGCTTTGAGGGCGGCGTTCAGGTCGCGGGTGTACAGCGAAGACGTCAGCCCGTATTCGCTGTCATTGGCCAGGTCAATGGCCTCATCCAGATCCTCCACCACCTGGATCGGCAATACCGGCCCGAAAATCTCCTTGCGCATGATCTCCATGTCGGTCTTGCAGCCGGCCAGCACCGTGGGCTGGTAATGAAAGCCTGCCCCCAGGTCGGCGACCTGGCCGCCAGTCACCACTTGCGCACCTTGACCCACTGCCGTGCGCACCATCTGCGCTACTTTGTCCAAACCTGCCTGGTTGATCAGCGGCCCCATGTCCAGGTCAGCGTGTAGCGAGGGGTCGCCGTAGCGGGTCGCCGCCATGGCCTGGGCGACCTTGTCGACGAAGGCGTCGGCCACCGCGCGCTGCACGTAGACGCGTTCGGCACAGTTGCACACCTGCCCAGTGTTGATGACCCGCGAGGCGACGATGGCCTTGACCGCAAGCTCCAGGTCAGCGTCTGCCAGGACGATCGCCGGTGCCTTGCCGCCCAATTCGAGGTTGAGCTTGGTGATGTTCGGCGCCGCCGCAGCCATGATCCGCGCGCCAGTGCCAACACTCCCGGTGAAACTCACCAGATCCACCCCCGCATGGCTCGACAGGCCATGACCGACGCTTGCCCCCTTACCGCCGAGCACGTTGAACACCCCCGCGGGCAGGTCGGTTTCGGCCACCAGCCTGGCGAACTCATAGCAGTTGAGCGGCGTCTCTTCGCTGGGCTTGATCACGATGGTGTTGCCGGTCAGCAGCGCCGGCGCCATCTTGCGCGCGATCAGGAAGAACGGGAAATTCCACGGCAGGATCCCGGCCACCACGCCCAACGGCTTGCGCATCAGGAAGATGTGCTCGGCGGCGCGATCACTGGTCAGCACCTCACCCTCAAGGCGCCGTGCCCACTCGGCCATGTAGTCCAGGTAGTCGGCGGTGAAGTTGACCTCCACCTGGGCCAAGGCCGGCACCTTGCCGCCTTCCTGCGTGATGATGCGCGCCAGGCGCTCGGCATTGGCCCGGATCTTCAGCGCGATTTGCCGCAGGTAGCCTGCACGTTCGATGGCAGGTGTGCCCGCCCAGCGCTTTTGTGCCCGGCGAGCGGCATCGATGGCCCGCTCCACTTGCTCGGCTGGCGACTCCGGGACACGACCGAGCAACCGACCATTGGCAGGGTTGTACACCTCGATCAGCGATTCACTGGCGACGAAGGTGCTGTCGATGAAGTTCTGGTATACCGAATCGGTCATGATCATTTCACTCCTGTGGCTGATTGTCTGCCAATGGCGGCTGCATGGCGGGCTTGGCGCTGAACTGCTGCCAGATCGCACCCTCACGCTTGAGGTCGTGGGCACGCTTGATCAGGTACTGGTGCACCTGCTCGACCTGCTCAGGCTTGAGATTGTCGGCGAACGACGGCATGCCGTCCGGGACACGACCGCCATACAGGATGCCGAGGAACATCTGGTGCTTGTCCGCACTGAGTTTGCGCAGATCTGGCAACACACCGCCGCTGACCGCATGGATACCATGGCATTGGGCGCAGTTACCGTCGTACAGCTCGGCGCCGGCGGCGACGGTCTGCGCATCGGCAGTGAGCGGCGGCGGCTCGGGGGCACCGGCTGCAGGCGCCGGCTCACGCAAGGTAGCGGTGCCGCCAAGCTTGTAGGTCAGTACCTGGGAGAACGGCTGCACCCCCGCGCGCAGCGACAGTGCCCCGGCGAAGGTGGAAAACGCCCCGCCCCAACCGGCCATGAAGGTCACGTACTGTTCGCCATCGACCGAATAGGTAATCGGCGCCGCCATCACGCCGCTGGCCGCCGGCGACTCCCATAGCTTCTTGCCCGAGTCGGCGGCATAGGCGATCACCCGGCCGTCGGCGCTGCCCTCGAACACCAGGTTGCCGGCGGTGCTCAAGGTGCCGCCATTGAAAATCGTGATGTACGGCACTTCCCAGGCCGGCGCCTGTTTGACCGGGTCCCAGGCAATCAGCTTGCCCGACCAGGTCTTGGCCATTTCCAGCAAGCCATCGGGCCCTTCGGGCATCATCCCGGTGCGCAGGCCCAATTGGTAAACGCTCTTGAACGGATTGCGCTTGGGCGCCTCGGGGATGTGCTCGTAGTAGGCCGACATGATGTGCGCCGGGATGTACACCAGTCCCGTCTGCGGGTTGTAGGACATTGGATGCCAATCGTGCGAGCCCCAGAATGCCGGGGTCACCAACTTGCGCTTGCCGTCTTTCCAGTAGGCCGCCGCTTCGTCGTCGACGATGGGCCGGCCGGTCTTCATGTCGATGCCCTTGGCCCAGTTCACCGGAACGATGTTCTTGGCCGACAGCAACTCGCCGGTGGCGCGGTCGAGCACATAGAAAAAGCCGTTCTTGGGCGCCTGCATCAATACCTTGCGCGGTTTGCCGTCGATGGGCAGTTCGGCGAGGATCATGTGCTGGGTGGCGGTGAAGTCCCAGGCGTCGCCGGGGGTGGTCTGGTAATGCCAGGCGTACTCGCCGGTGTCGGCATTCACCGCAACGATCGACGACAGGAACAGGTTGTCGCCCTTGGCCTGGCTGCGCCATTTGGGGTCCCACATCGAACCGTTGCCGACGCCGATGTACAGCAGGTTCAGGTCCGGGTCATAGGCGAACGAGTCCCACGCGGTGCCGCCGCCGCCCCACTGCACGTAGGCATCGCCGTGCCAGGTCTTGCTGGCAATCGCCATGGCCTTGTCTTCGGGCGGCAACTTCGGATCGCCCGGCACGGTGAAGAAGCGCCAGGCCTGCTTGCCGGTTTCGGCGTCATAGGCGGTGACATAGCCCCTCACACCGAACTCGGCACCGCCGTTGCCGATGATCACCTTGCCGTTGACCACCCGCGGGGCCCCGGTGATGGTGTAGCTGCGGTTGTGGTCATCGCGGGTATCGACTGACCAGACGCGCTGACCGGTCTTGGCGTCCACGGCTTCCAGCCGCCCATCCAGCACGCCGACGTAGACCTTGCCCTGCCACACGGCGACCCCGCGATTGACCGCGTCGCAGCACGCCTCACCGGCGCGGTTGCGGTCCGATTGCGGGTCGTATTTCCACAGCAACTTGCCGTTGCGCGCATCCAGGGCATACACCACCGAGAATGGCCCGGTGGTGTACATCACGCCATCGACCACGATGGGCGTGGCTTCGACGCCACGGTCGAGGTCGAGCTTGTAGCTCCAGGCCAGCCCCAGCTGATTGACGTTGTTTTGATCGATGGCTTTGAGGGGGCTGAAGCGTTGTTCGTCATAGGTGCGGCCATGGCTCATCCAGTTGCCGGGTTCCTTGTCGGCGTCGATGATGCGCTGGCCGTCGACCTGCGCGGCGAAAGCAGGCGCACTGCACACCAGGGCCAAGGCCAGGCAGCGTGAGGCAAGGCGGTGCGGGCCGGATCGGTTCATGCTGATTCTCCGTTCTTGTTATGGCGACGCTGCAGTGGACGTCTGCAAGCTACAGAGCAACGCCCGTGCCAGCCCTGACGGTCACCCGTGTAGGCCACGTGCTAGAGCTTGCGGTCAGACAGTGGGCAACCCTTGCCGCCCCTGGCAGTGCGGCAGCGATGACACAGCTGGGCGTGCCCATGACACACCTGTGCCACTGTGCAATTGACGGGCTAGGCGAACAGGGCGATCAGCCCCAGGTGGGCCGGGTAGAACAGGTAGCCCCAGCGCCGCACTGCCGGCAGTGGGCTATGCTCGACGCGCAGCAGCAGGCGGCCGACGCCAATGGCCAGCGCCGCCGCACTCAGGGTGATCAGGCTGATCGGCGCCAGCAGATGGTCGCGCAGCCAACTGTTGGTCAGGTTGCCACCTATCGCCAGTACGCACGGCAAAAGCCAGGCCGGTCCACCCCGCTGCAGGGCCAACAGGCAAGCGGCGGGCAGCAGTACACCGGGCAGGCCATACATCAGCCGCTGGTGGTACAGCGCCGCCAGAGCGACTGCGCCAAGGCCGGCCAGGTGCATCCAGCCCCCACGGTATCGCACGCCCCAGGCGACCAGCAGCCCCAAGGCGAGTGTCGGCATGATGTTGAAGGTCTGCGAGTCAGCGTCCAGCCAGCGATAGGGGGCTTCGGACAGCACGGCGAAGGCAATCATCCAACCCAGATAATGCGGCTTCAAAGCGCTGGCGCGCGCCACGTTGACCGCCACCGCCAGGCAGAACAACGGGAACGCCAAACGCCCGACGATGAATAAGCCATGCGCCTGCGGCCACAGGTAGCGCAGATGATCGACGACCATGGTCGCCATCGCCACCCATTTGACCAGGTCCAGGCCTGCCGAGCGCACGTCCTAAGGCCCAGGCTCGCGGCCCTGCCCCAGCTGCTTCTCGGTCCAGGTCGCCAGCGGCAACGGTGGGCGTTGCGCGAAGATGCGCTGCCAGATCAGTACCAACGCAGCACGGTCGAACCTCGGCCCGCTGCCCTTCCATACACTTGGGCGCTCGGCCACCCATTGGCCTCCATCACCGCGGTGGGCCATCTTGAAGCGGAAGGTGTAGTCGCCGGGGATACCCATGCGCAGATCGCTGACCACCAGCGCGTCACCGACCTGGTCGTAGCGCAGCCAGTCGTCGGTGAACCAGCGCAGGCGCTCGAGCAACGGCGCGTCTTTCAACTGCGCGGCGAGGCCAAGGTTGAGCGACAGGCGCTGCATCTCTGGCGGCGCATGGTCGAAGGTGCTGCTGATGCCTTCGTAGTAATGACCGTCAGGGGTCTTGGCCAACACGCGCCAGAGCAGGCTGTTGAAGGCCAGCGGCATTGCCCGTACCTCGCTGGTTTCGATGCCTTGGGCATCGAGGGCAGTCTGCAGGCGCTGTTCGGCGGCCATGCGTCCGGCCAGGCCCAGGCCCAGATAGGCTGTGCTCAGGAGCAACGCCAGGCTCAGGCAGCGCACCGCCCTGCCGTTGAAACCGACCCAGGCGCTGTAGATCACCGCCACCAGCAAAGGCACGGTGTACAGCGGATCGATGATGAACACCGCCGCCCAGCTCAGTGGCGTGAAGGGCAACGGCCAGAACAGTTGCGTGCCGTAGACGGTGAAGGCATCGAGCAACGGATGCGTGACCAGCACCAGCCAGAACGCCAGGAACAGCCTGCCCAGGCTGTAACCCTTGTCGGGCCAGCGCTTGCGGGCAAGCTGATGGACCAACCAGGCGAGCAACAGGGCGAGGCCTGTCAGCACGAAAATCGAATGGGAGAAACCGCGGTGATAGGTCATTTGCGAGACCGGATCGGCGTAGCGTATCACCACGTCCAAATCCGGCACGCTGCCCAGCAGCGCCCCGTAGATCAGCGAGCGGCGGCCCTGAATGCGGCCTAGCACCGTACCCTGCAGGGCGGCGCCGAGTACGGCTTGGGTTATCGAGTCCACGGCAAAGCTTCCTGAGGGCAACGGTAGGAAACTAACCCTCTGGCAGCACACCGTGCAAATGCCTGAGCACTCCAGGCTTGTCCAGATATTACGGCGATAGCATTTATCCATTGAACAGTGCCCACCCGTGCAGTAAGCTCGGGTTCATTCACTGGAGCCGCACATGCCCAAGCACACCCGCAATCATGCCAACCACACCGGCCGCAGCCTGCGCCGTGTGCTGGCCGTTGCTGACTGCCAGGCCGCCGCGCGTTCCTATTTTGGGTATTGGTTTAGCCACTAGGCGCCGATACCCACACGGCGCCCACCTTCGAGGGGCCGCCGAACATGAGAATACTCAAACCCCCGGTCGGCTCCCCGATCGGGGGTTTTGCTTTTTCAGGCTTTGCACTTTCAACGATTCACATCGAGGACAGCTCCATGACTTACGCCACTTATCACTATGCAAGCACCTACGCCTGGCGATTTAGCCAATTCCGTTCGGGCCAGCCTGCCGCCTCCGTTCGGTCCATCCCCGGTGGCAATGCTGCAGACCATCACTCATCGATCAGTCGAACACCTCGATAGGGCCGACTGCGCGGGCCAGAACCCGCCGTCCGCCCAAGGAATCACGCCATGCACGCTTCGAACCTCGCCCTGCCCCTGAGCCAACCACACGCGGCCAACACCACCGTCAGCCAGCGCCTGCCCAGCCCGCACCTGCTCAAGCAGCAGATGCCATTGCCCAGTGACCTCGCCCAGCAGGTGCACAGCCACCGCCAAGCCATTCGCGCCATTCTCGAAGGCCGCGACGAGCGCCTGCTCGTGGTCGTCGGGCCTTGCTCGATCCACGATCCCCGCTCCGCCTTGGAATACGCCGATCGCCTGGCGAACCTGAGCCGTGAGGTCGACGACAAACTGCTGCTGGTCATGCGCGCCTACGTGGAAAAACCGCGCACCACGGTGGGCTGGAAGGGCCTGGCCTACGATCCGCACCTCGATGGCAGCGATGACATGCACGCCGGCCTTGCCCTGTCCCGTGGCTTGATGCTGAACATGATCGAGCGTGGCCTGCCGGTCGCCACCGAGTTGCTGCAACCCATGGCGGCGGGCTACTTCGACGACGTGCTCGGTTGGGCGGCGATTGGCGCGCGCACCACCGAGTCGCAGATTCACCGGGAACTGGTCAGCGGCCTGGCGTTGCCGGTCGGGTTCAAGAATGGCACCGACGGCGGTATCGGCATCGCCTGCGATGCCATGCGCAGCGCGGCCGCGTCGCACCGCCACTTCGGCATGGATGCCCAGGGCTATCCGGCGATCATCGAAACCCTGGGCAACCCAGACACCCACCTGGTGCTGCGCGGCGGCCACCAAGGCCCCAACTTCGATGCCAGGAGCGTCGCCCAGGCCCGCCAAGGGTTGGCCAAGGCCGGTTTGCAAGCCCGCATCATGGTCGACTGCAGCCATGCCAACAGTGGCAAGGACCCTGCCCGTCAGCCTGCCGTTTTCGACGACGTGCTGGCCCAGCGCCTGGCCGGTGACCGTTCGCTGGTCGGGGTGATGCTCGAGGGCCACCTGTTCGACGGCTGCCAGACCCTGGGCAAGGGCACGCTCAAGTACGGCGTGTCGATCACCGATGGCTGCCTGGGCTGGAGCGCCACCGAAACCCTGTTGCGCCAGGCGGCGATGCGGCTGTAAGGCCGATGCAGCAAGCCTGGCGAGACACGACCCGATCAAGTGCGCTAGGCTTGCCGTCTTTACCCCCCCAAGGAGTAGTACCCATGGCACGCGCCACCGCCCGCCACATCCTCGTCAACTCGGAAGAAAAGTGCAACGAGCTCAAGGCCCAGATCGAAGCCGGCGCCGACTTCGCTGAAATCGCCAAGGCCAACTCCACCTGCCCATCCAGCCGTCAAGGCGGCGACCTGGGTTCCTTTGGCCCAGGCCAGATGGTCAAGGAATTCGACACTGTGGTGTTCAGCGCCCCGGTCAACACCGTGCAAGGTCCGGTCAAGACCCAATTCGGTTATCACCTGCTGGAAGTCACCAGCCGCCAGGACTAAGTCATCGCCTTGATGGCCCTTTGCGTGGGAGCGATGCTGTTGCGCCGTGGCCGGCTCACCAAACGGTGCGCCCAGGCCACCCGCTTGCCTGAGCCGATCCATGAACAGGCGGTGCCGGCCGTCGTACCGTCGCTCCCACGCTGGCTTTCAGCACTGGCGCTGTCATGCCTGTGCTTGACCAGCCACGCTGCACCTACCCACGCCCTCACCGTCTATGGTGAAGCGCCTCGCTACAGCGAGGCATTCCAGCATTTCGACTACGTCAACCCCCTGGCCCCCAAGGGCGGCCTGCTGCGGCGCTCGGCCATCGAAATAGGCCAGTTCGACCACGTGTTGCCCTACATCGACAAAGGTATCGGCGTCAGTCAGGTCGATGGCTGGTTGTACGCGCCCCTGGCGCAGCGCTCTTTCGACGAGCCCTATACCGTCTACGGCCTGATTGCCCGGCGCATGGAGCGCGGGCCGGATGACGCCTGGCTGCGCTTCGAGATCGACCCCAGGGCGACCTTCGCCGATGGTCAGCCAGTGCGCGCCGAGGATGTACGGTTCACCTTCGACAAGCTGATGGCCGAAGGCAGCCTCAAGTACCGTACCCAGTTCGCCGATGTTGCCGCCGTCACCGTCGAGGGCCCGCGACACGTGCGTTTCGACTTCAAGCAGCCCCACGGCCGAACCTTGGCCCTGGACTTGGCCAGCCTGCCAGTACTGCCCGAGCACGATTGGGCCCGTCGCGACTTCACCAACGGGGGCGGCTTCGAGCAGCCGGTCGGCAGCGGCCCCTACCGCATCGGGCGCATCGACAACGGGCGCAGCGTCACCTTCGAGCGCGACCCGAACTGGTGGGCCAAGGACCTGCCGGTCAATCGCGGGCGCTATAACTTCGAACGCATCCGCATCGAATATTTTGGCGACACGGAAGTGGCACGCCAGGTGCTCAAGGGTGGCGGTTATGACTACAACCGGGAATTCTCGGCCACCGCTTATACCCTCGGCTACAACGGCGCCCCGCTGGACGACGGGCGCCTGCAACGCGCGCACCTGGCGCCGGCCAAGCCGCAGGCGGCGCAGGGCTTCGTGTTCAACCTGGACAAAGCCACGTTCAAGGATCGCCGCGTGCGCCAGGCCCTGGCCATGCTGTGGGACTTCGAGTGGAGCAACCGGCAGATGATGCGCAACCTGTACATCCGCCAGCAAAGCGTATTTTCCAACACGCCGCTGGCGGCGCGGCAGTTGCCGGACGCAGGTGAGTTGAAGCTGCTCGAACCGCTCCGCGGGCAGATTCCGCACGAGGTATTCGAGCACGTGTACAGCGCGCCAGTCACCGATGGCTCAGGCATCATTCGTACGCAGCAGCTGCAGGCGCTCACCTTGTTGCAGCAAGCCGGGTGGCAGCCCGATGGCGACCGCCTGGTCAATGCCCAAGGCGAGCCGCTGGCATTCACCTTCCTCAACGGTCAGTCGGGCATGGAGCGCCTGCTGCTGCCATGGAAGCGCAATCTGGCGCAGATCGGCGTCACCTTGAACATCCGCAATGTCGACGCCGCGCAATACGTCAATCGCCTGATGGCCCGCGACTACGACATGATCGTCACCGGCTATCCGGTAACGCTCTCGCCCGGCGCCGAGCTGTACAACTACTTTGGCTCCGCCGCGGCCAACGACCCTGGCTCCAACAACCTGATGGTGCTCAAGGATCCCGCGGTGGACCGACTGATCGACGGCCTGGTGCGCGCCGACACACAAGCCGACATGTTGCGCCATGCCCGAGCCCTGGACCGGGTGCTGCAATGGAACTACTACTGGATTCCCAACTACTACCCGCCCGGAACCTCGACCGTATGGTGGAACCGCTTCGGCCTGCCGCGCACCCAGCCCGCTTATGACGAAGGCCTGGACAGCTGGTGGGAAGTCAGCCCGGCGGCGCTGAGCAATGCCCAGATGGCCGACCGACAGAAGACCCAGCCATGACCGCCTACATCCTGCGCCGCTTGCTGTTGATCATCCCGACGCTGCTGGCCATCCTGCTGGTGAACTTCGCCATCGTTCAAGCAGCGCCCGGTGGCCCGGTCGAGCAGGCGGTAGCGCGTTTGCAGGGGCTGGGCGGCGGCGGTGCCGGCGCGCGAGTGGAGGTGGCAGCGGGCGAGTCGCGCGCCTCGCGAGGCCTCGACCCGCAGCTGATCGAAACCATCAAGCGCCAGTACGGTTTCGACAAGTCCCCCGCTGAACGTCTGTGGCTGATGCTGGGCCAGTATGCTCGGCTGGACTTCGGGCAGAGCTTCTTCCGAGGGGCCAAGGTCACCGACCTCATCCTCGACAAGTTACCAGTCACCTTGTCGCTGGGCTTTTGGGCCACGCTGATCACGTACCTGGTCTCGATCCCGCTTGGTATCCGCAAGGCGGTCAGGCACGGCAGTCGTTTCGACGCCTGGAGCAGCGCGTTGATCGTGGTGGGTTACGCCCTGCCGTCGTTTCTGTTCGCGCTTCTGCTGATCGTCGTGTTCGCCGGCGACACATCGCTCAATTGGTTCCCGGTGCGCGGCCTGGTCTCGGACGACTTCGAGCAGCTCAGCCTGCTGGGCAAGCTCGCCGATTACTTCTGGCACTTGGTGCTTCCCGTCGGCGCCCTGGTGATCGGCGGCTTCGCCACCTTGACCTTGCTGACCAAGAACGCCTTTCTCGACGAGATCGCCCGCCAGTACGTGGTCACCGCCCGCGCCAAGGGGCTCAGTGAACGGCAGGTGCTCTACGGTCACGTGCTGCGCAATGCCATGCTGCTGGTGCTGGCCGGCCTGCCACAGGCACTGATCACGGTATTTTTCGCTGGTTCCTTGCTGATCGAGGTGATTTTCTCGCTCGACGGCATTGGACGCATGAGTTACGAGGCCGCCGTGGCACGCGACTACCCAGTAGTCTTCGGCACGCTGTTCATCTTTACCTTGGCCGGCCTGCTGTTTCGCCTGATCGGTGACCTGGCGTTCACCGTGCTGGACCCGCGTATCGATTTCGAGACGAGGGCGCACTGATGCTTTCACCCGTATCACGGCGGCGCCTGCAGCGTTTTCGCCGCAATCGCCTGGGCTGGGTGTCGCTGTGGCTGTTCGGCGGCCTGCTGCTGCTCAGTCTGTGCGCCGAGCTGGTCGCCAACGACAAACCCTTGCTGCTCGGCTACAAGGGCGAGCTGTATGTCCCGGCGCTCAAGCGCTACACCGAGCAGCAGTTCGGTGGGCAATTGCCGTTCCAGCCTGATTATCGCAGCGCCTACGTGCGCCAGTTGATCGACAGCCAGGGTGGCTGGATGCTGTTCGCGCCCATCCCGTTCAGCGCCGATACACCCAACTACGACCTGCAAGTGCCAACCCCCAGTGCGCCGAGCCTGAGCAATTGGCTGGGTACTGACGATCAGGGCCGCGATGTATTGGCAAGGGTGTTGTACGGCACGCGCACCTCGCTGTTGTTCGCCTTTGCGCTGACCGTGGTCAGCGTGCTGATCGGCCTTGCGGCAGGTGCGCTGCAGGGTTATCACGGCGGCTGGGTCGACTTGCTCGGCCAGCGCCTGCTGGAGGTGTGGTCAGGGCTGCCCGTGCTGTACCTGCTGATCATTCTCAGTGGCTTCGTCGAACCGAACTTCTGGTGGCTGCTCGGGATCATGGCGCTGTTCTCCTGGCTGACCCTGGTCGATGTAGTGCGCGCCGAGTTTCTGCGCGGGCGCAACCTGGAATACGTCAAGGCGGCCCGCGCCTTGGGTCTGTCTGACACCCAAGTGATGCTGCGCCATGTCTTGCCCAATGCCATGAATGCCACGCTGACTTATGTGCCATTCATGCTTACCGGTGCGATCACCACGCTCACCGCGCTGGACTTCCTTGGTTTCGGCATGCCAGCAGGCAGCGCTTCGCTGGGCGAGCTGGTGACCCAGGGCAAACAGCACCTGGAGGCGCCTTGGCTTGGCTTTACCGCGTTTTTCGCCCTGGCCTTGATTCTCTCGCTGCTGGTGTTCATCGGCGATGCCCTGCGCGAGGCGTTCGATCCGCGGCGTTGAGCTCATCGGTGGGCGGCAGGCGACAAGCGCCGCCAGTGCGTACTACTCTGGCGCACTCAATCTGGAACATTGGAGGAGCAGCGCATGACCCTGACTGGCAAAACCGCACTCGTGACCGGCTCAACCAGTGGCATCGGCCTGGGCATCGCCCAGGTGTTGGCCCGCGCGGGGGCGAATATTGTGCTCAATGGCTTTGGCGAGCCGTCTGCGGCCATGGCCGAAATTGCCCGGCATGGAGTCAAGGTGATCCATCACCCAGCCGACCTTTCGGATGTCGCGCAGATCGAGGCCTTGTTCGATTCGGCCGAGCAGGCGTTCGGGGGCGTCGACATTCTGCTCAACAACGCCGGCATTCAGCACGTGGCACCGGTCGAACAATTCCCGGTCGCCAGTTGGGACAAGATCATCGCCCTGAACCTGTCGGCGGTGTTCCACGGCACGCGGCTTGCCTTGCCCGGCATGCGTCAACGCAATTGGGGCCGGATCATCAATATCGCTTCGGTACATGGGCTGGTGGGTTCGACCGGCAAGGCGGCTTATGTCGCAGCCAAGCACGGTGTGGTCGGCCTGACCAAGGTGGTCGGGCTGGAAACCGCCAGCAGCAATGTGACCTGCAATGCCATCTGTCCAGGTTGGGTATTGACGCCATTGGTGCAGCAGCAAATTGACGACCGCGCCGCCAAAGGGGTCGATCCGCAGCAGGCGCAGCATGACCTGCTGGCCGAGAAACAGCCCTCCCTGGCGTTCGTCACGCCCGAGCACTTGGGCGAACTGGTACTCTTTCTGTGCAGCGAAGCCGGTAGCCAGGTTCGCGGGGCCGCCTGGAACGTCGATGGTGGCTGGTTGGCTCAATAAGAGGCCAAGCAGGCCTGGCCGCGTTTCGCACCTGTTCATCTGCAAGGAGGCCTTATGCGCCCTTTCACCTTCATCGCGCTTGCATCCCTGAGCCTGGCGGCTACTCCGCTGCTGGCGGCCAGCCTCAAGGACGTTGCGCCCTACCCCGAAGCCGAGGCCGGTTTTACCCGCCAGGTCATCCACCTGCCCGCACAAGACGATGAGTCCGAGTACAAGCTGGAGATTCTGGCGGGCAAGACGTTGCCGGTCGACTGCAATCGTCAGCACCTGGGCGGTAGTTTACAAGCGCACACGCTCGAAGGCTGGGGCTACAGCTACTACCGTCTGGACAAGGTCAGTGGCCCGGCCAGCACGCTGATGGCCTGCCCCGACCAGAGCAAGACCGACGCCTTCGTGCCCGTGGTGGGCGATGGCTTCATGCTGCGCTATAACAGCAAATTGCCGGTGGTGGTGTACGCACCTGAAGGCGTGCAAGTGCGTTATCGCTTCTGGTCGGCATCGCCTGAGGTGCGCACTGCCCACGTGGAGTAGTCTTTCGCGGGGCTGCGCGCCGGCGACTGGACGAAGCCCCACGATCAGGCATAATGGCGCCCTTTTTTGCTCTGCGAAGCACAGGTGTTCGATGAAAGCGCAAGCCCGTCATATTCTGGTCAAGACCGCTGACGAAGCCGAAAAGCTCAAGCAGCGCATCGCCAATGGCGAGGCCTTCGACGTGTTGGCGAAGAAGTTCTCCACCTGCCCGTCAGGTAAGCGTGGCGGCGACCTTGGTGAGGTCCGTCCGGGTCAGTTGGTTGGCGCGATTGACCAGGTGATCTTCAAGAAGCCGCTGCGCGTGGTGCATGGCCCGATCAAGAGCAAGTTCGGTTATCACCTGGTGCAAACCTTCTACCGCGATTAATGGCCACGGGCCACCTAGCATTTCTGCCAGTTGCCCGTTTCGCCTCGCATCACCTACAAACATCGGCAGGGCCGAGGTGGCGCACGCTGCGCTGCCGCTGGTAGTGGTCCGTTCAATGGCCACGGAGACCTGCCCATGCGCTGCCCTCGCCTGCTTGCGCCCGTTGCACTGCCCTTGCTCGTCTTGCCGCTGCTCGCCCCCGCCGAATCACTGGTCGTCGGCCCGGGCGACGACCTTGGAGCGGTCAGCCAGACACCTGCCATCGACGATTTCTTCATGTCAGGTGGAACCGTGCAATCGCTCAATCAAGGGCAAGGCTACGACACCTTCGAAATGACCGGGGGACGAATCGTCGGGGCTTTCGAGGACGGTGATTCGGCCCTGTTCAAAGGCGGTCGGATCGGCCGGGTGGACCTTAAACTGGCCGACAACTATTTCGAGATGTCCCAGGATACGGCGGTCGAAACCCGCATCGATGGCAACCTGGTCAGCGGTTTCGGCAACGACACCATCATCCTTCGCGGCGGCACCATCGGTGGCAACATCAGCACCAGTGGCGGCGTCGACCTCATCACGATCAGCGGCGGCACCCTGCAGGGCAATGTGCTGGCCAGCGCTGGCAACGATGTCTTCACCTGGTCCGGTGGCAGCATCGGTGGCCGGGTAGATCTGGGTATCGGCGACGACATGGCCCATATCAGTGGCCTCAACGCGCAGGCCTTGACGGTCGATATCGATGGCGGCAGCGGCATCGACAGCCTGCAGTTCAGTGCCAGCGAGATCCCAGGCGGCGCCCGTTACTTGAATTTCGAGTCCATCGAGCTGCTCGGCAGTCGATTGACGCTTAACGATCCCCTGACACTCGGCGACGCCGACACCGGTACCGGCCGCCTCGCGCTTGACGTCAACAGCACGCTGACGTCACGCCAGGGCTCGATCTCGCCTTTTGACAGTGGGCAGTTAGCCACCTTGAGCAATAGTGGCACCCTCGACCTGCGCCGCGGTAACGACGCCCTGGGGCGGCTGACGATCAACGGCGATTACCAGGGCAACGATGGCCAGTTGCGCGTCAACAGCGTGCTGGCCGGTGACGACTCGCCGTCTGACCGCTTGATCGTCAGCCGCGGCGCAATCAGCGGCAGTACCCGCTTGAGCGTCACCCATCTTGGCGGCCTTGGCGCTGCTACCGCGCAAAACGGTATTACCGTGGTCGAGGCGCGTGACGGTGCTACCAGCAGCTCCAACGCCTTCGTGCAGACCCAGACGCTGTCGGTTGGCGCGTACGACTACAGGTTGTTCAAGGGCGGTGTCACGGCGGGCAGCGAAAACAGCTGGTACTTGCGCTCGACCTTGGTCGCAGCGCCTGCCCCGCAACCCGTGCCGCCAATCGAGACGCCACCTGAGCAGCCTGAACAACCGGGACAGCCCGAGCAACCTGAGCAACCTGAGCAACCAGGACAGCCTACCGAGCCGGGCGCGCCCTCCGAGCCTGCGGTTCCTGCCCCAGCGGTGTCGCCTCCGGTCGCGGCCCCAGCGCCTGGCCAGCCCGACCTGCCAGCTGCGCTGCCCGGTCAAAGCCTGCCCCTTTATCGCCCTGAAGTGCCGGTCTATGCCGCAGCGTCCAGAGGCGCCGCGCTCATTGCCCGCCAGGCACTGGGCACCTTCCACCAACGCCAAGGCGACCAGCGCCTGCTCAAGGGTAAGGGCGGCCTGCCGGCCAGTTGGGGGCAAGCCTACGGCGCTGACGTGCGGCAACAGTGGAGCGGCAGCGTGAGCCCGCGCCTGGACGGCAGGTTGTACGGCTTCAAGGTGGGCCAGGACGTCTATGCCCGGCTCAGCGACAGCGGCTACCGCCAGCACCTGGGCGTGTATGTCAGTCATGGCCGCCTGGATGCAGACGTCCAGGGCTTCGCGCTGGCCATGGAAAATCGTGATGTCGGTGATCTGAAGCTCGATGGCGACAGTGTCGGCGCTTACTGGACCTTGGTTGGCCCCCACGCCTGGTACCTCGACGGCGTGTTGCAGTACACCACGCTCGACGGCCGCGCCCGTTCCACGCGCGGCGACAAGCTCGACATGGACGGCCATGCCTGAACGGCTTCGCTTGAATCGGGTTACCCGATCCGCCTGTCCGAGCGCTGGAGCCTGGAACCTCAGGCCCAGCTGATTGCCCAGAAGATCGCGATCGACAGCGCCAACGACAGCGTTTCGCGGGTCAGCCATGACGCACAACTGGAGCTGAGCGCCCGCCTTGGCGTGCGCCTCGAAGGCGCGTTAGGCAGCGCCAGTGGGCGTTCGTTGCAGCCCTATGCGCAGCTCAACCTGTGGCATGGCGATGGCGGTCGCGACACCTTGACCTTCGACAAGCTCGACACCGTCAAGACCGACTACCGCTACACCTCGATTCAGGTCGAAACCGGCCTGGTAGCACCGATCAGCGATGCCCTGAGCGTGCACGGCAGCGTGCAATACTCCAGCAACCTCGACAGTCGCCAGCAACAGGCCAGCGGTATCAACTTGGGACTGCGCTGGCAATTCTAGCGGCGCGCGGCCAGCAGCCTGATCGATGCTGTAGCATGCATGGTGCTGTCATCCTGCATTGCCAATCAAGGATCTGCCATGCCCACTGCCCGCCTGCAACTCTGGCGCGACCCAGCGCTGCCCTGGGTGGAAAGTCGCCGCGCCTGTCATAGCCGTGCCTGTTACCAGGCGCACAGTCACCCCACCCTGTCGATCGGTGCCGTGGATGCAGGCTACAGCTGGTTCACCGGCGCCAGTGACGGGCGCGAGCGGCTGACCCCTGGCACGCTGGTGCTGGTACCGGCGCAGCGAGTCCATGCTTGCAACCCTGATCCAGGTCGGGCCTGGAGCTACCAGATGCTGCACGTGGACGCCGGCTGGTTGACCCGCCTGCGCCTGGAGTCGGGCCTCGCTGCCGTCGGGCCCGGTGCGCCGGCACGCATCAGCCGGCAAGCGGTGCTGTACCAAGCCTTTTGCGCACTGAACGATTTGTTGTTTTCCAGTGCAAGCACTGGCGAGAAGGAAGCTGCGCTGGTGGCATTTCTCGGCGACCATGATTTTGCCGCGCAGCCTGCAGCGCAGGCCGCCCCGGCTCCGGTACTGGGTAGCGCTGCCTTGGCTGCGCTGATCGAATACATCCAGACCCAGGGCCCGGCTCAGCTGAACCTCCAGGCACTTGCGCAGCAGGCCGGACTCGGCCGTTATCAACTGATCCGCGCCTTCCGCGCGGCGACGGGTTTGACGCCGCATGCCTATCTGCTCAACGCACGGGTCAACCGCGCACGGCAACTGCTGCTCGATGGTCTGCACCTGGCCGATGTCGCCTACCAACTAGGCTTTGCCGACCAAAGTCATTTCCAGCGGGTGTTCAAGGCCCATGTCGGCGTCACCCCCGGCCAGTACCGCCAGGCGCAATAATCTTCAATACCCGCCTGGGTAGCTGATCGCAAACTGCGGCTTTGCTGACCAGAGGCCGCCCATGCAACAATTCCTGATCATCGCCTGCGCCCATTTTCTTGCACTGCTGTCGCCTGGCCCGGACTTTTTCCTGGTAGCGCGCACGTCCATTGCCGCAGGTTGGCGCCTGGCCAGCGGGGTCTGCCTGGGCATCGCCCTGGCCAATGCCCTGTTCATCGCCACGGCCTTCGCTGGGTTGGCCATCCTGCGTGAAGGCAGTGCGCTGTTCATCGCCCTGCAACTGGCCGGCGCGGGCTACCTGCTGTACATCGGGTCGTTGTTTGTGCGCCATGCTGGGCGCAGTGGATTGGCCTCGGTGGCTGCCAATACGCGAGTTCACAGCTGGTGGCGCAGCTTGGGCACGGGTTTTCTGTCAGCGTTGCTCAACCCCAAGAACGCCCTGTTCTATGCAAGCCTCGCTGGCATGCTCGCCAGCGCTAGCGTTGGCTGGAAGTGGGCCTACAGCTTCTGGATGTTCGGCGTCGTGCTGGTGTGGGACCTGCTGGTGGCGCTGGCCATCGGCAACCCGCTGTTGTTGCGGCGTTTCGTGCGTGCGCTGCCATGGCTGGAACGTGCGTGCGGGCTTATGCTGATGGCGTTGGCCGTGGCCCTGGTGTTCCATTTGGCGCGGGGTTAAGCAGGCGCAGGCGGTGCAGGTCCATCAGGCTGAAATGGCCACTGGCCCAGCCTGCGGTATCCAGATGCCAGACATTGCCTAGCCGCTTGGCCTGCAACACCGGCGTGTGGCCCACCACCAGCGCCTGCACGCCTCGTACCGGTGTGCCGTTGGCGCTTTTCAGGCGTCGGCGCGACCATTGGCACACTTCGCGCACCTGCGCGTCATCGTCGAACAGCAGGCTGTCACGCAGCGCCGGCCAATCGTCGAAGGGGCTGTCGGCGTGCAGCAGCCCTACCAGGCCAGTGGGCGTCTGCAGTTCCAGGGCGATCGGCAGCTGCAAAAACTGCTCGACGAACACCGCCTGCCGCTCCCTGGGGCTGTCGATGAACCAGCCACCCCCGGCAGCACGGTACATCTGCAGGTCGAGCCTGCCGCCGTGGAAGCAGCTGATCGCCAGCGCCTCATGGTTACCCTGCACCGCATGAAACCAAGGCTGGGCCAGCCAATCCAGGCACTGTTCGCTGTGCGGTCCGCGATCGACCAGATCGCCGACGCTGAATAGCCGGTCGACGGCCGGATCGAAATCTACCGCATCCAAGCACTGCTGCAAGCGTTGGAAATGCCCATGGATATCGCCCACAGCCAAATCACGCCCTTTGCTATTGGCGGCTACCCGCCGAAAACGGCTCATCACGTACTCCTGTGCGCTTGGCGCTGTCTGCCCTCAGCATGGCACAGTGCGATCCCAAGCGGCAGGCGATGATGGCACCTGCCGTGCTGGTGCAGGTGGATGGGCCAGTAGTATGCTCGGCACTTCGCTCATTGGGGGAATGGACTCACCATGAAACTCTGCGCCGCTTTGCGTGGCTTATGAAATTCCTGCTCGCGACACTGTTCAGCTTTGGCGTTACTTACTATGTGGTCGGCCTGTTGATCCAGGGCCACATGACTGACATCGCCGAAGGTCTGCGTCATCGGCCCGACGCGCCGACGCCTGGGGAGTACCTGCGCGAGGTGCAAGCCCATGCGCGCCGGGCACGTCGGCGCTATACGTTGGGTGCCGGAGCGGTGACGGCCCTGATCGTATGCCTGCTGCTGAGCTGGCTGAGCTGAGCTTGGCGTCAGAAATCCAGAGCCAGGCTCTTGCGCCCTTCCAGTGCCAGCAAGTACTGCTTGGCCGCCAGGCCGCCAGCGAAGCCGGTCAGGCTGCCTGACGCACCTATGACCCGGTGGCAGGGCGCGATGATGGAAATCGGATTGCGCCCATTGGCTGCCCCCACCGCACGTACGGCAAGGGGGCTGCCGATTTGCCTGGCAATGTCGCTGTAGCTGCGCGTCTCGCCAAATGGGATCGTCAGCAGTGCCGTCCACACCTGGCGTTGGAATGCAGTGCCGGCAAAATCCAGCGGCAGGTCGAACCGTCGACAGGACCCGGCGAAGTACGCTTGCAACTGCCGCGCGGTCTCGCGCAATAGCGGATGCTGGTCATCGCGGTGCAGCGCGCCGAGTCGTACCCGGTTATCCCGCTCGACTTCCCACAGTACTGCTGCCAGTCGCTCGCCGCGCGCAACGAGCGTGAGCGTGCCGACGGGAGACGGCAGGTAGGTGAATGCATTGGACATTACACAATCCTGTTGAAGATACGTGCGCTCACCTTAATACGGCTGCCTTGCCATCACACTCGGTTTCTTGCGCGTTAATCAATTGAGCAGCAATTAGCAGTGATGCCTTGCAATTAATTTGAAAATAAATGAATCGCTGCATTGCCGCGCAGGTCAAGAATTATGAATGCAGTAAGTCTGACGAGGTGAAACATGACCATCGAAGCAGAAACTCTCGCTGAACTGACCCAGGCCCTCAAAGCCCAGGGTGCCAAACGAGTGGCTGACCTGACATTCATCCGCGCGCCGTATCGGGTTGGCCATCGCTGGATCTGCAACGTCGAGCAACGCCGCGCAAACCGCTAAGTGCATGCTGTATGAGGGCCGGCCTCCCCGGCCCTCATGCACCCATGCCAATGCAGTCGTTCAGTCAAGGCACTCCCGCGCGGCAACCCGTAACTTGTTGGTCGACAAGAAGCTGCCTTTATAGAAAGTTGCTCGACTGCCCTCTTTCGATTCGATAACTTCCAATACTTCATCAGAAGCGATGGCACTCGGTGCGGTAATACGGTAGCCGTGATTGATCGACTTCTTTGTTGTCTGTGGTGACAGCGCCTGCCACTTCGGCAGTACGCAGGCGGTATATTCCGACGGCGACTTGGCTGTCAGTTTGCTCGCCGTGGGCTTACCGGGATTGGCGCAACCCACCAGACTCAACGCCACGGCGCCACTCAATACAATACGAAACATAGGCATTTGCATTTGACCCATCTGGAACATGGCGCATTCTAGCTCGGTTATCGCTTGAGCGGTATTGTCGAACCTTGCCCTCGCGCCAGGGTTAAGGCGCCAATGGGTTATTTCTTTAGGTGAGCGGAACGATTTCATACGGCCATGATTCTCATGCGTATCAAGCGCACTGTTCAGGAGAATCCCATGGTGTGGTGGCTGGAAATCCTCGCCCAATTCGTGACTTCCACGGGCCTTGCCGTGTCGAGCATCTTCGTCTTCTGGGCCTACACCCTGGCATTTGGCAGAGGCTACACAAAAGTGTTGTCGGCGGCGCTGGCAGCCGCACTGTTGAGCATTGCCGCATTCCCCCATGGGGTCAGCTTCGTGATGGGCAACCAACCCTTGCTTGGCAATGGCAGCGAATTCGTGCTGCTGCTGGCTGACGCCTTGGGCGTGATCACCGCCGTACTGGTTGCCTCGTTCTTCTTCAGCCCTGGGCGCTTGTTCGACGAAGCCTGAGGCCGGCTTATCGATCGGCCGCTCAGGGATTAGAGATCAGGCCCCTTGGTTCCAGTGATAGGCAATGGTCAATACCGCCACCACCAACACGACCTCGACCACCAGGTAGACGCCGTAAAAATCTTCCGCAAACATAGTTAGAACTTCCCCAGGCAGACAACAGACCAATGTTCGCCGCACCTCTGCGTGTTTCGGCGTATCGCTCAGAGCCGACGCCTGGCGCGGAAGTTCAGCCGAATTTCAACCTTCGTCGCATGCCTAGGAGAGACTTGATGAGTATTCGTAGCCTGGCTAAAAACCTGCCGGCTGACCCCGCTCGAGAAGGCTGGGTATTGGGCTGGGGTGTGCTGCGCGATCTTCATCCGTGGCATTTCGTCGATATCTATGCAGACCAGAGCACTGCTCAGGCTGAAGCGCGCCGTCGTGGTGAAGATTATGTCGTCGAGTTTGGCTCGCATCGACTTGGCTCGAACGACTTCATCTGTGGCGTGACGCCGCCTGAGGGCTGACAGGCGCTCAGCATTTGACCGTCCACAACTGATCGAGCCGCGTGGTATAGGACTGGCTCAACAGCTCCCTTCGCATTGCCCAATCCGGCGCAGCCGGCACGCTCGCGGTGCGCAAGGTACCCCTGCCCCAGCGCTGGTTGATATCGTCCATCACCTGCATCAGCCGGGCACAGTCCGGTGACTGCTCGAGCGCGAACAGGTCCTGGGAGAATTCGCCCGGTTGCCGTAGATCCATCAACAGCACCTCGGCCTTGCTGTAGCGCATGCCGGGGCGAAAGATGCGCGACACCGCGTCGGTCGCCAGGCGGGTCATCAGCAAGGTGTCGCAGGTCGGGTACGGCAGCTCGACCAAGGCGCCCTGGGCATGGTGCACCTCGTCGGGGTTGAGCATGCCGGTGCGAATGCTGATGCGCATGCGCTTGCACACCGAGCCCTGGGCGCGCAGTTTCTCCGCCGCACGGCCGACGTAGGTGGCGACCGCCTGTTTGATGGGTGCGAGTTCGCTCAGGCGCCTGCCGAACATGCGACTGCAGCAGATTTCCTGCTTCGGCGGCTCGGCCTCATCCAGCTCAAGGCACGAGGTGCCAGCCAGCTCGCGAGCGGTCTTCTCGATCACCACGCTGAATTTCTCTCGCAGCGTCCAGGCGTCGGCTTTGGCCAGATCCATTGCCGTGTGAATGCCCATCGCCTCCAAGTGCGCGCTCATGCGCCGGCCGACGCCCCAGACCTCTTTGACCTCGGTGTTGCGCAACACCCAATCACGCTTGAATGGCTCGGTAATGTCCACCACCCCGCCGGTCTGGGCCAGCAGGCGCTTGGCGGTGTGGTTGGCCAGCTTGGCCAGGGTCTTGGTCGTGGCGATGCCGACCCCCACCGGTATGCCGGTGCATTGGAAGATCTTCGCGCGCACCTGCCGGCCGAAATGAGTCAGGTCACCCTGGATGCCTGAGAGGTCGGCGAAACATTCGTCGATGCTGTACACCTCGGTCGCCGGCACCATCGACTCGATCAACGACATCACCCGCTCGCTCATGTCGCCGTAAAGCGCGTAATTGCTGCTGAAAGCCACGACGCCATGGCGGCGCAGCTTGTCCCTGGCTTGAAAATACGGCTCGCCCATCTTGACGTACGGCTTGGCGTCGTAGGACCTGGCGATCACGCAGCCATCGTTGTTGCTCAGCACCACGATTGGCGTCTTGGCGAGGTCCGGGCGGAACACGCGTTCGCAGCTCGCATAGAACGAGTTGCAGTCGATCAGCGCGAACACCGGCTCATTGCGCATGGTCACGCACGCTGTAGCGCACCACGCCCCAGAGCAGCAGCTCATCGCCTTCGAGGATATGCCGCGGCGGATAGGCGGGATTTTCCGACTTCAGCATCACTACGCCATCACGGCGATACAGGCGCTTGCACACGGGCTCGCAATTGACCGCAGCTATCACCACGTCGCCATGCTCGGCCTCACGGCTGCGATCCACGATGACAATGTCGCCTGAGTAGATACCCGCCCCTTGCATGCTGTCGCCTTCGACTTTCACCAGATACATATGGGGCGCACGCAGGTCAAAGAGTTCGTCAAGGGAGATATGGCCTTCCAGGTGGTCCGCTGCAGGCGAGGGAAAACCGGCAGGAACGCGAAATGCATAGAGCGGAAGAGGTTCAGTACTGCCGGCTGGCGTACCCAGGTAGGTGATGGTCATGGTGGAAGGTCCGATGCAAACTGTATGCATATACAGTAAATCCAGCATTGGCCGCCGGGTCAATCCTGGCTCGCGATAATTCTGACGGACGAGAGGTTAATCATGTGCGGACGGTACTCGATGTACGAGTCGATGGATCATTACTTGCGGCAATTGTCGCTGGATCTGGTGGTGATCAACGGCTATGACGCGGAACCGATCAGCCGCTACAACGTCGCGCCATCGACGCAGGTACCGCTGCTGCGCCAGGTTGAAGACGGCGTGCGTGTGGACCCGCTGCGGTGGGGCTGGTCGCCGTTCTGGGCCAAGGGCAAACGCCCCGACCCGATCAATGCCAGGGCCGAGACGGTCATGACCGGCAAGTTCTTCAGTGAGCTGTGGCCGGCCGGGAGAGCCTTGGCGCCGGCCAATGGCTGGTACGAGTGGCTGCCTGATCCTACCGAACCCAAGCGCAAGCAACCTTACTACATCACCAGCGCCGACGGTTTGCCGCTGTATTTCGCCGCATTGGCCCAGGCACACCCGGGGCTCGAAGCTGATCCGCGCGATGGCTTCGTGATCATCACCGCCGCTGCCGACCAAGGTTTGCTCGACATTCATGACCGCAAGCCCCTGGTGCTGGCGGCCGACACCGCGCGCGAATGGCTGGACCCGGCCACCACGGCCGAGCGTGCGGCAGCCATCGTGCAGCAGGGCTGCAGGCCGGCGGCAGAGTTTCACTGGTACCCGGTGGACAAGGCGGTCGGCAACGTGCGTAACGACAACGAGACGTTGATTGATCCGATAACTGACCAAAATGCTCAAGGTCAGCTAGAGTTTTAATGTGTACCCGCACCGTGAGATACCCATCATGCTAAAACAAGAAGCAGACGATGTGATTGAGCGTATCCGGGCCGACCTGATGCGCCATGGGGTGGTGATCGGTTTCGATCCGGAGCTGACCCCGGAGCAGTTCGGATGCGACCTGGACCATCATGTTGCGCACGCCAGAGACGATCAGGAAAACCGCGTCGTGCGTATCGTCATTCATGACGAGGGGCTATGGGCGCAACTTCGCCAGGGCACGGTCTACCGCTGCATCGTCAGTGAGTGCCAGGGCAAGCTGTTTGGCATGCCCATGACGATCGAGCCGAGGACCGATGCCTCCTACACCATTTTGTACAAGCTCTGAACGTCCATAGGGTTGGCTGCGGGCCAGCCAACCCTATGGACGTGCGTGGCACCCGCCGAAGGAATCGGAACTCTACGACAAGGAAGCGACCATGCAGTCTTTTGGTAACGTAACCGCTAACGGCAAGATTTATCTATACCCCGCCCTACCCCCCGCAGACCGCCTGTGGGTCGACGAGAACCAGCATGTGCATTATTGGTGTTCGGTTCAGGACGATGCGGCGGGCACTTCTCGATATCCGCGCACCGAGGGCCGGCAGACGCTGCCAGGCTCCAGCGAATCGTTCAACTGGACACCGGGCAGCGGCAGGCACGCGATGGCCGGCCGCGTGCGCGTGCAAAGCGCTCCATCCAGCGGCAAGGTCATCATCGGGCAGATTCACGCAGTCAACGCGCCCAACCCGTTTCTCATGGTGACCTGGTGGAGCGGCTCGGTACGCATCGAGTCACGCAGCTCGCCGCTTGGGCTTGCCCGCACGTTGTTGGAGAAGCCCGTAGCATTGGCGCAGACCTTCGAGTACAGCGTGCAGGTCGATGAGGGTGGAGAGCTCAGCGTTTCGCTCGATGAGCTGAGCACCAATATGGCCGTGGGTTCGGGCTGGAAAAAGTTTCAGTTCTACTTCAAAGCGGGTGCGTATGTGATTGATAACAAAGGGAAGGCATCGGAGGGAGGTTGGGTGGTTTATGAGGGATTTGAGGTCGTCGGTTGACCGACTGCAGCTTTCGAGTAGAGCCAGCGCTTACCTAGCCATACGAATGAGAGGTTAATGTCCGCAACCTGACCCTTTTAAACAAAGGATCTGGTTGCAGTGACTTACAGACCCAGCTCGGTCAGGCCCGGATGATCATCCGGGCGGCGTCCCAGAGGCCAATGGAATTTACGCTCGCTCTCCTGGATGGGCATGTCATTGATGCAGGCGAAGCGACGGTGCATCAAGCCATCGGCTTCGAACTCCCAATTCTCGTTGCCGTAGGAGCGGAACCAGTTACCTGAATCATCGTGCCACTCATAGGCATAACGCACGGCGATCCGGTTGTCGGTGAAGGCCCACAGTTCCTTGATCAGGCGGTAGTCCAACTCTTTTTTCCACTTGCGGGTCAGAAAAGCCTGTGCCTCTTCGCGATTGTTTGCAAATTCGGCTCGGTTACGCCATTGGGTGTTCAGCGTATACGCCAGGGCGATCTTTTCTGGGTTGCGCGTATTCCAACCATCTTCAGCGAGTCGGACTTTCTCAATTGCCGACTCGCGAGTGAAAGGCGGCAGTGGCGGACGAGCTTGTTCATTGGACATGGGGGTACCTCCAGGTGAGTGGATGAAGCAAGACGTTGCGCAGTGGTTGAATCAGGTTGTGACGGTCAAACCTTATGGTCGCTCGGCGTGGGTGAGCAGCAACTTGGCTATTTCTCTGGCGCTGTCGAGGGCGGTAAAGTCGCCCATCACCCGAGCGACGGTGATCGTGCCTTCTATCAGCAGGAAGAACTGCCGGGCTAACGCGAGCGGATCCTTCACGCCCAGTTGATTCGTCAGCTCCACGGTGTAATCCAGCAGCTTTTGTTTATGCAGCTTGGCGATCTGCCGGACAGGGTCCTCGGCATCACCGACCTCCCCTGCCGTGTTGATGAACGCGCACCCTCGAAAACCGTCAGATGCAAACCAACTGCTGAGCACATCGAACATGCCCAGTAATCGATCCTGAGGTGAACGGGCCTTTTCGCATTCGCTACGAAACCACTGCATCCAGCGGACATCGCGTGCGTTGAGCGCCGCTGCAGCGACGTCGTCTTTATTGGCGAAATGACGATAAATACTCTTGCGGGCAACGCCCGAGGTTTTTACCAGCAAGTCCATGCCAGTAGCATGGATGCCATTTTCGTAAATAAGCCTTTCAGCCGTGGCCAGAATCTTTTCGCGGGTATCGGTCATTTGCTTGTCCATGGATGCAGAGTAGAACGATCGTTCTCCACGGTCAAGCGAGTTTTACCCTATTTACCCGCTCCGGGCGTAAGGCTCAACGGCACCTAAAATAGCCCCCGCCACCGTCGAAGCCTCCTAAAAGGCATAGCGCGTACTAAACATCACATTACGTGGCTCCCCGTAGTAACCCGTAAAGAAAGTAGGATCCAGCGCGCTGAAGTACTTTTTATCGAACACGTTGTTCACATTGACGCTTGCGCTCAGGGCCGGAGTAACGTCGTAACGCGCCAGCAAATTGAACACCGCGTACTGCTGCTGAGTGGCCTTACCCTCGCTGGTGGTCAGGCTCAGGCCGCTTTGCCAGTTCATGCCGCCGCCGACGGTCAGGCGGTTCAGCTCCCCCGGTAGGCGATAGGTAGTCCAGAGCTTGACCAGGTTAGCCGGGGCTTCGGTTCTGATGCGCTCGTGATCGGCATCCTTGGTGATGCTGTGGCTGTAACTTGCGCTGACATTCCAATCGGTCAGGACCTCGCCATAGATCTCCATGTCGATACCGCGTGTCTTGGCGCCAGCCACAGCTCGATAGGCTGATTCACGCACAGTGCCCTCGACCGTCTCGCCAGTGGCCACGCCGAGGTTGTCCTGCTTGATCGCATACAATGCCAAGGCCGTGTTGACCCGGCCATCGAGGAACTCGCTTTTCAGGCCGATCTCGTAGTTGTCACCCTCGCGCGGCTCCAGCGTTCTGCCGCTTTGGTCACGAATCGCCTGTGGCTTGTAGATCTTGGTGTAGCTGGCATAGACCGAGTGGATGTCGTTGAGGTCGTAGACCACGCCAGCATAGGGCGTGACGAAGCCGCTTTCGCGCGTTTCGGCAGAATTGGAAGAGCGGGTATAGGGTGGGTTGTAGATCGCCTTCTTCTTGTAGCTGTAGTTACCGACGCGCGCACCGACAATCAGTGACAAGTCGTCAGCAGGCTTGAACCGGGCCACCAGATAAGCGGCGTCCTGCCGTATCGTCGTATCGTCATTCATCAGCTTGCCTACCGAAATCGGGCGGGCGGTGTCGTTGTCCCACTGGTAGATATTGTCGGGGCGCATTTCCAGGTCGTCGTCGTCCGGATCGCTGTAGTCGTGGAACTCCGAGGCGCTCAAGCCGAACACCAGCTCATGCTCGCGGCCGAAAAGCTCGAACGGCCCCTGGGCCATGGCATCGATTCCGAGCTGACGCTGGGAGCCGTAGCCGTCCCCACCATACAAGTAGGCACCCTCGCCGGTTTCACGATCCGGCGTGCCGCCGCTGAGCGATGCCAGCGAATAGTCACGGGCGCTGTACATGTTGTTGACAGCCACTTTCAGCTTCCAGTCATTGACCAGGCCCTGCTCCAGGGACGCGAAGGTGTTCAGGGTGTTTTGCCGACGATAGCTCCAGCGTGCGCCAGCGTTGGTGGAGCGTGGGAAATCGGTCTGCTGGCCGTCACTGTAGAACAGCGGAAAGCTGGCGAACGACACGCCACGTGGATCGTTCTTCTGGTAGTCGAAACCCAGGGTCAGCAGGGTGCTGTCTGTGAGGTCTGCCTCAAGAATGCCGTAGTAGGTCTGCTTTTCCTGTTGGTAGTGATCGATGTAGCTGTTGCCCTGCTGATAGGCCATGACGGCCCGCCCACGCAGGCGTGCATCGTCAGTCAGTGGGCCGGACATATCCACCTCGGTGCGGTAGGTGTCCCACGAGCCGGCGCCGGCGCTCACCGAGCCCTGGAATTGCACCGTAGGCCGCTTGCGAATCAGGTTGATGCTGCCCGATGGGTCGCCAGCCCCGGTCATCAGCCCGGTGGCCCCGCGGACGATCTCCACCCGGTCATAGATCGCGGTATCGGTCATGCTCTGCGGGCTCGCGCTCGTCTGCACGATCAACGACGTGGGGATGCCATCGAACTGGTAACTTTCGATCGCGTAACCCCGCGAATAGATGTTTACCCGCTCACTGTCGATGTTTTGTACGGAGAGCCCAGGCGTCTGCTTGAGCACATCGCTCAGCGTATTCAACTGCTGGTCCTCGATACGCTGGCGCGTCATCACGCTGACCGTTTGCGGTGTTTCGCGCAGCGAGAGTGCGAGTTTGGTGGCCGTGTTGGTGGACCCGGTCGTGTAGGAGCCGGTACCTTCTGTAGTAGCCCCCAGATCAGCGGCATTGATGCTGGTGGCACCCAGCTCCAGGGTCGCGCCGTTTTCGGTCTTGGCCAGTACGAACCGTTTCTCGCCGACCTGTACTACCCGCAAGCCGCTGCCCTGAAGCACACGGGCGAAGCCCTGATCCAGTTCGAAGCGGCCTTGCAGTCCTGGCGAACGCAAACCTGCGGTCTGTTCCGAGCTAAAGGTGATCATTACCCCGCTCACAGCGGCGAACTCGCTGAGCGCTCCCGCCAGGGTGCCGCTGCGAATGTCATAGTCGAGGGGTTTCGCCAGAGCAGGCTCCACCCGAAGTATCGATCCGGCGATACACAGGGCCAGTGCAGTCCGTTGAGCGCAGCGGGAAAAGAAGGTGATGCGTACTTGCATGAAAGCGTTCCTGTCAACGTTGGCAATGTGTGCGTCTGATGCGCACATGCAGGTAGAGCCGAAACAGGAATGAAAATCTGTTACCCACCCATGCAAAGAATTGCTTCACGCCGTCCGACGTTCGATTCTCACCCAGTAGCGTGTCAGACGACGTACCCGCACGGGGAGTGAGTCTTGCAGATTGGCGAGAGCGCCTTCGAGATCATCGAGCAGAAATGTGCCAGTGAGCCGCAACCCGGCGACATCTGACGAGCACGTAAGAAAACCATGGCGGTAGCGGGATAGCTCGACCAGTAGCTCGTCCAGTCGCCAGTCCAGCGCGACGAGCATGCCGCGCGTCCACGCCGAGCCTTGCTCTGCAGCCGGCTGCAACGGCCCGGTACCGACCGCGCTGAAGCTCACGGCCTGTCCCGCCGCGACGCGCAACGCCTGGCCAGGAGCCGATCGTGGGCAAACCTCTACCGCGTGGGCTTCAACGGCAACCCGAGTGATGCCATCGCCTTGGCGTACCGTGAAGCGGGTACCCAGCGCCTTGATCTGCCCTTCAGCGCTTTGCACGCTCAGTGCCCGGGAGTCTTTGGCAGTTTCGACGAGGATGGTGCCCTGGCGCAGGATAATCAGCCGCTGTTGGGTGCTGAATCGCACATCGACGCGGGTGTCGGCGTCCAGCATCAAAAGGCTGCCATCAGACAGCGTGATCTGCTTGCGTTGCCCGACGCTGGTCCTGTAGTCGGCGTCGGGTACTGAAACCCGGTAGCCGCCCCAGCCCAGCACGCCAACGCCAAGTAGAAGGCCAATCGTCTTTACCGCTGCACGCCTGTGCTGCCGAGCCTCCTCAAGCGTTGCGACGGCAAAGCCAGGAGGTGCCAGGCTCATGCGCTGTTGCAACTTCTCAACGCGAGCCCATGCCTTGGCATGCAACGGGTCAGCGTCAAGCCAGGCTTGCCATTGAGCCCGAGTGGCCGGCGTGGCGCCGCTGTCATGCAGGCGCACATACCATTCGACTGCCTGGGCGAGTGCCTGCGTCATTCTTCATCCATCAACAGGCAGTGCAGCATGCCTTTGGCCAAGTGCTTGCGCACCGTGCTCACCGACACCGCAAAACGCTGCGCGGTTTTTTCGTAGGTAAGCCCGTCCAGCTGCACGGCGAGAAAGATCTGCCGCGTGCGCTGGCCCAGGCCGTCAAGCATGCGATCGATGGCCACCAGGTTTTCCAGAATGATTGCACGGGTTTCTGCAGACGGCGCGTGGACTTCCGGCCTGGAGGCCAATACCTCGAGGTAGGCCTGCTCCAGGCTGCGACGGCGATAGAGATCGATGACCAGACCGCGAGCGATGGTCGCCAGGTACGGCCGCGGCTTGTGTAAAGCATCAGCCGTGCGCGCGAGCATCACACGAATGAACGTGTCCTGGGCAAGGTCAGCCGCATCGGCTGAACTGTTCAGACGCTCACGCAACCAACCGCGCAACCAGCCGTTGTGGTCGCGGTACAGGGCATGCAGGTGTTGGTTGACCGTGGCTTGGGTGTCCGATCTGGACATCTTCTTCACTCGACCCGAAACGCGAATAGGAATGTATCGCGATTGTAGGGGTGTTGAGGCTCACTGGGAAGTGAGAGCGTGGGTCCGCGTCGCGCCTCGTGTCGTCAATGTTCGCCCAGAGCAAGATGGCAACGGTACAACCCCCCTACCCTAAGCCCCTGCCGAAGGCGCAATCCTTGATGACTAACCACCCGATCCAATGGGAACCCTGTTCATGTCTATCGACTTCAGACCCGCACACGTGTCGGATGCGCGCGATATCGCGCGCTTCTTTCAACTGACATCGGAGGGCATGGCCGATTACATATGGAGCACGCTCGCCGCACCTGGGCAGGCGTTGCTGGATGTCGGCGCGTCTCGTTATGCCAGGGAGCAAGGCGACTTCTCCTACAAAAACTGTTTGATGGCCACGTTCGACGGACGCGTCATCGGCATGATGCACAGTTACGCCTTGGGTGAACGCGGCGACAGTCCGGCAGAAATGGACCCGGTCCTGGCGCCTTACGCCGACATGGAGATACCCAACACGCTGTACATCTCCAGCCTGGCCCTGGATGAGGCCTGGCGCAACCAAGGGTTGGGCGAGCAGTTTCTTCGCCAGGCCCAGCAACGTGCTGACGACGCCGGCCTGGAGGGCCTGTGCCTGATCGATTACGCAGACAACCACGGCGCACGCCGCTTCTACGAACGTCACGGGTTTCAGGTCGTCAAGACCTGCCAGATCGTTGCGCACCCGATGCTGAACGTAACCGGTGAAGCGTACTTGATGCATCGCCCCACTCATACACGTACCTGAGAGAACACCATGAACAACCTGACCGTATTCCGCGAACTGGATATCCAACCGGTGCGCGACCTTCCCTTCTTTGAAGAAGTCATGGAAGGCGACCCGCATACGCTGACCTCCAAGTACTACCACGATGAACAGCAAGGTCGTATTTGCGGGGAATGGGAAGCGAGTGTCGGGGCGTGGCGCATCGACTACAAAGTCTGGGAGTTCTGCCATGTCTTGAGCGGGCGCTGCGTCATCGAGCTGGAAGGTCGCGCTGCGGTCATCCTGGCCGCAGGTGACACATTCATCATCGAACCGGGCGCTAAGGGTAAATGGACCGTGCTCGAAGACATGAAGAAAAACTTCGTGATTCTCCTGCCTGCGAGCTAGGCATCCGCCTTTGTTGGCTTGCCTGCTGACGACACCTCGTTGCATCGCGTTTTCATCGGCCCACCTGGTCAGTACTTTTGTGCTCAAAGCACGCAAGGGTGGGCTCATGACTGGAATCAGCCCTGCGCTCATCGCGAATCAGCTTGGCTACAGCGTCGAGATGTTGCGTTCTATCTTCGCAAAATGGACGGCGGCGCGGCTGATAACTCAGGTGAGTGCTGCATAAAACGGGGGCACTTGTGCAACCCGCCTGAATTCATTCAGCCTCAGCGCACTATGAGTTCATCAGGAAAATAAACCCCCATGGAACCGTTGGTTCGAACTCCCAGCACCTCGCCGGCCAAGCTCTGCACCACCGTCTGCCCGCCCTCTATGAACGTTTTGCTGCGTTGATCCAGGGCTTGCACGCCCGGTGGCAGGCTAAAGTGCATCTGGCCCTGATCACAGCTGACCTGGATATCGGCCGGATAGTGAATAGCGCCGAAGTCGAAGGGTTGGTTTGCGTAGCCTCGCCACCAGTGCGCATCGCCATATGGGCGATCCAGAATCATGTTCAGTGAGCGCAGTTCGATTCCCAATAGCGTGGCCGGGCTCTCCTCGGACCTAGCCTCCCAACCCGTGGTACTTGAGAACACCTCTACCGGGCCAGGCCAGACGATACCCCCTAGCTCGGTACCTCGCGCCAGTGTGCACCGGTGCATCTTCCACTCGGAAAACGTGAAATGAGCACCGAATGGAAAGCGGAACTCTACTTCCCCAGGCTCACAGTTCCATCCTGCCAAGTCATGAGCGGACAGGGTCTCGACCGTCGCGAAACCGTGGCCCTGCGCCAGTTTCAGACGACGCACAGGCATACCCATGATGTGACCTGGTGTGCGATCGAAATCAGCCTGATCCAGGCTCTGCATGCCATAGGGCACTGGATCGCCGGACAGGTCGTTGAAAGGCTCCAGGTTGCGCAGATGGACCCGGGTACCCGCCGGAAGCACTAGATCCCCAAGCACTTCCTCGTGTTCGAGTCGGGGATTGTGCGAACGCCAATCCTGCCAGAGCCTGTGGGTGGACTCGATGTAAGGCAAGCTGCCGGCTGCCAGCAACATCAGCAACAAGCCGGACTTCCAGCGCCGCGCCAGCATATAACGACGACTTCGCGGAATCAGGAGGGCTATCAGGCCGGCGATGAAGAGCCAAAGAAAAACCTCGGAAAAAATGTAGATCATGTAGCCGAGCAACATGACCGGCAGATCGACGGGAATCATGGACGTCCTTGTGAGGCCTTCTATCGACGTTGCAGGATAAACCAGTGGGCAGTGGTGCCCCAAGCCCGATCCTGGCGCTCTACGTGCTGCAGTCGTCAACCACTTCCCCTCTCAAGATCTCGAGCATCCTCAAGGTGATCATTTGCCTATACACGGCAAGCGTCATTTTGAAAGGACCACTGCCAAGCACCGGCTCTGATCGTTCGGTGTCCGCCACGGGGGATCACAGCCGCCAGGGATGTTAGCTCGACAACGCCATTAGTTGTTGTGAGCTGACTTGCCAATCACCCAGCGACTGCTGCACTGCCGGGAGTCCGTCATCTCCCACTGGCCAACGCACAAGTCTTGGGCGAGAATTTAGCGCATACAAGCATTATCGACCAGGGAATGGCAATGGCACTGACCAGCAACATCGCTTGTTACAACCCCATCTGGCCCGCGCAGTTTCAGGCAGATAAATCGATCATTGCCTCGGCTTTTGGCGATGAGCTGATCGAGATACACCATGTTGGAAGCACATCCGTTCCTGAACTCGCAGCGAAGCCTGAGATCGATGTGCTCGTCGAGGTCCTCGATCACAAAAATGCTCAGGCGCGGGACCAGCTGTTGATGGGTTTGGGTTACCTTCGAGGAACTGATCTGACGACGGACCATCATTTCTACCGACGCAACGTGAATGGAGTTCGCACGCACAAGCTTCACGTTTGTACCCGTGGCCATCTTGCGGTTGCTCAGATGCTGAAATTCAGGGACTTGCTCAGATCCAACGCCCTAATGCGTCGCCAGTATGAGGAGCTGAAGCTCAGACTCGAGGCTAGCAACACAGGTGGGATGGCTGAATACTTGAAGAAAAAAGCGCCGTTTATCATCGACGCTTTATCGGGCCTAAACGGCGTTCAGAAACCCAACACCTGAAAGCGGCTGCGCAGGGATTGAGCCATACAGCCGTTGAGACATGTATGCGGACATACCGCCCGAAGTATCTAAGCTAGTAACCATTATAGGCGGCAGTCACTCACCGATATCACACGCCCACTGAATCCGAAACCGCATGGGAACAGTGCTGACGCGCTTGCCGGCGCAGCAAGCCAGTAAGATCGGGCGACTGCTGCAACATCAGTGGGTAAAGCCCAGCTGCAACAAGGTGATGGTTGAGTGGACAATATTTCGAGACTCGAAGCGATTATTTCAGATGATCCCACTCGTTTCCGGCTACTCGCAATAGTGCGCTCCTTGGGACTGCCAGACTGCTGGATCGGAGCAGGCTTTGTACGTAACGCAGTTTGGGATTATCTGCACGGGCGCGATGCATCCCCGATCTTAACAGACGTCGATGTCATCTGGTTTGATGCGCAGCGCTGCACACCGGAGCAAGATGAAGTATTGGAAGCAGTCCTTGGAGATCTAGAGCCGAACGTATCGTGGTCTGTGAAAAATCAAGCGAGAATGCATGCACAGAACGGCGATAAGCCATATCTTTCAGCGACGGACGCAATGCGCTACTGGCCGGAAACCGCAACGGCGGTAGCGGTGGCACTGCGAGAGAGAGGCTCACTCGAGATCGCGGCACCGTTGGGGCTTGATGATCTATTTGACTTGGTTATCAGGCCAGCAGGAAAGTTCGCTACAGAGAAAACTGCGGTTTTTCAAAGCCGCCTCACGTCCAAAAACTGGATGAAAACCTGGCCGAAGCTCAGGCTTGCGACCGTCGCGGGACATCCCATCCGTTCCGAAAAAATAACTTGGGCGCACGCGCATATTTTAGGAGAGAACCATTAAGGCTCGCCCCCTACACCCGGGCGGAGGCCGAAATAACCACCTCACATCTCTATTCCACGCTTCGCAACGACGCCAAGAACTACGCTGCGTTCTTCGAGTTCTGCTTCTTCACCCGGGTGGGTCCTGGCGAAGCCATGGGCCTGAAGTAGAAAGATGTCGACATCGCTCAGCGATCGGCAACGATTCGCCGGATCATCGTCAACCTGGCGCCGGAAAAGCCCACGAAGACCACGCATCACCGAGCGGTGCTGCTCAACGAGCGCGCGCTCGACGCCATTGCCCAGGCCAGTGGAAGGCGACGCTTCGGCGCATAGCCTACACATCGGCGCATCCTGTGAGCCCTTTTGTGTTCCAACCGAGCAAAGGTAGGCTGTGGATCAACGAGCCAAGTGTTACAATCCGCCACTTCAAATCAGCGCTCAAGGCGCTGAACATCCGTGAACGCCGTCAGTACGACACCCGCCACACCTACGCAACCATGTGCCTCATGTCTGGGATGAACCCTGCGTTCATTGCGAACCAGCTAGGCCACAGCGTCGAGATGTTGCTTTCGACCTACGCGAAATGGATCAGCTCCTCCTCGGATTGGAGGGAGCTGGAGAAGCTGCCGCCCCGAGTCGAATTGGCCCAAAATTGGCCCAGAACTGACGAGAGGGCCTAAATACACCTCTGGAACCCCCGCAGGACAAGCACTTGATCTCTACCGCCAACATCACCATGCAGTTCGGCTCCAAGCCGCTGTTCGAAAACGTTTCGGTCAAATTCAACAACGGCAACCGCTATGGCCTGATCGGCGCCAACGGTTGTGGCAAATCGACCTTCATGAAGATCCTCGGCGGCGACCTGGAGCCTTCCGGTGGCCAGGTCATGCTCGAGCCGAACACTCGCCTGGGCAAGCTGCGCCAGGACCAGTTCGCCTATGAAGAATTCACCGTGATCGACACCGTGATCATGGGCCATGGCCAACTGTGGAAGGTCAAGGCCGAGCGCGACCGCATCTACTCGCTGCCGGAAATGACCGAGGACGACGGCATGGCCGTGGCCGAGCTGGAAACCGAATTCGCCGAAATGGACGGCTATACCGCCGAGTCGCGTGCCGGTGAACTGCTGCTGGGCCTGGGTATTCCCCTGGAGCAGCACTTCGGCCCGATGAGCGAAGTGGCGCCGGGCTGGAAGCTGCGCGTGCTGCTGGCCCAGGCCCTGTTCTCCGACCCGGACGTGCTGCTGCTCGACGAGCCGACCAACCACCTGGACATCAATACCATCCGCTGGCTGGAAACGGTTCTCACGGCGCGTAACAGCACCATGATCATCATTTCCCACGACCGTCACTTCCTCAACAGCGTCTGTACCCACATGGCCGACCTGGACTACGGCGAGCTGCGCCTGTTCCCGGGCAACTACGACGAGTACATGACCGCCGCCACCCAGTCGCGCGAGCAGCTGCTGTCGGACAACGCCAAGAAGAAAGCGCAGATCGCCGAACTGCAGACCTTCGTCAGCCGCTTCTCGGCCAACGCCTCGAAAGCCAAGCAGGCCACCTCGCGGGCCAAGCAGATCGACAAGATCCAGCTGGCCGAGGTCAAGCCGTCCAGCCGCGTCAGCCCGTTCATTCGCTTCGAGCAGACCAAGAAGCTGCACCGCCAGGCGGTGGTCGTCGAGAAAATGGCCAAGGCATTCGACGACAAAGTGCTGTTCAAGAACTTTGATATCACCGTCGAAGCGGGCGAGCGCGTGGCGATCATCGGCCCCAACGGTATCGGCAAAACCACCCTGCTGCGCACCCTGGTCGGCGAAATGACCCCGGATGCCGGCTCGGTGAAGTGGACCGACAGCGCTGAAGTGGGCTACTACGCCCAGGACCATGCCCACGATTTCGAAGACGACATGACCCTGTTCGACTGGATGGGCCAGTGGACCAGCGGTGAGCAGGTCATTCGTGGCACCCTCGGGCGCATGCTGTTCTCCAACGACGAGATCCTCAAGTCGGTGAAGGTGATTTCCGGTGGCGAGCAAGGTCGCATGCTGTTCGGCAAGCTGATCCTGCAAAAGCCTAACGTGCTGGTGATGGACGAACCGACCAACCACCTGGACATGGAGTCGATCGAAGCGCTGAACCTGGCGCTGGAGAACTACCCGGGCACGCTGCTGTTCGTCAGCCACGACCGTGAGTTCGTGTCCTCGCTGGCGACCCGCATCATCGAGCTGAGCGCCGACGGCGTGGTCGACTTCAGCGGCACCTACGACGATTACCTGCGCAGCCAGGGCGTCGTGGTCTGATGTAACGGCCTGGCCGCTCGAAAGTGGCCAGGCCGATTGCTTGCTCAATTGCTTACCGCGGCAACGTGACGTCCTGTCGACTCATTCGTTAGCCTGCTTTCATTTTCTTCGCGTAGCGGCCATAGTTACGGCACGCCCAACCGCCCGCCCGCGAACGAGCCCATGACCGCGCCACAACACGCCCCCGCCAGCAGCACCTTCAGCGTCACCCTGCAGATCCTCTCGATCGTTTTCTATACCTTCATCGCTTTTCTCTGCATCGGCCTGCCGATCGCGGTGCTGCCCAGCTACGTGCATGACCAGCTCGGCTTTGGCGCGGTGATCGCCGGGGTAACCATTGGCTTGCAATACCTGGCTACCCTGCTCAGCCGTCCGTTTGCCGGGCGCGTGGCCGACACCCTGGGTGGCAAACGGGCAATCCGCTTTGGCTTGCTCGGCATCGCCGGCTGCGGCGTGTTGACGCTGTTGTCGGCCTGGACGTTGAGTGTGCCTGTTCTGAGCCTGGGGCTGCTGCTCGGCGGTCGCGTGCTACTGGGGTTGGCGCAAGGGCTGATCGGCGTGGCCACCCTGAGTTGGGGCATCAATCAGGTCGGCTCGCAGCACACGGCGCGAGTGATTTCCTGGAACGGCATCGCCTCGTACGGCGCCATCGCCATCGGTGCGCCGCTGGGCGTGCTGGCAGTGGCTGGCCTGGATTTCAGCGTGCTCGGCCCTGCGCTGCTGCTGCTCTCAGGGTTGGCACTATGGGTCCTGCGCAAGCGCCCCGACATGCCGGTGACGCGCGGCGAGCGCCTGCCGTTCTGGTCGGCATTCGCGCGTGTGGCACCCTGCGGGTTGGGCTTGACCCTGGCCTCGATCGGCTACGGCACACTGACCACGTTCGTGACCCTGTACTACCTGGAACGCGGCTGGGTAGGTGCAGCCTGGTGCCTGAGCGCCTTCGGCCTGTGCTTCATCGTTTCACGGTTGCTGTTCGTCAATGCGGTGAACCGCTTTGGCGGCTACAACGTGGCCGTGGCCTGCATGGCGACTGAAGTGCTGGGGCTGGCGCTGCTGTGGCTTGCACCGTCGCCGGCGTGGTCGCTGGTAGGCGCCGGGCTGACGGGCTTTGGTCTGTCGCTGGTGTACCCGGCGCTGGGCGTCGAAGCGATCAAGCAGGTACCGAGCAGCAGCCGCGGCGCCGGGCTGGGCGCCTACGCCGTATTCTTCGACATGGCGCTGGCGATTGCCGGGCCATTGATGGGCGCAGTGGCGGTGCACCTGGGTTACGCCTCGATCTTCGGCGTGGCCGCCCTGCTTGCCCTGGCAGGCGTTGGCTTAACGCTGGCCTTGGCGCGGCGCGGCCAGCGCCGCTGAGGCTTCGATCGACGCTGCTGCGCCCAAGGCTTGAGAAAAAAAGGCGGCCGTATCACGCTGCAGCGAGCGATGAATATGCCTGCGATCGACGCCCTCGGCGTCCTTGCAGAGCGCCGGCATGCGTGCGCGCTGCGGCGCATCGCAACCGGCCATGAACACGAAGTGTCCGGCGCCTGCCAGCAAATGGTAGTCAGGCGTGATCGGCAGCTTGCGCGCCAGAGCCTCTGCATTGCGGTCGACCGCGACCAGCTGATCGCCGTCGCCGCTGTAGATCAGCGCCGGCACGTGCACACCGGCCAGGGCATGGCGGCCGAACATCAGGCTCAGCGGCGCCATCAGCATCAAGGCGCCGACCCGCGCATCGGCCTTGGGCGCCAGCTCGCTGCGGTCGGCAATCAGCACGCCGTGGGTTTTGCAGGCGTCGGCGTCGCTGGGGCGCTCCAGGCAATAGGTGCGCAGCCGCTGCAGATCTGGCTGCGCGCCGGATAGGATCAACGCAGTTTCACCCCCTGCCGAATAGCCGATCACCCCCACCTTGCCGTCGTTCAGGGCAGGGCCCAGCAAGGTGTCCTCGCGGGCGGCGCTGATCGCCTCGCTGACTTGCAGAGGCCGGCCGTAGAGGTTGCTCAGGGTACCCAGGCGGCTGGGGTCGCGGGCATTGTCGCCGGGGTGGATGACCGCGACCACCACGAAGCCCTGGCGCGCCAGGCTGGTCGCCAGGTAGTGCAGCGCAAGCGGACTGCCGGTGTTGCCGTGGGACAGCATCAGCAGCGGGAATTGCCCCCGGGCCACTGGCGCTTCCCGCACTACGTCGAGCGAGTAACCGTCGATGCGCGCAGTGCGCGGCGTGCCGTGGGCCGGATAGAACGCCAGGGCCTGCATGGGCCGGGCATCGACTGGGTCATCCAGGATCATCTGGTGAAGGCCAGCGACCCAAGGCGCGGCCTCGGCCTGGGCGATCAGCCCGCTCAATAGCACCGCCAGCATGCAGCGCAAGGTATTCATCGGCCAGTGCATTCCACGACGAGCATGAGGTTAGCGTCAGCATAGAGCTGGCTTGCCGCTGGCAGATGAAAAGTGCATGAAAAAAACCGGCTGGCGCTAGGCGCATCAGCCGGCGGGTCTAGCAACGCATGATCAGGCCGCTGCGAACAGCTCACCTGCGATTTGCGCTTGCGCGGCGTCGAGCGCCTGGGTGCGTTGCTCCGGGCCGTAGGCCAGGCCATGGGCGCGGACGATCTGCAGGTCGGTGATGCCGATGAAACCGAGGAACACTTTGAGGAAGTCCTCATGACCAACACCGGTCGGCTGGCCGGCATGCAAGCCACCTGCGGTCGAAACCAGCACCACTTTCTTGTCACCGCACAGGCCCTGAGGACCAGCTTCGGTGTAGCGGAACGTCTTGCCGGCGACGGCGACGCGGTCGATCCAGGCCTTGAGCTGGGTCGGCACGCTGAAGTTGTACATCGGCGCACCGATCACCACGGCATCGGCAGCGAGGAATTCTTCAAGGGTTTCGGCGCTCAGTTTGGCTTCGAATGCCTGGGCGGCATCGCGCGCTTCTTCCGGGGTGCCGGCCGCCATCAAGGTCGCGGAGGAAAAATGCGCGATGGCGTCGACGGCCAGGTCACGATAAACCACCTCGACGCTTGGGTCGGCGGCTTTCCAGGCCTCGACCACGTCACGGCTCAGCTGGCGAGAGGCGGAATTATCGCCAAGGATGCTCGAATCGATGTGCAGCAATTTCATGGGACGCTCCTGTAATGAAGACCGCAGCGGTGGGCGGTTACGATGGCGAGAATCCTACCGAGATGACGAATGACTGAAAAGCTGCTGAAAACGCGTTAGTTCGTCCCATTAATGGAACAATGCCGGAAGGCCGCTCAGCGAGCGGTTGCCGGCGGGAGTTTGCCTGCCGCCATGCACGCCTTGCGATCGGCTTCGGCATTCGCGCCAAGCTCCTCAGCCAACAGATCGATCAACCCCCGCACCGAGGGCAGCAAACCGCGTTTCGACGGGTAAACCGCATGGATGAGCCCGCTAGGAGGTCGATAAGCCGGCAATACCTCGACCAGCAGCCCAGCCTCCAGATCTCGCCGGACCATGACCTCCGGCATCTGTACTACGCCTACCCCCTGAAGCGCAGCACGGTGCAAGGCGTCCAGGTCGGCCGTGACCAAGCGCGGCGAGTGAGGCACCTCCACCCGATCACCTGTAGGCCCGATAAAGGCCCAGCGGTGGTCGCGATTGGCCGGCGCCAGGTCCATGCTCGGCAGCCCGACCAGATCGCCAGGTACGTCCAGGCCAAGGCCCTCGACCAGCGAAGGCTTGGCTACCAGTTTCTGATAGCTTTCGCCGAACACTTTGAGGAACAGGTTTTCATCCTGCAGCGGCGGAAAACGCACGCGCAGTGCGATGTCAAAGCCCTCGCCGAGCACATCGACGCGCCGATTGGTGCTCTCTACCTGAATCTGCACCTTGGGGTGAGCGACCATGAACTTCGCCATGGCATCGCTCACACCCATGGCGCCCAGCGCTGGTGGACAGCTCACGCGAATCAGGCCGTGGGGCTCGGACCGGGACTGCTCGATGACCTTCTCGGCAGCATCCGCCTCGATGAGCATGGCGACGCAGTGGCGATAATAGTCCTGGCCAATTTCGGTGACGGTGAACTTGCGTGTCGAGCGTTGTATGAGCCGCACGCCAAGCCGCTCCTCGAGCGCCAGGACCCGGCGGCTCAGCTTGGACTTGGGGATACCAATGGCGCGCGCAGCAGCAGCGAAGCCTTTGTGCTCGACCACCTGGGCGAAATAGTACAGTTCGTTGAAGTCAAACACGGGGCGATCCGCTGGCTGGGGACGTGCGGCATTATCGCAGGGAAGCTCAGGCATGTCCTGACGCTTGCGAGCTTCAGGATGCCTGGCCGTTCACTCGTGTGGCGGGCCTTGGCTTCAAGCAACGAACGGCGGAAAACGACTGCCCAGGAACAGATAGTCGACCCATACCGTTTGATGCACCAGCACAATCGCCCAAAACACCAGTTGATAAGACAGCTTGCGGGTCTTGTGTCGAAGCAGCTGCTGGGCCACCAGCGCGCCGGGCCAGCCGCCCAACAGCTCGCTGGCGTGCAGCACTTTTTCCGGCGTGCGCCAGGCGCCGTGCAGGGCCTGGCGCTTGTCCTGCCAGTACAGCAGCGCGCTGATCAGGCTGGCCAGTGGGTACAGCGCCAGCGGCACCCAGGTGTGCCCGTCCAGTCCCATCTTCAGCGCGCCGAGGCCCGGCAGCAGGCACAGCAGCGCCAACACCAACAGTTTCCAGCGGCCATGGCGCCCACCACCGTCTGCCCGCTTGGCGCCGTTGCGCGGCGCCGTCGTCTCAGAGCGGGCCATGTCAGCCGTGCGCCGTCGACCAGTCGACCCAGCCAAACTGCCAGGTCGCCAGGATCAACAGCCCAAAGACGATGCGATACCAGGCAAACGCCGCATAGCTATGATTGGCGATGAACTTGAGCAAGGCGCGCACGGCGATCATGGCGAAGATGAACGAGGTGACAAAGCCGATGGCGAACACTGGCAGATCCCCGGGCTGGAACAGGTCGCGGTACTTGTAGCCCGAGTACACCGCGGCACCCACCATGGTGGGCATGGCCAGGAAGAACGAGAACTCGGTGGCCGCCTTGCGTGACAGGCCAAACAGCAGGCCACCGATGATGGTGGACCCGGAGCGCGAAGTGCCAGGAATCATCGCCAGGCACTGCACGAAACCGATTTTCAAGGCGTGGCTCCAGCGCATTTCATCGACGTGCTCGACCGCCACCTGGTGCTCGCGGCGCTCGGCCCAGAGCATGATCACCCCGCCCACCACCAGCGCTGCAGCCACGGTGATCGGGTTGAACAGGTACTCATGGATCAGATCGGCGAACAACACGCCCAGCACCACGGCCGGCATGAACGCGATCAGCAGGTTGCCCGTGAAACGCCGTGCCTTGGGCTGGCTGGTCAGGCCGAACACCACGTCGAGGATCTTGGCGCGAAACTCCCACACCACCGCCAGGATCGCCGCCAGCTGAATGATGATGTTGAAAGCGATCGCCCGTTCACCGCTGAAGTCGATCAGGTCGGCGACGATGATCTGGTGGCCGGTGCTGGAAATCGGCAAGAACTCCGTCAGCCCTTCGACCACGCCCAAGATGATTGCCTGAAAGGCGGTCCAAAAATCCATCATTCCCCCGATGGAGCGCTGCTCGTTGCAGGCCCCTTATTTTTTGATGTGCTGGTGATTGCCACGCCGGGCGCGCCTTTTTACAGCGACTCCTGGGACCGATGCCAGGGGAAAAGTTCACTGCGGCTAAAGGTTTCATCTTGCGCGGCCGAGATCCTAGCAAAGCGGTACGGTAAACACCCGCACGCCCGGTGACAAAGTTGCCAGTTACTAGCACTTAGCCATTAGTCGGGTGCCTGGCGCCGACAAAGCATGCTTGCATGTACCTGAATAACAAGAACAAGGCAGGAGTGGATTCGATGAGGGCATTGAGGTCGATGTCGATCAGCCGTCGTTTGTGGCTGATCCTGGTGGTGGCGGTAGGCATGTTGCTGGTGCTGGGGCTGTTGATGCTGCGCCAGATTCACGGCGACCTGTACCAGGCCAAGGCGGAAAAGACCCGTCATGTCGTGCAGACGGCAGCGGGCGTATTGGCTTACTACCAGGGCCTGGAGGCGGCAGGCACGCTCACTCGCGAGTTGGCCCAGCAGCAGGCCTTGCAGGTGGTGCGGGCGCTGCGTTATGACCAGAACGACTATTTCTGGATCAACGACCTGACCCCGCGAATGGTCATGCACGCGGCCAATCCCAAGCTCGATGGCCAGGACCTTTCGGCGATTCGCGACCCGGACGGGTTTGCCGTGTTCAACGAAATGGTCGCCCTGGCCCGTGCACAAGGCGCAGGCCCGGTCGACTACCGCTGGCCCAAACCGGGCGCTAGCCATCCGGTCGCCAAGACCTCGTATATCCAGCTGTTCCAACCCTGGGGCTGGATCATCGGCTCCGGCGTATATGTCGACGATGTCCAGGCCGAATTCGCCCGCCAGTTGCGCGACGCCTCGCTGCTCGGCCTGGGCATCGCCCTGCTGATGGCCTTGGTCGTCATGCTGATCGCGCGCAGCATCGCCCGTCCGCTGCAAGCTGCCGTGCAGGCCATGGGCAACATTGCCAGCGGCGAAAGCGACCTTACCCGGCGCCTGGACACCCAGGGCCGCGACGAGATCAGTCACTTGGGCCAGCACTTCAATCAGTTCAACGGCAAGCTGCAAGGCGTGGTCGGCCAACTACAAGATGCCGCGCAGGCCCTGGCGCAGTCAGCCGGTCACGTCGGGGACAGCGCCAGCGCGGCGCAGCAGCACAGTGCCCAGCAATCGCTGCAGATGGATCAGGTGGCCACGGCGGTGAACGAGGTCACCTACGCCGTGCACGATGTGGCTGAAACAGCCAAGCAGGCCGCTGGTGAAATGCGTGCTGCGCAGCAGCAGGTTGAGCATGGGCAGGAGGCGATCCACGGCAGCTTGCAGCAGATCGATCGCCTGTCGGCAACCATCGAGCAGGCGGTGCAGGTGATCCGTGAGCTGGCCGGGCACAGCACCCGGATTGGCGGTGTGCTCGAGGTGATCCGCGCCATCGCCGAGCAGACCAATCTGCTGGCGCTGAACGCCGCCATCGAAGCCGCCCGCGCCGGCGAGCAAGGCCGAGGCTTTGCGGTGGTGGCCGACGAGGTGCGTTTGCTGGCCCAGCGCACGGCGCAATCGACCGCCGAGATCCACACCATGATCGAGCACCTGCAAAGCCAGTCGGATGCCGCCGTCAAGGCCATCCACACCAGCAGTGAAGCATCGCACCAGACCGTCCAGCAAGCCCGTGAAGCCGGCAGCAGCCTCGAAGCCATCAGCCAGTCACTGCACAACCTCACCACGCTCAACGCCTCGATCGCCAGCGCGACCTCAGAGCAGGCTCATGTGGTCGAGGAAATCAACCGCAACGTTCTAGACACAGCCGGTATCTCGCAACAGGCGGCCGAAGCGGCGCGACAGTCCAGCGATGCAGGGGTGGCGCTGGGACGCCTGAACGACCAGCTGGAACAGCTGCTGCGCCAGTTCCGCGTCTGACGCGCGGCGGCAACGGCCCGCGACGCCAACGGCTGGCGCGCGGGCCAAAGCCGCACGCGCCTACACCTGCCGGCCAGCACAGGCTACAATCGCCGCCCTCCCCCCGCCAAGGATCGCCGATGTCCGGCCTTGAACTCATCGCCGCCGTGCTCGGCATCACTGCCGTCTGGCTCACCGTCAAACAGAACGCCTGGTGCTGGCCGATCGGCCTGGCTGCGGTGCTGATCTATGCCGAGTTATTCTTCGAGGTGAAGCTGTATTCCGGCATGTTGCTGCAAGGCGCCTATGCATTGTTGCAGCTGTATGGCTGGTGGCAATGGAAGCGCCCCGGCCGCGTCGAGGACGCCCGACGCGTGTCGCGCTTGCCGGCAGCGGCGCTGGCATTGGGTTTGCTCGGTGGGCTGGTGCTGAGCGTGGCGCTTGGCGCGGGCATGTCGACGTGGACCGATGCCGCCCTGCCGTGGCTGGACGCGACGTTGACCGGGTTCAGCCTGGTGGCGCAGTTGTGGATGGCGCAAAAGCGCCTGCAATGCTGGCCCCTGTGGATGCTGATCGATGTCGCCTACGTCGGGCAGTACCTGCACCAGGGGTTGTATTTCACTGCAGGCTTCTTCGTCGTACTGACCGTCATCGCGGTGCGCGGCTGGCTGGAATGGCGCCGTGACCCGGCCCTGGTGCACGGATGAAAGTGGTGGTGCTGTGCGGCCCGGAGTCGAGCGGCAAAAGCTGGCTCAGCGGCGAAATCCAAGGCCATTTCGGCGGCGTCGTGGTGCCTGAATACGTGCGCCACTTCATCGACGAGCAAGGTCGTGACACGTGCTACGCCGACATCCCGAGCATCGCTCAGGGGCAATTGGCATGGGAAGACCATGCCCGCCAGCAAGCGCCCGAGCTGCTGATTCTCGATACCCACTTGCTGAGCAACATGCTCTGGAGCCAGGCGTTGTTCGGCGACTGCCCCATCTGGCTGGAACAGGCCCTGCTCGCCCGCCATTATCACTTGCACCTGCTGCTGAGCCCGCAGGGGGTGGGCTGGGTCGACGACGGCCAGCGCAGCCAGCCAGCCCTTGCGGACCGCCAGGCTTTTTTTGAAGCCAGCCGTCGATGGCTGATAGGCCACGGGCAAAACTTTCAGGTCATCGAAGGCGGCTGGCCGCAGCGCAGTGCAACGGCCCTGCAGGCGATACAGCACTTGTTGCACGGCAAATTACCGGTTTGTCCTACGGAGTGTTAATGCGGTGACACACATGCCCCACGCTAACCCTCTGTATTCAATGTGCAATGCGCCTGGCCTGCACAAGTGTCAAGCGTGTGAAACATTCGTGAAAATCTCCGGGATGTCAGGCGCCTGCGAGGCAAAACGCCATCGGTCAGGAAAGGTGTCTCAGCGCTGATACAGGAAAACCCTCGGTGAAGTCAGCTAGGTGCTGCAACCGCTTGATTCACATGCAATAAACAAAAGCGGCACACATTTCGCTCTACTCCCTCGCAACGCTGAACAGACCAGCGCTCGAGGAAGGAGTAGCCGCCATGGGGAAACTGGATAAAGGCATCGCTGGCCTGCTGCTGGTCGGATGTGGATGGGCAGCGGTGCTGCCGGCATTGGCTGACAACGGCATCATCACCATCACCCGCGATGTGCAGCCGCGCATGGCCGTGCGCGCACCGCTGGCGCCCGACCCCTACCCTACCACCGCCAATGCCAATCCCGTGACGTATGTGGTCAAGCAGACCAACGAGCTCAGTGACGGCGACTTCGCCAACATCACCAGCGGCACCGGCATCTCCTCGTTGATCACCCAGCAGACCAACAACCTCGGCGGCAACATTGGCAACCAGACGCAATTGCCAAACATGGCCGCTGGGCGTGGCACGGGCGGCGGCAATGGCATTGCCAACATGGTCAATTCCAGCGTGCAACGCGGCCTGGCCCCGTTGCAGATCCTCACCGGAGGCAAATGAGATGAGGATCACGCTGCTTGTGCTGACCCTGCTGGGCAGCGCCTCGGCGCTGGCGCAATCGCCAGTCCCGCAGATCAACGACGCCACCATCGACAATTCCGGTGCCCGCTACCAGGGCAACTTCAGCGTCAACCAGGCTGCCGGCGATCAACAGCAACAGGCCAACGCCCGCGCCCTGTCCAGCGGTGATGCAGCACGCGCGACCACACAGCTTCAACAGCGCCAGCAGGCCATCGTCGACCCCAACATGGGCGCGCGCGCCAGCATCCAAGGCGACGCCTTCAGCAACGGTAGTGGTGCCTTGGGCGTGAACCAGAGCGCCGGCGCCGCGACCCAACAGGCCAACGCCCTGCGCATCAGCATCAGTACACAACCGCAAAGCATCGACGACAGCGTCCTTCTGCAGCAGAACGTGGCGCTGGTCAACAACTCCGATCCAGCTGATACCTCGCCCGGCTATCGCCAGGTCACCACCGGTGATCAGGCGTTCACCGGTAGCCGTGGGGTCATTCAGCTGAATCAGAGCGCTGGGGTGGGCAACCAGACGGCAAACACCCTGAGCGTAAGGGTCGCGAACTGACCCGAACAGGTAAAGAACAACACTTAACCTACACACGGAGAGACACCATGAAACCTTCGATGGCACTCAAGCCTCTGGTTTTCGCAATTGCTGCGGTCATGGCTGTTGCTGCACAAGCGGGCCAGAACGATCGTCGTGGCAATGGCTACAACTACACCCCACCCGCCCGTGCAGTGCTGACCGATGCCACGGCCAACGCCAATGACGGGCAGCGCAGCACCGGTAACACCATCAATAACCAGGGCACCATCAACGAAGCCGAAATGAGCAGCTCCGGCACCGGTGCCAGTGGCAACGTCGGCGTCAACGTCGCGGCCGGTAATGGCAACCAGCAGGCCAACGCCTCGGCCATTGCCAATACTGCCTCCGACAACGCAGCCATCGACAACAGCTTCGTGTTCGGCACCTCCAATGCCACTGCCGAAATCACCCAGCGCAGCAATGGCAACAAGGTCAACAACTGGGGTACGCAAAGCTCGGCCGTCATGAGCGGCTCTGCTGAAGGCAGCAGTGGTAACGTGGGGATCAACATCGCCGGCGGCGACCTCAACCAGCAGAAAAACAGCATGGCGATCGCCAACAACTCGGCGGCCATCGGCAATTCCACTGCTACCGCTTCGGCCAACCAGACTGGGCCTGGCCTGGAAGTGAACAACGCTGCCGACCGCACCTACACCGTCGACACGCTGACCTTCACCACCTCCTCCAGCGGCTCGGCTTCGCGCAGCGGCTCGTACGATGCCAGCGTCGACAAGAACGCCAGCGCCAGTTACAGCGCCTCGGGCAGCAACAGCAGCAGCGCCAGCGGCTCGCACAACAGCAGCTCCAGCGGCTCTACCAGCCTGACCGCCAGTGGCTCGAACAGCAGCAGCGCAAGCGGCAGCAACAGCGCCAGCGCCAGCGGCTCGAACAACTGGGCAGCCAACGGCTCTGCCAGCAGCGACCACAGTTCGTCGTCCAACACTACCCTCAGCGCCTCGCTCGATGCCAGCGCCAACGGCAGTGCTTCGTCGTCGCAGACCTTCGGCAACTTCACCCGCTCGCAAAACTCGGACTTCGACAACTCGCTCAGCGCATCCTTGGACGCGTCTGTCGACAAGTCGCATGAGTCGGCGAGCAATTCGTCGTTCGACAAGTCGCTGAGCGCCTCTTTCGACCGTGCCTACGATTCTTCGTATGACCGTAGCCGCGACTCGTCCTACGACAAGGCGCGTGATACCTCCTACGAGAAAGCCAACGCCTCGGCATGGGACAAAGCCAACGAGTCGGCCTACGACAAAGCTGGCGAAACGGCCTCGCAGTCTTCGGACAGCATCTCCAAGAGCTTCAGCGAGTCTAGCGAGTTTGCCCTGAGCAACACCGTGTCGTTCCAGGTGCTGACCCCTACCGGCTGGGCCAACCCAGTCACCAATACCGCAACCCTCAGCGGTTCGGTCAATGGCGGCAGTGGCAACCTGGGCGTCAACGTGGCAGCCGGTGTGGGCAACCAGCAGAGCAACTCGCTGGCCATCTCCAACACCTCGATGTAACAGCGCCGGTCCAGAGGCTCCCTACGGGGAGCCTCTGTCTAACAAGAAAAAGACAGGGGGGCGTGGAGCATGCGTATTTTCGCCTTGGCATTGTTGCTGAGCCTTGCCGCTACCGGCGAAGCCTCGCAAATGCCGTTGTCCGTGCTGCCAGGCGGTGCAGTGATCTACAAACCGATCCAGAGCATCCGCGAACGCAAGTTCGTCGACCTGGTTCAGCAAAAGACCGATTTCAGCTGCGGTGCAGCGTCGCTGGCGACCATTCTGCGTCAGGCCTACTGGCTCGATGTCGATGAGCACCAGGTGATCGAGGGCATGTTGGCCCACGCCAACCAGGACCTGGTCCGCACCCAGGGTTTCTCGATGCTCGACATGAAGAAATACGTCGAAAGCCTGGGCATGCGCGCACGTGGCTACAAAGTGGCACCCGACACCCTGCACAGCATCCGCATCCCGGTGGTGGTGCTGATGGACATTCGTGGCTACAAGCACTTCGTGGTCATGCAGAAAGTCGACCGTGGCTGGGTCTACATCGGCGACCCGGTACTGGGCCACAAACGCTTCAAGCTCGATGATTTCGTCAAGGGCTGGAACGGCATCATCTTCGCCGTGATCGGCCAAGGCTACGACAAGCAGAACGTCCTGCTCGATCCACCCTTGCCCCTGAGCGCCAAGGGCCAGGTCAGCAACTTCAAACCGGTACAGGACGCAGAGCTGATGGACTTCGGGTTCATCCAGAGCGACTTCTTCTAACGCTGTAGGGCATGACGCTTCAGGAGCACCTCATGAAGACTTCCCTGTGGCTGGCAGCCGTGTGCCTGGCCGCCAGCCTGCCAACCCAGGCAGAGACATTCAAACCGATCGAATTGAAAGATCAGGAGCTGGCCGGCTTGCGCGGGCGCTACGTGATGCCCGGACGCATCGTCAGCTTCGGCATCGTCATGACCAGTACCTGGCAGAACGCCAATGGTCAGGTGATCGGTGCGACGTCGACCATGCAGGTTCAGCAATCGACCATCACCCCGCAGTTCTACGTGTCGATGATCGATGAACATGGCGCTGGCGTCGCTAACGCCTCGGGGGCCCCGGGCACCGGGACGGTCACCGGCGGCAGCGGCCTGAACACCACCGAGGGGGTGACCCAGGTGGTGCGCGCCGCCGGCGATTTCAACATGGCCCACAACAATGTCGACATCAACGTCAGCAAGGGCGACCAGGCGCCGGCCACCCAGCCGCAGGGCCAGGCGTTGGCGGCGGGCGGCACCCTGGTGGGCGCCAACGGCGCCGGGACAATGAGCGTCTCGGCCGGCAGCGCAGGCGTGCAGATGAACATCGTCGCCAGCGCCAACCAGGGCAGCAGCCTGCAACGCCTGGGCCAGGGTGGGCTGATGCAGAACACCACGTTGCTAGGCTCCAGCAACCGTGTCAGCAACCTCACCTCGCTCAATGTGGTACTGCGCGACAGCCCAGCGGCAAGCGGTGGCGTCAGCGCCAATCTGGATCAACTCAAAGGGCTTCGCAATCTCGGATACTGATCTACGCTCAAGTCTCATCGTATGCAGTCAGAAGGGACGACGAATCCATGCACCGTTTGTTGACGTTCAGAGCTATCGTTTGCATAACTACAACAACACTGGCCCCGGCCACGCTGCTTCAGGCGGCGACCGACCCCCAGGTCGAGGCACTCAAACAGGAATTGCTCGCGCTCAAGCAGCGTTATGAAGCGCAACAGAACGCACTTATGGTGCTCGAACAACGGCTGCGCCAGGTCGAGGAAGCCCCCGCACAGCCGGCACCGAAGCGCTTGACCAAGTCCCCGGCCGAAGGCGTCAGGGGCGGCCAGACCGTGGCCTCTGGCGCGCCGGGCACCACCGGCGGCGCCAGCGGCAGCTCCTATGGGCAATCGCTGCAGGACAATTCCGAGCCTGCGCAAAGCGTGTCCAACCTGTATGACGAAGCCAGCGGCTTCTTCGGCGGCGGCAAGTTCAGCGTCGAGACCGGCGTCACCTACACCCACTACGACACCCGCGCCCTGACCCTCAACGGCTTCCTGGCGCTGGATTCGATCTTCCTCGGCAACATCAACATCGACCGCATCAAGGCCGACAACTGGACGCTGGACCTGACCGCACGCTACAACGTCGATCAGCGCTGGCAGTTCGACATAAACGTGCCGATCGTCTACCGCCAGTCCACCTACTCTTCCGGGGGCGCCGGGGGTGCTGCCGGGATCACCAACGACGAATCGGTAACCCGTGACCCGGCGATCGGCGACGTCAACGTCGGCGTCGCCTACAAGTTCCTCGACGAAGACGACACCTGGCCGGATGCCGTTGCCACGCTGCGGGTCAAGGCCCCCACCGGCAAGGACCCTTACGGCATCAAGCTGATCCAGAGCCCTGGCAACGACAACCTGGCGGTGCCGGAAGACCTGCCGACCGGCAACGGCGTCTGGTCGATCTCGCCGGGCCTGTCGCTGGTCAAGACCTTCGACCCGGCTGTGCTGTTCGCCAGCGTGCAGTACACCTACAACATGCAGGACTCGTTCAGCGACATCAGCCCGCAGGTCAACACCAAGGTGCCAGGCGACGTCAAGCTCGGCGACTCCTGGCAGGTGGGCGGCGGTATCGCCTTCGCCTTGAACGAGAAAATGAGCATGTCGTTCTCGGTCACCGACCAGTTCTCGCGCAAGAGCAAGATCAAGCCAGACGGCGGCGATTGGCAGTCAGTGAGCAACAGTGACTACAACGCCGCCAACTTCAACATCGGCATGACCTTCGCTGCCAGCAATAACCTGACCATCGTGCCGAACCTGTCCATCGGCTTGACCGATGACGCGCCGGACTTCTCCTTCAGCCTGAAATTCCCGTACTACTTCTGATGACCGGGGCGCGCTGCGCCCCGCAATTGGTTACCAACCTTGTAGACCACGGCTTTCCTGAAACCGGCCTGTTATCATCGCGCACATATGTGTGACGATTTCATGTCAATAAGGAAAGTGTGCGTGAAAAACCTGCTTGGCCCCGCTCGGATCCGGTTGCTGGCCCTGGTGACCTTGGTGCTGATCATCCCCATGGGGGTGCGCACCTTGCTTGGCTGGTCCAATCCGTTCGGTTACCTGTCGGACCTCGCGCTGGGCAGCGTGCTTGTGCTGCTGTTGCAGCGCCGCCCGTGGTGGCTGGCCTTGCCGGTACTCGTGGCCTGGGCCGCGCTATGGGTGGCCTCGGCGGAACTGGTCAGTGCCGTCGGCAGGCTGCCCAACGCTGCGGACCTGACCTATCTGTTCGACCCGCAGTTCATGGAAAACTCCACCGGCGGCGGCCTCGCCCATCCCTGGTTGGTGCCCTTGCTGGCCGCAGCGCTGGCCATCTGGCTGTGCAGCGCGTGGCGTAGCCGCCAACAGCCGGGGCGTCCCTTCAACGCAAGCAGCTACGCGCTTGCGACAGCCCTGCTGGCCACGCACTGGGCGGGACAACACCTGCTTCCCAGCGACGCCGATCAGTGGCGCCAGTTCAACCTGCCGCATCAGCTGATGTCCGCTGCGGTGGGCGATGCCCAACGGCGCGTCGAGCAGTGGGCTGGCCAGGCGCCTGTGCTTACGCCATTACCCAGTACTGGGCTGACGCAGCATGACCTGAGCGGCCAGAAGCTGCTGGGCGCTCCGGGGCGTGCGCGCAATCTGTTGGTGATCACCCTCGAAGGCATTCCCGGCGCCTACATTGCCGGCAATCGCCAGGCCGTGGGCAGCCGCTTCGAGGAAAACCTCATGCCCAATCTCAGCCGCTGGGCAGAGCGCGGCATGAACACCCCAGACTACGTGCTGCACACCCACCAGACCATTCGCGGCTTGTATGCGATGTTGTGCGGCGACTACGACAAGCTGGCCAACGGCACGCCCAAAGGCGTCGAGTTGTTGACCCAGCAGGTGCGCAACCAAGCCTGCTTGCCGAACCAGTTGCGCCAGGCCGGTTTCGCCACCCATTACCTGCAAGGTGCCGGCCTGCGCTTCATGGCCAAGGACCGCATCATGCCCCACGTCGGCTTCGACTCGGTGCATGGCCAGGAATGGTTCGGCAACGCCAACTACCTGGACTTTCCCTGGGGCAAGGACGACAGGGCGTTTTTCGAAGGGGCATTGGACTACGTAAGCCAGCTGCGCCACCAGCAGCGCCCTTGGATGCTCACCCTGCTGACAGTCGGGACCCACCAGCCCTATTCGGCGCCCGAGGCCTACCTGCAGCGTTTCGCTACCGCCAAGCAGGCGGCCGTGGCTTACCTCGATGACGCCCTCGGGGCATTCTTGGAAGGCCTTGAACGCCAGGGCGTGCTCGAAGACACCCTGGTCGTCATTACCTCGGATGAATCACATGGCATAGACGGCGTGCGCCTGGCTTCGTCGTGGGGCTTCAACCTGACCCTGACGCCTGAGCAGGCGCAACTGCCGCGTATCAAGCCGGGCACCTACGGCCACGTCGATCTGGCCGCCTCCCTGCTGGACTACTTCGCCCTGCCCATACCGCTCGCGCTTGGCGGACGCTCGCTGTTTCGCGACTACGACAGCGGTCGCGAGATGATCGCCTATACCAACGGTATGCTGCGCTATCACGACGGCAAGGGCGTGCTCACCGAGTGCGATTTTCAGCAGCGCTGCCGCCGCTATGAAAGCCCGGGCTTCATAGCCTCCCAGGCCAGGTACCTGGGCCTGGCCGAGGCTGGCGTCGGTGCGCAGATCGGCGCTCTGGCCGGTGTGCTCGATCAATCGCTGCTGCAAACGCCACTGAACCTGCGCTATCAATTCGGCAGCCCTGCTGCCATCGCGCTTCGGCCCCAGGTCGATGACGATTGGGCGGATAACCTGATCGGCGCGCAGTACCTCGAGATGCCAGAAGGCTCGTTAACCCGAGTAAGGGTGAAGGTTCGCGCGCTGGATGCAAACCACACGGCTTATATCCAGCTCAAGGCCAAGGAATTCGAACAGGACGTACCATTGGGCCTGCCGCCGGAAATGGCCGTCACGGCCGATAGCCCGCTCGACATGGAATTCAGCTTCGCCAACCCGACCCAACGCAAGGCGTTTTCCTTTCACCTGCTCGGTTATGGCGGCGGCGAGGTGGAAATCAGCGACTTCAGCGTAATCACGGGCGAGCCCGACAGTGAAGACCCGGTCGAGGACTTTTCCGACGGGCACATCGCCCAGTCGAGTTGATCAGCGGATCTGATGCTTGTGCAGCAGGCGGTAGAACGTCGGCCGTGAAATTCCCAGCGCCTTGGCCGCGATGCTCATGTTGTTGCTGTGTCGATCGAGCACGTCGCACAATGCCTGGCGCTCGGCCCGGTGCTTGTAGTCCTCCAGCGTTCCCAGGGGTTGATCGACTGGCTCCTGCACCTGCAAACCCAGGTCTTGCGCCTCGATCTGGCGCCCTTCGGCCAGCACCAGCCCGCGCCTGACACGGTTAGCCAGCTCACGGACATTGCCTGGCCACGTGTGCTTGCCCATGGCCGCCAGGGCATTGTCGCTGAAGGACCGGGGACGGCGGCCGGTTTCCACGCTGTAGAAATGCGCAAAGTGGTTGGCGAGCATCGACAGGTCCCCGTGCCGGTCACGCAGCGGCGCTGTCACCACTTGCAGCACGTTGAGCCGGTAATACAGATCTTCGCGAAAGCGCCCTTGTTCGATGGCTCTTTCCAGGTCGACATGGGTTGCCGCCAACACCCGTACATCGACTGCCAGCGGCTGGCTGCCACCGACCCGCTCGATGTGCTTTTCTTGTAGAAAGCGCAGCAGATTGGCTTGCAACTCCAGCGGCAGGTCGCCAATTTCATCGAGAAACAAAGTGCCGCCATGCGCCGCTTCGATGCGCCCGACCTTGCGCTGGTGCGCCCCGGTGAACGCGCCCTTCTCGTGGCCGAACAGTTCGGACTGAATCAGGTTATCGGGAATCGCCCCGCAATTGATGGCCACGAACGGCATCTCGCGGCGCTGTGATTGCCGGTGCAGGGTCCGCGCTACCAATTCCTTGCCCGTGCCGCTTTCGCCACGGATCAGCACCGGCGACTCGGTAGGCGCCAGTTTGCTGAGCAATTTGCGCAGCTCGAGGATTGGCCGGCTATCACCCAGCAGTTCATGCGCCTGCTCGTCGACGGTGACGCTGCCCTTGCCGCGCAGGCGGGCCATGCCAAAGGCGCGGCCCAGGGTGACCAGCACGCGGGAGTAGTCGAACGGCAGAGTGTGAAAGTCGAAGAACCATTCGCAGACGAAGTCGCCAACATTCTGCAGGCGCAGTTGCTCGGCATCGAGCACGGCAATCCATTCGGTATTGCTGCGCTTGATCATGTCCTTGACCGCGTCCGGATGGCGTAGGTGCGCTTCCTGCAGACGCAGCAGGCCGATGTCGCATGGATGCTCCAGCGCCAGGTCCAGGCCACAGGAATGCACCTCCCATCCGGCACCCGCCAAGCCCGGCAGCAGACGGTGACAATCCTCACAGGGGTCGACGATCAATAGACGGCGAAGCGCGGCAGTATCGGGCATGACCGTTCCTTGGCGCCAATTGTTGGGTTTTTTTCGCTAAAACAGCAAGTTGCGGCGCCCAGTTAACAGTAGCAACGAACTTGACGCTGCCCACGACCGTCTGTCTGCCGATGACGGGATGTAGAAAGTGCTTCGGGAATTTTTCAAATTGAAAAACGTCACAGGCGGCGCGTGAAAAATTTAATCCGCCGTCCAGCAATAAATTTTACCGCCGCTGTGTGACTCCACCCCCAACTTGGAGCATCAGTACAAATAACCCCGCGCTGCAGATCGCTCAATCTATTCATGCGACAGAGCAGTCAAGCGGACCTCATTTCGCTGTTTGGGACCAAAGAGAGACCGAACCATGAATGCCCCGCTCCGTGTCAACGAAGCCTTGCTGATTGCCGACCACGCCTTCGAACCTTTCCAGTGCGTAGCCTGGGACGCGCCCAACGGCACTGGCGAGCTGAGCCTGGCGGTGATCGACCGGACCAACACCCGGATCGGCAGCAAGCAGGTGTCTTCGCGCATCTACTCCGACCTCGCCCAGTGGGCGAGCCTGATCGAAGAAGTACGCGCCGAGCTTTGCCAGAAAGGTTATGACCTGCAACCTTGGTCCATGCCCAAGTAGCAGCGCCAAGTTGCACGCTGCCCGCTGCAAGAAAGAGCCATCACGAATGCCACGCTCTTTCTTGTAGCCAGCAACTTTGAAGCTTATAACTTGCGACGCTGCGAAACGGTCATTCCAGGACTTTGAAGTGCTGCAGATGCTGATAGTCAGCGTGTAGTTCGGCTGCCAGTTGTCGGGCACGTCCCAGGCGCACTGGCGCCAATTCGATGTCTACCAGCAGTGTGGCACAGGGCATGGGCTGCACCGCTTTCCAGCGCTGCAATCTGCCATCGGTGAACACCAGGCAACGTTGCACTTGATCGGGATGGGATTTTTGCCAGGCTTCGAGCCAGCGCCGTGCTTGCTCAAGCGATGCGATCAAGGGCGTCCCACCCCCTGCCCCCAATGCCTGCAACCAAGGCTGCAGGCTGGCCGAGGCCTTCAGCCCATGGCGCTGCCAGCGCGGCTCTGCGCCGCTGGCCGTCAGCAACGCCAAGCGCGCGCGTTGCCGATAGGCCTGGTCGAATAGCTGAGCCAACAAGCCTTTGCACTGGGCCAGGGCCTGGTGCCGCCGGGTGGATGCCGAGGCGTCGACGATGACCAGCCAGACCTCGGTGGCCTGCGCATGACGCTGCTGCCAGCACAAATCCTGACGTGATTTCGGACGCCCCTTGAGCAACGTTGCCAGCCATGCCACCCGCCCGCGGGAGGCCGCACGGGCGCGGCCGCGGGCAGTGCCGGCCAGCTTGCCGGGGCTGGGCATGGCATCCGCCAACTCAAGGGAAGGTTGACGGATGCTCAGGGCTTTTTTGCCCAGTTCGGCACCTCACGCCGCGCCCCGCTGGCGACTGGCTGCGCGGGCAAGGCGCCGTCATTGCCCTGGCCGCCGTCATCGTGCCTGCCCTGAGTACCAGTGGCCCCAGGTGGGGTGGCAGACTGCGGTGCCTCAGGGGGTGTGCGGCGGCGATGCCGCAGTGCAAATTCGGCCACCGCTTCGACATCGCTCTGCGCGATCGCCTGCCCCGCGCGCCAGGCGCAATGGGCACGGGCGGCGCGCAACCAGACCAGATCGGCACGCAGGCCGTCGACACCAGCAGCAAAGCAGCGCTCGGTGATCCAGCTCAGGGCCTGGTCATCCAGTGCGATCGCCTCCAGGCGCTGGCGTGCAGCCTGGCAACGCTGGCGCAACTGGGCCTGGGCCTCGGCCCAGTGTGCGCAGAACCCCTGTGGATCGGCGTCGAACGCCAGCCGGCGGCGGATGATCTGTTGCCGCGCCTGGGGTGGCGGCAGGCCTTCGAGGGCAATGTTCAGGCCGAAGCGGTCGAGCAGTTGCGGGCGCAGTTCACCTTCTTCGGGATTCATGGTGCCGATCAACACGAAACGCGCAGCGTGCCGGTGGGAGATACCGTCCCGCTCGACCCGGTTGGTACCGCTGGCAGCCACGTCGAGGAGCAGGTCGACCAAGGTATCGGGCAGCAGGTTGACCTCATCGACATACAACACGCCGCCATCGGCCTGGGCCAGAACACCCGGGCTGAACTGCGCCTTGCCTTGCCCGAGCGCAGCGTCCAGGTCCAGGGTGCCGACCAGCCGTTCTTCGCTGGCGCCCAGCGGCAGCGTCACGAACGGCCCCTCGCCGAGCAGGTCGGCCAGGCCGCGGGCCAGGGTACTCTTGGCCATGCCGCGCGGGCCTTCGATCAGCACGCCGCCGATCTTCGGGTCGATGGCGGTCAGGCACAGCGCAAGCTTGAGGTCTTCGGCGCCCACTACGGCAGCCAGCGGAAACTGTATGGGGTCACTCATTTCAAGCCTGTTCCTCGCCATCGAGCAGCTGTTCCTCGAGCGCCTCGCGATAGTCACCAGGCGACTGCCACAGCCCGCGTTGCTGGGCTTCGAGCAGGCGTTCGGTGAGGTCGCGCAGGGCTTCGGGGTTGTGCTCGCGCATGAAGTCGCGGGTCGCCGGGTCGAGCACATAGGCATCGGCCAGCGACTGATAATGATGATCATCGATCAAGTGGGTGGTGGCATCGAAGGCGAACAGGTTGTCCACCGTCGCGGCCAGCTCGAAGGCACCTTTATAGCCATGCCGCTTGGCGCCGTCGATCCACTTCGGATTGAGCGCGCGGGCGCGAATGACGCGGTTGAGTTCTTCTTTCAAGGTGCGGATGCGCGGCCGGTCGGCCTGGCTATGGTCGCCGTGATAGCTGGCCACCGCTGCGCCGGACAGGCTCTCGGCGGCCGCCAGCATGCCGCCCTGGAACTGATAGTAATCATTGGAATCAAGCAGGTCGTGCTCGTGATTGTCCTGGTTCTGCACCACCGCCTGCACCTGCCCCAGGCGCGTGGCGAACTGGGCCCGCGCCGGAGTGCCCTCGTCGCTGGCGCCGTAGGCGTAGCTGCCGTGGTTGAGATACACCTGCGCGAGGTCGTCGCGGCTCTGCCACAGGCGCCCGTCGATGGCGTTCTGCACCCCAGCGCCGTAGGCGCCAGGTTTGGCCCCGAATACCCGCCAGCCGGCTTGCCGCGCGGCCTGCTCTGGCGCCACACCCTGCGCCTGAAGGCTGGCGCGCTCGCTGCGCACGCGCGCAGCCAAAGGGTTGAGCGCATCGGGCTCATCGAGTGCCGCCACCGCCTGAACGGCGGCATCGAACAAGCGAATGAGGTTGGCGAAGGCATCCCGGAAGAACCCTGAAACCCGCAGCGTCACGTCTACCCGCGGACGGTCGAGTACGCCCAGCGGCAGAATCTCGAAGTCATCGACGCGTTGGCTGCCCTGCGCCCACACCGGCCGCACGCCCATCAAGGCCATGGCCTGGGCGATGTCGTCGCCACCGGTGCGCATGGTCGCGGTACCCCACACCGACAAGCCCAATTGACGCAGATGATCGCCGTGTTCCTGCAGGTGCCGTTCCAGGATCAGGTTGGCTGAGGCGAAACCCAGGCGCCAGGCGGTGGTGGTCGGCAGGTTGCGCACATCCACGGTAAAGAAGTTGCGCCCGGTCGGCAGCACGTCCAGGCGCCCACGGCTGGGTGCGCCACTGGGCCCTGCGCAGACGAATCGCCCGGCCAGCGCAGCCAGCAGCCCAGCTGTTTCGGCAGCGCCGCAGGCGTCCAGACTGGGCGCGACCTGCGTGCACAGGGCATCGAGTACGTCTTGCACGGGCTGCCACTGCGCCTGCTCTGGCAACTGCACATGGCCCGCAAGCGCCTGCTCGATCAACTGCAGGGCCAGCAGCTCGAGGCGCTCGCGGGTGTCACCCTGGGTGCGCCAAGCGTCATCGCTGACTGCCTGCAACAACGCCGGCGACGGGCCAGACCAAGCCTGGCCCAGGTCGCAGTCCAGCGGGTCGATGCCCAATGCCAACGCCTTGGCCAACGTGCGCAGCAAGCTGGCATTGCCACCTCGACCGTCGCCGCGCTCGACGCGCAGCAATGCCAGCAAGGTGTCCAGGCGTAGTCGATCCTGGGGTGACTGGCCGAAAATGTGCAGGCCATCGCGAATCTGCGATTCCTTAAGGTCGCACAGGTAGGTGTCCAGGCGCGGCAGCCACAGCGCCGCATCGTCCAGCTGGCCTTCGATCTGTAATTCGCGGTCGATGTGGTTGGCTTTGACGAGCGCCAGAATATCGCCCTGCAATTCACGGGCACGCCGCGGGTCGAGCAACTGAGCTTCGTAGAATTCGTCGGCCAGCTGTTCCAGGTCGCGCAGCGGGCCGTAGGTTTCGGCACGCGTCAGCGGCGGCATCAAATGGTCGATGATCACCGCCTGGGTACGGCGTTTGGCCTGCGCGCCTTCGCCTGGATCGTTGACGATGAACGGATAGATGTTGGGCAGTGGGCCGAGCAGTGCGTCCGGCCAACACTGCGCGGACAAGCCGACGCCTTTGCCTGGTAGCCACTCCAGATTGCCGTGCTTGCCGACATGAATCACCGCATCGGCCGCATAGGCGTGGCGCAACCAGAAGTGAAAGGCCAGATAACCGTGGGGCGGCACCAGGTCGGGGTCGTGATAGACCGCGCTTGGATCGAGCTGATAACCGCGTGCCGGCTGGATGCCAACGAACGTCTGCCCGAAGCGCAGGCCCGCCACCATCAGCCGCCCAGCGCGGAACATTGGATCCTGCTCAGGCGCGCCCCACCGCTCGAGTACAGCCTGGCGGTTGGCCTCAGGCAAGCGCGCGAACGCGGCATGGTAGTCATCGAGGCTCAGGCTCTGCGCGCAAGGGCGCTGGTCGAGATGGTCGAGGTCATTGGTCACGCCACCCAGCAGACGATGGATCAGCTGCGTGCCGCTGCTGGGCAAGTCCGCCACTGGATAACCCGCCGCCTGCATGGCCTGGAGGATATTGAGCGCGGCCGCCGGGGTGTCCAGCCCGACGCCATTGCCGATGCGCCCGTCGCGGGTCGGGTAGTTGGCAAGCACCAGGGCCACGCGTTTCTGTTGGTTGGGCACGCGCGCCAGCGCCACCCAGCGCCGCGCCAGCTCGGCGACGAAGTCCATGCGCTCGGGGTGGGCGCGGTAGCACACCACGTCGGACTGGCTGCGCTCGCTGCGCCAGGCCATGTCCTTGAAACTCACCGGGCGCGTGATGATGCGCCCGTCCAGTTCCGGCAAGGCAATGTGCATGGCCAGGTCGCGCGCGCCCAGGCCCTGCTCGCTGGCCTCCCAGCCAGGCTGGTTGTCCTGCGCACAGATGGCCTGCAGTACCGGAATGTCGCGGCGCAGCGGCCGCAGATTGGGCCGCTCTGGGCTCGACATGGCGAAGCCTGTAGTGTTGATCACCACCTCGGCTTCTACCTCATCGAGCCACGCCTCGACCTGCTCCAGGCAGGCGCTTTCCTTCAGGCTGGCCACGGCGATGGGCAGCGGGTTGAGCCCTGCGGCTTGCAGGCGTTGGCAGAACACGTCGATGAACGCGGTATTGGCGGCCTGCAGGTGCGAGCGGTAGAACAGCAGGGGCGCCACCGGATGCTGTGGATTCCACTGGCCATACCAATCCTCAAGCTGCGCGGCAGGCTTTTGCGGGTGATACACCGACGTGCGCGGCAACGGCTTCGGCTCATCCCAGCGGTAGTCGCGCCCCAGCCACTGGGTGGCCAGGCAGTTGAACAGGTTCAGCGCATTGCCGTGCCCGCCTTGGCGCAAGTAATGCCAAAGTCGTTCTGCCGCCTCGCCGGTGACGCTCCCCAGCCCCGTCAGCTCGGGGTCGGGGCGGTCATCACCGGGCACCAGAATCAGCTCCACCCCCTGCGCCGCCAGTTCCACCAGCTGCTCGACGCCATAGCGCCAATAGCCGACCCCACCGTGCAGCGACACCAGAATCACCTTGGCATGGCGCAAGACCTGGTCGATGTAGAGATCGACCGAGGCATGGTTCTGTACCTGCATCGGGTTGGCCAGGCGCAGGCTTGGGAAATCGGCAGGCAGATGCTCGGCGGTATCGGCCAACAGCGCCAGGTGCGAATCACCGCTGCACAGGATCACCAGCTCAGCAGGTGTCTGCCCGAGGTCGGCGATGCTGTCATCGGGTACGAAACCGCCTGGCTGAGTGCGCAGCAGGTGCATGGATCAGGCGCCCAGGGCCTGGCGCAGGCGGCTTTCCAGGAGTGCGGCATCAAGATCCTGGCCAATCAGCACCAAGCGGGTGAGGCGCGGCTCGTCGGCGCGCCAGGCGCGGTCGAAGTGCTTGTCGAAGCGGGTGCCGACGCCCTGCACGAGCAGGCGCATGGGTTTGCCGGGAATCGCGGCGAACCCTTTGGCGCGCAGGATGCCGAACTCCACCACCAGCTGGTTGAGGGCCTCGAGCAGCAGGCGCTCATCGGCTTCAGGCAGGTCGATGGAAATCGAGTCGAAGGCATCGTGGTCGTGATCATCGTGATCGTCGCCGTCATGGTGCGAATCATGGTGGGTACGACGGCTGTCGATGTGTGCCTCGGACTGCGCTTCGACGCCCAGCAGCACGTCCAGCGGCAGGCGGCCGCTGCTGGCCTCGATGACCTTGACTGCAGGCGGCAGTTCTTCGGCGACTTCGGCGCGAACCTTGGCCAGGCCTTGGGCGTCGATCAGGTCGGCTTTGTTCAGCACCACCAGATCGGCGCTGGCCAGTTGGTCGGCGAACAGTTCATGCAGCGGTGATTCGTGGTCCAGGTTGGGGTCGAGCTTGCGCTGGGCATCGACTTGATCGGGGTAGGCGGCGAAGGTGCCGGCAGCGACTGCAGGGCTGTCGACAACGGTGATGACGGCGTCGACGGTGCAGGCGTTGCGGATCTCGGGCCACTGGAAGGCTTGTACCAGGGGCTTGGGCAGTGCCAGGCCGCTGGTTTCGATGAGGATGTGGTCCAGGTCCGCGCGGCGTGCGACCAGTTCGCGCATCACTGGGAAGAACTCTTCCTGCACGGTGCAGCACAGGCAGCCGTTGGCCAGTTCATAGACGCGACCGTTGGCCTCTTCTTCGGTGCAGCCGATGCTGCACTGCTTGAGGATTTCGCCATCGATGCCCAATTCGCCGAATTCGTTGACGATCACGGCAATGCGGCGGCCTTGGGCGTTGTCGAGCATGTGGCGCAGCAAGGTGGTCTTGCCGGAGCCGAGAAAGCCGGTAACGATGGTGACGGGAAGCTTGGCCAGTGTTTTCATGTCGCGGTGCCCTGTGCAGGATGGCGCGGGCACAGGAGACGAAAGCCGCAGCAAGGCCAGCCGGGCTCGTTCGCCACCGGATCACCCCGCCCGGTTGAAAGTCGAAATCGTGACGAGGCAGGTCTCCTGGCTTGCAGCGTTCCGGCCGGTGTCAACCGGCCGGTAGGATGACGCCTTCCCGCGGGTAGGGCGCAGTGGCTGTGTCGATCCGTTAGCGGTGCTTACAGTTGCGGGGGCAGCCGCGGCTTGTACCGCGTTCCCGTCTTAGCTTCGGCCTGGCCGAAGAACCTCGAAGCGGCAAGGCTACGCGTGGCCCGGCAGGTGGTCAACCGTTGCGCAACGCGCAGCGGTGCGGTTGCGGTTTGCTGTTGCTGTTGCTGTTGCTGTTGCTTTGCTGTTGCTTTGCTGTTGCTTTGCTGTTGCTGTGTGCTTTTGCTTTGCTTTTGCTGTTGCTTCTAAGCGCGCGATAGTTCAGGCAACGCAAATTGCGACCTCAGGAGGCCGAGCGTAGGCGTCTGGAGGGCCCAGGGTGCGTAGCACCCCCGACGGCGTAGCCGGAGGACGCGAGCTGTACGACTTGCGAAGCAAGTTGTGGCCGCGCCGGGCCCGCAAGACGCCGAAGCGAGGGA
>NZ_JBKGGV010000005.1:0-316622 GCF_052041965.1 Pseudomonas sp. SMSB3 | reverse complement strand
TGCTCACGGCGCCGGTTGCAGTGCCGGAGCTCTGGCCAACCGGAATGGTGATGATTTGCCCATTAGCCAAGGCCACTACAACCGGAGCGCCAGTCACCGCTGCGCCGACGCTGGCTGTATAGACGATGGTCCCGCCCTCAGCCACCGATGGCGTGGCGGTTAGCGTTACAGTAGTGGTGTCAGTTACGTCAGTGACCGAGGTGCTGACCGGGTCCGTGTTGGCAACGAGGTTCTCGAAGTTACCGCCGCTGATAGCAGTGATGCTATTTGTGACCGCATCATGACCCTGATACACATCGTTGCCGACGGCACTGATTGCAGTCCCGGAGCTCTGGCCAACCGGGATGGTGATGGTTTGGCCATTGGCCAAGGTCACTACAACTGGACTTCCAGTCACTGGCGACCCGACGCTGGCGGTATATCCGATGGTGCCGCCTTCAGCCACGGTTGGTGTGGCGGTCAGTATCACCGTCGTGGTGTCCTGAACATCGGTTACGACAGTACTGACAGTGTCGGTGTTAGCGACGAGATTTTCGTAGTCACCGCCGCTGACGCTGGTGATGCTGTTGGTGACCGATTCATGTCCTTGGTAGACATCGTTGCTGACGGCACCTGTTGCGGTGCCAGAGCTTTGGCCAACCGGAATCGTGATGATTTGCCCGTTAGCCAAGGCCACTACAACCGGAGCGCCAGTCACTGGAGCGCCGACGCTGGCGGTGTAGACGATGGTGCCGCCTTCCAACACAGACGGCGTGGCGGTGAGGGTTACTGTCGTGGTATCCGTTACGTCTGTAACGGCAGTGCTGACGGGATCCGTGTCGGCAACAAGATTCTCGTAATTGCCGCCGCTGACGCTAGTGATGCTGTTGGTAACTGCCGCGTGGCCTTGATAGACATCGTTGCTGACGGCACCCGTTGCCGTGCCGGAGCTTTGACCAACCGGGATGGTGATGATTTGGCCATTGGCCAAGGTCACCACGACCGGACTACCCGTCACCGCTGCGCCGACGCTGGCGGTGTAAATGATGGTGCCGCCCTCGGCAACCGATGGCGTAGCGGTCAACGTCACGGTCGAGGTGTCGATGGTATCGGTGACGCTGGTTACCGCTGCTGTTCCGTTGATCGCCAGGTTTTCGAAGTTGCCGCCAGTAGCGTTGGTAATACTGGCACTGACCTGACCGGCGTCGATGTACGGATCATCGCCAGGCGCGACGACAGTAACGCTGCCTGTGGTCTGGTTCGCACCGATGGTAATCGTCTGGCCATTACTCAGCGTCACAGTGACGGGAGATTGAGCGACGTTGCTCAGGGTGGCGGTATAGACGATCTGCCCACCCTCAGCGACGCTTTGCGTAGCCGCGAGCGAAACCGTGGTGGTGTCCTGCACGTCAGTGACTGCGGTGCTCACCACGCCCTTATCGGCGACCAGGTTCTCGTAGTTGCCGCCTGACACATTAGTGATGCTGTTGGTAACTGCCGAGTGGCCTTGATAGACATCGTTGCTGACCGCGCCGGTAGCGGTGCCCGAGCTCTGTCCGACCGGGATGGTGATTGATTGACCATTGGCCAAGGTCACCAGAACCGGACTACCAGTCACCGGAGCGCTGACGCTGGCGGTGTAAACGATGATGCCACCCTCAGCCACGGCTGGCGCAGCAGTAAGGGTCACCGTGGTCGTGTCAGTTACATCGGTTACAGCAGTACTGACCGGATCGGTATTGGCCACAAGGTTTTCGTAGTTTCCACCGCTGACGTTGGTGATGCTGTTCGTGACAACCTCATGACCTTGATATACATCGTTGCTCACGACACCTGTTGCGGTGCCGGAGCTTTGGCCAACTGGAATCGTGATGGTTTGGCCGCCAGACAAGGTGACAGTCACCGAACTTCCTGTCACCGGCGCCCCGACGCTAGCGGTGTAGACGATGGTGCCGCCTTCAGCCACAGATGGCGTAGCTGTGAGCGTGACCGTTGTAGTGTCCGTTACATCGGTCACGGCTGTGCTGACGATGTCGATGTTGGCGACCAGGCTTTCGAAGTTACCGCCACTGACACTGGTGATGCTGTTGGTGAGCGCATCATGGCCCTTATAGACGTCGTTGCTGACGGCGGCGGTTGCTGTGCCAGCACTCTGACCAACAGCAATAGTGATGATTTGGCCTCCAGCAAGGGCAACGAGTACTGGACTCCCGGTCACCGGCGCGCTAATGCTGGCGGTGTATACGATGGTGCCTCCCTCGGCGACCGAGGGTGTAGCGGTCAGCGTTACGGTCGATGTGTCGATGGTATCGGTGACGCTGGTTACCGCTGCCGTGCTGTCGATTGCCAGGTGTTCGAAGTTGCCGCCAGTAGCGTTGGTAATACTGGCACTGACCTGGCCTGCGTCGATGTACGGATCATCGCCAGGCGCTGCAACGCTTATGCTGCCTGCAGTCTGGTTGGCGCCGATGGTAATGATCTGGCCATTGCTCAGGGTAACGGTGACCGGCGACTGAGCGGCGTTGGACAGGGTGGCGGTGTAGACGATCTGCCCGCCCTCTGCGACGCTTTGCGTAGCCGCCAGCGAAACCGTGGTGGTGTCCTGTACGTCAGTGACAGTGGTGCTCACCACGCCCTTATCGGCGACCAGGTTCTCGTAGTTGCCGCCAGACACGTTGTTGATGCTATTGCTAACTGCCGCATGGCCTTGATAGACGTCGTTGCTGACAGCATCCGTTACCGTGCCGGAGCTCTGGCCAACCGGAATCGTGATGACTTGGCCATTGGCCAAGGTCACTACAACCGGGCTTCCAGTCACCGGCGCGCCGACGCTGGCGGTGTAAACGATGGTGCCGCCTTCGGCAACCGATGGCGTAGCAGTCAACGTCACGGTCGAGGTGTCGACGGTATCGGTGACGCTGGTTACCGCTGCTGTGCCGTTGACCGACAGGTTTTCAAAGTTGCCGCCAGTGGCGTTGGTGATACGCGCACTGATCTGACCGGCATCGATGTACGGATCATCCCCAGGCGCAGCTATGGTGACGCTGCCGGTAGTCTGGTTCGCGCCGATGGTAATGGTCTGGCCATTGCTCAGGGTTACGCTGACCGGCGACTGAGCGACGTTGGTCAGGGTAGCGGTATATACGATCTGGCCACCCTCAGCGACCGTTTGCGTAGCCGACAGTGAGACTGTGGTTGTGTCCTGCACGTCGGTGACGACAGTGCTGACGGTATCGGTGTTGGCGACCAGGCTCTCAAAACTACCGCCACTGACGCTGGTGATGCTGTTGGTGACCGCCTCATGGCCCTGATAGACATCGTTGCTGACAGCAGCCGTTGCAGTGCCGGAGCTCTGGCCAACCGCAATGGTGATGGTTTGACCATTGGCCAGCGTCACTACAACCGGGGCGCCTGTCACCGGCGCGCCGATGCTGGCGGTGTAGACGATGGTGTCGCCTTCAGCCACGGATGGTGTAGCAGTGAGGGTCACCGTTGTTGTGTCCGTTACATCGGTCACGGCTGTGCTGACGATGTCGGTGTTGGCGACCAGGCTTTCGAAGTTACCGCCACTGACACTTGTGATGCTGTTGGTGACAGCATCATGGCCCTGATAGAGATCGTTGCTGACGGCGCCGGTTGCGGTGCCAGAGCTTTGTCCGACGGGGATGGTGATAGATTGACCATTGGCCAAGGTCACTACAACCGGACTTCCAGTCACCGGCGCCCCGACGCTGGCGGTATAGACGATGGTGCCGCCCTCGGCCACAGACGACGTAGCGGTCAAGGTCACTGTCGTGGTGTCCGCCACATCGGTCACCGCAGTGCTGACCGGATCCGTGTTGGCGACAAGATTCTCAAAGTTTCCGCCGCTGACGCTGGTGATGCTGTTGGTGATCGCATCATGCCCTTGGTAGACGTCGTTGCTCACGGCGCTGGTTGCGGTACCCGAGCTTTGACCAACCGGGATCGTGATGGTTTGGCCGTTGGCCAAGGTCACTACAACCGGAGCGCCAGTCACCGGCGCTCCGATGCTGGCGGTGTAGACGATAGTGCCGCCCTCGGCCACAGACGGCGTAGCGGTCAAGGTCACTGTCGTGGTGTCCGCCACATCGGTAACGGCAGTGCTGACGGGATCCGTGTTGGCGACAAGACGCTCAAAGTTACCGCCACTGACGCTGGTGATGCTGTTGGTGACAGCATCATGGCCCTGATAGACATCGTTGCTGACGGCGCCGGTTGCAGTGCCGGAGCTTTGGCCAACCGGGATCGTGATGATCTGTCCGTTGACCAACGTCAATACAACTGGGGCACCAGTGACCGGAGCGCTGACGCTGGCGGTATACACAATGATGCCGCCTTCAGCGACCGATGGCGTGGCCGTCAGCGTCACGGTCGAAGTGTCGATGGTGTCAGTGACGCTCGTTACCGCTGGCGTGTCGTTGATCTCCAGGGTTTCAAAGTTGCCGCCAGTGGCAGTGGTAATACGGGCGCTGATCTGACTAGCGTCTGTATACGGGTCATCGCCAGGCGCAGCGACGCTTATGCTGCCAGTCGTCTGATTGGCGCCGATGGTGATGGTCTGACCATTGCTCAGGGTTACGATGACCGGCGACTGAGCGACGTTAGTCAAGGTGGCGGTGTAGACGATCTGGCCTCCCTCTGCGACCGTTTGCGTGGCCGATAGCGAAACCGTAGTGGGGTCTTGGACGTCAGTGACTGCGGTGCTGACGGGATCCGTGTTGGCGACAAGATTCTCGAAGTTACCGCCGCTGACACTGGTAATGCTGTTGATGACCGCTTCATGTCCTTGATAGACATCGTTGCTCACGGCGCCAGTTGCGGTGCCTGCACTTTGGCCAACCGGGATCGTGATGGTTTGGCCATTAGCCAAGCTCACCACGACCGGACTGCCAGTGACCGGAGCGCTGACGCTGGCGGTGTAGGTGATGGCACCGCCCTCGGCAACAGCCGGCGTAGCGGTCAGGGTGATCGTTGTGGTGTCCGTTACATCGGTAACGGCAGTGCCGACGGGGTCCGTGTTGGCGACAAGATTCTCAAAGTTACCGCCACTGACGCTGGTGATCCTGTTGGTGACCGCATCGTGGCCTTGGTAGACATCGTTGCTGACAGCACCCGTTGCGGTGCCAGAGCTTTGTCCGACGGGGATGGTGATTGATTGACCATTGGCCAATGTCACCAGAACCGGACTGCCAGTCACCGGCGCTCCGATGCTGGCGGTGTAGACGATGGTGCCGCCCTCGGCTACGGATGGCGTAGCAGTCAGTGTCACAGTGGTCGTGTCAGTCACATCATTCACAGCAGTGCTGACAGGATCCGTATTGGCAACGAGGCTCTCGAAGCTGCCGCCGCCGACGGCAGTGATGCTGTTTGTAACGGCATCATGTCCCTGGTACACGTCGTTGGAAACGGCTCCAGTCGCCGTACCTGAACTCTGTCCAACCGGAATTGTTATGGTTTGGCCATTAGCCAAGCTCACCACTACCGGACTCCCAGTCACCGGCGCGCCGACGCTGGCGGTGTAGACGATGGTGCCGCCTTCAGCCACGGATGGCGTGGCGGTCAGGGTCACGATGGTGGTGTCCGTTACGTCGGTCACAACTGTGCTGACGATGTTGGTGTCGGCGACCAGGCTTTCGAAATTACCGCCACTGACGCTGGTGATGCTGTTGGTGACCGCTTCATGGCCTTGATAGACATCATTGCTGACGGCGCCGGTTGCCGTGCCGGAGCTTTGGCCAACCGGAATGGTGATGGTTTGGCCGTCGGCCAAGGTCACTACAACCGGAGCGCCAGTCACCGGCGCTCCGATGCTGGCGGTGTAGACGATGGTGCCGCCCTCGGCCACGGACGGCGTGGCGCTCAGGGTTACCGTAGTGGTGTCCTGAACATCAGTGACGGTAGTGCTGACGGTATCGGAATTGGCGACGAGGTTCTCGAAGTTACCGCCACTGACGCTGGTGATGCTGTTAGTGACAGCATCATGGCCCTGATAGACGTCATTGCTGACGGCAGCGGTTGCAGTGCCTGAGCTCTGTCCGACCGGAATGGTGATGGTTTGACCATTGGCCAAGCTCACGACGACTGGACTGCCAGTCACCGGAGCGCCGACGCTGGCGGTGTAAACGATGGTACCGCCTTCAGCCACGGATGGCGTGGCGGTCAATGTCACAGTCGAAGTGTCGATGGTATCGGTGACGTTGGTCACCGCAGCGGTGCTGTTGATCGCCAGGTTTTCGAAATTTCCGCCGGTTGCGTTGGTGATACGCGCGCTGACCTGACCGGCATCAATGTACGGATCATCGCCAGGCGCAGCGACGGTGATGCTGCCTGTCGTCTGGTTCGCGCCGATGGTGATGCTCTGGCCATTGCTCAGCGTTACGGTAACGGGTGACTGAGCGGCGCTGGTCAGCGTGGCGGTGTAGACGATCTGCCCGCCCTCAGCGACGGTTTGCGTAGCCGACAGCGAAACCGTGGTGGTGTCTTGCACGTCAGTGACTGCGGTGCTTACCACGCCTTTGTCGGCGACTAGGTTCTCGTAGTTGCCGCCCGATACGCTGGTAATGCTGTTGCTGACCGCCTTATGCCCTTGATAGGCATCGTTGCTCACGGCATCCGTTGCCGTGCCGGAGCTTTGCCCGACAGGGATGGTGATTGTCTGACCATTAGCCAAGGTCACCACGACCGGCACCCCAGTCACGGGAGCATCGACGCTGGCGGTGTAGACGATGGTGCCGCCTTCCGCCACCGAAGGGGTGGCGCTCAGGCTGATGGTAGCGGTATCGAGCACATCAGTAACGGTGGTACTCACGGGCGTGGTCACGGCGACCAGGCTCTCGTAACTGCCGCCGCTGACGGCACTGATGCTGTTGATGACCGCAGCGTGTCCCTGGTAAGCGTCGTTACTGACCGCTGCGGTAGCGGTGCCGGCGCTTTGCCCCACGGCAATGGTGATGACCTGACCATTAGCCAAGGTCACCACGACCGGTGCGCCAGTCACGGGAGCATTGACGCTGGCGGTGTAGACGATCGTGCCGCCTTCAGCTACCGATGGCGTGGCCGTCAAGCTGACCGTGGTGACGCTCTGAACATCGGTGACAACAGTGCTGACCGGTGCGGTGCTGGCCACCAGGCTTTCGAAGTTGCCACCGCTTACGCCGAGGATGCTATTGGTCACAGGGGCATGGCCCTGATAGACATCGTCGCTGACCGCGTCGGTCACCGTAGCGAAGCTTTGCCCAACCGCAATCGTGATCTGCTGGCCGTTTGCCAGGGCCACGACGACCGGGCTACCCGTCACCGGTGCATTGACGCTGGCGGTGTAGACGATGCTGCCGCCCTCGACGACTGCAGGCGTGGCGCTGAGCGTGACCGTGGTGGTGTCGAGGGTATCGGTGATGGTGGTCAGTGCAGGCGCGCTGCTGATCGCCAGGTTCTCGAAGCTGCCTCCGCTGGCAGTGGTGATGCGCGCGCTGACCAACCCTTCGCCGCTGTAGGGGTCATTGTCCGGAGCCGGCACGCTGACGCTGCCAGAGGTCTGGTTGGCTGCGATGGTGATGACCTGGCCATTGCTCAAGGTCACGTTCACAGCCGTCTGCGCCGGGTTGCTGAGCGTCGCGGTATAGACAATCTGGCCGCCCTCGGCCACGCGCGGGGTGGCGCTCAGCGAGACGATCGTGGTGTCTAGGACTTCGCTGATCTGGGTGCTGACCGGGGTCGGGTCGGCGGTCAGGTTCTCGAAGCTGCCCCCGCTGACCGCGCTGATGCTGGTGCTGATCTGCCCTGGCCCCTGATAGGCGTCGTTGGCCACCGACACGCTGACCGTGCCAACGCTCTGGCCCACGGGCACGGTGATGACCTGTCCATTCGCGAGGGTGATCAGCACCGGTGAGCCGGTAGCGGGCGCCGAGAGGCTGGCGGTATAGACGATGCTGCCGCCTTCGCTCACCGACGGTGTCGCCGTCAGGGTCACTGTGCTGCTGTCGAGCGTGTCGTTGATCACGGTCAGGGCCGGCGCCGGGTCGGCTACCAGCAGCTCGAAGTTGCCGCCGGTTACCGATGTGATGCTGGCACTGACCGTAGTGGCGCTTTGGTACGCATCGTTCGCCACCTGCAAGGCCACACTGGCGCTGCTTTGACCCGCAGCGATGGTGACGACCTGCCCGTTGGACAGGCCGACGACCACGGCTGTCTGTGCCGCATGGCTGAGGGTTACGGTGTAGACGATGGCTCCGCCCTCGGCTACGGCGGGGCTGGCGCTAAGCGTGGCGGTGGTGGTGTCGAGCGTATCGACCACGCGGGTAGTGGCCGGGGTAGCGTCGATGCTCACGCCGATACCGCCGCCGCGTGTTTCGGTGATGGTGACCGACAGTACACGGTCGTCGATGTAAACCGTGTCGTTTGCCGGCACGGCAACCTTCACCGAACCACTGGTCTGGCCTGGAGCGATGGTGATTACCGCGCCATTGGACAACGTCACGGTCAACGCGCTGAGCGGCGCCTGGCCGACGCTGGCCACATAGGTGATGAGGCCGCCGCCTTCGCTGATCGAGGGTGTGGCGCTCAACGTCACGGCCGTGCCTGTACTCGCCGCCTCGGTTGCAGTGGGGGCAAGACCGGCGAATTGTTCCAGGCGCAGGCCTTCGCTGAAATTCAGCGGCCCGGTTGGGTAGCCGACGGTCGGGTCGACGCGGCCCGCCGTTTCCTCGAGCATGACGAAGCTATGCCCACCGCCCAGCGCGCCGCCGCCGTTGGCGTTGGTCGGGCCAGCGGCCGTGGCCTCCAGCGCAGTGGTCGGGTCGGCACCCGCCTGGATCGCCTGCTGCAGCTGCTCGACCGACGGTGCGGCTTGCGCCGTGGCCAGGGCCATATCGGTGCCACGGTCGGGCAGGGCTGCGCTCCACTGGCTGTCACGGCCAAGGTCCAGGTAACGGCCATCGGCCAACTGCAAGGTAACGGCGCCGCCCACGCCGGTGAGTACCTGCTCGCCTGCATACAGGCGATCACCCTCGATGAGTACACGGCGAATGCCTTCTGGGGATACCGCGATAACCTGGCCAACAATGCTTTTGACGATGGCAACAACCGTGCTCATGGGGCTCTCCAGATAACTCTACCGGTACATGTCGAGGGTGCGCGTGCCTAATATTTCAGGGGCGTTCACTCGGCAGGCGTCAAACTTACGTTGATCCAGATCGCGAACCATTAAAAGCGCCGCTATATTGACTCGCAGTAAGCTGGTGCAGAAGACTGCCAAACTAAGTCATACCGTTTAAATGGAAAAAACCAATACTTACTTTCGTATTAGTTGCATGGTGACGCGAGTTGCAGGCTTGTTCTGTCACGGCGCAGAGGCCCGGAATACCTGGGCTTGAGCAGTAAATCGCACCCCGCTTGGGTTTTTTTTGCGAAGTTTTGCACTTGCGCCCGCTGTATCTGAGGTTAGTCTTTAGTTATAGCGCTCTGGCTGCATTACACCATTCACGACATGCACACGAACCTTTGCGCGCTGCCACCGTCTGCTGCAAACAACACCGGGCCAATGTTGATGGGGGTTATGCCCCAACTACTGCAAGGAAGAGAGTGCCACGTGGAATCCGAAGTCCGTCGAGTTCAACTCAGTCATGACCCGCGCAGCCAGCACGACGATCCCTTGCTGGATTGCCTGCTGACCCTCTGTGTCCTGCATCAACGGCCTGCCAGCCGAGTCATGCTGACCACCGGATTGCCCTTGCCTGCGCAGCGCCTGAGCCCCGAATTGCTACCCCGTGCCGCCGCTCGTGCCGGCCTGCAAGGGCGTCTGTTGCAACGCAAGCTGGAGCAGATTCCGACCATCGCCATGCCGGCCATCCTGCTGCTCAAAGAAGGTCGCGCGGCAGTGCTGTTGGGCTGGGAGAATCCCGAAACGGCGCGCCTGCTGCTGAGCGAAAGCGACGGCGGCGAAGTACTGGTGACCCGCGAGGCGCTCATCAGCGACTACAGCGGCCGCGTCTTCTTCGCACAGCCCCAGCACAAGTACGACGTCAACCACGGTAACCTCATCCCACGCTCGCGCTCCTGGTTCCGCGACACCCTGCTGCGCAGCAAATGGCTGTACATCGATGCCATTGCAGCCAGCCTGGTCATCAACCTGATAGCCCTGGCCGCGCCGTTGTTCGTCATGAACGTCTACGACCGCGTGGTCCCCAACCAGGCGACCTCGACCCTCTGGGTGCTGGCAGTGGGCATTACCGGTGCCTACCTCTTCGACCTGATTCTCAAAGGCCTGCGCAGCCTGTGCCTGGACCTGGCCGGGAAGAAGGCCGACCTTATCATCTCGGCCACTTTGTTCGAGCGCATCGTCGGCATGGCCATGAAGTACCGCCCGGCGCGGGTAGGCAGTTACGCGCAGAACATCCATGAATTCCAGGGGCTGCGCGATTTTCTCGCCTCGCTGACGCTCACCAGCCTGATCGACTTGCCTTTTACGCTGATCATCCTCATGGTCATCGCCATCATTGGCGGGCACCTGGTATGGATTCCCATCCTGGCCTTCCCCTTGGCGCTGGGCATCGGCTATGCCTTGCAGAAGCCCTTGATGTCGACCATGGAAAGAACCATGGCGCTGGCCACCGAACGCCAGTCCAGCCTGATTGAGACCCTTGCCGGTCTGGATGCAGTCAAGGTCAACAATGCCGAGAGCGAGCGCCAGTACCGCTGGGAACAAACCCTCGGCACCCTCAGCCGCCTTGAGCTGCGGGTCAAAGTGCTGTCGGGTCTGGCCATGAACATCACCTTGCTGATCCAGCAGCTCGCGGGCGTGGCGATGATCTGCGTAGGTGTCTACCTGATCATCGATGGCAGTTTGAGCATGGGGGGCCTGGTCGCCTGCTACATGCTCAGCGGCCGCGCGCTCGGCCCGCTTGGCCAGCTCAACGGCCTGCTCGCGCGTTACCAGCAGGCCAAGGTAACCATGACAGCCACTGACCAGATGATGGAGCTGCCGCAGGAGCGCAACTTCGAGGAGCGCCCGCTGAGCCGCCAGGTGCTGCAAGGCGCGATCGAATTTCGCGGGGTCGATTTCACCTATCCCAACCAGCAGAACCAGGCCCTGAAGAACATCAGCCTGAGCATCCGCCCGGGTGAAAAGGTCGGCATCATCGGCCGCAGCGGCTCGGGCAAGAGCTCCCTGGCCAAGCTGTTGGTGGGCCTGTACGAGGCGGACAACGGCTCGCTGCTGGTCGACGGCGTGGACATTCGGCAGATCGACGTCAGCGAACTGCGCCACAACATCGGCTACGTGCCACAGGACATCCAGTTGCTGGCCGGCACCTTGCGCGACAACCTGGTCAGCGGCGCCCGCTACATCGAGGATGAAATGATCCTGCAAGCTGCCGAGCTCTCCGGTGTGCACGAATTCGCCCGCTTGCACCCGGACGGTTACGAACTGCAGGTCGGCGAGCGTGGGCAGAACCTGTCGGGCGGTCAGCGCCAGAACGTCGCCCTGGGTCGGGCGTTGTTGCTCAACCCGCAGATCCTGCTGCTCGACGAACCCACGGCAGCGATGGACAACACCGGCGAGGAGCGCCTCAAGCAGCGCCTGCAGGCGGTGATCGAGAGCAAGACCGTGTTGCTGGTTACCCACCGTGCCTCGTTGCTGTCGCTGGTGGACCGCTTGATCGTCATCGACCGCGGCCAAGTGGTGGCCGATGGGCCGAAAGCCTCTGTCATGGATGCGCTGAAGAAGGGGCAGATCAGTGTTGCATAAGCTCGATATCGGTCATTTCAAGGATCAGCTGCGCCGCTATTTCAAGGGTTCGGAATCCCTGCATGGCCAGCCGCTGCCCGAGGTCAACAAGGCGCTGATCGAAGACGCGCCACGGGTCGTGCGCTTGACCATCTGGGGCGTCATCGCGTTCTTCGTGTTCCTGATCGTCTGGGCCAGCTTTGCGCCCATCGATGAAGTGACGCGCGGCGAAGGCAAGGCCATCCCGTCGTCCAAGGTGCAGAAGGTGCAGAACCTCGAAGGTGGCATCGTCGCCGAGATATTCGCCAAGGAGGGCGAGGTGGTGGAAGTCGGCGAACCGCTGCTGCGCCTGGACGAAACCCGTTTCGCCTCCAACAAGGGTGAAACCGAGGCCGACCGCGTGGCCATGGCTTTGCGCGTCGAACGTTTGAGCGCTGAGGTCGAGGGCACGCCACTGCAGATCGAAGACAACCTGCGCCAGGCCGCGCCCAACCAAGCTGCCAATGAAGAGTCGCTGTACCAGAGCCGCCGCCAGCAGCTGCAAGACGAGCTCGGTGGCTTGCAGCAGCAGCTGGTGCAAAAGCAGCAGGAGCTGCGTGAGTTCACCTCCAAGCGCGCCCAGTACGCCAACAGCTTGCAGCTGTTGCGCCAGGAGATCGGCATGTCCGAGCCGCTGGTGGCCAGGGGTGCCGTGTCCCAGGTCGAGATCCTGCGGTTGCGCCGATCGGAGGTCGAGCTGCGCGGCGAGCTGGATGCGACCTCCTTGGCCATTCCCCGCGCCGAGGCTGCCATCAAGGAGGTCGAAAGCAAGATCGAGGAGACCCGCGGCAAGTTCCGCAGCGATGCGCTGACCCAACTCAACGAGGCGCGTACCGAGCTGAGCAAGGCCACCGCCACCAGCAAGGCCCTGGACGATCGGGTCAACCGTACCCTGGTCACCTCGCCGGTGCGCGGTATCGTCAAGCAGTTGCTGGTCAACACCATTGGTGGGGTGATCCAGCCTGGCAGCGACATCATTGAAATCGTCCCGCTGGACGACAGCCTGGTGATCGAGGCCAAGATCCTGCCCAAGGACATCGCCTTCCTGCACCCTGGCCAGGAGGCCATGGTCAAGTTCACCGCCTACGACTACACCATTTACGGTGGCCTGGAAGCCAAGCTCGAGCAGATCGGTGCCGATACCATCACCGACGAAGACAAGAAGACCACGTACTATCCGATCCGCCTGCGCACCGACAAGAGCCACCTGGGCAGCGACGACAAGCCGCTGCTGATCATTCCCGGGATGGTCGCTACGGTGGATATCAAGACCGGCAAGAAGACCATCATGAGCTACCTGCTCAAGCCGATCATCAAGGCCCAGGACGAGGCACTGCGCGAGCGCTGAGAACGCTCACGGCTTGACGATGATGGCCGGGCCGGGCGAAGTCTGCAGATCGCGCTCGGGGATTTCCCAGATCACCAGCTTCGGTGGCGTCTGGGTAAAGGCGGCGCTGCTGAAATAGGCCCGCGCAGCGCCGTAGAACTCGCCGCCGTCCTTGGCGAAGTTGCCCACAGGCGCAGCCAAGGCCTGTTGCAGAAAACCGACGAAGTTGGAGTTGCGCGAGAACGAGGTGCCGATGAGTGCCACGTTGGGCAGGTTATCGTCGCCGAACAGGTCGTCGAGGCTATCCACCGCTTGCGCCTGTTCCTTGATGACCGAAGCTTGCACCCGCTCGGCTGCCGGCTGGAGCCTTGCCTCCAGCCAGTCCAGGCCGGCCAGGCGGACCAAGTCCCCTGCTCGCGGTGCCAGTGCCTGCTTGCTCACGTCGAACCCACGGTTCGGCGCAGGTTCGATACCCATGGCTTTGACGCGTGCCGCAATCGCCTGCGCGGCTGCCTGAGTGCCCACTTCGCTCCAGTGCGTGTCAAGCCGCAAGTAGGCAGGCGCGCCCAGAGGCTGCAGGGCTTCTGTCAGGTTCAGTACCTGCACCCCGGCCATGGTCAGGCTGTCAGCCCAGTGCTGGGCGCGCTGCGCGAGGCTCGCCGGGCGCGGCAGGCCGCACAGCGCGCTGGCCGCGATGCGGCTCTTGTCGGGGACCACGCTCACCAGCAGGGCGATCCCGCGTGCCTGCAAGGCGTCACGCAGGGCAATCACCTGACCGGCCTTGGCCGCAGCGTTTTCGGCAGCGTTGCGGTTGATCGTCAGTTCGTCACTGAGAAACAGCCAGCCGTCGCAGCCTTGGCGTACCCGTGGACCGGTGTCACCGAGCAGCAGCCAGCTGCCGCCACGCTCAAGCTGCGCGGCGTGTTCAGGCAGCGGCGCCTTGGCCAGCTCCTTGGCCACGCGGTGGGTGAGCTCACCGTGCAAAATGTCCTCGTTCGACGCAAGCTTGCCGGGCAGCCACTGGAAAGACCCTTGGGCCATCAGCCAGCCGCACGACAGCAGCCCTGCGCCGAGCAAGGCTGCCAATACGGCGCCAGCCAGCGTGCTGCTGCGCAGGGCGGTGGCGCTTGGGGGCGTTGGCCCGGTGCTCGGAGTTGGGGTCGTGGTGGTCATCAGAACTGGAAGTACAGAAAGGGCACGGCATCACGGCTGGCAATCAAGCTGAATGCCAACAGGAACCCGGCCACGGGCCACAGGGCAGCCCCAGCGGCATACAGCGCGCTGTGACTGAAACGTTGCTCGATGCGCGCCTGCCACAGCGGCGCGATCACGCAGAACACACCGAGCGCTGCCGCCAGGCCGTGCACCGGGCGCAGGGTTGCCGCCAGGGCCTCGCCCAGGGCGAAGGCATGCAGGCCGAACTGGCCGGCGTACAGGTCCAACGCAGTGGCGAAGTCCGGGGCACGGAACAGCGTCCACGCCAGGCACACGAACAATAACGTCAGGCTGTGGGACAGCACCTTCGGTACCGCTGGCAGGCTGGAGCGGCTCCAGGCCCGGTCGACACACAGCGCCACGCCATGGGCTGCGCCCCAGAGCAGGTAGTTCCAGCTGTCGCCACCGTGCCAGAGGCCGGCGATAGCCATGGTCAGGAACAGGTTGCGGTAGGTGTTCCAGGTGCCGAAACGGTTACCGCCCAAGCCGATGTACAGGTAGTCGCGCAGCCAGCTGGACAACGACAGGTGCCAGCGCCGCCAGAAGTCCTGGATGCTGCTGGCGAGGTAAGGCCGGTTGAAGTTCTCCGGAAAGTGAAAGCCCAGCATCAGCCCCAAACCGATGGCCATGGCGCTGTAGCCGGCAAAGTCGAAGAACAGCTGCAGCGAGTAGGCGAGGCAACCGACCCAGGCATCCATGAACGATGGCTCGGGCACATGAAACGCCACGTCTACCAGCGGCGACAGGGTATCGGCGATCAGTACTTTCATGCTCATGCCGATCATGAAGCGTCGCGCACCCAGGCAGAACAGGCTCCAGTCGAACTGGCGCTGCTGAAGTTCCAGGCGTACCCAGTCATAGCGGATGATCGGGCCGGCGATGGAGTGCCCGAACATCGACAGGTAGGTGGCGAAGTTGAGGAAGCTGCGCTCCACCGGCACCGTATGGCGGTGCACGTCCACCAGGTAGGAAATCGCCTGCAACACGATGAACGACAAGCCTGCCGGCAGCGCGACCCGTTGCCACTCCATCGGCAGCGCACCGTAGTGGGTGATCAGTGCGTTTACCGTGGCGGCCAGGATATTGGCGTACTTGTACCAGCACAGTACCAAGGTGTTGAACACGATCAACGCGATCAGCAGCCGCACCCGGCCGCGACCATCCTCGCGGCTGTGGTCCACGGCCAGCCCACCGGCCCAGGCGATCGCTGTCAGCAGCATGTGCAGCAACAGAAACAGCGGGCTCAACCAGCCGTAGAACAGCCAGCTGCCGATCAGCAGCACGCCATTGCGCCAGGCGGGTCGGCTCAGCGCATACACCAGCATGAACAGCGGCAGGAACAGCGTGAGGAACTCGAGCGAAGCGAAAACCATGATCGGCCAGGCGTCCTGTCAGTGAGCCAGCGTGTCGGTGGTCGTCAACAGCTGCGGACCATTGGCACCAGGTACCACCAGCACGCTGTAGCGCTCGCCCGCCTGCAACTCGCCCAGGCCCACCGGCGTGCCGACATTGGCATTGGCACAGACCAGTTGCACCGACAGCTTCACCGGGTTGATCGAACGGCGCTGCACCGTGGTCCCAGCCTCCTTGAACAGGTCGGCTGTACGCCCGGCGGGGCGCAGGCTGGCATTGGCGCAGCGCGGATCGATACTGGCGAAGGCCAGCGAAGCCTTGAGGCCATTGAAGTCGTCAGGTTGCTCACGCAGCACGACCTGGCGCAAGCCCTTGCCCTCAGGCAGGGCCACCACGCTGGCGAACTCGCCAGGCGCGATGCTCAGCGCCACTTCGGCGCTGGCGCCGGCCTGTTTCAAGGTCCCCTTGATGGCCTTGCCCGCCGGCACCGGCAGGTAGGCCGACACGCTATTGGCGGCCTTGAGCTCAAGGCTGGCACTGGAGCCGGCGGCTACCAGTTGCAGCGCAGCGGGCGTGGCATTGACGAAGCGCAGGAACGCCGAGTCTTCGCTCGGCCCTGTGGGGTACAGGGCGATGTCAGCGTGGGCTGTGCCTGCGCATACTGCGCAAGCAATCGACAGCAGCAGGGCGCGACCCATCACTTGCCCCCTTTGACGGCTGGCGTTTGCAGCACCGCCTCAGCGATCGCCTTGCTCCAGGCCTGGTAGCCAGGGGCGGTGAGGTGTTGGCCATCGACAGTGGCCCATTGGCCCTGCTTGGAGAAGGTCAGCGAGTCGACGTAATCACAAGGGGCGACGTTGGCGGCCAGGAAGTCCGACGTCAGTTTCACGCGGGCATAGGTCTTGCCGTACTTGCCGCCTTCACTGCCCCAGTTGGGACCGACCCACACGCACTTGGCGCCGGTGCTCTTGATCGCGCTGGTGAAATCCTTGGTTTGCTGCCACAGCCAGGCCTTGGGGAATGCCGGCTTGGTGTAGCTGGCCATGGTATCGCCCATCACCACTACCACCAGGTCGGCTTTGTCGGCCTTGATCAGTTCGGCGACCGGCTGGGTCGCGGCCTTGCTGCCCAACACCAGCGCTTTGTCGGTGCCGCGGCGCTCGGCGCCGCCACAGGTGCCAGGGGTGACCTTGAGCCAGTCGCCGGCATTGGCCCCGCAGATTCCCAGCGAGTGCACCTGGGCGCCTTGTTGCTCGAAGTTGTCGTGCAGGCTCTTGATCAGGTAATCCGGCGTGGCCAGGTGACTGTCGCCGATCATCAGAATGGTCAGGCCTGCGAGAAGTGAAGATGCCATGAAAGAAACTCCTGGGGCTTAATTCGAATAAGGGGAACGGTACGGGCTGACAGGCAACGCCATCGCGCCACCGGCATCGTCGAACAGGTAACGCAGGTACAGGCCGCCACTCCATTGCTGGTAATCGCGGGCGTTATCCACACCCAGGCTGGCGCCGAAGAAGAAGCCATCGCCGAGGCGGTATTCACCGCTGGCGTTGAGCGAGTAGCCCACGCCGGATTTGTTCTGCGAGCTGTATTGGGTACTCAGCGACCGCCCATTGGCGGCGTAGTCGCGGGCGACCTGTTCCAGCGCGCCTTGCAGGGCGGCATCGCGCAAGTAAGGTGCGCCGTCCTGCTCGATGTGCTGCAGGCCGACGGCGCCCTGGACCTGATAACTCCAGCGCGGCCCGCGCTTGGCCCAGCTCACCGGCACGCCGAGCGAGAAGAAGTTCTGCGGGCTGAAGTAGCCGCCATGGCCGTAGCTGAAGAAGCTTTGGTTCTTGTCGTAGCGGGTGCCGGACGCCGCCAGGCCCACGGTCATGCGCTCATCGAGGTCGTTGACCAGGTACCAGTAGATGCCGCTGCCCAGTTCCGCCCGGGTGTTGGACTCGACGTGGTGGCCGTCCAGGCTGTGCCAGGCGCCGTAGGCGTAGCTGCCGAACGATTGGTCGTCATAGCCCACCTGCAGGCGCCCGCCAGTGGCGGTCACGCCACCCCATTGCAGGCCGCTGCGGGCATCGCGAACGCCGGCCCAGGAAGCGACGCTGTCGGTGACTGAGCGGCGCGAGAGATTGATGTTGTAGCGCCAGTCGCTGCCTTCGGCAAATGGCCGGTCCAGGCTGATGCCACCGACCACGGTGCTGTAGCGAAAGCCCATGGGGCTGGTGCCGATGTCGGTCTTCAGGCCCAGCGACGGTCGCTCGTAGGCCACTGCCACACCGACGCCCTGGTCTTTTTGCGAGCCCGTGCTGTCAGCGAAGAACGCATAGGCGGCAGCTCCACGCTGCTCGACAGTAGGCAGGGCCAGCAGGGCATCTGCCTGGGCGGGGTTCATGCCACCGAAGCGCGAGCCAGCGGACAGGTCGCTGCCGACCCCGCCAGCATTGAGCGAAACCGGGGTGATGCGCAGCGCGACACGGTCATCGTGCCACGGCATGCTGATTTCCAGCGGCGCCTCAACGTCGGTGATCTTGCCCATCCCCGCTTCGCTGTCGTTGCCACGGAACGTGACCCCTTGCTTGACCTGCGGACTGCGGCTCTCGCGGACCTGGGCCAGTTGCTGCTCGATGGCGGTGCGCGGATCGGCCTCGGCTTCGGGCGCTGGGCGCGGGTCCGGCGACTCCCAGGCCGTCGCGTGCCCGCGCGACGAGGCTTCGACACTGCGGCTGGCGACCAGCTCCGGCGCATCGAAGGCCGCTTGCTGGCGCGTCTTCGCCTGGGCGGCCGCGGGCTCGGGGATCTCGCTGAAGGCGGCGTCGTTCAGGCGTGAGCGCTGACGCTGGCCGGGCTGGCCGACGAAGGGGTTGGCCGCGACCGCCTGGCCGAAGGGGTTGAGCAGCGCCTTCTCTGGCGGAGCCTGCAGGGCCAAGGCCTGGGCGTACAGCTGTTCGGCTTTGGCCAGCTTGCCACGGCCCCGGTAGTAGCCGGCGGCGCTGGTCAGGATCTGTGGGTTTTGCGGCGCCAGTTGCAGCGCCTTGCTAACCGCCTGCTCGGCTTTGTCGGCCTCGCCGTTGGCCAGCAAGGCCTGGGCAGCGCCCATCTGCACGTCGGCGTTGGCCGGTTGCTGGCGCAACAGCGGCGTGAACAGCTCGACAGCTTTCTGTGGGTTGCGGTTGTCCAGGTACATGCGCGCCAGCGACGACACCGCCTGGGCATCGTCCGGGCGCTGAGCCAGGGCAGGCGCAAGGGTGTCGTAAGCCGCTACCAGGTCGCCTTTCTCGCGCAGCAGGTCGGCTTGCCGCACGGTGTACTGGAACAGCACGTCGTCATACTGGCGCTGCTCGGTGCCCTGGAGGGGCTCACCGCGCAATTCTCGCAGCAAGGTGCTGACCTCTTGATCCTTGCCGGCTTCAAGCAAGGCGCCGGCATACGCCATGCGCAAGCCTGGCGTCGGCGCCGGGCTCTTGGCAATGGCGCTGCGCAGCAACGTCAGCGCTCGTTCGGTCTGGCCGATATCGATGTAGGCCGAGGCCAACGCCGACAGCGCCGTGGGGTTGTCAGCGGCGGTTGATTCGGCGCGCTGGAGCAGGCGCGTGGCTTGCTGGCGCTGGCCTTGGCCGGCCAAGGACTGGGCTTGTTGCACCAGCGTTTGCAGGTCGATTTCCTCCGCCAGCGCCTGCATGGCACGGCTGCGCTGCGCCGCAGGAATCTGCTGCATGCGGGCCTGGGCGGTCGACCATTCGCCCAGCCGGCTGGCGAACAATGCGCCGGCGTACTGTGCTTCGGCCTGGCCGGGGTTGTTGCGCAGCAGCGTGTCGATTTCCTGCCTGGCCTGCTGCGGGTCGCCGGCTTTGACCTGCAACTGCGCCAGGTCGTACCGTGCCCAGACATTCGCTGGATCGTTGAGCACTGCCTCTTGCAGCGCTTTGCGAGCGCCGGCAAGGTCGCCGTTGCGTTCGGCGTCCTTGGCCTTGCCCATGGCAATGGCCGCTTTCAGGCTGCGCAGGTCGCCCAGGCGCTGACGCTGGGCATCACTCAAACCATCCAGCAGACGTTGACTCTGTGCCAGTTCACCACTTTGCGCCAGGACCGTGGCCAGACCGCGCAATGCGTTGGGGTTGCTGGCGTCGAGCTTCAATGCCTGGCGGTAGGAGGCCTGCGCCGCCTCGAGCTGGCCTTGGCTGGCGTGCAGGTCGCCCAGGCTGATGTGGCCTTGGATCTCCCGCGGGTTCAGGGCGATCGCCCGTTGCAGCTGCTCGCGGGCGGACTGGGGGTCGCCGTTGTCGCTGGCCTGGCGCGCCTGTTCCAGCAGTACCCAGTAGCGGTTGCTTTGCAGCGCGCTTTGCCAGCGGCTGTTGCTGCCACGGCTGAGGGCCTGCTTGAACAGGGCGTCGGCGTCGGCCAGGCGGCCTTGGCGTTGCCGCACCACGCCCAGCCCGCCGAGGGCGTCGGCATCCTGCGCTTGCTCACGCAGGCGCGCCTGGAACGCCTGCTCGGCATTGACCAGCTCGTTGGCGTCCAGGGCCTTGAAAGCGCGTGCCAGGTGAGCGTTCTGCGCGTTACCGGCAGGCTGCGCGGCACGGGCGCCGGCGCTCAGTTGCTGGCGGATCTCCTGATCGTCCGGGTAGGCCTTCAGGTACGCTTCGAACAGTGCCATCTCGCTTGCCCGTGGCGCGCCCAGCCAGGTCAGGCCCTGACGCCAGGCCTCGATCGACTCGCCGCCGATCACCGGATCGCCCGCGTAGGACGCCAGGCGGCGGATGCCTTCGATTCGGGTGGTTTCGTTGCGCAGCAGCAGCTTGGCCAGGTTGAGCTTGATCTTCATGTCGTCCGGCGACAGCGCTGCCAAACGCTCGAGCCCCTGACGCGCCTCCTGCCAACCGCTGGCGGTGTAGCCCAGGTAGCTATAGAACTCCAGGCCCAGCTCGCCCTGCGGCGTATGGCCTGCGAAGAGCTTGCGATAGGCCGCCACGGCCTGGTCCAGTTCGCCCGAGATGGCCAGCTGCCGGGCCTCGTCCAACTGCTCCTCGTTCCCCGCCTCGTGCAGGGCGATTTCCTGCTCCAGCAGCAGCGTTTGACGCGCCTCGGGATGGGCGGCGCGCAGCTGCTCGAGGTAGCGCCGTGCGCCCTGCGGGCGCTTGCCGTCGAGTTCCAGCACACCCAGGCCATACAACGCGTCGGCCTGCTGCGGGTCGATCAGCAGCAGTTTGCGCCAGGCTTCGGTCGCGCGCGCCTTGTCCTTGCGCGCCTGCCAGTACTGGCCCTGCTCGAGCAGAACCTTGCCGTTGGGGCTGAGTTCGGCGTAGCCAGTGGTGTGGATCAGGGCCACCAGGACCCCCAAGGCTAGCGTGTTGCGGCGGGCGGACATGTGGACTCCCAGGAAGGTTGCAGCTTGCCGTCAGCGAGGAACTGGTAGTGCCGGTCGAGATGGCCAAGGGCGAAGAGGCTGAGCACGAAATCGTAATACGGGGGTTGGCGCTGCTTCAGCGCCTCGGCGGTGAGGCTGGCGGCCATCAGCTGCTCGACCCGCGCCTGCTGCTGGTCGAGCAGATAGGGCTGTTCCAGCGCCTTGAAATACGGCAGCAGGGCAGCGGAAAAACCGAACGGCCCGGTGCCGTGCAAGGCGCCACTGCGCATGTCGACTTTTTCCGGCGGTGTGCCTTGGCTGGCGACTGCGCGGCTCATGCCCTGCAGGCTGTCGAGCAGGGCCTTGGCCTGTGGGTCGGTGGCCGGGGTGAGGCCTGCCCACAGGTAGGTGCGGATGGCATCGTAGCTGCCGATCTCGCCCTTGCCCTGATCGATGACGAACATGCCGCTGTTCGGGCTGGTGCCGCGGTAACCGACCCAGTCGGCCACGAAACCGTTGGCGTTGCTGGCCTTGATCAAGCTGCCGGTATTGCGCGCAATGGCCTGCCATGGCCCCTGCGGATCGAGCTGTTGCAACCTGCGCAGCACGGGGATCGGCAGGTAGCTGGGGTTCAGTTGCCAGTAATGATCGGGCTTGGCGAAGCTGTCGAAGCCAGGCAACAGCATCGTGCCCAGGCCCGGCAGCTCGGCGACCTCACGCTTGGCCACGTTGGCCAGCAACGCGCGTGCATCGGCAGCGTAGTGCGGGTCCTGCCACAGGCGTGCAGCTTCGAATAGCGCGTAGGCAAACCACAGGTCGGCATCGGAGGCCGAGTTGCGATCGAGCAGGCGCCAGGTGCCCTTGTCGTCCAGGCCCCACCACCAGCCTGGCAGGTTGGCAGCGATATCACCCCCCGCCAGGTTGTCGCGGGCCCAGCGCCAGAGCTTGTCGAAGCTTGCCCGGTCGTTGCCGACCAGGGCAAAGAACATGGCGTATGACTGCCCCTCGGACGAGCTGTGTTGCTGCGGGGTGCTGGCGTCCAGCACACGGCCATCAGGCTGCACGAAGTGCGTGCGGAAGGTCTGCCACAACGGCCAGGTGTCGGCCGTGCAGTGCTGATCCTGTGCTGCCGCCAGGCCAGGCAGGAGCAGGCAGGTCAGGGCGCTGGCAAGCCGGCGCGCGCGCGCGCCGATCGACGGGATGCGCATGGCTTCAAGCCCCTTCGTTGAGGCGTCGCCGGGCGAGCGCGCGCAACCACAGGTAGCCGGTCAGGCTGACCAGCGCGACGCCCACTACCGTCAGCAGCAGCATGCCGAACACATGCTGCGAGAGCAGCCACTGCAGGTAGCGGAACGGCCCCAGGCTACCGACGTAGTAGCTTTGCTCGGCCACCAGCGATTCCACGGACTTGCCCTTGATCACCGCCAGGCTGCCTTGCAGCGCCTGGGTATAGGCTTCACCGCCAATCAGCGCGTCGGTGACTTCGCCGAGCTGGGCCGGGGTTGGGCTGGACAGCACCACCACGCTACGGCCACTTTTGAGCGGCGATTCGAAGCCGGTCACGTAGGCGTTCGCCTCGCCGCTGAAGGTGAAGGCGCCTCGCGCCTTGCGCAGGTTGGCGACCGGGTCCGGGCTGATCCAGTCGCGCAGGCGCGTGGTCAGGTCGGAGAACTCCAGGTACTGACTGCTGCCGTCGTTGCGCCCGGGCAGGCGGTCAGCCCAGGTGTCGAGCAGCGGCTGGTTGTTGCCCGAGGCCAACAGCAGCAGATCCTTGTCAGCCAGGTTCGGCACCTGCGCAGCCTGGGCTACGGTGACGGCGGTGGCCGGGTAGCCAGTGGACTCGCCAAAGCGACCAAGTACCGTCAGGTAAGCGCTCCACTCGGCAGGTCCGGCCTGTTCGGGCAGCACCACGGCGGTCTGCGACAGGTCGGCCAGGCGGGTGAAGGGGAAGCCGCTGTCCTTGAACACCCCCAGGTTGGGCATGGCCATGAAGTGGTTGTAGTCACTGATGTCGAGCGTCGATTGCGGGTCGATGGCGCCGCGCATGTTGTCGATGATGATGTCGCGGCATTCGCCCTGCTTGATGTAGTCGTACATGAAGCGCAACTGCAGGCGCGATTGCAGCGCCACGCTGTCCAGCGGCAGGCGCAGGCGCACCTCGCGGGCCAGGCTGTCATCCTGCTTCAACGACGCCAGCAGGGCTTCGCCGGCACCCATGGCCTGTACCGACGGCAGGTTCATCGACTGGATGAAACTGTCGTTGAAGCTCACCAGCAACGAGGAATTGGTAGCGGTAGGTTGCGGCGTATAGCGGTACTTGAGGTTCAGCTTGGCGCCTTGTTCACGCCAGTTGAACAGGTCAGGCGGCAGGCGCACCGGCACGGTGATGACGCCAGGGTTGTAGCCCGAAACACTCAGGCGACGGGTCTCGATCAACTCACCCAGTTGCACCGGACGGTCGGACGGCAGCCAGTTCGGGGCATCGTACGGCTGGCGCGGCTGCAACACATCAAGCTTGTCGATGGTGACACTGGCGCCGGCGAAACTGCGGTTGCCGATCACCAGTGCAGTTGCGGCGCGCTTGAGTTCAGCCGCGTCGCGGCCACGCACCAGCAACAACTTGCCGTAAGGGTCGTTGGGGTTGTTCATCAAGCTCAGGCTGGGGCCTTGTACCGCCGCCAGGTCCAGGCCCTGCCACTGCTGCGGCTCGGCGCTGGCGATGAACACCACGGCGTTACCTTTGGCCGGCAGGCGCTGCAGCTGCACCGGGAAGGTGGCGCCGCGGTAGCTGGCCAATGCGCCCATCCACGACGACACCGCGCCAGCAGCCTCGAGCACGCTGTTGTCCGGCGCGCCGGCGAACACGAACGGCAGGGTCAACGCGCGCGGGTCGCGACGGTCGAACAACGGCAGCGGCAGAATCGACAGATCATTGGGCAACGCGACCGGTGCGACCTGCACGTTCAGCTGGCTGTCATTGCTGACTTTGGCCCACAGGCTCGAATGCAGCGGGTCTTCGCACTGCATGGTGTAGTGGCCGATCAGCTGCACGCCGACGCGGTTGAACTCGGTCAGCAGATACGGCGGGATCTGCACCGTCTGCTTCTGCACCGTACCGGCGGTTTCCTTGGGCAGCGGCAGGCTGGCGGCGACCTCGTCATTGACCAGCACGTTGATCTGCGAAAGATCGCTGAGCAGGGCCGGCGAATAGGTGTACTGCAGGTCCAACTGCGCCCCGGTCACTACCTCATCGGCGCGCACATCGAAGTTCACCGTGTCGGTCGATTCGATGCCGCGCAGGCTCATGGTGTAGTTCTTGCCCAACTGCTTGAAGCTCAGCTGGTAACCGTCCTGGACCGGGGCCGGCGCGGCGTGCGTTGCATCGTCGGCGGCTTCTTCAGCCAGCGCGGTGGTGCCAAGACCTGCCAGGCAAAGCAGTGAGCAGGCAAGCAGCAGACGTGGCCGGCGCAGCCGGTGGGGCTGGCGGTCGATGTGTCGCAGGTCGTTCATTGCGGGTCCAGGGAAGTATTCAGAGGAGGAGTCGACGGGCGCGCATAGCGTCGGTGACGCAGTGCGGCGAAGGTGGCGCGGGCCAGGTCGAGCATGCCGCGCACGCCGATGGCACTGACATCGCGCAGGGCCCCGAGCGGGGTATCGGGCTTGCTGCTGCCCCAGGCCTGGGCCCAGGTGTCGGCGCGCGAAAAGGTCATGCGCACCATGTCGCTCTGCTGGCGCAGGGTCAGCGGCTTGAAGCGCGCACCTGCGGTGCGGCCCTTGGCGAACACCACATTGGCCGGCAACACGCAGGTCTGGTTGTTGCGCAGCAGGGTCACTTGCACGCTTGCGCCCTTGTCCACCAAGCCCGGCTCGGGCAGTTGCAGGCCCACGCCACTTTGCGAGAAGTCGACGGTGGTGCAGTCGATCACCTGGCCATCGCTGGTGGTCAGCTTCACCGGCAGTTCGGCACGCACGCGCGGCTCGGTGCGCACTTGACGGGTTTCCGAGGCCACCGCCACGGCAGCACTGGTGATGATGATGTTGTAGACGGTCCAGGCCAGGTTGATCAGGATGGTCACCTCGGCGCCGGGCTGGCCCCAGATCAGCCCGAACACACCACACCCCAGGCCGATCAGGTTGAGGGTCAGCAGCACGATGTACGGCCGCGCCAGCTTCCAGTCGAAGTATTCCTTGTCGATGATCCCGCCCTTGTCGGTGACGTTGAAACCGCCGAACTTGGGGTTGATCAAGGCCATCAGCACCGGGCGCATGATGTACCAGGCCAGCACCGACTCGTACACCTCGTTCCAGAACGAATGGCGGAAACGGCCCTGGATGCGCGAGTTGGTCAAGCTGGCGTGGAAAATATGCGGCAGCACGTAGGCCGTGATCATCAGCGCCGAGGCATGGAAGATCTGCGCGCCGAAGATCAGGTAGGCCAGCGGTGCAGTGAGGAACACCAGGCGCGGCAAACCGTAGAAGAAATGCAGCATGGCGTTCACGTAGCACACCCGTTGGCCGAAGCTCAGGCCTTTGCCGAAGAACGGGTTGTCGGTGCGGAAAATCTGCGCCATGCCGCGTGCCCAGCGAATGCGCTGGCTGATATGCCGCGACAGGCTTTCGGTGGCCAGGCCCGCCGCTTGCGGGATGGCCAGGTAGGCAGTGTTGTAGCCCTTGCGGTTGAGCTTGAGCGCCGTGTGGGCGTCCTCGGTCACGGTCTCTACGGCAACGCCACCGACTTCCAGCAGGTGCGTGCGCCGGATGACCGCGCACGAGCCGCAGAAGAACGTCGCGTTCCACAGGTCGTTGCCGTCTTGCACCAGGCCATAGAACAGCTCGCCCTCGTTAGGCACCGAGCGGAAGGTGTCGAGGTTCTTCTCGAACGGGTCGGGCGAGAAGAAGAAGTGCGGGGTCTGCAGCAAGGCGAGGTTGGCGTCCTTGAGGAACCAACCCATTGCCACCTGCAGGAAAGACCGGGTCGGCACGTGGTCGGCGTCGAAGATCGCCACGAACTCGCCGTCGGTGACCTTCAACGCCTCGTTGAGGTTGCCGGCCTTGGCGTGACGATTGTTGTCGCGCACGATGTAGTTGACGCCGATCTGCCGGGCGAACTCGCGAAACGCTTCGCGGCGGCCGTCATCGAGCAGGTGCACGCGCAGTTTGTCCCTGGGCCAATCCATGGCCTGGGCCGCCAGCACGGTGAGTTTGACGATGCTCAGGTCTTCGTTGTATGTGGGCACGAAGACGTCGACCACTGGCCATTGCTCGGGAGCGATGGTGAGGATCTTCGGCTTGCGCTTGAGCGGCCAAGCGGTCTGCATGTAACCGAACGCCAGGACGATCAGCGCGTAGGTTTCCGCCGCCACCAGTCCGTAGCCGAAAATCATGTCCAGCCAGTTGTCGAAGCCCAGGGTGTCGGTCAGGCGCCAGTACACGTAGCGCAGAGTGGCCAGCAGTGACAAGGTGATCATCATCAGCACCGCCAGCCGCCCCGGCACTTTGCGTAACACCAGCAGGCAAACGAAGCACAGCCCGGCGAACGCGAATTGTCGCTCAAGCTCCAGCGGCGCGGTGATGACCGCCACCAGCGCCATCAGCCCGGCGAGCACTGCACAGGCTTTTACCAAGCACTTCACAGCGCTGGGCAGGCGGGACAACCAGGCAGTCGCCCGCGCCACTCTCGACGCAGGCAGTGCCGGCGTTTGGGTTTGATGTGCGGTCATTGGGCGGCAGATTCTTTACGGCTGTGCTCGATTTCAAGTGTCAGATGCTCGGCGATCGCCCGTAGCGCCTGGCAGGCAGGGCTGTCGGTCGGCTGATCGAACGGCTCGTACTCGAAGGCCAGGGCCTGGTCGAGCTGCAGGTCCGCGGGGATTTCGGCCAACCACTGGCTGCCCAGTTGCTGGCGCAGCAGCTCGCTCATGTCCAGGCTCAGCGGTTGTTGCGCATCGACTTTGTTGACCACATAGGCGCACACCTGCGTTGGCAGCAGCGACAGCCACGCTTGCAGCTTGTCCAGCACCAGGTAGGAAGCGGCATCAGCCTGGGTCAACGCGATCACCTGATCAGCCATGGCCAGCACCGGATTGAGCCAGGCCGACGTTCCGGTAGGCAGGTCGATCACCAGCACGTCGTCGCGGCCAAGCCTGAGGTCGGCCAGTTGGCGAGCCAACCAATCGGGCTGTTCGCTGAGCAATGCTTCGAGGTTGCGCAGGTCCCCGGCATTGGCAGGGCCAAACGCGATGCACTGCACGCCGGCCTCGGTCGGGGAGCAGGCATCGCTCCAGCCATGACCGTGCAAAACGGCCTGGTTGAGGCCGGGCGTGCTGCGCGGTAGATGGAAATGGCTTACGAGTGCGTTCTGCGCATCGAGGTCCAGCGCCACTACCCGGCCTTTGTGCTTGAGCAACTTGCTCAGCGCAGCGGCGACGGTCGTCTTGCCGACCCCGCCCTTGGCCGAGACCACGGCGATCACGTGAGCTTGTGGGCGACGGGCTGGCGAACTGGCCGGGTTGGACAGCGTGGCGACCTGCGCCGCAAGCGGGGCCCGCGAGCGTCGCTCATGGGCGATTTGCTCCAGGCGATCTCGCAACGAGCGCGGTGGCAACGCTGCACCTGCCTGACGTGGAGTCATGACCGTGGTCGGCACCTTCTCCGGGAGCGGCTCGCTGACGGGCGCCGCACGCTTGAGCTCCACGATCTGCACCGCAGCGGCTTTCACCGGGGCTGGGAGGCTCGGCGGCGCATCCGGCGTTAGCGGCTCGTGAAACTCGAATTCGGAGTTGATCTCTTTGTAGCTTTCCGCGCTCGCTCCAAAACGGAGGAACAGGTTCCCGATATCATCTGCTTTGCTCATATACGGATATCCAGCCTACGACTATCTGAACGGCAAGGTCAGATCAGGCCGTTAACGGGGGCAAGAGTCTGATATCAAAATGCCTGTGTCAATAATTTGTTTGTTTAGCGCGCTATTTTTCCGATTGGCGGACAAAAATACAGAAATTCCGCCGGAAATTTGACTAATTGATCAGCCTTACTGAGGTTTTCGGCCAGAGTGGCGAAAAATTGAGCTATTTCTCAATTTTTTAAAGCGAAGCTCTTAAAACCTTGTAGGACAAAGCGTACAGATGATAGCGATATTCCATTAGTAATAGGCGACCTGCGCATGGCAGATCGTCGGGAATCCGCTCACCGCTGGTCTCATATGCTTATTCAATAATGATATTTAAAAGCTTTTCGTTATGCCGATATAGTTTCTGCCATTGCGTACCCGTCGACCAATCGATGCGCCGCACGACTTGAACCCACACGGGAAAACCCCGTGCGTTTCTGATCGTTGCGCGCCATTGAAGTCGCGCACTGCGTGGGAGTGAAACATGTCAGCCGCCTCGAACGCCTTGTCGTCCATCGACAGCGCCCAGCCGCAAGCTTTTGAAATCCGCCCGTTCTCAGGTGCCGTAGGCGCCGAGATCATCGGCCTGGATCTGGCCAAGCCGGTCAATGCCGAGGATTTCACCCGTATCCATCGCGCCCACCTCGATCACCATGTGCTGGTGTTCCGCGACCAGCGCATCAGTCCGGCTCAGCAAATCAGCTTCAGCCGCCGCTTCGGCGAATTGCAGATCCACGTGCTCAAGCAGTTCCTGTTGGCAGGCCATCCGGAAATCCTCATCGTCTCCAACATCATCGAAAACGGCCAGAACATCGGCCTGGGCGATGCCGGCAAGTTCTGGCATTCGGACCTTTCCTATAAAGCGCTGCCGAGCCTGGGCTCGATGCTGCATGCCCAGGAATTGCCCAGCGAAGGCGGCGATACGCTGTTCGCCGACATGCACAAAGCCTGGGACGCGGTGCCCGAGGCGCTGCGCAAGGTGGTTGCCGGGCGCAGTGCCGCTCATTCCTACACCGCGCGCTACGCCGAGACCAAGTTCGAGGGCAACTGGCGCCCGACCCTGACCGCTGAACAGTTGGCACAGGTCCAGGAAGTCATCCACCCGGTGGTGCGAACCCATCCGGAAAGCGGCCGTAAGGCGCTGTTCGTCAGCGAAGGCTTCACCACCCGCATCGTCGGGCTGCCGGACGATGAAAGCCGTGACGTGCTGCAGCAGCTGCATGCCTTGAGCGTGCTGGAACAGAACATCTACCGCCATCAGTGGCAGCCCCACGATCTGGTGTTCTGGGACAACCGCTCGTTGATTCACCTCGCTGCCGGCTGCCCTGCACACCTTCGCCGCAAATTGTTCCGCACCACCATCCAGGGCGACGCCCCGTTCTGACGACTGAGGACACTTTCATGCACAGATCCATCAGCCGCCTGGCGGCCACCATCGGCCTGGGCGCGAGCCTGGTCATCGGCAGCCTGGCCGCCCCAGCCGTGGCGCAGGCCGAGGGCAAAATTCGCATCGCCGAGCAGTTCGGCATCGTTTATCTGCTGCTCAACGTAGTGCGTGATCAGCACCTGATCGAGAAGCACGGCAAGGCGCAAGGGATCGACATCGACGTCGACTGGGCCCAGCTTTCCGGTGGTTCGGCAATCAACGATGCGCTGCTGTCCGGCTCGGTCGACGTCGCCGGGGCCGGGGTCGGTCCGCTGCTGACGGTGTGGGACCGCACCAAAGGCCGGCAAAACGTCAAGGCTGTGGCATCGCTGGGTAATTTCCCCTACTACCTGGTCAGCAGTAACCCTAATGTGAAGACCGTTGCCGATCTTTCCGAAAAGGACCGTATCGCGGTGCCTGCGGTGGGTGTCTCGGTGCAATCGCGCTTCCTGCAATATGCCGCGGCGCAGCAGTGGGGCGACGAACAATACAACCGTCTCGACAAGTACACGCTCGCGGTGCCGCACCCGGATGCCACCGCTGCGCTGCTGGCCGGCGGTACCGAGCTCAATGGCCACTTCTCCAACCCGCCGTTCCAGGACCAGGCGCTGGCCAACAAAGCCGTGCATGTAGTGCTCAACAGCTACGACCTGCTGGGGCCGAACTCGCCGACCTTGCTGTTCGCCACCGAAAAGTTCCGCAAGGACAACCCCAAGACCTACAAGGCGTTCGTCGACGCCCTGGCCGAGGCGGCGGATTTTGCGCAAAACGACAAGGCCGCCGCGGCTGACACCTACATCCGTGTGACCAAGGCCAAGATCGACCGCGACGCGCTGATCGAGTTGATCGACAATCCGCAGTACGAATTCACCGTCACGCCGAAGAACACCTACAAGCTCGCCGAATTCCTTTACCGGGTAGGCGCGATCAAGCACAAGCCAGAATCGTGGAAGGACTATTTCTTCCAGGATGAACGCCCGTTGCAGGGGAGCTGACCGATCATGACCGCCCCATTGCCAGGCCACACGGCCAGCAACCTGAGCCCTGTCGCAACCCCGCCGCTGCTGCAGGTGAACAACCTGAGCCTCGAGTACCGTACCGCGCAGCGCGTGGTGCGGGCTACCCACCAGGTCAGCTTTGAAGTCGACCGTGCTGACCGCTTCGTCCTGCTTGGCCCTTCGGGCTGTGGCAAGTCCACCTTGCTCAAGGCCGTGGCTGGTTTCATCAGCCCGCAGGAGGGGCAGATCCTCCTGCAGGGCCAGCCGGTCAACGGTCCTGGCCCTGATCGAATTGTGGTGTTCCAGGAGTTCGACCAGCTGCCGCCATGGAAAACGGTCAAGGAGAACGTCATGTTCCCGCTCCTGGTGTCCGGCCAGCTCAAGCGCGCCGAGGCCCAGGAGCGCGCCTTGGATTACCTGGACAAGGTCGGCCTGGCGGCGTTCGCCGACGCCTATCCGCATACGTTGTCGGGCGGCATGAAGGCCCGCGTCGCCATCGCCCGGGCACTGGCGACCCAACCCAAGATCCTGCTGATGGACGAGCCATTCGCAGCCCTCGATGCCCTGACCCGACGCAAGATGCAGGAGGAGCTCCTGCAGCTGTGGCAGGAGGTGCGTTTCACCCTGTTGTTCGTCACCCACTCCATCGAAGAGGCGCTGGTGGTCGGTAATCGCATCCTGCTGTTGTCGCCGCACCCAGGACGGGTGCGCGCCGAAGTGCACAGCCACCAGTACGACCTGGGCAGCTTGGGCGGTAGCGACTTTCAGGCCAGCGCACGGCGCATCCATCGCTTGCTGTTCGACGAGGCCCTGGCCGCGGAACAGGTCGATGAGCTGGGCTTCAACGATATCCGCATCGCCTACTGACAGGAGCTTCAGTCATGACCACTCCACCTGTACGCCAGGAATACGAGGTGCAGCTGCAGCCCTTGCTCAGTGTGCCTGTGCAGCGCCCGCTGCCGCTGGGGCAACGTCTGTGGCAGCACGGTTGGCTGCGCAAGGCGGTGATCCTGCTGATCATCGCCGTCTTGTGGGAAGCGATCGCCCGCTACCAGGACAACGATCTGCTGCTACCGACGTTCCTGCAAACCGCCGCGGCGCTCTGGGATGGCCTGATCAGCGGCGAGTTGCCGGCCAAGGTCGGCGTCTCGCTGGTGATCCTGCTCAAGGGCTATGTACTGGGCATCGTCCTGGCCTTCGGCCTCACCAGTCTGGCGGTATCGACGCAACTGGGCCGCGATTTGCTGGGCACCCTGACCTCGATGTTCAACCCACTGCCGGCCATCGCTTTGCTGCCACTGGCGTTGTTGTGGTTCGGGCTGGGCGATAACAGCCTGATCTTCGTGCTGGTGCATTCGGTGCTGTGGGCGTTGGCGCTCAACACCTATGCAGGATTTCTCGGCGTGTCGGAGACCTTGCGCATGGCTGGGCGCAACTACGGCTTGAAAGGGCTGCGCCTGGTTCTGCACATTCTGGTGCCAGCGGCGTTGCCGTCGATTCTCTCCGGGCTGAAGATCGGCTGGGCGTTCGCCTGGCGTACTCTGATCGCCGCCGAACTGGTGTTCGGCGCCAGCAGTGGCAAGGGTGGCTTGGGCTGGTACATCTTCCAGAACCGCAACGAGCTGTATACCGACAAGGTATTTGCCGGGCTTGCGGTGGTGATCCTGATCGGATTGCTGGTCGAGGGGCTGGTGTTCAATACCCTGGAGCGGCTGACGGTGCGCCGCTGGGGGATGCAGCGTTAGCGCGTGCATCGGCGCCACGGTTACCTGCTGTAGCGTGCGGCTGCCTCGCTCAAGATCGAGATGATCTCCTCGCGCAACGCGTGAGGTTGCTCGATCATCAGGGCCTCACCCTGGGCAAGCACCCACGAGCGCAGTGGCCAACCATCCTCCACCTTGGCGCGCAACCGGTGGCCATGTTCCAGCGCAGTCAGTTGCATGTCAGGGCTCAATGGCGCTTCACGCAGCTGCTTGGCCAAGGCGTCGCTGATCCACGCCTGCAGCTCAATCCCTTCGCCATGCACTGCGCCCAGCCCATCAGCGCGGAGAAAATCCTGCAGGGCCAAGTGCCCGCGCTGCTCGCTATGGGCATTGGCCGCCCAATGCCAGCCAAACGGAATGCTCCTGTCGTTGCGCTCCAGCGGGAAGATCAGCGACAACTCATTGAGGTCCCGTTCGACCGTACGCTTGCTGACCTCGAATCCCAGGTCACGCAAGCGCATGGCCAGATCGGCACTGGTGATGCCTGGCGAGCGGTTGGGCAGTACACGCAACAGTGCCCATTGTCGGCTGAGGGTGGCGCGGGTGGTGGCGAACGGCAAAAGAGAGAGTCCTTGGCTAGGCTTGCCGCAACAGGGTGACGGCTTGAGCGGTTGTGGCAATTAGCCATGACTGGATTTGATTCAAGAATGCCGATTTGGTTGCCTCGGGCAAAATCGGTCGCGACGGGTTTTGACGTGTCAGCGCGCAGAATCGCTTCATCAAGACCCTTGTTCGGTCATGTGGCTGGTTCAATAAGGACGAACATGTCTGCTGCCAACAACATCCATTCGCTGCTTGCCTACTTGCTGCCCCGGCAGGTCATCGGTCCGTCCGTTCCTGACCGTGCGCGGCAACGACGCTTCGCCGGGGTGGGGACGCCCAGCCAGAAGGCGCTCCTGGTCACTCGCCTGGACCAAGCCAGCGACGTGCAGGCGATCTACGCCGATTTGCGCCGCCAGGCGGTGAACGGAAGTGTGGCTGCACTCAATGACCTGGGCTGGATCTGGCTCAACGGCAAGTACTGGCAAGCTGACACCGCGCTGGCCGGGCGCCTGCTGCGCATGGCGGCTGTCCAGGGCAGCGCCGCCGCCTGGTTCAACCTCGGACAGCAGCACTACTTTGGCAAAGGCGTGGAGCGGTCCTACCGCTGGGCTGAGCATTGTTATCGACAAGCCTTCGAGCGCGGCATGCTCAGTGCGGCTGCGGCCCTGGGCGACCTGTACGAGGAAGAGGTCTGCGATGGCGAACTGGACTGGCGGCTCGATCCGCTGAAGGCCTATACCTGGTTCGAGCGTGGCGCAGCGTGCGGCGACGCACGCTGCCGGTTCGAAGTCGGCTACCGCCTGCTGCACGGGCTGTGTGGCACGGCTGATAGCAAGGCGGGTCTGTATTGGCTGGAATTGGCGGCCGCCGATGGCGTGGTGCAGGCGGCAGAGGAATTGGCAGTGCACTTCGCCGGGTGCGACGCGGAACGTTATCTGCATTGGCGCGACAGGGCGCTGCACTTGGGTAGCGCCCTGGCCGCCACCTTGAACCGCGACGACCAGCGCTAGCCTGCCGCTGAATCGGTAGTCGAGCGCGACAGCGGCGACGCTCCGTCGGCGATGGTTGACGACAGGGGTACACACAGGCGTATATTGATAGTTAGCAAACTATGAATATCCGTGGTTCTTTATGTCGATTGACTCCCTGCGCTTGCAAGTCAGCAGCGGCATGGTCGTTGCCGCTCGCCACTGGCGGCGCATCTGCCATAACGCGCTGACTGGCTACGGTATTTCCGAAGCCTGCGCCGCCCCATTGCTGATGATCGTGCGCCTTGGCGATGGCGTGCATCAGGTTGCAGTGGCCCAGGCAGCCGGCCTGGAAAGCCCGTCGCTGGTGCGCTTGCTCGATCAGTTGTGCAAGGCGGGCCTGGTGCGCCGCAGCGAAGACCCGCTCGATCGTCGCGCCAAGGCGCTGAGCCTTACCGACCAGGGCCGGCGCTTGGCCGAGGCCATCGAGGCGGAGCTGGTGCGGGTGCGCCATGAGGTGTTGCAGGGCATCGATACTGCCGACCTGCAGGCTGCGTTGCGTGTGCTACGGGCATTCGAGGCGGCAGGCCTGGGCTCGCCGGGCGGGGTGGCATGAACGGCTTTTTCAGTTCGGTACCACCGGCCCGCGACTGGTTCTACGGCGTGCGCACGTTCGCCGCATCGATGATCGCCCTGTACATCGCCTTGTTGCTGCAGTTGCCGCGTCCGTATTGGGCCATGGCCACGGTCTACATCGTTTCCAGCCCGTTCCTCGGCCCTACCAGTTCCAAGGCGCTGTACCGGGCGCTGGGTACGCTGCTCGGTGCTGGCGGTGCGATCTTCCTGGTGCCGCCGCTGGTGCAATCGCCGTTGCTGCTGAGCATCGCCATCGCCTTGTGGACCGGTACGTTGCTGTTCCTGTCACTGAACCTGCGCACTGCCAACAACTATGTGCTGATGCTGGCCGGTTATACCCTGCCGATGATCGCCCTGGCCGTGGTCGACAACCCCACGGCGGTATTCGATGTCGCCTCTTCGCGGGCTCAGGAGATTTGCCTGGGCATCGTCTGCGCGGCAGTGGTGGGCGCGATCTTCTGGCCGCGCCGGCTCGCGCCGGTGGTGGTAGGCGCCACCGGCAACTGGTTCACCGAAGCCATCCGCTACAGTGACAGTTACCTTGCACGCGAAGCCAATGGCGATAATGTCGGCGGCATGCGCGGCGCCATGGTCACCACCTTCAACTCGCTGGAACTGATGATAGGCCAGCTCGGCCACGAAGGTGCCGGGCCACACACCTTGAAAAATGCCCGTGAACTGCGCGGGCGCATGATTCACCTGCTGCCGGTGGTCGATGCGCTCGACGATGCCCTGGTCGCGCTGGAGGGCCGCGCGCCGGCCCAGTTCGCGCAGCTTCAGCCAGTGCTGCAAGCGGCGCGGCACTGGCTCAAGGGCACCGCCGACAGCGCCAACGTCGCCCACTGGGCAGCGCTGCACGAGCAGATCGAACGCTTGCAGCCCGGTGCCGCAGCGCTCGACCAGCGTAGCGAACTGCTGCTGTCCAACGCCCTGTTTCGCCTGACCGAGTGGGCCGACCTGTGGCAGGACTGTTGCGCCTTGCAGCATGCCCTGCGCAGCGATGACCCCAGGCCGTGGCGGGCGGTCTATCGGCATTGGCGCCTGGGCCGGCTGACTGCGTTCTTCGACCGCGGCCTGATGCTGTATTCAGTGGCGTCCACGGTCCTGGCGATCGTGGTCGCCTGCGGTCTGTGGATTGGCCTGGGCTGGCACGACGGCGCCAGTGCGGTGATTCTCGCTGCCGTGTCGTGCAGTTTCTTTGCCGCCATGGACGACCCGGCGCCGCAGATCTACCGGTTCTTCTTCTGGACCTTGCTGTCGGTGATCTTCTCCAGCCTGTACCTGTTCCTGGTGCTGCCCAATCTGCATGACTTTCCGATGCTGGTGCTGGCCTTCGCCGTTCCGTTCATCTGTGTCGGTACCTTGACCGTCCAGCCGCGCTTCTACCTCGGCACGCTGCTGACGATCGTCAACACCTCGACTTTCATCAGTATCCAGGGCGCCTACGATGCTGATTTCTTCACCTTCCTCAATTCCAATCTGGCTGGCCCGGTGGGTCTGCTGTTCGCCTTCATCTGGACCTTGGTGATGCGCCCGTTCGGCGTCGAGCTCGCGGCCAAGCGCATGACCCGTTTCGCCTGGCGCGACATCGTCGAGATGACCGTTCCAGCCACATTGGCCGAGCAGCGCAAGTTGGGGGTGCAGATGCTCGACAGGCTGATGCAGCACCTGCCGCGCTTGTCGCAGACCGGCCAGGACAGCGGCGTGGCACTGCGCGATGTACGTGTGGGGCTGAATCTGCTCGACCTGCTGGCCTACCTGCCGCGGGCCGGGCAGCAGGCCCGCGAGCGCCTCGCCACGGTGATCGACGAGGTCGGTGCGCATTACGCCGCCTGCCTGCGCGCTGGCGAGCGCCTGCACGCCCCGCCTGCGCTGCTGCGCAACATGGAGCGCGCGCGCCTGGCGCTGAACCTGGATGAGCTGTACGAGCGCGGCGATGCCCGCACTCACCTGTTGCATGCCTTGAGTGGCTTGCGCCTGGCCCTGCTGCCGGGTGTCGAAGTGATGCTCGAGCCTGCCGAACAACCGCAACTGCCCAACGGCCTCGACGGAGCGCCCCTGTGATCGGAGAAGTGGATGTCAGCGGGGTATTTCTGCCTACGCTGCTGGTCATGATGCTAGCCAGCTACTTGCTGTTTCTGGGCGTGCACGCCGTGTTGGTGCGCCTGCATTTCTACCGCCTGGTCTGGCACCGGGCGCTGTTCAACGTTGCTCTCTACGCCGTGCTGCTGGGCGCGGTCGACCATTTTTGCCGAAGCCTGATGCTGCCATGAAAAAACCTTTGCTGACCTTGGGCCGTGTGGTCCTGACCCTGTTGGTAGTGACCTTCGCCGCCGTGCTCGTGTGGCAGATGGTGGTGTATTACATGTTCGCCCCCTGGACCCGCGACGGGCACATCCGCGCCGATGTGATCCAGGTCGCCCCGGATGTGTCCGGGCTGATCCAGCAGGTCGAGGTGCGCGACAACCAGACCGTCAAGCGCGGCGATGTGCTGTTCACCATCGACCAGGATCGCTTCACCCTGGCCTTGCGCCAGGCCAAGGCGACGTTGGCCGAGCGTCAGGAAACCCTGGCCCAGGCCTCCCGTGAAGCACGGCGCAATCGCAAGCTCGGTAACCTGGTGGCCGCTGAGCAGCTGGAGGAAAGCCAATCCCGCGAGGCTCGCGCTCGCTCAGCTGTCAGCCAGGCCCAGGTCGCGGTCGATAGCGCCCAGCTCAACCTGGACCGCTCGGTGGTGCGCAGCCCGGTGGATGGTTACCTCAACGACCGCGCGCCACGCAATCATGAGTTCGTCACCGCGGGCCGCGCGGTGCTGTCAGTGGTCGACAGCGCCTCTTACCATGTCGATGGCTACTTCGAGGAAACCAAGCTCGGTGGCATCCACATCGGCGATGCCGTCGACATTCGCGTGATGGGCGACAACACCCGCTTGCGCGGCCATGTGCAAAGTTTCGCCGCCGGTATCGAAGACCGTGACCGCAGCAGCGGCGCCAACCTGCTGCCCAACGTCAACCCGGCCTTCAGTTGGGTACGCCTGGCCCAGCGCATCCCGGTGCGCATCGCCTTCGACGACGTACCGGCCGACTTTCGCATGATTGCCGGACGCACGGCCACGGTGTCGATTCTCGAGGGCCAGCAACCATGAAACAGCTGATCCTGGCAGGGCTGTGCCTGTCTCTGGGCGCATGCATGACGGTTGGCCCGGACTACCAGCTGCCGGCAGAGGCCGCAGTGCAGCGCAGCGACCTCAACGGCGCACTGCGCCAGGATGCTGCGCACGTGGTTTCGGCGCCGGTGCCCGAGGACTGGTGGCAGCTGTATCAGGATCAGCGCTTGAATGAGCTGGTACGCCAAACGCTCAGTGCCAACAGCGACTTGCGCGTGGCTGCGGCCAATATCGCCAAGGCGCGGGCTCAGGTCGATGTCGCCGAGTCGCAAGGCGGCTTCAATGGCGGGTTCAAGGCCGGGGCGCAGCGCCTGCAGGAATCCGGCGAGGCGTTCTTGCAGCCCGACAAGGTGCCGGTGGCCAACATCGGCGAAGCGATCATCAGCGCTTCCTACCAATTCGACCTGTGGGGCACTTTCAAGCGTGGCACCGAGGCTGCCAAAGCCAACGCCGATGCGGTGCAGGCCGCTGCCGACACCGCGCGCATCACCTTGGTGGCCGATGTGGTCAAGGCCTACACCCAGGTGTGCTCGGCCAATGAGGAGTACCACATCGCTCGGCAATCGCTCGACTTGCAGGAACAAAGCGTCAGCCTCAACCAGCGCCTGCGCGATGCCGGCCGTGGTGATGAAACCCAGGTGACCCGCTCGCAGACCCAGTTCAAATCGTTGCGCGCTGAGCTTCCGCGCTTCAAGGCCGAGCGCGAAACCGGGCTCTACACCCTGGCAGCGCTATTGGCCAAGCCTGTGGATAAGTTGCCTGTCGGCGTCGCTGACTGTGCACAACTGCCCCAGTTGAACCAGCGAGTTCCGGTAGGCGATGGGGCGGCCTTGCTCAAACGCCGCCCCGATGTGCGCCAGGCCGAGCGGCAACTGGCTGCAGCCACCGCCCAAATCGGTGTGGCGACCGGCGCGCTGTACCCGGACATCAGCATCGGTGCGCAGGTGGGCACCATCGGGATCCTCGACAACCTCGGCGAGCCGTCGACCAACCGCTGGGGCATCGGCCCGCAGATCAGCTGGTCCATTCCCACCAATGGCACGCGCGCCCGGATCCGCATGGCCGAGGCCACGACCCAGGCGGCGCTGGCGCATTTCGACGGGGTGGTGCTGAACGCCGTCCGCGAAGCCCAGACCCGTCTGGCGCAGTACAGCGCCTTGCTCGACCGCCGCGACGCCTTGGCCGAAGCCGAGCAGTCAGCCAAACAGGCCGCCGACCAAACCCACCGTTACTATCAGGCCGGACGCGAATCATTCCTCGCTGACCTGCAGGCGACGCGAACCTACACCGACGTGCGGGCGCAACTGGCGGCGGCCAATAGCCAGGTCGCGCTGGGGCAGATCGGTGTGTTCCTGGCCTTGGGGGGAGGGTGGAAAGCAGTCGCCGAACCTCCCCGGTAAAGATGTCAGCCAGGCAATAATGCTTCGGTCACGCTTTGACGCAGCCGGATCCTGACAGGATCTCCATGCTTTCACGTTGGTCGGAGCCGTAGCGACGAATGGCGGTCAGCTTCATCGCGCCAGACTTCAGTCGTGATCTTCATGAAATTTGCCAGCGACGCTTGAGCGAAGCAAAGCGCAAGTGAACAATGTTCGCTTTCGCATTTCCCTTCGAGATTGCCATGAAAACCCGCTCCCGTCTGTTCGCCTGGCTGCCGGCTGTACTGCTTGGTCCGGTGCTCGCCCTGTGCAGCTCCCTGGCACAGGCCGAAGCGCCGGCTGAGGCCACCAAGGCTCTGCATCTGCTGGACTACATCGGTGCCGACTATCCGCCCACCGTGCGCAACGGCAGCGTCGTCGATGCTGGCGAGTATCGGGAACAGCAGGAATTCAGCAGCGTACTCGCTGATCTGATCAAGCGATTGCCAGCCAACGCCGAGCGCGACGGGCTCGAACAGGGCGTGCAAGCGTTGCGTCAGGCGATCGATCAGCGTCAGGACGGTACGGCCGTGGCCAGGCAGGCTCGCCAGCTAGGCGCCCGCCTGGCGGTGGCCTACGAGGTCAGCCAAGCGCCGGTGATCACGCCGGACCCAGCGCGCGGTGCGGCGCTGTATGCGCAAAACTGTGCGATCTGCCACGGTGATACCGGGGCCGGCGATGGCCCTGCCGGAGTCGGCCTGGAACCTGCGCCGGCGAACTTGCGCGACAGTGCACGGCTTGACCAGTTGAGCCTTTTCGACCTCTACAACACCCTGGCCCTGGGTATCGACGGCACGGAAATGCCGTCGTTCGCCGATCAACTGGATGAACGCCAGCGCTGGGATGTCGCCGCTTATATCGCAGGCTTTACCGCCAAGCCTGAGGGGGCCAAGGGCGATCAGCGCTGGAACATCGCCGACCTGGCCCGCCAGACCCCGGCTGAGGTGGCCGTCAGCGACGGCGCTGGCGCAGCTGACGCTTTCCGTGCCCAGCGTGCTCACCCGCCACAGGTCAAGCGTGGCCCGGCACAGTTGCTCGAGTACACCGCCAGCACCTTGGACAAGAGCCTGGCTGCTTACCGGGCGGGCGATCACGACCAGGCCTACGACCTGTCGGTAGCGGCCTACCTGGAAGGCTTCGAGCTGGTCGAGAGCTCGCTCGACAATATCGATGCCGACGCGCGCAAAAGCACTGAACGCGCACTGATGGCCTACCGCCAATCGCTGCAGGACGGGTTACCTTTAGGCCAGGCCGAGCAGCGCCTTGCCGATGCCAAAGCCAAGCTCGATCAGGCCGCCAAGCTGTTGGGCAGCGATGGCCTGAGCTGGTCGCTGAGCTACATCTCCGGGCTGCTGATCCTCCTGCGAGAAGGCCTGGAGGCCATTCTGGTATTGGCGGCGATCCTGGCGTTTCTGCGCAACACGGGGCAGCAGTCGGCGATCCGCAGCGTCAACCTTGGCTGGGGCCTGGCCCTGGTGGCGGGGTTCGCCACCTGGGCGTTGGCAGCCTATGTCATCGATGTCGGAGGCGCCCAGCGCGAGCTGCTCGAGGGCAGCACGGCGTTGTTTGCCAGTGTCATGGTGCTGTGGCTTGGCGTGTGGATGCATGACCGCCGGCATGCCGCGGCCTGGCAGGACTACATCAAGAGCAGCCTGGTCGGCGGCGGCGGGCGCTTTGGCTTTGCCGTGCTGGCGTTCTTCTCGGTATACCGCGAGCTGTTCGAGGTCATCCTGTTCTACGAAACCCTGTGGTTGCAGGCAGGCCCAGCGGGGCATCAGGCGGTACTGGCCGGTGGTGCTACAGCGCTGGTGCTACTGGTGGGCCTGGCCTGGGTGATACTGCGCGGCTCGGCGAAGTTGCCGCTGGCGCTGTTCTTCACCGTCAACGCCGCCCTGTTGTGTGCATTGTCGGTGGTGTTCGCCGGGCATGGCGTGAAGGCACTGCAGGAGGCCGGCGTGCTGGGCACACGGCCAGTGACGTTCGTTGAATTCGATTGGCTGGGGATACATCCGGATGTCTACTCGCTCAGCGCACAGGCGCTGGCGCTGCTGGCCATTGTGGTGTTGTATGGGCGTGGTCGCCTGAACGACAAGCGCCGGGCGGCCGTCCGCGGCTAAGCCGGCACAGCGAAGAGAGACTGAACACATGCGTATCTGGATCGACGCCGACGCCTGCCCGAAAGCAGCCAAGGACCTGATCGTCAAATTTGCCCTCAAGCGCCAATTGGAGGTGGTGATGGTGGCCGGCCAGGCCGTGGCCAAGCCAGCCTTCGCCATCGTGCGCCTGATCGTGGTGCCCAGCGGCATGGACGCCGCTGACGATTATCTGGTCGAGCACGCGGTACCCGGCGAACTGGTGATCTGCAGCGATGTGCCGCTGGCCGACCGCTTGATCAAGAAAGGCGTTGCAGCCTTGGACCCGCGCGGCCGCGAGTTCGATGAGCGCAACATGGGCGAACGCCTGGCGGTGCGCAACCTGTTCACCGAGTTGCGTGAGCAGGGCCAGGTCGGGGGAGGGCAGGCGCCTTATGGCGAGCGCGAGAAGCAGGCGTTCGCCAATGCCTTGGACCGGATCCTCACTCGGCTGAGTAGATAACCGGTCCAGCTCGGCATCACGCGCCTACTGATCGCCTTCGTGGGTCAGTTCCAGCACCCGGTCGACCAGTTTGTAGATGCCGCCGGCCGCTTCGCTGATCGACTGGGCCACCATGTAGGCCGGGGTGCTCACCAGCTTGCGCTGGCTGTCTTCGACGATGTCGTGCACGTCGCACTCTTGATGCTTGGCGCCCATCTTTTCCATGGCTGCGGCAGTGTCGGCATCATTGCCGATGGTGCAGAGCACACCTGGGCCGTAGATCTTGGCCGCCAGGGCGGGTGAAATGCAGATCAGCCCCACTGGCTTGCACGCCTCGGCGAAGGCTTCGGCCAGCGCCAGCACGTCGGGATTGACGCTGCACTCGGCGCCCTGTGCGGCAAAATCGGAGAGGTTCTTGGCCGCGCCGAAGCCGCCCGGGACGATCAAGGCATCGAATTCCTCTGCCTTGGCCTCACGAACGTCCTTCACGTCGCCACGGGCGATGCGTGCCGATTCAACGAGCACATTGCGTGATTCAGGCAGTTCTTCGCCGGTCAGGTGATTGATCACGTGCATCTGCGCGATGTTCGGCGCAAAGCATTGCACCTGGGCGCCACGCTGGTCGAGGCGCAGCAGCGTGATCACGCTCTCGTGGATTTCGGCGCCGTCATAAACGCCGCAGCCGGAAAGAATCACCGCAACTTTCTTGGTCATGCTCATTGCTCCATTGACGCGCCTAACGGTGGTCGCCCTGTTTGGACTGTTTTTCGGCCACTACGTGCTGCTCGGGCGCAGCCGCCTGACGTTCTGCGGCGGCGCGGCGCTCGGCGCGCAAGTTACGAAAACGCCGGCGCACCCACAGCAGGATGCCGAGCAGCAGCAGGGCTGCGAGTACCCACAGCTCATACTTCTTGATACTGCCGAGCATGCCCTCGAGCACTGCACCGAAATGATAAGCCGCCAGGCCCAGCACCAGCGCCCACACGGCAGCACCAATGCCGTTGAGCAGCAGATAGCGACGTGGCGGATAGCCGGACAAGCCGATGGCCACCGGCATCACCGTGCGCAGGCCATAGACGAAGCGAAAACTCAGTACCCAGATATCCGGATGGCGCCGGATGTGCTCCAGCGCCCGGTCGCCCATGGCCTGCCAACGTGGCTTGCGCGCAAGGATCTTGCGTCCATGGCGCCGCCCCATGAAGTACCAGAGCTGGTCCCCTGCGTAGCTGCCACAAAAGGCAACCATGACCACCAACTTGATGTCCATGTATTCGCGAAACGCGAGGAAGCCCGCAAGAACCAGGATGGTCTCGCCTTCGAAGAAGGTGCCGAGAAAAAGGGCAAAGTAGCCGAAATCCTGCAGGAATTGTTGGAGCATTTTCTGAGGTGCTGGCGAAATGAACGCGCAGCCTACCCCTTCGCGCGCGTTGTTGAAAGTGTCCAAATGTGTCTCGACGTGAACATTTCCTACACAGACAATACTGCCAGCCTGAAGCCGCCGCTTGCGCCAAGCTGTCACACCGTCGTCATAATGGACGCTTATCTTGCCGCTCAATTGATCATAGGGCGTTAACGTCCTCAGGAACGTCAGATGAATAATGAAGTGCTAACCCCTGTCGCGATCAAGGACGCCCAGGCAGTCCCCGAACAGCTGGTACAGACCCCTCCGGACCTGCCGCAGGCTGTCGAGCCTGCGGTCGAGGCCATCGCCCCGCAGCCGGCGCCAGCGCCAGCGCCGGCCGTCGTCGCCCCGAGCCTGGACGACAGCAGCCTGTACATTCATCGCGAGCTGTCGCAGCTGCAATTCAATATCCGCGTGCTCGAGCAGGCGCTGGACGAATCCTATCCGCTGCTCGAGCGCCTGAAATTCCTGCTGATCTTCTCCAGCAACCTCGACGAGTTCTTCGAGATCCGCGTGGCCGGGCTGAAGAAACAGATCAACTTTGCCCGCGAGCAGGCCGGTGCCGACGGCTTGCAGCCGCATCAGGCGCTGTCGCGTATCAGCGAGCTGGTGCATACCGAAGTTGATCGACAGTACGCCATTCTCAACGACGTGCTGCTGCCAGAGCTGGAAAAGCATGCGATTCGCTTCATCCGTCGACGCTACTGGACCCCCAAGCTCAAGACCTGGGTGCGTCGGTATTTCCGCGACGAAATCGCCCCGATCATCACCCCGATCGGGTTGGACCCGACCCATCCATTCCCGCTGCTGGTGAACAAGAGCCTGAACTTCATCGTCGAGCTCGAAGGCGTCGATGCCTTCGGCCGCGACTCGGGCCTGGCCATCATCCCCGCGCCACGTCTGCTGCCACGGGTGATCCGCGTGCCGGAGGAGGTTGGCGGTGCCGGTGACAACTATGTGTTCCTGTCATCGATGATTCACGCCCACGCCGACGATCTGTTCCAGGGCATGAAGGTCAAAGGCTGCTATCAGTTCCGTCTGACCCGCAACGCTGACCTGGCGCTGGACTCCGAAGAAGTCGACGACCTTGCCCGCGCCCTGCGGGGTGAGCTGTTCTCGCGTCGCTACGGCGATGCAGTGCGCCTGGAAGTTGCCGACACCTGCCCGAAACATCTCTCGGATTACCTGCTCAAGCAGTTCAGCCTGAGCGAGAGCGAGCTGTACCAGGTCAATGGCCCGGTCAACCTGACGCGCCTGTTCAGCATCACTGGCCTGGACAGCCACCCTGAGCTGCAATACACGCCGTTCACCCCGGCCATCCCCAAGCTGCTGCAAAACGCCGACAACATCTTCAGTGTGATTGGCAAGCAGGACATCCTGCTGATGCACCCGTTTGAGTCGTTCACCCCGGTGATCGACCTGCTGCGCCAGGCGGCCAAGGACCCGCATGTGCTGGCTGTACGCCAGACGCTGTATCGCTCCGGCGCCAACTCGGAAATCGTCGATGCCCTGGTCGATGCCGCCCGTAACGGCAAGGAAGTCACGGCAGTGATCGAGCTGCGCGCGCGCTTCGACGAAGAGTCCAACCTGCAGATGGCCAGCCGCTTGCAGGCTGCTGGCGCGGTGGTGATCTACGGTGTGGTCGGGTTCAAGACCCACGCCAAGATGATGCTCATCCTGCGTCGCGAGCATGGCGAGATCGTTCGCTACGCGCACCTGGGCACCGGCAACTACCACGCCGGCAATGCCCGACTCTACACCGACTACAGCTTGCTGACCTCCGACGACGCGCTGACCGAGGACGTCGGCAAACTGTTCAGTCAGCTGATCGGCATGGGCAAGACCCTGCGCATGAAGAAGCTGCTGCATGCGCCATTCACCTTGAAAAAGGGCATGCTCGACATGATCGCTCGGGAAACCCAGTTCGCCCTGGACGGCAAGACTGCGCACATCATCGCCAAGTTCAACTCGCTGACCGATGCAAAGATCATCAAGGCGCTGTACAAGGCCAGCCAGTCGGGTGTGAAGATCGACCTGGTGGTGCGCGGCATGTGCTGCCTGCGTCCGGGTATCGCGGGGGTTTCGCACAACATCCAGGTGCGCTCGATCATCGGTCGCTTCCTCGAGCACACGCGGGTGTTCTATTTCCTCAATGGCGGCGAGGAGCAGATCTACTTGTCCAGTGCCGACTGGATGGAGCGCAACCTCGACAAGCGCGTCGAGACGTGCTTCCCGGTCGAGGGCAAGAAGCTGCTGCTGCGGGTCAAGAAAGAGCTTGAAAGCTACCTGACCGACAACACCCACGCCTGGACCTTGCAGTCGGATGGGCGCTATGTGCGCAGCACGCCCACCGGCAACCAGAACCCGCGCAGTGCCCAGGCGACCTTGCTGGAACGCCTGAGCAACCCCGTGCTCAACGTACGCTGAGGACGAAGCCGACCCGGGCCAGCCACTCCGCCTCGTTGGCGAAGTCGGCCTGGGTCAGCTGGTTGTGCTCCAGCCAGCCGTCGGGGAACACCACTTCGAGGCTGTGATCGCCCGCTTGCAGCACCACCTTCGGCATCTGCTGATTGCCACGAATATGATGGAACAGGATAGCGAAGCGCAGCAACACGCACAGGCGAATCAACTGGATCGCCTCGTCGCCGAATTCGGCGAATCGGTCCTTGGGGATATTGCGACGATGGCCACGCACCAGCAGCGCCATCATTTGCTGTTCGTCGCGCGAGAAGCCCGCCAGGTCAGAGTGCTCGATCAGGTACGCCCCGTGCTTGTGGTAGTGGTAATGGGCGATGTCCAGGCCGATTTCATGAATCTTCGCCGCCCAGCCCAGTAAGTCGCGCCAATTGCCGTGGTCCAGTTTCCACGCCTGGGCCACCTGGTCGAACGCGTGCAGGGCCTTGCGTTCGACCCTGGCTGCCTGGCCCTGGTCGACGTGATAACGCTCCATCAGCGAATTCAGGGTGCGTTCGCGGACATCCTCATGATGGTGACGCCCTAGTAAATCGAACAGCACGCCTTCGCGCAGCGCACCGTCGCAGTGATCCATGCGCTGCAGCTCGAGGGCATCGAAGATCGCCTCGAGAATCGCCAGGCCCGCTGGGAAGATGGCGCGACGGTCGGGTTTGACGCCTTCGAAATCGATTTTTTCCACTTCGCCCAGCTTGAACAGCTTGCGCTTGACCCAGGCCAGGCCCTCGGCGTTGACCTCGCCGTTGCCCAGCCCACCGGCCTTGATCGCCGCGCCAATGGCCCGGATGGTCCCGGAAGAGCCTATGGCTTCATCCCAGGTCAGGCGGTGCAGGCCGTTCTCGATGCTCATGAGTTCGAGCCGCGCCGCAGTGTAGGCCTGGGCATAACGGGCCGGGGTGATCTTGCCATCGCGGAAATAGCGTTGGGTAAAACTCACGCAGCCCATCTGCAGGCTCTCGCGCAGCAGCGGCTCGAAGCGCTGGCCGATGATGAATTCGGTGCTGCCACCGCCGATGTCGGCGACCAGACGCTTGCCAGGGGTGTCGGCCAGGGTGTGCGACACGCCCAGGTAGATCAGCCGCGCCTCTTCGCGCCCGGAAATGACTTCGACCGGGTGGCCCAGGATGGCCTCGGCGCGCTGGATGAATTCGTTGCGATTGCGCGCCTCGCGCAGGGCGTTGGTGCCGACGATGCGCACCGAGCCTGCCGGCATGCCGTTGATCAACTGGGCAAAACGCTTGAGGCACTCCAGGCCTCGCTCCATGGCGTCTTCGCTGAGCCGGCGCTCTTCGTCGATGCCGGCAGCCAGCTGAACCTTTTCCCCGAGCCGTTCGAGAATGCGGATCTCGGTATGGTGGGCCTTGGCCACGACCATGTGAAAGCTGTTGGAGCCCAGGTCGATGGCGGCGATCAGAGACAGGTTCTTCGCGGTGGTATGCGGCATTCTGTGAGTTCTCGGTCGGTAACCCGGCAATCGTGCCACGATCCTTCGTTGTCGCCAACGCGTGGCACGCCAGGCGTTGATGCAGGGCAATGGGCCGTTCGATGCTATGACACTTACATGACAGTTTCGATTCGTGGCATCTTGCTCAACTATAGTTACACTCAATCGACCCCGACTTCCTGTAGGGCGTGGGTACGGCTATTATGGGCCACGTTTTTTGCTTACGACCCTGGAGATATCCATGAGCAGCGATCTGATCAAACACGTCACCGACGCCACCTTCGACGCCGAAGTCCTGCAGGCTCAAGGCCCGGTGCTGGTCGACTACTGGGCTGAATGGTGCGGCCCCTGCAAGATGATCGCTCCGGTTCTGGACGACATCGCGGCCACCTACGAAGGCAAACTGACCGTCGCCAAGTTGAACATCGACGACAATCAGGAAACCCCTGCCAAGCACGGCGTGCGTGGGATCCCGACACTGATGCTGTTCAAGAACGGCAACGTCGAGGCGACCAAGGTCGGCGCCCTGTCCAAATCGCAGCTGGCCGCGTTCCTCGACGCCCACCTGTGAAGTGACGAAAAAAGCCCCGCAAATGCGGGGTTTTTCTTTTTCAGAGCACTAGACGCAGAAAAAAGCAAGTGTTACATTCGGCCTCGCACTGCTTTTCCAGTGCCCTCTGCACGCCGTCGCCGAAGCATCCCTAATTCGAATCAGTACGCGATCCTGTCGCCATCTAGCGGCGCGGCCTCATTAAGCACAGCTTAATCCTCCCTTCTTACATGATTACGTCATTCCCCTTATGAACCTGACAGAACTCAAGCAAAAGCCGATTACCGATCTTTTGGAAATGGCCGAACAGATGGGCATCGAGAACATGGCCCGTTCGCGCAAACAGGACGTGATTTTCTCCCTGCTGAAAAAGCATGCGAAAAGCGGCGAAGAGATCTCCGGTGACGGCGTGCTGGAGATTCTCCAGGATGGTTTCGGTTTCCTTCGTTCGGCTGACGCGTCCTACCTGGCCGGCCCTGACGACATCTATGTGTCGCCGAGCCAGATCCGCCGTTTCAACCTGCGCACTGGCGACACCATCGTCGGCAAGATCCGCCCGCCAAAAGAAGGCGAGCGTTACTTCGCGCTGCTCAAGGTCGATACCATCAACTTCGACCGTCCAGAAAACGCGAAGAACAAGATCCTCTTCGAGAACCTGACGCCGCTGTTCCCCAACAAGCGCCTGAAGATGGAAGCCGGCAACGGCTCCACCGAAGACCTCACCGGTCGTGTCATCGACCTGTGCGCCCCGATCGGCAAGGGCCAGCGTGGCCTGATCGTCGCGCCGCCGAAAGCCGGTAAGACCATCATGCTGCAGAACATCGCAGCGAACATCACCCGTAACAACCCCGAGTGCCACCTGATCGTCCTGCTGATCGACGAGCGTCCGGAAGAAGTCACCGAGATGCAGCGCACCGTGCGCGGCGAAGTGGTCGCCTCGACCTTCGATGAGCCACCAACCCGCCACGTGCAGGTCGCCGAGATGGTCATCGAGAAGGCCAAGCGCTTGGTCGAGCACAAGAAGGACGTGGTGATTCTGCTCGACTCCATCACCCGTCTGGCGCGTGCCTACAACACCGTGATCCCAAGCTCCGGCAAAGTGCTCACCGGTGGTGTCGACGCCCATGCCCTGGAGAAGCCCAAGCGTTTCTTCGGCGCTGCCCGTAACATCGAGGAAGGCGGCTCGCTGACCATCATCGCCACCGCGCTGGTCGAAACCGGCTCGAAGATGGACGAAGTGATCTACGAAGAATTCAAGGGCACGGGCAACATGGAGCTGCCGCTGGATCGCCGCATCGCCGAGAAGCGTGTGTTCCCGGCCATCAACATCAACCGCTCCGGTACGCGTCGCGAAGAGCTGCTGACTGCCGACGACGAACTGCAGCGTATGTGGATCCTGCGCAAGCTGCTGCACCCGATGGACGAGATCGCCGCCATCGAGTTCCTGGTCGACAAGCTCAAGCAGACCAAGACCAACGACGAGTTCTTCCTGTCGATGAAGCGCAAGTAAGCGTTTCAGGTTGCTGAATGACTGGGGCCGCAGCGTGCCCCTTCGCGGGTTGACCGTGAAGGGGCACAACGCGGCCCCAGTGCATTTTTGCCCAACCAGACGCTGAACGGCGCTACACTCTGCAACCCCGACCGATACGGCCAATACGAGGCTCATGCATGCAGTATCGCGATTTGCGCGACTTCATCCGCGGCCTGGAGCAGCGCGGTGAACTCAAGCGCATCCAGGTTCCGATTTCCCCCGTCCTGGAAATGACCGAGGTCTGCGACCGCACGCTGCGCGCCAAGGGCCCGGCGCTGCTGTTCGAAAAGCCCACCGGCTTCGACATTCCGGTGCTGGGCAACCTGTTTGGCACCCCGGAGCGCGTGGCCATGGGCATGGGCGCAGAGTCGGTCGACGAACTGCGCGAAATCGGCAAGCTGCTGGCCTTTCTCAAGGAGCCTGAGCCGCCCAAGGGCTTGAAGGACGCTTGGTCGAAGTTGCCGATCTTCAAGAAGGTCGTGTCGATGGCGCCCAAGGTGGTCAAGGACGCGGTGTGCCAGGAAGTGGTGCTCGAGGGTGACGATGTCGACCTTGGCGCGCTGCCGATCCAGCATTGCTGGCCGGGCGACGTGGCGCCGCTGATCACCTGGGGCCTGACCGTGACCCGCGGCCCGAACAAGGACCGCCAGAACCTGGGTATCTACCGCCAGCAGGTCATCGGCCGCAACAAGGTGATCATGCGCTGGCTGAGCCACCGGGGCGGCGCCCTGGACTACCGCGAGTGGTGCGAGAAAAACCCGGGCCAGCCGTTCCCGGTCGCCGTGGCCCTGGGCGCCGACCCGGCCACCATTCTCGGCGCCGTGACGCCGGTGCCCGATACCCTTTCCGAATACGCCTTCGCCGGCCTGCTGCGCGGTAACCGCACGGAGCTGGTGAAATGCCGTGGCAGCAACCTGCAAGTGCCGGCCACCGCCGAGATCATCCTCGAGGGCGTGATCCATCCCGGTGAAATGGCGCCGGAAGGCCCGTACGGCGACCATACCGGCTACTACAACGAAGTGGACAGCTTCCCGGTATTCACCGTCGAGCGCATCACCCACCGGCAAAAACCGATCTATCACAGTACCTACACCGGCCGGCCACCTGATGAGCCGGCAATTCTCGGGGTCGCGCTCAACGAAGTGTTCGTGCCGATCCTGCAGAAGCAGTTCCCGGAAATCGTCGACTTCTACCTGCCGCCTGAGGGCTGCTCGTACCGCATGGCGGTGGTGACCATGAAGAAGCAGTATCCAGGCCATGCCAAGCGCGTGATGCTGGGTGTGTGGTCGTTCCTGCGACAGTTCATGTACACCAAGTTCGTTATCGTCACCGACGATGACATCAACGCCCGCGACTGGAACGACGTGATCTGGGCCATCACCACGCGCATGGACCCCAAGCGTGATACGGTGATGATCGACAATACGCCGATCGACTACCTGGACTTCGCGTCACCGGTGTCGGGCTTGGGATCGAAGATGGGCCTGGATGCCACGCACAAGTGGCCGGGCGAGACTACACGCGAATGGGGCCGGGTCATCGTCAAGGATGAGGCCGTCACCCGCCGTATCGATGAGCTGTGGGATCAGTTGGGAATAGATTGATGCAGGTAACGTTGCAGCCTTCCGGGGCAGTGCTGGCGCTCGAACCCGGAGAGCGGATCCTGGATGGCGCGCGGCGCCTGGGCTATGACTGTCCGAGCAGCTGCCGTAATGGCAATTGCCATGTCTGCGCTGCGTTGTTGGTCGAAGGGCGCGTACGCCAGGATGGCGTGGTGCGTGACCACGGCGAGTTGTTCACCTGTATCGCCGAACCGCTGGAGGACTGCGTCCTCTTGTGGGACGGTGTGCTCGCCCTGGGCGAGCTACCGGTGCGCAAGCTGGCGTGCAGCGTCAGCGAATGCGTCGAGGTCGGTGGCGATGTCTGGCGGGTACGCTTGCGCGCGCCGGCGGGCAAGCCGCCGCGTTACCACGCCGGGCAGTACCTGATGATCGAGCGCGAAGGCGGCAAGCCGGCGGCCTTCTCGCTGGCCTCGGCGCCACATGCCGGGCGCGACCTGGAACTGCATGTGCTGGGCCGCGAAGCCAGCGCCCTGCAATTGCTTGAGCAGCTGCAGCGCGAGCGCGTTGCGCGGATCGAGATGCCCTTTGGTGATACCCACCTGGCCGAGCTGCCCGACGGGCCATTGGTGCTGATTGCCGCCGGCACCGGCATGGGCCAGATGCACAGCCTGGTCGAGCACTGTCGAGCCCAAGGTTTCAAGCACCCGGTGCACCTCTACTGGGGCGTGCGCCGACCGGAAGATTTCTACACCATCGAGCATTGGCCGCAATGGGAGCGTTTGCCCAACCTGTTCCTGCACAAGGTCGTCAGCGACCTGTGTAGCTGGGAAGGGCGCTGCGGCATGCTGCATGAAGCGGTGTGCGAGGACGTGGCCGATCTCAACACCGTGCATGTCTATGCCAGCGGCTCGCCAAACATGGTCTATGCCACCCTCGATGCGCTGGTAGAAGCCGGCATGGACGCTCATCGCATGCGTGCCGATGTATTCGCCTACGCCCCTCGCGGTTAATAACCAAAGTTTGCGCAGAGGGATATAAGGCGGTAATTGCTACCGCCTCGGCCTTAAACTTTCGCACCTGTTGAAACAGTGAATCCCAGTCGTCGGAAGTGCGCGTAAAACAGGCTCGCCAGGGCTTGAGCAGTGGCGGCTTTCTATCCTATGGTTAAGCAAAGCGCCCAGCGCGCCGCGGCGCCAGCCGCATCCATCACGATGCCCGCTCTATCTTTTAGCTTCTGGGGAACACTGGCGGCAGCTTATGTCGGCACTTGAAAGTTTATCTTGGGAAGTTGCCTATCCACCGCAGCTCGACTTCGGCCAGCAACTGACTCGCGAGCAACTGCTCAACTCCATGCACACGACCATGTCGCGCCACCAAGGAGGCCCGGTCTGGTTGTTTGCCTATGGCTCGTTGATCTGGCGTCCCGAATGCAATTCCCTCGAGCGCCAGCGCGCACGCGTGCATGGCTATCACCGCGGGCTGTATCTGTGGTCGCACGAGCATCGCGGCACCCCGGAAACGCCCGGTCTGGTGTTTGGCCTCGACCGAGGCGGCTCTTGCAGCGGGTTCGCCTACCGCCTCGATGAAAGCTGCCTGGATGACTCGCTGCTGGCATTGTGGCAACGGGAAATGCCGTTCCCGGCGTACCGGCCGCACTGGCTCAACTGTCGCCTGAGTGATGGCAGCAAGGTGCAGGCATTGGGGTTCGTGCTGGAACGTCATCTACCCTGCTATGCCGGCAACCTGCCGGACACCTTGCTCAGTCAGATCCTCGCCAGCGCCAAGGGCCGCTATGGCACAACGCGCGATTACGTCGAGCAGACCCTCAACGCGCTGCGCAGCCATCAGATGCCTGATCGCAATCTCGAAGCCCGATTCAGGCGCTGTCACAACCTGCGCGAGCTGTGAAGGCCAGTGCAGTGGAGGCTTAGCGGGTCAGCACCACCAACTTACCCACAGCCTGTCGCTGCCCAAGCGCGTCGATCGCAGTGCCAGCTTCAGCCAGTGGATAAGTCCTGGACACCAAGGGCTTGAGCTTGCCTTCGGCATGCCAGGCGAACAGCTGCTGGAAATTCGCTGCGTTGTCCTCAGGCTGACGCTGGGCGAAAGCGCCCCAGAACACCCCCATCACCGCAGCACCCTTGAGCAGCACCAGGTTCGCCGCCAGCTGTGGAATGCTGCCGCTGGCGAAGCCGACCACCAGCAGGCGGCCTTGCCAGGCCAGTGAGCGTACTGCCTGGTCGAACAGCTCGCCGCCTACCGGGTCGTAGATCACATCGGCGCCGTTGCCGCCGGTCAGGCGCTTGACCTCCTCCTTTAGACTGGCCTGGCTGTAATCGATCAATTCATCAGCGCCGGCAGCTTTGGCCACGGCAAGCTTCTCGGCGCTGCTGGCCGCCGCGATCACCCTCGCACCCAAAGCCTTGCCGATTTCCACGGCCGCCAGGCCCACCCCGCCTGAGGCGCCCAGCACCAGCAAGGTTTCGCCAGCCTGCAGTTGACCGCGCTGCCTGAGTGCGTGCATGGACGTGCCATAGGTCATGCCGAATGCTGCAGCCGTGGCGAAATCCATGTGCTGCGGCACCGGCATGACATTGTAGAACGGCACAGCCACCTGCTCGGCGAACGCACCCCAGCCAGTCAAGGCCATGACCCGGTCGCCGACCTTGAAGCGGCCTGCTCGTTCACCCACTGCGGCGACGATGCCAGCAGCCTCGCCACCCGGAGAAAACGGCAAGGGCGGTTGAAATTGATATTTGCCTTCGATGATAAGCGTATCGGGGAAGTTGACCCCGGCCGCCTGCACGTCGATCAGGACCTCGTTGTGTTTCGGCACGGGGCTTGCGACCTCTTCCAGCACCAGATTGCCGGCCGGGCCGAGGGTTTTGCACAACACAGCTTTCATCGGGCTATTCCTTTGCGTGTAGTGGCCGATAAGTGTAGGAGTGCAGCCCGCCCGGTCAACGAGCATGGTCCGCCCTGATGGGCCGGCATAAGCCTGGGCTTGGGTTTGCGCAGCATGCTGGGTAAGCTGGCGCCAACTGTGTTTAGGAGCGAATTCGTGAAAGCGTGGATCTTGATGGTACTGGCGTTGCTGCTGCCAGCGGCGGCCATGGCTGAAGAGGCCAAGGAAGAAGGCGCACCCAAGGTGTCCTACATCAGCCTGAGCCCGCCTTTCGTCGGCAACTATGCGCTCGATGGCAGCCCCAAGCTGCGTGTATACAAGGCCGATGTCGCCCTGCGCGTGACCGGCGATGCCGCGGCTGCGGCGGTCAAGCATCATGAGCCGCTGATTCGCAACCAGCTGGTGGCGCTGTTCACCCAGCAGACGGTGGACAACATGAGCAACGTCGACGCCAAGGAGCGGTTGCGCCAGGAAGCACTGAAGCAGGTTCAGCAGGTGATGGAGGCGGAGGAGGGCAAGCCGATCGTCGAAGATCTGTTGTTCAACAACCTGATCGTGCAGTGATCGGCCTGAGCTGACTGGCCCGACGGGCCTGGTCAGGGCTGGTTGATGTCGTGCTCTACGGCTAGGCCTTGCTAGTCAGCCAGCGCCACGATCGCCGACCATTGCGCTTCGGTCACCGGCATCACCGACAGGCGTGTGCCTTTCTGTACCAGCGGCAACTCGGCCAACGCGCCCTGTTGCTTCAACAGACCCAGCCCCAGCACCTGCTTGAAGGTCCGTACATGGGCCACGTCCAATGCGCTCCAGGGATTCTTCTCGGCGCTGGCCTTGGCATCGTGGTAATGACTTTGCGGGTCCAGGGCAGTGGGGTCAGGGTAGGCTGGCGTGGTGATCCGGCCGATGCCGGCAATACCAGGCTGCGGGCAGCTGGAGTGGTAGAAGAAGAACTCATCGCCAACCGCCATGGCGCGCATGAAATTGCGTGCCTGATAGTTACGCACACCGTCCCAGCGCGCTTCGCCCACACGCGCCAGACCTTCGATGGAAAGTTCATCAGGCTCGGATTTCATCAGCCAGTAAGCCATCGGCATTGCTCCTGAAAAAGTTTGAAATAACCTGTTGCACGAAACCGACGGCCGGTTGGCGTCAACGTTTGCGTGTCGACTCAGGTTGTCGGAAAATGCGCCGATTTTAAGCTAGACGCTCCGGCGGCACCAAGAAGGTCGCCGAGCCTGAACGTATGCCTAGGGGGGCATTCTTCAATGAATCAACGTAAACCGGATCTGCTCTGGATCCTGGTCTTCATCTTTGGTCTGGGCGTGGTCACCACCGGTTATGCCCAAGGCTTCTGGGAGCGCAAGCTCGACACTGCCTACCAGACCCCGATCGAGGCTCCCGCTCAGCAGCGCTGACCGGCCTCGCTCATTTACCCGCCAAGTACCAGCCGCGATCACTGACCGTACCTTGTAGCGGCACGTCCCAGCTGGCCTGCGCCAGTCGTTCGACTTTCTGGCACTCATGGGCCAACCCCAACAGCAGCGGCTTCTTCCATGTCTTGCGCCGTGTCTGATAGGCCAGGCTGCGGTCATAGAAGCCCCCGCCCATGCCCAGCCGGCCACCGACCGCGTCAAACCCCACCAGCGGCAGCAGGATCAGGTCCAGCGACCAGATCGGCCGTTGACGCCGTCGGTCGGTGACCGGCTCGGGGATGCGAAAGCGGTTGCGCTTGAGTCTTTCACCCTGATCGAAGCGCTGGAATACCATGCGCGTGCGCGGCCAGGCATGCAGCACCGGCAGATAGATGCGCTTGCCCCGCCGCTGCGCTTCACGCAGCAGCAGACGCGGGTCGATTTCACCGTCGTTGGGCAAGTACATGGCAATGTGCCTGGCGCGGCGAAATAGCGGGTCTTGCGCCAGTTGGCGGTACAAGCCGAGAGAGGCCTGGCGTTGCTCGGCGGGGGTGAGGGCGCGGCGCGCGTTGCGCAGCAGGCGACGAAGCTGGGGCCGGGTAAGCGGTGCGAGTTCAGTCATGGCACGGGCTACCCCAGGTGTCGAGCTGCCCAGCTGGACACTGGGCAAGAGGAATCAGGCTCCCCGATAAGACCGCTATCGGTGTAGCCCTTGAACCCGAAAGTTCAAGGTGGAGATTGCAGGGGGCGTTAAGGCTTTCCGTCTAGCGGACATGCACACCGGCCCCAGCGTGCAACCCCCGTGGTTGTGCGTATCGGCTCAGGGACATAACCGACTGGCGCATCCACCAGGGAGTGGCGCCAGTATACCAATCTCAGCCGTTTTTGGTACCCGCATCGTCGGCCAGTGCCTGATCGACCCGCTCCAGCAGATCGCGCACCTGTTCGCGGCTGGTGCCACCGCCTGAGGTGTCGTTGCGGTCTTCCTGACGGTGCAGCATCTCATGGGTAATGTTCAACGCCGCCATCACCGCGATGCGCTCGGCACCGATCACCTTGCCGCTGCTGCGGATCTCGCGCATCTTGCTGTCGAGGTAGCGCGCCGCGCTGACGAGGTTGTTGCGCTCCTCGGGCGGGCAGATGATCGAGTAATCCTTGTCGAGGATCTGCACGGTGACGCTATTGCTTGAACTCATGAGTCTTGCTCCAGGGCCTTGAGGCGTAAAATCATCGACTCGACCTTACGCTTGGCGATCTCGTTCTTTTCGATGAGGTGGGCGCGTTCCTCGCGCCAGGATCTTTCCTGAGCTACTAGGAGTGCATTTTGCCGTTTTAGTTGCTCGACACGTTCAATCAGCAACTCGAAGCGGCTCATCAGCGCTTGCAGGTCTTTCTCTTGCGTGGGTTGCACTCGATTCGCTCCGTCGTTCAATCACCCGCGATGATGCCTCTCCCTGTGCCACGACGGCCAGTGCCGATGGTCTTGGCGCGCCTGCCGGTGCTAGGATACAAGGCCTTCATTCTAGTCAAATGCGCCCTCTGGCGCCTAGCCGACCATGCCTAATACCCAATCGCCTTATACCGCCTTCGCCGCGCTGCTCTCGAGCAACGGTCACCCTGTCTCCCCAGCCGAGCTGCACGGCCTGCTGATTGGCCGTAGCTGCGCCGGCGCGGGCTTCGATACCGAAGCCTGGCTGGCCGACGCTGCCGGCTTGCTGGAAAACGAGCCGCAAGACACCGTGCGCGCCGCGCTGCTTGGCCTGCAGGAAATGGTCAAGGCCGAACTGACCGGCGAAGACATCGCCATCGTCCTGCTGCTGCCGGGCGATGAAACGCCGCTCAGCGAACGCGCTACCGCCCTGGGTCAGTGGTGCCAAGGCTTCATCGCCGGTTTCGGGCTCAACGCCGGTGGCAAGGACCTGTCCAGCGATGCCAAGGAAGTGCTGCAAGACCTGGTCGCCATCTCCCAGGTCCAGGAAGCCCTCGAGGAATCCGAAGACGGCGAGACCGACTACATGGAAGTCATGGAATACCTGCGCGTCGCGCCGCTGCTGCTGTACACGGAGCTGGCCGCGCCTGTCGCAGCTGCGCCCAAACCTTCGCTGCATTGATCGAACGGGGGTCGTTCTGCCCATGAGCCACATATCCAAGGCCGAATATGCCCGTCGGCGCAAGGCGCTGATGGCGCAGATGGTCCCCAACAGCATTGCCATCCTGCCGGCGGCCGCGGTGGCGATTCGTAACCGCGATGTCGAACACGTGTACCGCCAGGACAGCGATTTCCAGTACCTCAGCGGTTTTCCAGAGCCAGAGGCGGTGGTCGTGCTGATCCCGGGCCGCGAACATGGCGAATATGTGCTGTTCTGCCGCGAGCGCAACCCTGAGCGGGAGCTGTGGGACGGCCTGCGCGCTGGCCAGGAAGGCGCGGTGCGCGACTTCGGCGCCGACGATGCCTTCCCCATCACTGACATCGACGAGATTCTGCCGGGCCTGATCGAGGGCCGCGAGCGGGTCTACAGCGCCATGGGCAGCAACCCTGAATTCGACCGCCGGCTGATGGACTGGATCAACGTGATTCGCTCCAAGGCGCGCCTCGGTGCCCAACCGCCGAACGAGTTCGTTGCCCTGGATCATCTGCTCCACGACATGCGCCTGTATAAATCGGCAGCGGAAGTGAAAGTCATGCGCACTGCGGCGGCCATTTCCGCGCGGGCTCATGTGCGAGCCATGCAGGCCTGTCGGGCGGGCTTGCACGAATACAGCCTGGAAGCGGAACTGGACTACGAGTTCCGCAAAGGCGGGGCGAAAATGCCGGCCTATGGGTCGATTGTCGCCGCAGGGCGCAACGGCTGCATCCTGCACTACCAGCAAAACGACGCGCCGCTGAAGAACGGCGACCTGGTGCTGATCGATGCCGGCTGCGAGATCGACTGCTATGCCAGCGACATCACCCGTACCTTTCCGGTCAATGGGCGATTCTCGCCTGAGCAGAAGGCCATCTACGAGCTGGTGCTCCAGGCGCAGGCCGCCGCCTTTGCTCAAATCGCCCCAGGCAAGCATTGGAACCATGCACACGAAGCTACCGTGCGGGTCATCACCGAGGGCCTGGTAAAGCTTGGCTTGCTCAAGGGCGAGGTGCAGGCGCTGATCGACAGCGAGGCTTATCGCGCGTTCTACATGCACCGCGCTGGGCATTGGCTGGGCATGGATGTGCATGATGTCGGCGAGTACAAAGTCGGTGGCGAATGGCGCGTGCTCGAGCCGGGCATGGCGCTGACGGTGGAACCGGGCATCTACATCGCCGCGGACAATCTAGACGTCGCGAAGAAATGGCGCGGCATTGGCATCAGGATCGAGGACGACGTGGTAGTGACCAAGCAAGGCTGTGAAATCCTCACATCGGGCGTACCGCGTACGGTCGCGGACATCGAGGCGCTGATGCAGGCTGCGCGCGCAGAAGCGCCATGAGCCGGGTCAATCTGGCGATCGTCGGCGGTGGCCTGGTGGGCGCCAGCCTGGCCCTGGCCCTGCAGGCTGGCGCCAAGGCCCGTGGCTGGAAGATCCTGCTGATCGAGCCGTTCGCCCCTGGCGACAATTTTCAGCCCAGCTACGATGCGCGTTCCTCGGCGCTGTCGTTCGGCACGCGGCAGATCTATCAGCAACTGGGGGTGTGGCAGGCCATCAGCCCGCGTGCCGAACCGATCCTGCAGATCCAGGTGTCCGACCGTGGCCGCTTCGGGGCCACGCGGTTGGATGCGCAGGAAGAAGGCGTGCCGGCGTTGGGCTACGTGGTAGAAAATGCCTGGCTCGGGCAACGGCTGTGGCAGGCCCTGGATCCCGACGTGATCGCCTGGCGCTGCCCTGCTGAGGTGAAGGCCATGCAGGCCATCGAAGGTGGCTACCGCCTGCAACTGGATGACGACACGGATCTGGAATGCGATCTTGCGGTGTTGGCCGATGGTGGTCGTTCCGGTCTGCGTGAGCAGCTTGGCATCCATGTGCGCCGAACGCCCTACGAGCAAAGCGCCTTGATCGCCAACATCACGCCAGGCCAAGCCCATCGCGGCCAGGCGTTCGAGCGTTTTACCGAACAGGGGCCAATGGCGTTGCTGCCATTGCCGGACAACCGCTGTGCCCTGGTATGGACCCGACAGGGCATGGACGCCAAGCGCCTGGCAGAGATCGACGAGCGCAGTTTCCTGCACGAGCTGCAGGATGCCTTTGGCTATCGCCTCGGCGCCATGCGTCAGGTCGGCGCTCGGCATCTGTATCCGCTGGCGCTGGTGGAGGCCGAGGAGCAGGTGCGTCCGCACCTGGTGGTGCTGGGCAACGCTGCGCACAGCTTGCATCCGATCGCCGGACAGGGCTTCAACCTGTCGTTGCGCGATGTCCAGGCCCTGGCCGATGCCCTGCTGGCCGGCCCACAACACCCGGGCGATCTGCCCAGTCTGCAAGCCTATCGTCAGCGCCAGCGCCTGGACCAGGCGCTGACCGTGGGCTTCTCCGACCAGGTCACCCGCCTGTTCGGCAGCAATCAGCCACTGCTGGCCGCCGGGCGTAACATCGGTTTGCTCGGGCTCGACCTGCTGCCGCCGGCAAAAAGCTGGTTCGCCCGTCAGGCCATGGGGCTGGGTACCCGCCCCGATTCGCGGGGCCCGGCATGAGCAATCCGCGCAAGCTGGCGCGCCGGGCGCGTCTGTTGCGCTGGCTGTTGAACTTCTACCCGCCGTACATCGGCGCGGGTATTCGCATCCAGCACATCAGCCCAGACATGCGCAGCGCCAAGGTGTGCATGAAACTCACCCGCTGGAACCGCAATTACGTCGGTACTCAGTTCGGTGGCAGCCTGTATTCGATGGTCGACCCGTTCTACATGCTGCTGCTGATCGAGCAGCTTGGCCGGGAATACATTGTCTGGGACAAAGCGGCCGCCATCGATTTCATCGCGCCTGGCAAAGGCCCGGTGTACGCCGAATTCAACGTCGATGACGCGCTGCTCGACGAGATTCGTCAACAGACCGCCAACGGTAAGAAATACCTGCCGCGTGTGCAGGTCGATATCCGTGACGAAGCTGGCGAACTGGTGGCGCGGGTCGATAAAACCCTATACGTGCGGCTCAAGCCGCAAGCGAGGCAGGCGTAGGCATGGAAACGCGCGCAGATGTGTTGATCGTTGGTGCCGGCATGGTCGGCAGCGCCCTGGCCTTGGCGCTGCGCCACAGTGGTCTGGAAGTTCACCTGCTCGATGGCGGCCCGCTTGCGCTCAAGCCGTTCGATGCCCAAGCGCCGTTCGAGCCGCGGGTCAGCGCCTTGTCGGCCGCCAGCCAGCGCATTCTCGAGCGGCTCGGTGCCTGGCAAGGGATCGCCGGCAGGCGGGTGTCGCCGTATACCGACATGCACGTGTGGGATGGTAGCGGCACCGGTCATGTGCACTTCTCGGCGGCCAGTGTGCATGCCGAGGTGCTGGGCCATATCGTCGAGAATCGGGTGGTTCAGGACGGCTTGCTGGAGCGCCTGCACGACAGCGACATTGGCCTTTGGCCCAATGCCCGTCTGGAACAGCTGCGGCGCTCGGGTGACGACTGGCTGCTGACCCTGGCAGACGGGCGCAAACTGCGCACGCCCTTGGTAGTGGCCGCGGATGGCGCCAACTCGGCGGTGCGGCGCCTGGCCGGTTGCGCTACCCGCGAATGGAATTACCTGCATCATGCCATCGTCACCAGCGTGCGCTGCAGCGCGGCGCATGCGGCCACTGCCTGGCAGCGCTTCACCGATGACGGGCCGCTGGCCTTTCTGCCGCTTGCACGTGACGGCAACCAGCAATGGTGCTCGATCGTCTGGTCGACTACCCCTGAGCAGGCCGAGCGCGTCATGGCGCTCGATGATGCGGCCTTCCTCAAGGCCCTCGAGCGTGCCTTCGAAGGGCGTCTGGGCAGCGTGCTGCACGCCGATGCGCGCCTGTGCGTGCCGTTGCGCCAGCGCCATGCCAAGCGCTATGTGGACGACGGCCTGGTGCTGATCGGTGATGCCGCGCACACCATCCACCCGCTTGCCGGGCAGGGCGTCAACCTCGGCTTTCTCGATGCGGCGGTATTGGCCCAGGTGCTCGAAGACGCCAGCCGGCGCGGTGAGCGCCTGGCAGACGTCAAGGTGCTCAGTCGCTACGAGCGTCGGCGCATGCCGCACAACCTGGCGTTGATGGGCGCGATGGAGGGCTTCGAGCGCCTGTTCCAGGCTGACCAGCTACCGCTGCGTTGGCTGCGGAACAGCGGCTTGAAATTGATACAGCACATGCCCGATGCCAAGGCGCTGTTCGTCCGGCAAGCGCTTGGCTTGACCGGCGACCTGCCGCCGCTGGCAAAGCCTTGAGCGAAGGGGCTGCCAGGCAGCCCCGTTCTGCAACATTCGGTAACTGCTGTGTGGATGAGTCGGAAAATGGGATTCACTACCATTTGCGCCTCTCATACGATCCGAGGAGCGCTTTCCATGTTGCCACGCAAGCCCCTACTGGCCGCCTTGGCCCTGACCCTGATCGGCGGCACCGCCCAGGCGGAAGATGAAGTGGTGGTGTATTCCTCGCGCATCGACGAGCTGATCAAACCGGTGTTCGACGCCTATACCGCCGAGACCGGCGTGAAGATCAAGTTCATCACCGACAAGGAAGCGCCGTTGATGCAGCGCATCAAGGCTGAAGGGGAAAACGGCGTGGCCGACCTGCTGCTGACGGTCGATGCCGGCAACCTCTGGCAAGCCGAGCAGATGGGCATCCTGCAACCGATCGAGTCGGCGATCATCGAACAGAACATCCCGCCGCAGTACCGCGCTTCGTCCCACGACTGGACCGGCCTGAGCCTGCGCGCGCGCACCATCGTCTATGCCACCGAGCGGGTCAAGCCCGAGCAGCTGAGCACCTACGAGGCGCTTGCCGACAAGGACTGGGAAGGTCGCCTGTGCCTGCGCACAGCGAAGAAGGTCTATAACCAGTCGCTGACGGCGACATTGATCGAGAACCACGGCGAGGCCAAGGCCGAGCAGATCGTCAAAGGGTGGGTGAATAACCTGTCCACCGACGTGTTCTCCGACGATAACGCGGTGATCCAGGCCGTGGCCGCCGGGCAATGCGATGTGGGGGTGGTCAACACCTACTATTACGGCCGCCTGCACGCGCAAAACCCTGATCTGCCGGTAAAGATCTTCTGGCCCAACCAGGCTGATCGGGGTGTCCACGTAAACCTTTCAGGTATCGGCCTGACCAAGCATGCGCCGCACCCCGAAGCGGCGAAGAAACTGGTCGAGTGGATGACCGGCGAGCAGGCGCAGAAGCTGTTCGCCGACATCAACCAGGAGTTCCCCGCCAACCCGAAGGTCAAGCCTTCGCCTGAGGTGGCGGCCTGGGGCAGCTTCAAGGCCGATGACATCCCGGTGGAAGTGGCTGGCAAGCGCCAGGCCGAGGCCATCCGCCTGATGGATCGCGCCGGCTGGAACTAACCGCCAGATGCCGAGCCCGCGTTCCTCGCGGGCCGCGGCGATACACACCCGACCCGCCATAGAGACTTCCAACTTGCCCCGTCACCACCAACGCCGCTGGTACCTGCCGGTAGTCCTGACCGCAGCCTTGGTGCTCCTGCCGCTGAGCGTATTGCTGCTGTCCTGGCAGTCGGTCGACCTGCAAATCTGGTCGCACCTGCTCGACACGCAGATGAGCCGCTTGCTGGGCAACACCGTGACGCTGGTGGTCGGGGTGGGCATCGGCGTGACGTTGCTGGGCGTAAGCCTGGCCTGGCTCACCAGCCTCTGCGAGTTTCCCGGCAGGCGCTGGCTGGATTGGGCGCTGATGCTGCCGTTCGCGATACCCGCTTACGTGCTGGCCTTCGTCTTCGTCGGCCTGCTGGACTTCGCCGGCCCCGTGCAAAGCGCCCTGCGCGAGGTGTTCGGGCCGATGCGTCTGCCGCGCGTACGCTCCACGGGCGGGGTGATCGTCGTCCTGGTGCTGGTGTTCTACCCGTATGTCTACCTGCTGGCGCGCACGGCCTTCCTGGCCCAGGGCAGAGGCCTGATGGAAGCGGCCCGGGTGCTCGGGCTGTCGCCGCTGCAGGCCTTCTGGCGGGTGGCTTTGCCCATGGCGCGGCCAGCGATCGGCGCAGGCGTTGCGCTGGCGCTGATGGAAACCCTGGCCGACTTTGGCGCTGTGGCGGTGTTCAACTTCGACACCTTCACTACGGCCATCTATAAAACCTGGTATGGCTTTTTCAGCCTCTCCAGCGCCGCCCAACTGGCCAGCCTGCTGCTGCTGGCGGTGATGCTGGTGCTGTACGGCGAGCGCCGGGCCCGTGGCGCCAGTCACACTGGCAACGAACGCCCGCGGGTACAGGCGCTGTATCACCTGCATGGGGTCAAGGCATGCTTGGCCAGCGGCTGGTGCCTACTGGTGTTCGCTTGCGCCTTCGCCATTCCGCTCGTGCAGTTGTTGGTGTGGTTCTGGCAACGCGGTCGGCATGATCTGGACGAGCGCTACGTCGGTTTGGTCATGCACACCCTGTATCTGGGCAGCATGGCGGCGTTGATCACCGTGTGCGTAGCGCTCGTGCTGGCATTTGCCCGCCGCCAGGCACCGACGCGCGGCATTCGCGCCGGGGTCGGGCTGGCCAACCTGGGGTACGCCTTGCCGGGATCAGTGCTGGCGGTGTCGATCATGCTGGCCTTCAGTTACCTCGACAATCAGCTGGTCATACCTCTGTCGAGCGGGTTGGGAGGCGCCGGTAAGCCTTTGTTGCTGGGCAGTCTGGCGGCGTTGCTGTTGGCGTACCTGGTGCGCTTCATCGCAGTGGCGTATGGCCCGCTGGAGAGCAGCCTGGCGCGTATCCGCCCGTCGCTGCCAGAGGCTTCGCGCAGCCTCGGGGTCGGCGGTATGCGCCTGTTCTTTACGGTATACCTGCCACTGCTGGTGCCCGGTGCGCTCAGCGCGGCGCTGCTGGTGTTCGTCGACGTGCTCAAGGAGATGCCCGCCACCTTGCTGATGCGACCGTTCGGCTGGGACACCCTGGCGGTGCGAGTCTTCGAAATGACCAGCGAGGGTGAGTGGGCGCGCGCTTCGCTGCCGGCGCTGACCCTGGTGCTGGTAGGGTTGTTGCCGGTGGTCGGCCTGATCCGCCGCTCGGCCCGACGTCCAGGTCACCGTCACTGAGGGTGCCAGGTAGCGCCCTTGCGGCTACAATGCGCGGCATTCGCGCGGCGGCTCCAATAACAACAGTTGACGATTGACCGTCACCGGCCGCCGCTGCTTCGCCACGCCCGGAAGGAGAAACCCATGGGACAGCGCACGCTTTTATTCGATCTGCACCTGGCGCTGGGCGCCAAAACGGTCGATTTCAGTGGCTGGGACATGCCGCTTCACTATGGCTCGCAGGTCGAGGAGCACCACCAGGTGCGCAGTGACTGCGGGGTGTTCGATGTATCGCACATGACGGTCACCGACATCGAGGGTGCAGGCGCCACCGTCTGGCTGCAGCGCCTGTTGGCCAATGACGTGGCCCGTCTCGATGGTATCGGCAGGGCACTTTACAGCTCGCTGCTCAATGAACAGGGCGGCATCATCGACGACCTGATCGTCTATCGCACCGCCGCCGGCTACCGCCTGGTGAGCAATGCCGCTACGCGGGCCAGGGTGCTCGAATGGCTGGCGTTGCAGCGCGGCACCGCTGAGGTGGCGTTCCAGGTGCGCCCGGACTTGGCCATTCTCGCCGTACAGGGGCCACAAGCGCGGGAGAAGGTCTCGGCGCTGCTGAGCCCGGCCCGGGCCGCGCTGGTTCGCGAGCTGCGCCCGTTCGAAGGCCTTGCCGAAGGTGAGTGGTTCATCGCCCGCACCGGCTACACCGGTGAAGACGGATTGGAGATCATGCTGCCAGGTGATCAGGCCGTCGGTTTTTTCAACGACCTGGTCGGTGCTGGCATTGCGCCGAGCGGGTTGGGCGCTCGGGATACGCTGCGCCTGGAAGCCGGGATGAATCTGTATGGCCAGGACATCGACGAGCAGCATACGCCGCTGACCTCCAATCTCGGTTGGTGCATCGCCTGGGAGCCCGCCGAGCGTGATTTCATCGGTCGCACCGCTTTGCTGGCGGAAATCGAACACGGCGTGCAGGAAAAACTGGTCGGCCTGGTGCTTGAGGAGCGCGGCGTACTGCGTGCCCATCAGGTCGTGCGGGTAGCGGGGATTGGCGAAGGAGAGATCACCAGTGGTAGTTTCTCGCCTACGCTGAGCAAATCCATTGCGCTGGCGCGCGTGCCCATGGCCACCGGCGATCGAGCCGAGGTGGAGATACGCGGCAAGTGGTACCCGGTTCGGGTGGTCAACCCGACCTTCGTGCGTCACGGCAAAGTCCTGATCTGATCATTCATTAACCGGCGGGCCTACCGCTGAGCCAATCGAGGAATTCAACACATGAGCAATATCCCCGCCGAACTGCGTTTTGCCGAAAGCCATGAATGGGCGCGCCTGGAAGCTGACGGCACCGTGACGGTAGGCATCAGTGACCACGCCCAGCAAGCGCTTGGCGACGTGGTGTTCGTCGAGTTGGCCGAGGTCGGCAAGGTGTTCGCTGCAGGTGACGCTGCAGGCGTCGTCGAGTCGGTCAAGGCCGCGTCGGACATCTATGCGCCCGTGGCAGGCGAGGTGATCGCGGTCAACGAGGAGCTGGCCGATAGTCCGGAACAGCTCAATGAGCAGCCGTACGAGGCGTGGATCTTCAAGCTCAAGCCAAGCGACAAGGCCGAGCTGGACAAGCTGCTCGATGCCGCCGGCTATCAAGCGGCAATCGGCGAATAAGCCAGGTTCATCGTTTTTGCCGCTCCACCACGCCAGGTGATGGAGGCGGCAAGACCCAGCGTGTGCGCTTAGTCGGCTAGCGCATGCTTGGCCAAGATGGCATTGGCCAAGTCCATGTCCGAAGCCTGCAGGCCTGGATGCTCTGCCCGTACCTGCTTGAGTGCCGACTCCAGGAATGGTCCGCGAATCGCACCTTGGCTTGCCACGAAACTGCCTGCGTCATCTTGCGCTGCCATGACCAGTTTGTGGTCGCGCGAGGTCAGGTAGGTCGAGCCGGTGGTGGCGCCCGACGAAATCACGTTACGCCAGAATGTATCGGCCATCGCCGAACCTACCGGAAGGGAAAGCAAAGCTGCGACAGCCAGGACAGTTTTGAGACGCATGCAAAACACCTCGAGGGGTGGGGCTTAAGTTGTGCGCTTTGATAGCGGCAACGGGGTCAAGTTCCTCATGGCCAGGACTGTGCTCAGCCACAGACGCGCAGGACTTCTTCTGCGCAGGTCTGGCCAGCCTCCACCTTCGCCTCAGCGCAGCGGCGCAGGTCTATCAAGCCATCAGCCAATGCTTGTCGACGCAGTGCTCTCAGATCGGTGTCGGGACCGATCAAGGCACGCAAGCTGTCGCTGGGTTGCAGCAGCTCGAACAAGCCCGTGCGGCCGTGAAAACCTGTGTCACGGCAGGTCCGGCAACCGCTCGCGGTACTCCCACGACAAGCGCTGCACAGCGTGCGTACCAGGCGCTGGGCCATGACGCCGGCCAGCGTGGCTTTGATCAGATAGTCGGCCACTCCCAATTCCTGCAAGCGAACGATGGCGGCGCAGGCATCATTGGTGTGCAGCGTCGATAGCACCAGGTGGCCGGTCAACGCCGCCTGCACGGCGACCAGCGCGGTTTCGCGGTCACGAATTTCGCCGATCATGATGATGTCCGGATCTTGCCGCAGCAGGGCCCTGACCCCGCTGGCGAAATCCAGGTCGAGGGCCGGCTGCACCTGCAACTGATTGAACGCCGGCTCCAAGCGCTCGATCGGATCTTCGATGGTGCACACGTTGACCTGGGGTGTCGCCAGCGACTTGAGGCTGGCGTAGAGCGTGCTGCTCTTGCCGGAACCGGTGGGGCCGGTCACCAGAATGATGCCCTGGCGCGCGCTCAGCAGGCGCTGCCACTGCGCCAGCTGCTCGCCTGCCAGGCCCAGGCGCTCGAAGCTTTCCTGTAACTGTTGCGGGTCGAACAGGCGTAACACCAGCTTTTCGCCGAACGGCGTGGGCAGGGTGGACAAGCGCAGCTCGACTTCGCGACCGCCCGGCAAACGGGTTTGCAGACGGCCGTCCTGTGGCAGACGTTTTTGTGCCACATCCATGCGCCCCAGGTGCTTCAAGCGGCTGATCAGCGCCAGGGTGACGCTCAAAGGAAAGGCGTAGACGTTGTGCAGCAGCCCATCGATGCGGTAGCGCAGCTGGCCACGCTCCTGGCGAGGCTCGAGATGAATGTCGCTGGCGCGCTGCTCAGCGGCATACTGCAACAGCCAGTCGACGATATGCACGATATGCGCATCGTCAGCGCTGACATCAGCCTGCCGGGCGCTCAGTTCGAGCAGGTGTTCGAGTTCGCCCAAACCTTCTGCCTGCTGGTGTTGCGCGTCTCTGACCGACTGCGCCAGGCGTTGAAATGACTGCGCTGCTTCGCGTATCTGCACAGGGCTGGCCAGCACGCGCCGGATCGGCCGGTCCATGCTGCGTGCCAGGTCGCTCAGCCAGTCCTCCTGGTAGGGCTGGGCGCTGGCCACACTGATGCCGGCGGCGTCGGCTGCGACGATGAGGATGCCGTGGCGCTGGGCAAACGCTGGGGATATCAGGCCGCTGACTTGATTCAGGTCCAGCTGCAGCGGGTCGATGCGCATGTACGGCTGCCCGACCTTGTCGGCCAGCCACTGACACAGGTAATCCAGGTCGAGCGGGTGGCCAGGCTGCCGCCGGCTTTGCAGGCCACAGGCGGCAATCTGTTGCAACGGGTGGGCGGCAGGATGCGCGGTCGCGTGTTCGAGGATCAGCAGCGTGTCATTGGCATGCAGGTGGTAGTCGGCCAGCAGCGCTTGCAGCACTGCGGCAAGGTCGAGGGAATCGTCGGTGGGGTTTTTCATGGTGGCGTCCGTGCCGTGTGGAGCGGAGAAGGTTAGTACCGCTTCATCACTTCGCACAGGCCAGTACGTTTCACGATCTTGCAGCAGCCCTGGGCTTGCCAGCAAGGCTAACTCATGCCCGTTAAGGCGCGCTGAGTTGAAGTATGATTCGCGCTGACCAAGGGTATTGATCGCACGATGCGCTAAGCCTGCGATAGGAGAATTGACCATGCAAAGCGAACTGGATAACTACGACCGGCGCATTCTCGAACTGCTGCAGGAGGATGCCTCGCTGTCCAGTGCGCAGATCGCCGAGCGTGTCGGGTTGTCGCAATCACCGTGCTGGCGCAGGATCCAACGGCTCAAGGAAGAGGGCATCATTCGCGCCCAGGTGACTTTGCTCGACCGCAAGAAGATCGGCTTGAACACACAGATTTTTGCCGAGGTGAAACTCAACGCCCATGGGCGCTCGAATTTTACCGAGTTCACCGAGGCCATTCGTGGCTTTCCCGAAGTGCTGGAATGCTACGTGCTGATGGGCTCAGTCGATTTTCTGTTGCGTATCGTGACTTCGGATATCGAGGCCTACGAACGGTTTTTCTTCGAAAAACTGTCCAATGTGCCAGGCATTCAGGAAGTGAACTCGATCGTCGCGCTGTCGCAGATCAAGTCCACCACCAGCTTGCCACTGGCCGGTTGAGCAGGGTGGCGCCGCTCCCGTTGCGGGAGCGGCTGATATTCATGCCTTGAGCAGATGCTTCCAGCCGCGACTTTGGTCGACCGCACGCGCCTGGTCGATGCGCGCTTCGAGCAGCTCATCGCTGATCGGCAGTTCGGCCAGCTCATGCAGCTTGCGCAGGTCGCCATACAGGCGGTCCATCTGCGGCGCTTCCAGCACTTGGCGGGCATGGTGCAGCCAGGTCAACAGCTGTTCGATACGCGGCAGCTGCTCGGCCAGGTCTTCCGGACGCTGGGTATAGAGCGGCAGCTTCAGTGCGCGGCCTTCTTCACCTAGCAGGTGCGCCAGCCAGCTGGCCAGTTGCGCCTTGCCCTGACGCTCGCCGCGACCCTTGCGCTCTGCGGTCCAGGTGCGGGCCAGCAGCCAGCGCGATGTGTCCAGCGAGAACTGGCCCCAACGTACGTCTTCAAGTTCTTCGATGAACTGCTCGGGCGCGGCGCGACGGATGTCTTCGTCGTCATTGCCGGCCTGCACCAATGGCCGCCAGTCTTCAAGCAGGGCATCGAGGCTGGCGCGCAGCTCACGCGTGCTGGCACGCGGCGCCGCCTGGCCAAGGCTCGCCACCAGCGCACGCAATTCGGCAAGGCACTGCACCCAGTCCTGCAGCAAACGCCAGTGACCGTTGTGGCGGTATTGCTCGGCCAGGCGCTGGCTGCTGGCAAGCAATTGCCAGGCAAGCGCGCTGAAGGCGTCGTCCAGGGCTATTTCGGCGTCCAGCTCAACGGCCGGCAGGCCTAGGTCGTAGCTGTCCGGCTCCAGCAGGCGGTACCCGCGCTCGGCCTTGCTGATATCGCAAGGCATCAACGGCAGGCTGGCGGCCAGTTCAGCGGCCAGCTCCAGCAGTGCCTGGGGTTCACCCTCGCGCAGCTCCAGTTCCAGTTCGCAGATTGCTTCCTTGCGCTTGCCGGCTACGACGAAGCCCTGGTCCAGCGCGGCCTCGATCACCACCTTGCTTTTGCCGCGGCCCCAGGCGATTTCCGCGTACTCACGGGTGAAATCGGTGGTGAACAGGGGCTTGATGGTTTTTTTGTCCAGCGCGGCCAGTTGCTCGGGCCAGCAAGTGGCATCGAGCTTTTTCAGGTCGAGCTTGGGCTTGTCCAGGTTCCACTCGTACTCGTTGCGCTCGGACAGGCCCGCCACGCTCTGGCCGCGGCACTTGAGGGTCTGGATGACCACATCGCCATCGCGGCGCAGGCGCAGGGCCACGCGGGCGGCGGACAGCTCGCGCTCGGGCGTGTCGAAGTACTGGTTGGTCAGTTCGCGGGTCTGCCAGCCGGACTTGTTGCGCTTTTTCAGCAGAGGGTGCTCGCGCAGGGCGGCAAGGGTCTCGCGGCTGGCGCGGAGCTTGAGTTCGGTTTCTTTGTGCATCGCAGGCTCGAAGGAGGGGCATCGTTGTCAGGCAGTCTACAGGAGTCGGCCGGCAACGGTTTATTCCAGACGGCGGATAGTCCTATGATGGGCAACGCTTCCGAGGAGTATGCGCATGCCGTTGCCGACACTGAAAGACCAGTTTGCCGCTCTGATCGCGGCGCCCTCGGTGAGTTGCACCCAGCCTGCGCTTGACCAGAGCAACCGTCAGGTCATCGACCTGCTCGCCGGCTGGCTGGGCGACCTGGGGTTCAGTTGCGATATCCGCCAAGTGACGCCGGGCAAGTTCAACCTGCTCGCCAGCCGCGGCACCGGCCCTGGCGGCTTGGTACTGGCCGGCCACAGCGACACGGTGCCGTTCGATGAGCAACTGTGGAACAGTGACCCGCTGAAACTGACCGAGCTCGAGGGGCGTTGGGTCGGCCTGGGCAGCTGTGACATGAAGGGTTTTTTCGCCCTGGTCATCGAGGCGGTGATCCCATTGCTGGCGCACGATTTCAAGCAGCCGCTGCTGATTCTTGCAACGTGCGACGAGGAAAGCTCCATGTCCGGCGCCCGCGCGTTGGCCGAGGCCGGCCAGCCGCTCGGCCGTGCGGCGGTGATCGGCGAGCCCACTGGCCTGCGTCCGATCCGCATGCACAAGGGCATTCTGATGGACCGCATCGATATTCTCGGGCGCAGCGGTCATTCTTCTGATCCAAGCCTGGGCCACAGCGCCCTGGAAGCCATGCATGCGGTGATGGGCGAGCTGATGACCCTGCGCGGGCAATGGCAGGAAACCTACCGCAATCCGCAGTTCAGCGTACCCACCCCGACGCTCAACTTCGGCTGCATCCATGGCGGCGACAATCCCAATCGCATCTGCGGGCAGTGCGCCCTGGAATTCGACCTACGCCCGTTACCGGGAATGGATGCTGCGCAACTGCGCGCCACCATCAGCGAAAAACTGCGCCCGCTAGCCGAGCGTCACCAGGTGCGTATCGACTATGCGCCGCTGTTCCCCGAGGTACCGGCTTTCGAGCAGCCGGCCGATGCCGAGCTGGTGCAGGTGGCCGAGCGCCTGACCGGTCATCGCGCCGAGGCGGTGGCGTTCGGTACCGAAGCGCCTTATCTTCAGCAGCTCGGTTGCCAGACCATCGTGCTCGGCCCTGGTGACATCGCCTGTGCTCACCAGCCTGGCGAGTATCTGGAAATGTCACGTATCGAGCCGACCGTGCGTCTATTGCGTGAACTGATTGGGCACTATTGCCTGAAGTAAACGTCCACCCCCTTGATTCGTTATTGCCTGAAGGAGACCGCGCGTGACTGCAAGCCTGTTCCGACGATGATCTTGAACGCCGTGTGATCCCACCGTTCTCCGTCCACTTTATCCACAGGCCCTGTCATGCCCGAATACGTCAACTGGCTGCGTCATGCCTCCCCTTACATCAATGCCCATCGCGACTGCACCTTTGTCGTCATGCTCCCCGGCGATGGCGTCGAGCATCCCAACTTCGGCAACATCGTTCACGACCTGGTGCTGCTGCACAGCCTGGGCGTGCGCCTGGTGCTGGTGCATGGCTCGCGTCCGCAGATCGAAAGCCGCCTGGCCGAGCGCGGCCTGACCCCGCACTATCACCGCGGCATGCGCATCACCGACGCGGCCACCCTGGATTGCGTGATCGATGCCGTCGGCGCACTGCGCCTGGCCATCGAAGCACGCCTGTCGATGGATATCGCCGCCTCGCCCATGCAGGGCTCGCGCCTGCGTGTGGCGTCCGGCAACCTGGTCACGGCGCGGCCGATCGGCGTGCTCGAAGGGGTGGACTATCACCATACCGGCGAAGTGCGCCGGGTCGACCGCAAGGGGATCAGCCGCCTGCTCGATGAGCGCTCCATCGTGCTGCTGTCGCCGCTGGGCTATTCGCCTACCGGTGAAATCTTCAACCTGGCTTGCGAAGATGTCGCCACCCGCGCGGCCATCGAATTGAGCGCCGACAAGCTGCTGCTGTTCGGCGCCGAGCCTGGCCTGCTGGATGAAAGCGGCAAGCTGGTGCGTGAGCTGCGCCCGCAGCAAATTCCCCCGCATCTGGCGCGCCTGGGCAGCGATTATCAAGGCGAGCTGCTCGATGCCGCTGCCCAGGCCTGCAAAGGTGGCGTGGCGCGCAGCCACATCGTCAGTTATGCCGAAAACGGCGCGCTGCTGACCGAGCTGTTCACCCGCGAAGGTGGCGGTACGCTGGTGTCCCAGGAGCAATTCGAGGTGGTGCGCGAGGCGACCATCGAGGACGTCGGCGGCCTGCTCGACCTGATCAGCCCGCTGGAAGAGCAGGGCATTCTGGTGCGCCGTTCACGCGAAGTGCTCGAACGTGAAATCGAGCAGTTCAGTGTGGTCGAGCGTGAGGGCATGATCATCGCCTGTGCGGCGCTGTATCCGATTGCCGACTCCCAGGCCGGCGAACTCGCCTGCCTGGCAGTGAACCCGGAATACCGCCACGGGGGGCGCGGCGATGAGCTGCTTGAGCGCATCGAGGAGCGCGCGCGGCAGTTGGGGATCAATACGCTGTTCGTGCTTACCACCCGGACTGCGCATTGGTTCCGCGAGCGCGGCTTCGCACCCAGCGGCGTCGAGCGGCTGCCGGCGGCGCGCGCTTCGTTGTACAACTACCAGCGCAACTCGAAGATTTTCGAGAAGACGCTCTAAGCCTGCACCGCCCCCAAGTGGGGGCGGCACTTCGACTCATACGGTATGCAGATACCAGTTGTACTCGAGGTCGGAGATCGAATGCTCGAACTCCTCCAGCTCGCTTTCCTTGCACGCGACGAAGATGTCGATGTACTTCGGATCGATGTACTTGTTCAGGATTTCACTGTCGTCCAGCTCGCGCAGCGCATCGCGCAGGTTGTTCGGCAGGCTCTGCTCCAGCTGCTCGTAGGAGTTGCCTTCGATCGGCTCGCCCGGTTCGATCTTGTTGGTCAGGCCATGGTGCACGCCGGCAAGCACGGCGGCCATCATCAGGTACGGGTTGGCGTCGGCACCGGCTACGCGGTGTTCGATGCGCACGGCGTCCGGTGAGCCGGTCGGTACGCGCAATGCCACGGTCCGGTTGTCCAGACCCCAGCTCGGCGCGTTCGGCACGTAGAACTGTGCGCCGAAGCGACGGTACGAGTTGACGTTCGGGCAGAGGAACGCCATGGACGCGGGCAGGGTCTCGAGCACACCGCCGACAGCGTGACGTAGCGCGGCGTTCTGCTCGGGATCCTCGCTGGTGAAGATGTTGTTGCCATCTTTGTCCAGCACGGAAATGTGTACATGCAGGCCATTGCCAGCCTGACCCGGGTAGGGCTTGGCCATGAAGGTGGTGTCCATTTCATGGTCGTAGGCGATGTTCTTGATCAGGCGCTTGAGCAGCACCGCGTAGTCGCAGGCCTTGAGCGGATCGGGAACATGATGCAGGTTGACTTCGAACTGCGCCGGGGCGCTTTCCTTGACGATCGCGTCGGCAGGGATGCCCTGCTCCTTGGCGCCTTCGAGGATGTCCTGCAGGCAGTCGGCGTATTCGTCGAGGTCGTCGATCAGGTACACCTGGGTCGACTGCGGGCGTTTACCGGAGATGGGCGAGCGCGGCGGCTGTGGTCGGCCGTTCACGTTCTCCTGGTCGATCAGGTAGAACTCCAGCTCGAAAGCGGCGCAGATGGTCAGGCCCATGTCGGTGAACTTGCTCACCACCTGGCGCAACACTTCACGCGGGTCGGCGAAGAACGGCTCGCCTTCGATTTCGTGCATGGTCATCAGCAGCTGCGCAGTGGGGCGCTTCTGCCAAGGTTCGTTGGAAAGGGTGTCCGGAATCGGATAGCAGATGCGGTCTGCGTCGCCGATGTCCAGGCCGAGCCCGGTGCTTTCGACGGTAGAACCGTTGATGTCCAGGGCAAAGAGGGAGGCAGGCAGGTTGATGCCTTTTTCGTAAACCTTGTGGAGGCTGGTGCGCTCAATGCGCTTGCCACGCACCACACCATTCATATCTGCAATCAGAAGGTCAACGTAGAGAACCTCAGGATGTTCCTTAAGGAACGCGTTCGCTTCGTTAAGCTGAACGGCACGCGGGGGTACCGACATGATGCAACACCTTTGTTGTTAAAAATATCAATCAAGGGGGGCTTGCAGGTCCAGTCAATCGAAAAGACAAACTGATGTCAAGCCAACCCCGTGATGCCCTGAAATGGCACATCGACGGCAGATTTGCTGCATATCGGGGCGCGCCATTATCCGCTATTTCCCGCTCGAAGAGCTATCTCCGCCAAGCCGTGTTTTATTTTTTACGGAGGAGTTGTGTAAAAAAATTAACAAGGCTAAGCTCGGACGCAACCCAAAACACAATAATACGAGGGTCACATGGTCCGCCTGTCGCGACCTGAATGCGCTGCCTGCGCAGTGCAGCCCGGTCTTCCTGACGTGCTCGCAGATGCCGCTAAAGCAGTGGCCGCCGTGGTCGCAATAATTGACGTTATGCGCCTGTGCGTCTTCCCTCGTTACGCTTTTTCGTTGCTCTTCTCGTACTCCTGCCCTTCGATGCCACCTTGGACACGCTTGATTTCAGTGTATCCACAGTGCGCCTGTGCGTGGGTTTTTGCTTTAGCAATCTACTCCATCCAGAATCAGAGCGCGGACCACCTTACCTCCTGAGGTATTTATGAGTAACAACCTCGACCAGCTCACCGATTGGTTGAAAGAGCACAAGATCACTGAAGTCGAATGCCTGATCAGCGACCTGACCGGCATCACTCGCGGCAAGATTTCGCCGACCAACAAGTTCATCGCCGAAAAGGGCATGCGTCTGCCCGAAAGCGTGCTGCTGCAGACCGTGACTGGCGACTACGTCGACGATGACATCTACTACGACCTGCTCGACCCGGCTGACATCGACATGATCTGCCGCCCCGACCAGGACGCCGTATTCCTGGTGCCCTGGGCCATCGAGCCGACCGCCCAGGTGATTCACGACACCTACGACAAGAAGGGCAACCCGGTCGAGCTGTCGCCGCGCAACGTGCTCAAGAAGGTACTCAAGCTCTACGCGGATCGCGGCTGGCAGCCAATCGTCGCGCCAGAAATGGAGTTCTATCTGACCAAGCGCAGCGAAGACCCCGACTTCCCCCTGCAGCCGCCAGTCGGCCGCTCTGGGCGCCCGGAAACCGGGCGCCAGTCGTTCTCGATCGAAGCTGCCAACGAATTCGACCCGCTGTTCGAAGATGTCTACGACTGGTGCGAACTGCAACGCCTGGACCTCGATACGCTGATCCACGAAGACGGCACGGCGCAGATGGAGATCAACTTCCGCCATGGCGACGCGCTGCACCTGGCCGACCAGATCCTGGTGTTCAAGCGCACCATGCGCGAGGCTGCGCTCAAGCACAACGTGGCTGCGACCTTCATGGCCAAGCCCATGACCGGCGAGCCGGGCAGCGCCATGCACTTGCACCAGAGCGTGGTCGACGTGAACACCGGCAAGAACATCTTCAGCAATGAAGACGGCAGCATGAGCCAGCTGTTCCTGCACCACATCGGCGGCCTGCAGAAGTTCATCCCCGAAGCGCTGCCGCTGTTCGCCCCCAACGTCAACTCGTTCCGCCGCTTCCTGCCCGATACCTCGGCGCCAGTGAACGTGGAGTGGGGCGAGGAAAACCGCACCGTAGGCCTGCGTGTACCGGATGCCGGGCCGCAGAACCGCCGGGTCGAAAACCGCCTGCCGGGCGCCGATGCCAACCCGTACCTGGCCATCGCCGCCAGCCTGTTGTGTGGCTATATCGGCATGGTCGAGGGCATCGAGGCCAGCGCGCCGGTGCAAGGCCGTGGCTACGAGCGGCGCAACCTGCGCTTGCCGCTGACCATCGAAGATGCGCTCGAGCGCATGGAGATCAGCCGCGCGCTGGTGCAATACCTGGGCAAGAAATTCATCACCGGCTACGTCGCGACCAAGCGTGCCGAGCATGAAAACTTCAAACGCGTCATCAGCTCCTGGGAGCGTGAGTTCCTGCTGTTCGCTGTCTGATCAACCCTGAGCCCGCCTGGGCGGGCGCCGGAAAATGGAGAGGCACATGAGCGTCAACAACCCGCAAACCCGTGAATGGCAGAACCTGAGCGGTGAGCACCACCTTGCACCTTTCTCTGACTACAAGCAGTTGAAGGAGAAAGGGCCGCGTATCATCACCAGGGCCCAAGGTGTGCATTTGTGGGACAGCGAAGGTCAGCAGATCCTCGACGGCATGGCCGGACTTTGGTGCGTGGCGGTCGGTTACGGCCGTGAGGAACTGGTGCAGGCAGCCGAAAAGCAGATGCGCGAGCTGCCGTACTACAACCTGTTCTTCCAGACCGCTCACCCGCCGGCACTGGAGCTGGCCAAGGCCATCACCGAAGTGGCGCCTGCGGGCATGACCCATGTGTTCTTCACCGGCTCCGGCTCCGAGGGCAACGACACCGTGCTGCGCATGGTCCGTCACTACTGGGCCCTGCAAGGCAAACCGCACAAGCAGACCCTCATCGGCCGGGTCAATGGCTACCATGGCTCGACCGTCGCCGGTGCCAGCCTGGGCGGCATGAGTGGCATGCACGAACAGGGCGGCCTGCCGATTCCGGGCATCGTGCACATCCCGCAGCCTTACTGGTTTGGCGAAGGCGGCGACATGAGCCCCGATGAATTCGGCGTGTGGGCCGCCGAGCAGCTCGAGCAGAAGATTCTCGAAGTCGGCGAAGACAACGTCGCTGCATTCATTGCCGAGCCCATCCAGGGCGCGGGCGGGGTGATCATTCCACCGGAAACCTACTGGCCGAAGATCAAGGAAATTCTCGCCAAGTACGACATCCTGTTCGTCGCTGACGAAGTCATCTGTGGCTTCGGGCGTACCGGCCAGTGGTTCGGCTCCGACTACTACGGTCTGACCCCCGACCTGATGACCATCGCCAAGGGCCTGACCTCCGGTTACATCCCCATGGGCGGTGTAATCGTGCGTGACAAGGTGGCCAAGGTGCTCAGCGAAGGCGGCGACTTCAACCACGGCTTCACCTACTCCGGTCACCCGGTCGCGGCGGCTGTGGGTCTGGAAAACCTGCGCATCCTGCGCGATGAGAACATCGTCGAGAAGGCGCGCACGGAAGCGGCACCGTATTTGCAAAAGCGTTTGCGTGAACTGCAGGACCACCCACTGGTGGGCGAAGTGCGCGGGCTCGGCCTGCTCGGGGCGATCGAACTGGTCAAGGACAAGTCCACCCGCAGCCGTCACGAAGGCAAGGGCGTGGGCATGATCTGCCGCAATTTCTGCTTCGACAACGGCCTGATCATGCGCGCAGTGGGCGACACCATGATCATTGCGCCACCGTTGGTCATCAGTCATGCAGAGATCGACGAGCTGGTGGAAAAGGCGCGCAAATGCCTGGACTTGACGCTGGAGGCGCTTGCATAGGCGTTTGCTAGGCTAGCGATGTGACATTAAGTCGTTACAAGGCCCTGCTTTCCTTGATAGGGGGCCTTCTAACTTGCCAGACTAGCGACTGTTTCAGTCGCCGCGCGCGCTGCACCGTGGGTCCTGGCTGCTAAACAGTCGCTTAACAAAAATTCTGGAGCATTACGCATGAATAAAATGGGCAAGACGTTGCTGGCCGCCGCCCTGATGGGTGCCATGGCCTCCGCTGTTCAGGCTGAAGACAAAGTGTTGAATGTCTACAACTGGTCGGACTACATCGCGGCGGACACCATCGCCAAGTTCGAGAAGCAGACCGGCATCAAGGTCAAGTACGACGTCTTCGACAGCAACGAAACCCTGGAAGCCAAGCTGCTGGCAGGCAAGTCGGGTTACGACATCGTGGTACCGTCCAACAACTTCCTGGCCAAGCAGATCAAGGCTGGCGTGTACGAAGAGCTGGACCGCTCCAAGCTGCCGAACTGGAAAAACCTCGACCCCGACCTGCTCAAGGCCGTCGGCGATGCCAGTGACCCGGGTAACAAGCACGCTTTCCCGTACATGTGGGGCTCGATCGGCATCGGCTACAACCCAGAGAAGGTCAAGGCTGCGCTGGGCGTGGACAAGATCGATTCGTGGGACGTGGTGTTCAAGCCTGAAAACATTGCCAAGCTCAAGAGTTGTGGCGTGAGCTTCCTCGATGCGCCGACCGAAATGCTGCCAGCTGCGCTGCATTACCTGGGCCTGCCGAGCAACAGCACCAAGAAAGAAGACCTCAAGGCGGCCGAGGACCTGTTCCTCAAGATCCGTCCTTCGATCACCTACTTCCACTCGTCCAAGTACATCGGCGACATGGCCAACGGCAACATCTGCGTGGCGGTTGGCTACTCGGGTGACCTGGAGCAGTCCAAGGCCCGCGCCCACGAAGCCGGCGACAAGGTCAAGGTCGACTACGTGATTCCCAAAGAGGGTGCCGGCACCTTCTACGACATGGTCGCCGTCCCCAAGGATGCTGATCATAAAGACGCCGCCTACCAGTTCATGAATTTCCTCATGCAGCCGGAAATCATGGCCGAGATCACCAACGCCGTGCGCTTCCCGAACGGCAACCAGGCCGCGACTCAGTTCGTCGACAAGGACATCACCAGCGATCCAAGCATCTACCCGCCTGCCGAGGTGAAGAAACAGCTGTATGCGATCGCCGCCCCCGAGGCCGCCGCGCAGCGTGTGATCACCCGCAGCTGGACCAAGATCAAGTCGGGCAAATAAGCCCACGGCATCCGCTCTGGGCCGGGGGTCCCCGGTCCAGAGCCAGTGAAAGGCAATTGATGATTGCGGCATCGGGGCTGCGAAGGTAAGTTGCGCGCCGGTTTTGCGTGTGCGGCAGTCCCGTCGCGACCCAGGCACTGATTGTGAGGACCACCCACTTGTGTATTTCCATTTTGCGTAAGGCCTTGCTGGCCGGAGCGGGCCTGACGCTGGCATGCAGCGTCCAAGCGGCGCCAACGGTGCACCTTTACAACTGGTCCGATTACATCGGCCCGACCACCTTGGCAGATTTCCACAAGGCCACCGGCATCAAGCCCGTCCAGGATGTGTTCGACTCCAACGAAACGCTGGAAGGCAAGCTGCTGGCAGGCAATACCGGCTATGACGTGGTCGTGCCGTCCAACCATTTCCTGGGCAAGCAGATCAAGGCCGGTGCGTTCCAGAAGCTTGACCGCACCCTGCTGCCCAACTACGCCAACCTCGACCCCGCATTGATGAAGCGCCTGGAAAAGAACGACCCGGGCAATCAATACGCGGTGCCGTACCTGTGGGGCACCAACGGCATTGGTTACAACGTCGACAAGGTCAAGGCTGCGCTGGGCGTGGACACGATTGACTCCTGGGCGGTGTTGTTCGAACCCGAGAACATGAAGAAGCTCTCCAAATGCGGCGTTGCCTTCCTCGACTCGGCCGATGAGATGCTCCCGGCGGTGCTCAACTACATGGGGCTGAACCCCAACAGCACCGACCCCAAGGATTACGCCAAGGCTGAAAAGAAACTGCTGGCCGTGCGTCCGTACGTCACCTACTTCCACTCTTCCAAGTACATCACCGACCTGGCCAACGGCGACATCTGCGTCGCGGCGGGTTTCTCCGGTGATGTGTTCCAGGCCAAGGCGCGCGCCGAAGAAGCCAAGAAGGGCGTGAACCTGGCATACGCCATTCCCAAGGAGGGCGGCAACCTCTGGTTCGATGTACTGGCGATCCCCAAGGACGCCAGGAACGTCAAGGAGGCCCATGCCTTCATCAACTATTTGCTGAAACCTGAGGTTATCGCCCAGGTCAGTGATTACGTCGGTTACGCCAACCCGAACCCCAAGGCTGGCGACCTGATGGACCAGGCCGTGAGGACTGACGCCGCGGTTTACCCACCGCAGGAAGTGCTGGACAAGATGTTCGTGAACTCAGAGTTGCCGCCGAAGGTGCAGCGTCTGATGACCCGCAGCTGGACCAAGGTCAAGTCGGGCAAGTAATCATCCAGACCCGCTGCGGCCTCCCTGGTGGGGCTGCGTGGGCACAAAAATCTTGTTGGGAGTTTCATTCATGGCAGTTGCCTCCGGTGCCTATAAAAAAGCCCTCGAGGGTGGCCAGCAACCCAAGCAGGTGCTGGTCAAGATCGATCGGGTTACAAAAAAATTCGACGAAACGGTGGCCGTGGACGACGTGTCCCTGGAGATCCGCAAGGGTGAGATTTTCGCCCTGCTCGGCGGCTCCGGCTCCGGCAAGTCGACCTTGCTGCGCATGCTGGCGGGTTTCGAGCGCCCGACCGAGGGGCGGATCTTCCTCGACGGCGTCGACATCACCGATATGCCGCCCTACGAGCGGCCGATCAACATGATGTTCCAGTCCTATGCGCTGTTCCCGCACATGACCGTGGCGCAGAACATCGCCTTCGGCCTGCAACAGGACAAGATGCCCAAGGCCGAGATCGACGCGCGGGTGGCCGAGATGCTCAAGCTGGTGCACATGACCCAATACGCCAAGCGCAAACCGCACCAGCTCTCCGGTGGCCAGCGCCAGCGGGTGGCCTTGGCCCGCTCCCTGGCCAAGCGCCCCAAGCTGTTGCTGCTCGATGAGCCGATGGGCGCCTTGGACAAGAAGCTGCGCTCGCAGATGCAACTGGAGCTGGTGGAAATCATCGAGCGCGTGGGCGTGACCTGCGTGATGGTGACCCACGACCAGGAAGAGGCCATGACCATGGCCCAGCGTATCGCCATCATGCACCTGGGTTGGATTGCCCAGATCGGCTCGCCTGTGGATATCTACGAGACACCGACCAGTCGCCTGGTCTGTGAATTCATCGGCAACGTCAACCTGTTTGAAGCCGAGGTGATCGACGATGCCGAAGGCCATGCGCTGATCGCCTCGCCCGAACTGGAGCGCAAGATCTACGTCGGCCACGGCGTGTCCACCTCGGTGGAAGACAAGCACATCACCTACGCGCTGCGCCCGGAAAAGATGCTGGTCACCACCGTGCAACCGGACTTCGAGTACAACTGGTCGCGTGGCAAGGTGCACGACATCGCCTACCTGGGCGGCCACTCGGTGTTCTATGTCGAGCTGCCAAGCGGCAAGGTCGTGCAGTCGTTCGTCGCCAATGCCGAGCGCCAGGGCGCCCGGCCGACCTGGGGCGATGAAGTGTACGTGTGGTGGGAAGACGACAGCGGCGTGGTACTTCGCTCATGAAAGTGCGCAAGCTCAAGCGAGCCTTCCGACGCGTCACTCCGCAAGGGCGGCATTGGGTGATCGGCGTGCCGTTCATCTGGCTGTTCCTGTTCTTCATGCTGCCGTTCTTCATCGTTTTGAAGATCAGCTTCGCCGAAGCCGACGTGGCGATTCCGCCTTATACCGAGGTCTTCAGTTACGTCGAAGACAAGCTGCAGCTGGTGCTCAACCTGGCCAACTACGGGCTGCTGACCGAGGATGAGCTGTACATCTCGGCCTACCTTGGGTCATTGAAGATGGCCTTCATCAGCACACTGCTGTGCCTGCTGATCGGCTACCCGATGGCTTACTCGATTGCCAACGCCAAGAAGGAAACCCAGACGGTCTTGCTGTTGCTGATCATGATGCCGACCTGGACGGCGATCCTGATCCGCGTCTATGCCTGGATGGGGATTCTCAGCAACAACGGTCTGCTCAACGGCTTCCTGATGTGGACCGGGTTGATCGACCAGCCGCTGCAGATCCTCAACACCAACCTGGCGGTGTATATCGGCGTGGTCTATTCCTACCTGCCGTTCATGATCCTGCCGCTGTTCGCCAACCTGGTGAAGCATGACCCCAGCTTGCTCGAAGCCGCATCCGACCTGGGCTCGAGTACCTTCAACAGCTTCTGGAAGATCACCGTGCCGCTGTCGAAGAACGGCATCATCGCCGGCTGCATGCTGGTGTTCATTCCAGTCGTGGGCGAGTTCGTCATCCCTGAACTGCTGGGCGGTCCGGAAACCCTGATGATCGGCAAGGTGCTGTGGCAGGAATTCTTCAACAACCGCGACTGGCCGGTGGCCTCGGCGCTGGCGGTGGTGATGCTGGCGATCCTGATCGTGCCGATTCTGCTGTTCAACCGCAGCCAGGCCAAAGAAATGGAGGGCAGGGCATGAAACGCTTCGGGTTTTCCAAGCTGATGCTGGTGCTCGGCTTGCTGTTCATCTACCTGCCGATGCTGATCCTGGTGATCTACTCGTTCAACGCCTCCAAGCTGGTGACGGTATGGGGAGGCTGGTCGGTGAAGTGGTACGTCGGCCTGCTCGACAACACCCAGCTGATGGGGTCGGTGATGCGCTCGCTGGAGATCGCCTGCTATACCGCGGTCGCCGCCGTGGCGCTGGGCACCCTGGCGGCGTTCGTGCTGACCCGGGTCACCCGTTTCAAGGGCCGTACCTTGTTCGGTGGCTTGGTCACCGCGCCGCTGGTCATGCCTGAGGTGATCACCGGTCTGTCGCTGTTGCTGCTGTTCGTGGCCATGGCGCAGTTGATCGGCTGGCCGCAGGAGCGCGGCATCGTCACCATCTGGATCGCACATACCACCTTCTGCGCGGCCTATGTCGCGGTGGTGGTGTCGGCCCGCCTGCGCGAGCTGGACCTGTCGATCGAAGAGGCGGCCATGGACCTGGGCGCCAAGCCGTGGAAGGTGTTCTTCCTCATCACCATCCCGATGATCGCGCCGTCGCTGGCGGCGGGCGGCATGATGTCGTTCGCCCTGTCGCTGGATGACCTGGTGCTGGCAAGCTTCGTTTCCGGCCCGGGATCGACGACCTTGCCCATGGAAGTGTTCTCGGCGGTGCGCCTTGGCGTGAAGCCAGAGATCAACGCCGTGGCCAGCCTGATCCTGCTGTCGGTGTCGCTGGTGACCTTCTTCGTCTGGTTCTTCAGCCGCCGCGCCGAAGAGCGTCGTCGCCGGGCCATTCAGCAAGCCATCGAGGAAGGCGCCGCGGCCAACGCCTCGCAGCCACAGGTCAAGCGTCCCTCGCAGCAGCCAGCTTCCGCCTGATCTGCTCGCCCCGTGCCGCGCCGGTATCTGGCGCTGCGCGGGGCGGCAGGGCAAAAGTGATGTTTATCGAACCCTGATCTACGCTGACAGTCGCATACACAAATCATTTGTGCGCAAGCAGGGAGCCTGCATGACGTTCAATCGTCCGCTGTCGGTCATGAGCCTGGGGCTGCTGTTGGTGCTCGCTGGCTGTAGCAAGGAGGAAGCCCCCGAGATTCTGCCTCGGGTAGGCGTGCAGCAGGTACAGCCTACCGACTTCGCGGCCCGGGTGACCTTGACTGGCGATATTCAGGCGCGTGTGCAAACCGATCTGTCTTTCCGTGTTGGTGGCAAGATCATCTCCCGCAGTGTCGACGTCGGTGACCACGTCAAGGCCAACCAGGTGCTGGCGCGCCTGGACCCCAAAGACCTGCAGAACAACGTCGATTCGGCCAAGGCCGAAGTGTTCGCCGCACAGGCACGGGTTACCCAGACCAGTGCCGCCTTCGTGCGCCAACAGAAACTGCTGCCCAAGGGCTACACCAGCCGCAGCGAATACGATGCCGCCGAAGCGGCCCTGCGCAGTAATCAGAGCGCGCTCAAGGCCGCCCAGGCGCAACTGGCCAGCGCCAACGAGCAGCTGGGCTACACCGCTCTGGTGTCCGAAGCCGATGGCGTAATCACCGAGCGCCAGGCCGAGGTCGGCCAGGTGGTGCAGGCGACCATGCCGATCTTCGGCCTGGCTCGGGACGGCGATCGCGACGCGGTGTTCAATGTCTACGAATCCCTGCTGGTGGCGCCGCCTGGCGATGCTGGGGTGGTCGTCAGCCTGCTCGACGATCCTAAGGTCCAGGCGCGCGGCTTCGTGCGCGAGGTCACCCCGACCGTTTCCGCGCAGAGCGGCACCGTGCAGGTCAAGGTCGGCCTGAAGGACGTGCCTGCCGGTATGCAACTGGGCGCACCGGTGACCGCCACGGTCAACGGACAAGGCCAACCCAGCATCGAGCTGCCCTGGTCAGCCTTGACCAAGGCGCTGCACGAGCCTGCTGTGTGGGTGGTGGGCGAGGGTGACAAGGCCGAGCTGCGCAAAGTCCAGGTCGCGCGCTACCTGACCGGCAAAGTGGTCATCGCCAGCGGCTTGCAGGCGGGAGAAACCGTGGTGGTGAGCGGCGGGCAGCTGCTGCATCCGGACATGAAAGTGGAGAGGGTCGCAGCCAAGGATGGGGGTAAGGCGCCATGACCAAGCCCCTCATGCTATTGCTCGCCGGCCTGCTGCTGGCCGGCTGTGGGCAAGATGAACAGGCCCCGCCGCCCATTCGTCCGGTGTTGTCGGTCAAGGTCGAGCCCCAGGCCCAAGCCCAGCTCGGACGCTTCGCCGGCAGCATCCAGGCCCGTTATGAAAGCACCTTGGGCTTTCGTGTCGGCGGGCGTATCGCCCGGCGTTGGCTCGATGTCGGCGCCCAGGTCAAGGCGGGCGACACCTTGGCAACGCTCGATCCGACCGACCAGCAAAATCAGCTGCGCGCCGCCGAAGGCGATCTGGCCCGGGTCCAGGCGCAATGGATCAACGCCCAGGCCGATGCCCGCCGTCAGCAGCAGCTGTATGACCGCGGCGTGGGCGCCCAGGCCCAGCTGGACGTTGCCCAGACCAACCTGAAGACCACCGGCGCTTCGCTGGAGCAGGCACGCTCGGCAGTCAGCCAGGCCCGCGATCAGCTTGATTACAGCACCTTGCGCAGCGACCATGCAGCCGTCATCACCGCCTGGCAGGCCGAGGCCGGGCAGACCGTGACGGCAGGCCAGGCGGTTGTCACCCTGGCCCGTCCAGATGTGAAGGAAGCGGTGATCGACCTGCCCACTGGCCTTGCCGAGCAATTGGACCAAGGCCTGACCTTCACCGTGGCTTCGCAGCTCGATCCCACCATCACCACCACCGCCAGCCTGCGCGAACTGGAGCCGCAGGCCGACGCCACCACGCGCACCCGGCGAGCCCGCCTCAGCCTGGCCAGCACCCCGGCGGCGTTTCATCTGGGCACCGCCATCAGCGTGACCTTGAGTTCGCAGGTGACGCCACGCGCCGAATTGCCGGCCAGCGCCCTGCTGGAGCGGGACGGCAAGATACAGGTATGGGTGATCGACCCGCAGCACAAGACCGTGGCGTTGCGTGACGTCACGCTGATTGCCCGTCGTGGTGACAGCATCGTGGTGGGCGAAGGCCTGCAGCCGGGTGAGCAGGTGGTCACCGCTGGCGTCAATAGCCTCAAACCTGAGCAGAAGGTCGCTTTCGACGAGGATGCGCAATGAAAGGAAGCTTCAACCTGTCCGAGTGGGCGCTCAAGCACCAGTCGTTCGTCTGGTACCTGATGTTCGTCGGGCTGTTGATGGGGATTTTCTCCTACTTCAACCTCGGCCGTGAAGAAGACCCGTCATTCACCATCAAGACCATGGTGATCCAGACCCGCTGGCCGGGCGCTACCCAGGACGAGACCCTGTACCAGGTCACCGACCGCATCGAAAAGAAGCTCGAGGAGCTCGACTCGCTCGACTACGTCAAGAGCTATACCCGCCCGGGCGAGTCCACCGTGTACGTGTACCTGCGTGACACCACCAAGGCCGAGGACATCCCGCAGATCTGGTACCAGGTGCGCAAGAAGATCCAGGACATTCGCGGCGACTTCCCTTCCGGCATCCAGGGCCCAGGCTTCAACGACGAGTTCGGTGACGTATTCGGCTCGATCTATGCCTTCACCGCCGACGGCCTGACCATGCGCCAATTGCGCGATTACGTCGAGCGGGCGCGCGCCGAAGTGCGCGAAGTGCCGAACATCGGCAAGATCGAGATGGTCGGCATTCAGGACGAAGTGCTGTACCTGAATTTCTCGACCCGCAAGCTGGCTGCGCTGGGCATCGACCAGCGCCAGGTCATGCAGGCCTTGCAGTCGCAGAACGCAGTGACGCCGGCAGGGGTGATCGAAGCAGGGCCGGAGCGCATCTCAGTGCGCACGACAGGCCAGTTCGCCTCGGAAAAGGACCTGGAGAACGTCAACCTGCGGATCAATGACCGCTTCTTCCGGCTGGCCGACATCGCCGCCATCGAGCGTGGCTATACCGACCCCCCCGCACCGATGTTCCGCTATGACGGCCAGACCGCCATCGGCCTGGCCATCGGCATGAAAGCCGGCGGCAATATTCAGGTATTCGGCGAAGCCCTGAAGGAAAAGATGGACCGCATCACCAACGAGCTGCCAGTGGGGGTTGGCGTGCATACCGTCTCCAACCAGGCCGTGGTGGTGAAGAAGGCGGTGGGTGGCTTTACCAGTGCACTGTTCGAGGCGGTGATCATCGTGCTGGCGGTAAGCTTCGTCAGCCTTGGCGTGCGCGCAGGGCTGGTGGTGGCCTGCTCGATCCCGTTGGTGTTGGCCATGGTCTTCGTGTTCATGGAATACAGCGGCATCACCATGCAGCGTATTTCCCTGGGTGCGCTGATCATCGCCCTGGGCCTGTTGGTGGATGACGCGATGATCACCGTCGAGGTCATGGTCACGCGTCTGGAAATGGGCGAAAGCAAGGAGCAGGCGGCCACGTTCGCCTACACCTCGACGGCCTTCCCGATGCTGACCGGGACCTTGGTGACGGTGGCCGGCTTCGTGCCGATCGGCCTTAACGCAAGCTCTGCAGGCGAGTACACCTTCACCCTGTTCGCGGTGATCGCGGTGGCCTTGCTGGTTTCCTGGGTCGTGGCGGTGTTCTTCGCCCCGGTGCTGGGGGTGCACATTCTCAACAGCAAGAAGATGAAAGCCCACGACGATGAGCCGGGGCGGGTGGGCCGCGCCTTCGAGCATGGCCTGCTGTGGTGCATGCGCCATCGCTGGCTGACGATCATCGGCACCATCGTGCTGTTCGCCTTGTCAGTGTTCTGCATGCGCTTCGTGCAGAATCAGTTCTTCCCGTCTTCGGACAGGCCAGAGATTCTGGTTGACCTGAACTTGCCGCAAAACGCCTCGATCAATGAAACGCGTAAAGTCGTCGATCGCTTCGAGGCGACGCTCAAGGACGATCCCGACATCGAAAGCTGGAGCACCTACATCGGCCAAGGCGCGATCCGCTTCTACCTGCCCCTGGACCAGCAGCTGCAGAACCCCTATTACGCACAATTGGTCATCGTCAGCAAAGGCCTGGAAGAGCGTGGCGAGCTGATGGCACGCTTGCAAAAGCGCCTGCACGAGGATTTCGTCGGCATCGGCACCAATGTGCAATCGCTGGAAATGGGCCCGCCGGTCGGTCGGCCGATCCAGTACCGAATCAGCGGCAAGGACATTGACCAGGTGCGCAAGCATGCCATCGACCTGGCCACCTTGCTCGACCAGAATCCGCATATCGGTGAGATGATCTACGACTGGAATGAGCCAGGTAAGGTACTGCGCATCGAGATCGCCCAGGACAAGGCGCGGCAACTGGGGCTGTCTTCCGAGGACGTGGCCAATGTCATGAACAGCATCGTCACGGGCGTACCGATCACCCAGGTCAACGACAACATCTACCTGATCGACGTGGTTGCACGCGCCGAGGACAGCGAACGCGGTTCACCCGACACGCTGCAGAACTTGCAGATACTCACCCCCAACGGCACCTCGATCCCGCTTTTGTCGTTCGCAACCGTGCGTTACGAGCTCGAGCAGCCGCTGGTATGGCGTCGCGATCGCAAACCTACCATCACCCTCAAGGCCTCGGTCAGCGGTGATATCCAGCCCACCGACCTGGTGGCTCAGCTCAAACCGAAGATCGAAGAATTTGCCGGCAAGCTGCCAGTCGGCTACGAAATCGCCACGGGCGGTACCGTGGAAGAAAGCGGCAAGGCCCAAGGGCCGATTGCCGCGGTGATCCCGCTGATGCTGTTCCTGATGGCGACCTTCCTGATGATCCAGCTGCACAGCGTGCAGAAGCTGTTCCTGGTGGTCAGCGTGGCGCCGCTGGGGCTGATCGGCGTAGTGCTGGCCTTGGTGCCAACCGGTACGCCGCTGGGCTTCGTGGCAATCCTCGGCATCCTCGCGCTGGCCGGCATCATTATTCGCAACTCGGTGATCCTGGTCACGCAGATCGATGAGTTCGAGGCGCAAGGCTATTCACCCTGGGACGCGGTCGTGGAGGCGACCAACCACCGCCGCCGGCCTATCCTGCTCACGGCCGCCGCAGCAAGCCTGGGGATGATTCCGATCGCCCGCGAAGTGTTCTGGGGCCCGATGGCCTACGCAATGATCGGCGGGATCATCGTGGCCACGCTGCTGACGCTGTTGTTCCTGCCGGCGTTGTACGTGGCCTGGTACAAGATTCGCGAGCCGCAGGAGCAGAACTGAGCGCGCCTCCCGCGTACCTTGGAGCCTATCGGCGGGCTCCAAGGCCGTCTTGCCCACATCGAAATGCCCCTGGAAATTTGGTTATATAAACATTCTTAAACAGTATTTTTAAGAATAAACCTGCCTGACTACTATAGCCCTCAAGCCAGGCGTTAATTCCTCCCATACCTCAGCCCGGCACCCTACTCCAAGGAGAACGAGCATGAGTGCATCGCTGCGCAGCATCGACGGTCAGGACGAAGCCACCATCCTGCGGGAAATCCAGAGCGCCCTGCGCGACCTGCGCTTCGGTGCAGTGGAGATCACCGTGCACAACGCCCAGGTGGTGCAGATCGAACGCAAAGAGAAGTTCCGCCTGCAACAGCCCAACAACAAGGCTGGCTAATTCGCATCCGCGTTTTCACAACTAGAAAAAATGCCAATCGGGAGCTTCACCATGTCCATCCGCCGTTATGCGCTGGCCGCCGTGGCCAGTGCTGTTTTTGCCGGTTCCGCCGTTGCCAAGGATTACCAGCTGCTGAACGTGTCCTATGACCCGACGCGTGAGCTTTACCAGCAGTACAACGCCGAATTCATCAAGCATTGGCAGCAGACTCACCCGGACGATACGGTGAAGATCCAGCAGTCCCACGGTGGTTCGGGCAAGCAAGGTCGTGCGGTGATCGACGGCCTGCGCGCCGACGTGGTGACCCTGGCCCTGGCCGGTGACATCGACGAAATCGCCAAGCTTGGCAAGACCTTGCCAGAGAACTGGCAGACCCGCCTGCCGGACGCCAGCACCCCCTACACCTCGACCATCGTGTTCCTGGTGCGCAAGGGCAACCCCAAGGGCATCAAGGACTGGGGCGACCTGATCAAGAAAGATGTCTCGGTCATCACGCCCAACCCGAAAACCTCCGGTGGCGCTCGCTGGAACTTCCTGGCGGCCTGGGCCTACGGCCTGAAGGCCGGCGGCAGTGAAGAAAAAGCCAAGGAATACGTGCAGGAGCTGTTCAAGCACGTCCCTGTGCTGGACACCGGCGCCCGTGGCTCGACCATCACCTTCGTCAACAACGGCCAGGGCGATGTATTGCTGGCGTGGGAAAACGAAGCCTTCCTGGCACTCAAGGAAGACGGCGGCAACGACAAGTTCGACATCGTCGTGCCATCGCTGTCCATCCTGGCCGAACCGCCGGTGGCAGTGGTCGACAAGAACGCCGAGAAAAAAGGCAATACCGAGATTGCCACCGAATACCTCAAGCATCTGTACAGCCCGCAAGGCCAGAAGATCGCCGCCGAGAACTTCTACCGCCCGCGCGATGAAAAGGTCGCTGCCGAATTCGGCAAGCAGTTCCCGAAACTGGACCTGGTGACCATCGACAAGGACTTCGGTGGCTGGAAGACCGCGCAGCCGAAATTCTTCAATGATGGTGGTGTGTTCGACCAGATCTATCAGGCACAGTAAGCGCCAGGTTTCAAAAGCCTGCACCGGCCCGGAATGTCTCCGGGCCACGTGCATTCATCCAGGGATCCTTATGTCGCGTCGTATTTCCCCCGTCATACCCGGCTTCGGGCTGACGCTGGGTTACACCTTGGTGTACCTCAGCCTGATCGTGCTGATACCGCTGGCTGCAATGTTCATCCACGCTTCGCAGCTGACCTTCGAGCAGTTCTGGAACATCATCAGTGCGCCGCGGGTGATCGCCGCGCTCAAGCTGAGCTTCGGCACTGCGCTGTTCGCCGCCATCATCAATGGCGTCATCGGTACCCTGCTGGCCTGGGTGCTGGTGCGCTACACCTTCCCCGGGCGCAAGATCATCGACGCGATGATCGACCTGCCGTTCGCCCTGCCCACCGCCGTTGCCGGTATCGCCCTGACCGCCCTGTACGCCCCTGCCGGCTGGGTCGGCCAGTTCGCTACCGACCTGGGCTTCAAGATTGCCTACACCCCGTTGGGCATCACCCTGGCGCTGACCTTCGTGACCCTGCCGTTCGTGGTCCGTACGGTGCAGCCGGTACTGGCCGACATTCCGCGTGAAGTGGAAGAAGCCGCCGCCTGCCTGGGCGCCAAGCCGCTGCAGGTGTTTCGCTACGTGCTGGCACCGGCGCTGCTGCCGGCCTGGCTGACCGGCTTTGCCCTGGCCTTCGCCCGCGGGGTCGGCGAGTACGGCTCGGTGATCTTCATCGCCGGCAACATGCCGATGAAGACCGAAATCCTGCCGTTGCTGATCATGGTCAAGCTCGACCAATACGACTACACCGGCGCCACCGCCATCGGCGTGCTGATGCTGGTGGTTTCCTTCATCCTGCTGCTGCTGATCAACCTGCTGCAGCGCCGCATCGAAACCCCGTGAAGGAGGCCGCATGTCCAGTTCGACCTTGAACGCAAGCGCCGCTGCCAACGCTGCCCGGCGCGGCAGCGCCACGTCACGGCGCATCCTCATCGGCCTTGGCTGGTTGGTGTTCGCGGTGTTTCTCCTGCTGCCGCTGGTGATCGTGGTGTCGCAGGCGCTGAAAAATGGCTTCGGCACGTTCTTCGAAGCGATTTTCGAACCTGACGCCCTGTCGGCGCTCAGGCTTACACTGTTGGCCGTGTTCATCTCGGTCCCCTTGAACCTGCTGTTCGGGGTCAGCGCCGCCTGGTGCGTGAGCAAGTATACGTTTCGTGGCAAGAGCATCCTGGTCACGCTGATCGACCTGCCGTTTTCGGTTTCGCCGGTGATCGCAGGCCTGGTCTATGTGCTGATGTTTGGTGCGCAAGGCTTTTTCGGGCCCTGGCTGCAGGATCATGACATTCAGATCGTCTTTGCCCTCCCCGGCATCGTCCTGGCCACCATCTTCGTCACCGTGCCGTTCGTGGCCCGTGAACTGATTCCGCTGATGCAGGAGCAGGGCACGCAGGAGGAAGAAGCAGCGCGCCTGCTGGGTGCCAATGGCTGGCAGATGTTCTGGCATGTGACCTTGCCGAACATCAAGTGGGGCCTGATCTACGGCGTGGTGCTGTGTACCGCGCGGGCGATGGGCGAATTCGGCGCGGTGTCGGTGGTTTCGGGGCATATTCGCGGCGTGACCAACACCTTGCCGTTGCACGTGGAAATCCTCTACAACGAGTACAACCACGTCGCGGCCTTCAGCGTGGCCAGCCTGTTGCTGATCCTGGCGCTCTTCATCCTGCTGCTCAAGCAGTGGAGCGAGAACCGTATTAACCGCCTGCGCCACAGCGCCGCGGAGGAATGATTCATGTCGATCGAAGTTCGTAACGTCAGCAAGCGCTTCAACAGCTTCCAGGCTCTGGACAACATCAACCTGGACATCAACAGCGGCGAGCTGGTGGCCCTGCTTGGCCCATCCGGCTGTGGCAAGACCACCTTGCTGCGCATCATCGCCGGCCTGGAGACGCCTGATCAGGGCAGTATCGTGTTCCATGGCGAAGACGTCTCCGGTCACGATGTGCGCGATCGCAACGTGGGTTTCGTGTTCCAGCACTATGCTTTGTTCCGCCACATGAGCGTGTTCGATAACGTCGCCTTCGGCCTGCGCATGAAGCCCAAGGGCGAGCGCCCGAGCGAAAGCCGAATTGCCGAGAAGGTGCACGAGTTGCTCAACATGGTTCAGCTCGACTGGCTGTCCGACCGTTACCCGGAACAGCTTTCCGGCGGGCAGCGTCAGCGCATTGCCCTGGCCCGCGCGCTGGCGGTCGAGCCCAAGGTGCTGTTGCTCGACGAGCCCTTCGGCGCGCTCGATGCCAAGGTGCGCAAGGAACTGCGCCGCTGGCTGGCGCGATTGCACGAGGACATCAACCTGACCTCGGTGTTCGTCACCCACGATCAGGAAGAAGCCATGGAAGTGGCCGACCGCATCGTGGTGATGAACAAGGGCGTGATCGAGCAGATCGGCTCGCCGGGTGAGGTCTACGAGCAGCCGGCCAATGATTTCGTCTATCACTTCCTGGGTGATTCCAACCGCCTGGCGCTCAGCGAAGGCCAGCATGTGTTGTTCCGCCCGCATGAAGTGTCGCTGTCGCGCCACGAAACCGAAGGCCACCATGCTGCTGAAGTGCGCGATATCCGGCCGTTGGGGGCCACCACCCGGGTGACCTTGAAAGTCGAAGGTCAAAGCGAGCTGATCGAAGCCGAAGTGGTCAAGGACCATGACAGCCTCACTGGCCTGGCCCGTGGTGAAACCTTGTTCTTCCGGCCGAAGGTCTGGCAGAAAGTGGCGGATCTCTGAGTAAGATAAAGTCGATCAGACCCGGGCCCTGGCCCGGGTTTTTTATGCGCGCTTTGCCCATTTACCGGCCTTCGGGCGATGCATTTTTTGAATACGCAATATGCAAGCAAAGCATGAGTAATCCTGCCAAGGCTGCAGCCCGCGAATTCCGGGGCATGCTCGTCAGGACGTGTTTTTTATATTCAATAAAGGACTAGCTTTAACTCGAAATATTACTTTCAGTGATAAGCCTGCAGTTCGATGATTCAGCCACACACCTGAATCAGCACTGCCAGGAGCTTCATCGATGGGTAATGTCCAGACGGCCGCCAGGGCCTACGACCAGTCATGGCGCCCCAGCCCGGGTGAGCTGCTCGACCTCGGTCGTACGCCGCGCCTGCCACTGGGACAATTACGACTGCAACGCCAACCGGTCAGCGGCCTCAAGCGCCGCGACAAGTTACTGCTAGGGCTGCTGGTCGTGGGTCTGCACGCAGCTGCAGCCTACTACGTGAGCCAGACGCCGACCCCGGCACTGCCGATCGTGCCCCCGCAAATCCCGCCGATGACCATCGAATTCGCCGCACCTGCGCCCGCGCAGGTAGAGCCGCCACCTCCAGCGCCTGCACCGCCTGTGGTCGAACCGCCGCCACCCGTGGTCGATGAGCTGGCCAGCAAGCCCAAACCCAAGCCTAAGCCGGCGCCCAAGCCGGTGGCCAAGCAGCCGCCCAAGCCGCAGGCGTTGCCCAAACCCGTACAGGCGCCGACGCCGGCACCGGCACCGGTTGCCGCTGCGGTTGCGCCAGCACCGGCGAAACCCGCACCGGTGACGCCCCCATCGGCCAATGCCGCCTACCTGAAAAACCCTGCGCCGGAATACCCGCAGATGGCGCTGCGCCGCGGCTGGGAAGGCACCGTGCTGCTGCGTGTCGAGGTCCTGCCCAGCGGCAAGCCAGGACAAATCCAGATTCAGCAGAGCAGTGGTCGCGATGCCTTGGACGCCGCAGCCCTTGCCGCGGTCAAGCGCTGGAGCTTCGTGCCTGCCAAGCAGGGTGATGTGGCGCAGGCGGGCTGGGTCAGCGTGCCGATCGATTTCAAGCTTCGTTAACGTTTCGCAGAACACAGGAAGACACCCTCATGAGCTTGTTGGCATCCCCCCTTGCATCGGTTGAAAGTGCAGTCATCTGGCTGTTGGTCGGTTTTTCGGTCGCGACCTGGGCCCTGGCGTTGGCCAAGGCAGTGCAGTTCGTGCGTCTGAAGAACCAGGACAAACGTTTCCACAAACAGTTTTGGGCGGCGTCCAGTCTCGATTCGGCAGCGCAGTTGAGCCACGAACTGCCAGGCCCGGCGGCGCGCGTGGCGCAGTCAGGCTACGCCGCGATCGCCGTAGGTGACGCCCAGCCAAACGACCTGAGCCATGCCATCAATCACCAGGACCGCCTCGAGCGCGCGCTGCGTCAGCAGATCGTGCGTGAACGTCGCTCATTGGAGACCGGCCTGGCGGTGGTCGCGAGTATCGGCAGTACGTCGCCTTTCATCGGCCTGTTCGGGACCGTGTGGGGCATCATGGAAGCGCTCAAGGGCATCAGCGCTGCCGGCTCCGCCAGCCTGGAAACCGTGGCCGGCCCCATCGGCGCCGCACTTGTCGCCACCGGTGTGGGTATCGCCGTCGCGGTGCCAGCGGTGCTGGTGTACAACTATTTCCTGCGCCGCCTGAAGCTCACGGCTGCCGACCTGGATGACTTCGCCCACGACTTCTACAGCTTGGCGCAGAAGAGTGCCTTCCGGGTCCTGGTGCACCCTACGCTGCACAAGCACCAGGCCGGGTTCACCCAGCCGGTGAAGGAGGCCTCCTGACATGGCCTTCTCGACCCAGGACGGTGATGAAGTGCTCAGCGAGATCAACGTCACGCCATTGGTGGACGTCATGCTGGTGTTGCTGGTGGTGTTCATCGTCACCGCGCCGCTGCTGACCAACGCCATTCCCATCAACCTGCCCAAGACCGAGGCGGTGGCCCCAGTGGAGCAGAAAGATCCGTTGGTGGTGAGCATCGACGGCGGCGGCAAGCTGTTCATCAACAAGGATGAAATCCAGCCGCAGGTACTGGAAAGCCGGCTGAAGGCCGCCAAGCAGGAGGATGCCCAGGTACGCGTGCAGCTCCAGGCTGACGATGGCGTGAATTATGGCGAAGTGGCACGTGCCATGGCGGCCATCGAGCGAGCGGGCATCAGCAAGCTGGCGGTTATCACAGCGCGCTGAGGGGCTTTGATTTTCTTCAGGCAAGGTATTTGGGGGCCATATCTCGTGACAGGGATTGGCCCTCTTTTTTGCTTGTGGGCCCGGTCCTGGGAAAGTCGCGCAGCCCCGATTGAATAACTCTTACGGTTATTAATAAATAGCTTCTTATTCCTTTACCGATATAACCACAGCTTTATACTGGGGCCCAAGCACGCAAACACTGGAGGCGTCCCCATGCGCAATGAGTCGATTCGTTACCTGATTGTGCCGGGCTGGCAAGGATCGCCAGACAATCATTGGCAGAGCCATTGGCAACGCACGCTACCCAACGGGGCCAGGGTAGAGCAACGCGACTGGCTCACCCCGCAGCGCGATGACTGGGTACAGGCGCTGGAGCAAGCCATCGCCGGCGAACCCACGCCGGTGATTCTGATCGCTCATAGCCTTGGCTGCGTCACGGTCGCCCATTGGGCCGCACAGGCAAGCCCGGCCTTGCTGCGCCGAGTCCGCGGCGCCCTGTTGGTGGCGCCGGCGGACGTCGAGCGACCTGGGTGTGCGGCTGCCCTGCGCAACTTTGCGCCGATTCCGCTGCAGGCGCTGCCGTTTCCCAGCCAAGTGGTGAGCTCCGACAACGACCCGGCGGTCAGCGTGCCGCGTGCGCTGTTGCTGGCCCAGGCCTGGGGCGCTGAGGTCGGGCTGCTGAGCAATGCTGGGCATATCAACGTCAAGTCCGGTCACCAGCGCTGGGAGCAGGGTTTCGCCTACCTGTATCGCTTGCAGAGCCGTGTCGAGCAGCGCGCCTTGCGCCTGGCCTGACCGGCTGATTTCGTTCACCGATTGCCTGACGCCCAGCCAGCCATGGCACGGGCGGGAGTTTCCCATGACTGTGCAAAACCCCTTCGGCCAGCCGCTGCTGACGTTTCCCGAACTGGACAAGAGCCCTTTGAGCATCCGCGCCAAGGCGCTGGTGTTCATCGATCCGCGCTCGCAGCAGCTGCGCCAGGCTCTGGAGCGACTGGCGCCGCAGGCGCTTGCGGTGTTGATCCGCGGCGAAACCGGCACCGGCAAGGAGCTGCTGGCGCGGCAGATTCATCGTGCCAGTGATCGTCCCGGTTTATTCGTTTCGGTCAATTGCGCAGGTATCAGCCCGACCTACGCCGATGCCGAATTGTTCGGCTACAGCGCAGGCACCCAGGGCGGTACCGCCAGCAGCCGCGCTGGTTGGTTCGGCTCGGCCAACGGCGGCACCTTGTACCTGGATGAAATCGCCGACCTGCCGCTGGCCATCCAGGGCAAGTTGCTGGCCGCACTGGAAAACCGCGAGGTCACCCGGGTGGGCGCGCAGCAACCACAGCCGGTGGATGTGCGCCTGGTTGCCGCGACCAGCATTGACCTGGCCCGCGTGGTGAAGGCTGGGCGCTTCAACGAACGCCTCTATCAGTACCTGCGTGAGGGCGCCTTGGAGCTACCGCCGCTGCGGGAGCGGCCGGGTGACATCCTGCCCTTGGCCGAGTATTTCGTGGGCATTTACAGCGTACGCTTGCAGCGGCCCCTGGCGCTGATCAGCGAGGCTGCGCAGCGGGTATTGGAAGCACACACCTGGCCCGGCAATACGCGTGAGCTGGAAAACGTCATCCACTCCGCCTTGCTGGTCAATGACAGCGAAGAGCTGCAACCCCATGATCTGGATTCGCTCAACCCGGCGCCCTAGAGAGGCTAAGAAGCAAAATGAGTGATGGCAGTTTGTTTTTGGCATAAGCAGCTAATTAAAAGATATTGTTGCGGCATAAGAATTCTCGGTATCGTCCGCTCCACGCCCAGCGGTGAAACGGTTGGGCACTCGACTTCGCCATCGCAATGGCCCCGATCCAGAACAAGGACCACCATGAAAAAAACCCTGATCACCACTGCACTGGCCGCCGCCTTGTCGTTCGCGGGCCTGGCGTCTGCCGCCGAGAAGCTGGTGGTAGCTGCGACCCCAGTTCCACACGCTGAAATCCTCGAGTTGATCAAGCCAACCCTGGCCAAGGAAGGGGTGGACCTGCAGATCAAGGTCTTTACCGACTACGTGCAGCCGAACGTGCAAGTTGATCAGAAGCGTCTGGATGCCAACTACTTCCAGACCCTGCCATACCTGCAGAGCTTCAACGAAGGCAAGGGCACCCACCTGGAAACGGTGATCGGCGTGCACGTCGAGCCTTTCGGTGGTTACTCGAAGAAGGTCAAGAGCCTGAACGACCTGCCTGAAGGGGCAAGCGTCGCCATTCCCAATGAAGGCAGCAACAGTGGCCGTGCCTTGTTGCTGCTGCAAAAAGCTGGGCTGATTACCCTCAAAGACCCGAAAAATGCGCTGGCGACCCCGAAAGACATCGCCGAGAACCCGAAAAAGCTGAAATTCCGCGAGCTCGAATCGGCCATGCTGCCGCGCGTACTGGATCAGGTCGACCTGGACATGATCAACACCAACTATGCGCTGGAAGCCGGCTTGAATCCGGCCAAGGATGCGCTGGTGATCGAAGGTAGCGACTCGCCTTACGTGAACTTCCTGGTGGCCCGTCCGGACAACAAGAACAGCGAGGCCATGCAGAAGCTGGCCAAGGCGCTGACCAGCCCGGAAGTGAAAGCCTTCATCGCCAAGAAATACCAAGGTGCGGTACTGCCTGCGTTCTGATTGGCTAAGCCGATAAAAAAACGCCGACGCGCTTGCGTCGGCGTTTTTGTTTGCTCAAGGCGCAGGTACCAGACGTAACCGACTCTGCGCACTGATCACGCCCAACTGCGCGCGTTGGTATCTGCCTTCTATATAACCCTCGGCCTGGTCCGAGAAGTGCCGATCGAAAGGCACGCCGCTTTGCCCGACCGGGTTGTTGGTCAGTGCCTGACCGGCATCGGCGAAGTCGACCAGGCGCCGGGTCGAGGGCCCATAGTTGACCGGCCAGGGAGCAGGGCCAAGTTTGGCCGAGAGGTTGTTGGGCACCTCGTGGGTGCCAGGGGCGGCGAACGGCCCGACGTTGAACAGCAGGTTCAGCGGTTTCTGCACGCCTAGCGGATGATTGTGGGTCAGGGTATGGGCTTTGCCCCACTGCCAGCTGGCTGGGTCCTGGCCAAGGGTTTCACGCAGGTGGGCAAGGCTGTTGTGCCAGGCCAGGCGCACGACGGCAGTACGCTCTCCAGGCTGGTCGCTGCCGCGGCTGCGCCACCAGGGCGACTCGGCGTCGGCCGCCAAGCGGGGTAGGGCGGCATCGATGGCGCGAGTGCTGAGCAACAGGGCGAACCAGGTATCGCCCAGCTCATCGTGCAAGGCGCCGTGGGCCAGCTCGTAGAGAAACTGGTTGAACAGCGTGGCACTGGTGGACGTCAGTGGATAGTCGCCACGCCAGCCGGCGAGCTGCTCGACCAGCTCCTTTTCTTCGTCACCCTCGGCCACCTGACGCAGCGTCGCCAACAGCGGCGCAAGGGTACGCGGGCCGTAGTCGCTGGCTGTGTCGAGCTGCAGCGCCTGGCTGTTCTCGGTGTCCCAGCGTATCTGGGGGTTGGCCAGATGACGATCGAGCTGGCGGCCACGGTCGGGGAGGTTGTAATACCCAGGGATCGGCATCGCCGCTGGCGGCTGGTAGTTCGCCGACACGATGTAACCGCTGGCCGGGTTCTCCTGCTGAGGGTTGGCACTGAAAGGATAGAAACCCAGTTTGTCCGCCTCTGCGCTGGCGCCGTCAAGCATGAACGCAGGATTGACACCTTCGGGGCGAATCGGCAACTGCGCCGCTGCCCACCAGCCGATATCGCCGCGGGCGTTGGCCCACACGAAGTTCAGCCCAGGTGACTGCACCTGGCTGGCCGCCGTGCGCATCTTGTCCAGGGTGTCGGCGCGGTTGAGCTGGTAGAAGCCCTGCAGAATAGGGTTTTCGGTTTCCAGAAATGCCCACCACATGGCGATGGGCCTGGCACCGGCAGCTTCGCCCAGCACGTCATTGACGATGGGGCCGTGGGCAGAGCGGCGCAGGTTCACCGTGACCGCAGGTTCGCCCTTGACCCGGATAGTCTGCACGGACTTTTCCAGTGCTTGCCACTGGCCGTCGATCAAGACCTCGTCGGCGTTGGCCGGGTTGGTTGTTTCAACGATCAAGTCGACATCGTCATTCTGGAACATGGTCAGGCTCCAGCCGAAATCGCGGTTGTGGCCGAGCAGGGCGAACGGATTCAATGCTTGAAAGTAGCCGTACAGGTTGAAACCAGGCGCCGACAGCTCGGCTTCGTACCACACCGCTGGCACGGCAAAGCTGATGTGCGGGTCGCCAGCGAGCAGCGGCTTGCCGCTGCGGGTCCGACTGCCGGCGACGACCCAGGCATTACTGCCCTCGAGTTGCGGGATCCCCGCTGCCAGCAGGGCGTCATGACCCGCACGGGCGACCATTTCCAGGCTTTTCCAGTCGGCGGCAGCCAGCGGCGTGGTCAGCGCTCCCTGTGGGGCCCAGTCCAGATCGAAGATCTCCAGGTACTGTGGGCCAAGCTGATCACGAATGTAGGTCAGCGCAGGCTCGGTACGAAACGCGGCGGCGAAGCTGTAGGCCAGGTAGCCGGCAATGCTCAGGGTATCTTCTGCGGTAAAGGGCCGAGGGGTGATGCCGATCAGGTCGAATTCGACCGGCCGAGGGTGGCTGGCCTGCCAGGCGTTGACGCCTTCCAGATACGCCTGCAGGGCCTGCCAGGCGGGCGATTGCTGATCCTGGCGCTGCGCCATCAGCGCGGCCTGCTCACGAATGCGCAGGCTGCGAAACAACGTGTCGGTGGTCAACAGCTTGGCCCCCAGGACTTCGGCCAGTTCGCCGCGGGCCAGGCGGCGCATGATCTCCATCTGGAACAGCCGGTCCTGGGCATGCACGTAGCCCAGGGCCCGGTACAGGTCCGCTTCGCCTTGCGCCTGCAGGTGCGGTACGCCACGGCTGTCGTAGCGCACCGTGACCGGCGCCTGCAAACCCTTCACGGCGACCTCGCCCGCGCGTTGTGGCAGCTTGCCGTGTATGTACCAATAACCGGCACCAGCGCCCACGGCGACTACAAGGGCCAGTACTGACAGGCTGCGCTTCATCGAGACTCCTTGTGCATTCGAGCGGAAACTGTTGTCCGATCATCGACGGATTCGCGAAAAGAGCATAGCCCCTCGGTAGGAGTACCCATGTCCCTCAGCGAAAAACAGAAAATGCTCAGTGGTCAACTGTACCTGGCCAGTTGCCCCGAGCTGAAGGCCGAGCAGATTGCCAGCAAGCATTGGATGCACCGTTACAACAACAGCGTCGAGCTACTCGACGAGGCGCGCAACGGCCTGCTCGCCGAACACTTTGGCCATGTAGGCGAGGGCACGGTGATCCGCCCGCCGTTTCATTGCGACTATGGCTACAACATCAGTGTCGGGCGCAACACGTTCATCAACTTCAATTGCGTGATCCTCGACGTGGTGCCGGTGCGCATCGGCGATGACTGCCAGATCGGCCCCAACGTGCAGATCTATGCGGCAGATCATCCGCTCGACCCTGAAGTACGCCGCAGCGGACTGGAGAGTGGCCGGCCAGTGGTGATTGGCGACAACGTCTGGATTGGCGGAGCGGCGATCATCCTGCCGGGGGTGACGGTTGGCGACAACGCCGTGATTGGGGCTGGGAGCGTGGTGACGCGTGATGTGCCCCCGGGGGCAACCGTAGTGGGTAATCCGGCGCGGGTGCGTCAGCCCGCCCAGGAACAGTAGCAACCGACCGCCAGCGTGTTGGATGCAGTGACCTTGCGCCCCGCCAGCAGCGCCTTGATGATGGGCTCTATGAAGCTGTTGCTGGCATTGCAGACGGCCCCTTCGCTGTAGGGGCCGAAGTACGCCAGATGCCCTTCACGATCCCAGATGGCGACCGCCGGCGATGCTGGCAGTCGTTCGCTGCCGGGCAGGTAGGCGAGAGGCTGCAGGCTGTTCAGGTTGGCCGGCAACTGGCCGTGGCTGCCGGGCTTGTGCACGACGTGGAAGGTCACGCCTTGGCCGGCGAACTGGGTAATCAGGTCGCCCAGGTGCTGCTGGTTGCCAACATTGCAGGGGCAGGCCGGGTCCCAGAAGTGCACGACGCGGATCGGGCCGGGGCCGGCGAGTTCCGTAGGCAAGCGCAGTAAGCTGCCGTCGAATAGCGTGGCCTGCTCGTCGAAGGGCCGCAGGTAGCGGGACTGGAAGCTGCTGTAGGCCAGCCAGAACACCAAGCCGCTCAGCCCGATCGCTGCAATCACCAGTAGCTGTTTGATTCGCTTTGCCATGCTCGATCCGCAGTGCGGGCCGTCAGCGGCCCGAGAAGAAAAGTGCTCAAGCTTGCCACGCCGCCGGCCAGAGCTGAATATCGCAGATCAATTCTCGCCCAGTTGTGGATGTAATCGATGCCCGCCAGCTTTCACCCTGACCTGCTGCGCGCCGAGTTGGCGCCGTTGGCTGCCCGTGCTGCAGTGTCCGAACAGGGCCAGCGCTATCAGCGGTTCTATGGCCTGGACCTGCCAGGGCAGCGCTGGCTGGGTGGTTTCTCAGCGGGGGGATTCGAGCTGGCCGCCCAGGCCTGGCTGCCAGCGCAGGCGGTTGCCACGGTGTTTCTCCTGCACGGTTACTACGATCACATGGGGCTCTATGGGCACGTGGTGCGCTGGGCACTGAACAGCGGCTTTGCGGTAATCAGCTGCGATTTGCCTGGCCACGGACTGTCCAGTGGCGAACGGGCCAGCATCAGCGATTTCGCAATCTATCAGCAGGTGCTCGAAGGGCTTTTCGAGCAGGCTCGAAGCCTGCAGTTGCCGCGCCCATGGCACTTGTGCGGGCAAAGTACCGGCGGCGCGATCGCGGTAGATCATGTGCTGCACCAGGGTGTGCACAGCCCGATCGATGGGCAGGTAATCCTGCTGGCGCCGTTGGTCCGCCCGCGCGCCTGGCACTGGTCGAAGTTCAGCTATCGGGTGCTGCGCCATTTCGTCGACGGCATCGAGCGGCGCTTCAGCGAAAACAGCAACGACCCGGATTTTCTGCCGTTCCTGCAGGCCGATCCATTGCAGCCGCGGCGGTTACCTACGGCCTGGGTCGGGGCCTTGATCGACTGGGTCACGCGCATCGAGGCGGCGCCGCGCAGCACGCGGCAGCCGCTGATCATTCAGGGCCAGGCAGATGGTACCGTGGACTGGCCGTACAACCTGCGGGTGCTCAAAAGCAAGTTCGCCGAGCCGCAGATCCTGATGCTGCCCGATGCCCGTCACCACCTGGCCAATGAGCTGCCAGCCATCCGTCAGCGCTACTTCGAGTTCATCGATCAGCGCCTGGGCTGATCACGGCTGCGTGGGATTCTGACCGACCGCCAGCCCAGCGCGCACTGCGGCGATGGCAGCCTGATAATAGGCCCTGCCTTCGGCCGACTCGGCGAACGTGGCGAACGCTTCCAGCTCGGCATCGGACAGGTTGCGGTAGACATACAGCAGGGTGTTGTTGAGGTCTTCGCCGATCTGGCTCATCAGGCGCTGGCGCTGCCCGTCGAGCAGCCCTTGCGCCTGACCCGCGCCGAACAACCCTGGGATCATCGAGCTAAGACTGTCGGCCGCGACGCCGGCAATCGCCAGGCTGACCTCGGCACCGGCTTCACGCGCCGGCAGGGCCTGGGCCAGGTGGCCGATGATCAGCAGGCGGTCGTCGCTGGCCTGGATCTTCGGCAAGCCTTTGGCGTTCTTGGCCAGTTGATCCTTGCGCGTGGCGAGCAGCTCGGCAGCGACGATCTTGCGCCCCAGGGGCGATTGAAAGAAGGTCAGGGCCGGTGCCGGATCGGGCAGGGCGCTGCGCAGCTTGGCCAAGGCCCGGCTGTCCATGGCCTGGGCCTGGAAACGCTGGTTGCTGTTGCTGACCAACGCCTGGTACACCGCTGGCGGCAGGCTGTTGTGGTAGCGCTGCTGGGCTGCGCTGACGGCATCGGTGAAATGGGCACGCTGGTCGGGCCAACCGGCGGCCTTGTACAGTTGATCGACGCTGTCCGCCCAGGCAGGCATGGTGCAGATCATCAGCACAAGCAGGGAAAACAGACGGCGCATTCAAGACTCCTGTCGACAGGCAGCTATTGTCTGTGGCGCAGTGTCGTTTTGTCGAGCAATCCTGTCGCTTGTCAGCCAAGTGGCGCTGTGCGCCGACAGGGCGAATGGATATGATGCGCGCCATGCCCATCTCCCTTGAAAACCCGATGCTTGCGGCCGTCGTTGACGATCTGGCCACCCATGGCTGGTCGCAGCAGGCGCTCTTTTTGCCTGCCGACCTGGTGCGCGCGCTGGCGACCGAGTGTCGGCGGCGTGATGCAGAGGGCGAACTCAACCCCGCCGGCATCGGCCGCGGTGACGCCCAGGCGGTGCGCGAAAGCATTCGCGGCGACCAGATCCAGTGGATCGATCCTGGCCAGGACGAGGCCTGCGACCGCTATCTGGCGGCAATGGACCAGTTGCGCCTGGCGATCAACCAGGGTTTGTTCCTGGGGCTTGAAGACTTCGAATGCCACTTTGCGCTCTATCCACCAGGCGCTTTCTACCGCCGTCACCTGGACCGTTTCCGCGACGATGACCGGCGCATGGTTTCGGCGGTGCTGTACCTCAACGAGGATTGGCAGCCGGAGCACGGCGGCCAGCTGCGCATGTTCCTGGCCAACGATGTCAACCACGACGTAGAGCCAGTGGCCGGATGCCTGGCGGTGTTTCTGTCTGGCGAAGTTCCACACGAGGTGCTGCCCGCCAGACGCGAGCGCCTATCCCTGACCGGCTGGTTCCGCCGCCGCGGCACAGAGCTTTTTTGAGCGGCAAGCTACAAGCTTCACGGCGTACGCAGGCCTGCTTCTAGCTTGCAGCTTGCCCCTGCCCCTCAGTGGGTGGCGGAGAACCATTTCTGTTCGAGTTCGGCCAGGCGGCCGCTGTCTTTCAGGCGCTGCAAGGCGTTGTTCACGGCGCTTTCGAAGGCCGGATTGTCCTTCTGGAACGGGATCACCATTTTCTGCTCGCCGAAGGCCTGGCTGACGTCCAATGCCCCGCCGGCCGGCGGCGACTCGCTCGACGGCATCAGTGAAATGTCGTACTTGCCCGTTTCAACGCCTGGCAGGGCCTCTGTCGCAGGCGCTTCGATGAATTCGGCGCGCAAGTCCAGCTCGCGGGCCAGTTCCTGACCGACCTCGATGTCGTAGCCGGTGAGGCGCTCGTTTTCCTTGAAGGAGTACGGTGCGTGATCGGCTTGCACGGCAATGCGCAATTCCCCCCGGTCGGCGATTTCGTCTATCAGTTCGGCCTGAGCCAACGGCGTGATCAGTACTGCCAGCAGTACGCCAATGGTCGAACGCATGGAGTGCCCCTTTTTCTTGAATCCAATGAGTAACCTTCGCCGCCATTTTTCCTGAGGCGGTCGAGCGCAGCCTATGACCATCGAGCCTGGGCGAGGTTTAACCCTAACTGAAATATTGATGCCTCGGGGCCACGATTGCTCCAGCCTGCGGCACAAATGAAAAGGGAGGCCACCAGGGCCTCCCTCTACCATGCCGCGGAAAAGGTCAGAACAGTACGCGCGAGCGAATGGTGCCTTTGACCTGCTGCAGTTTTTCCTGAGCCAGGTCGGAGTATTCGGCGTCGACGTCGATGACCACGTAACCGACTTTCTCGTTGGTCTGCAGGAACTGGCCAGAGATGTTGATGCCGTTTTCGGCGAACACCTTGTTGATCTCGCTGAGCACGCCGGGGATGTTCTCGTGGATGTGCAGCAGGCGATGCTTGCCTGGGTGCGCTGGCAGGGCCACTTCCGGGAAGTTGACCGACGACACCGATGTACCGTTGTCGCTGTACTTCACCAGCTTCTCAGCCACTTCCAGACCGATGTTGGCCTGGGCTTCGGCGGTGGAGCCGCCGATGTGCGGGGTCAGGATCACGTTGTCCAGGCCGCGCAGCGGGCTTTCGAACTCTTCATCGTTGGAGCGCGGCTCGACCGGGAACACGTCGATGGCGGCACCGATCAGGTGCTTGTCCTTGATCGCGGCGGCCAGGTGGTCGAGTTCGACCACGGTGCCACGGGCGGCGTTGATCAGGATCGAGCCTTTTTTCATCGCCCGGATTTCCTTCTCGCCGATCATCCACTGGGTGGATGGCAACTCAGGCACGTGCAGCGAAACGATGTCGGCCAGGCCCAGCAGCTCGTTGAGGCTGGTGACTTGCACCGCATTGCCCAGCGGCAGCTTGGTCAGCGGGTCGAAGAAGTACACCTGCATGCCCAGGTTTTCCGCCAATACCGACAACTGCGTACCGATCGAGCCGTAGCCGACGATCCCCAGCTTCTTGCCGCGGATCTCGAACGAGTTGGCCGCGCTCTTGATCCAGCCACCTCGGTGGCAGGACGCGTTTTTCTCAGGGATACCGCGCAGCAGCAAGATGGCCTCGGCAAGCACCAGCTCGGCCACCGAACGGGTATTGGAGTACGGCGCGTTGAACACGGCGATACCGCGTTCGCGCGCAGCTTCCAGGTCGACCTGGTTGGTGCCGATGCAGAAGCAGCCGACGGCGACCAGCTTCTTGGCACAGTCGAAGATTTCTTCGGTCAACTGGGTGCGCGAGCGGATGCCGATGAAATGGGCGTCGGCGATCTTTTCCTTCAGCTCGGCTTCCGGCAACGAACCAGTGAGGTATTCGATGTTGGTGTAGCCGGCAGCCTTGAGGGTATCGACTGCGTTCTGGTGTACACCTTCAAGAAGAAGGAACCGGATCTTGCTCTTGTCGAGAGAAGTCTTGCTCATCTGCGTAAACCTGTATCCCGGAGAAAAAATGGCGAGGGGTGATGCCAGGCGCCAGGGCGTCCTTAGCATGAACAGCGGGGGCGCTATGCTAGCATACGCGACACAATCTGAGCTTATCCCGACAGGTGAAGACTGCTCAGGCTGACTATGAATAAGTCGAGAGTTGCAGCGATGACCCACCCTGCGGTAATTGATGAACTGATGGCCCTTGTCGACCCTGGCAAGGTATTGACCGACCCGGCGTCGCTCGAGGCCTACGGCAAGGACTGGACCAAGCATTACGCGCCAGCGCCGACGGCCGTCGTGTTTCCCAAATCGGTCGAGCAGGTCCAGGCCATCGTGCGCTGGGCCAATGTCCATGGGGTTGCGCTGGTGCCATCGGGCGGGCGCACCGGATTGTCCGGCGGTGCGGTCGCCGCGCACGGCGAAGTGGTCGTGGCGTTCGACCAGATGAACCGGATTCTCGACTTCAATGCCTTCGACCGCACCGTGGTGTGTCAGCCGGGGGTGGTCACCGCTCAATTGCAAGCCTTCGCCCTGGAGCAGGGGCTGTACTATCCAGTGGATTTCGCCTCCAGCGGTTCGAGCCAGATCGGCGGCAACATCGGCACCAACGCGGGCGGCATCAAGGTGATTCGCTACGGCATGACCCGCAACTGGGTGGCCGGCCTGAAAGTCGTCACCGGTCAGGGCGAGTTGCTGGAACTCAACAAAGACCTGATCAAGAACGCCACCGGCTATGATTTGCGCCAGCTGTTCATCGGTGCCGAGGGCACCCTGGGGTTCGTGGTGGAGGCGACCATGCGCCTGGACCGCGCCCCGCGAAATCTCACCGCCATGGTCCTCGGCACGCCGGATTTCGACTCCATCATGCCTGTGCTGCATGCCTTCCAGGGCAAGCTTGACCTGACCGCTTTTGAATTCTTTTCCGACAAGGGCCTGGCCAAGATTCTGGCCCGAGGCGACGTGCCCGCGCCATTCGCCAGCGACTGCCCGTTCTATGCCTTGCTGGAGTTCGAGGCGACTACCGAGCAGGTTGCCGAGCAGGCGCTGGCCACCTTCGAGCACTGCGTCGAACAGGGCTGGGTACTCGATGGCGTGATGAGTCAGAGCGAAACCCAGCTCAACAACCTGTGGAAGCTGCGTGAGTACCTGTCCGAAACCATTTCCCACTGGACGCCCTACAAGAACGACATCTCCGTCACCGTTTCCAAGGTGCCAGCGTTCCTGCGCGACATCGATGCCATCGTCAGCGCCCACTACCCCGATTACGAAGTGGTCTGGTACGGCCATATCGGCGACGGCAACCTGCATCTGAACATCCTCAAGCCCGAGCACATGGACAAGGATGCGTTTTTCGCCTCGTGCACCAAGGTCAACAAATGGGTGTTCGAGATCGTCCAGCGCTATGACGGCTCGATCTCTGCCGAACATGGCGTGGGCATGACCAAGCGCGACTATCTGGGCTACAGCCGCTCCCCCGAAGAAATTGCCTGCATGAAGGCGATAAAGGCCGTGTTCGACCCTAATGGCATCATGAATCCGGGTAAGATCTTCGCTCCTGAACAAAAGCAGTGATCAAAGGAGTCGGCCATGAGTTACCAGCACCAGTACGTAGACGGCACGCGCATCCATTTCCCCCTGGGCAAGGTGGTGTGCATCGGTCGCAACTATGCCGAGCACGCCAGGGAACTGGACAATCCCATTCCTTCCGAACCGCTGCTGTTCATCAAACCGGGCAGCTGCGTGGTGCCGCTCGAAGGTGGGTTCAAGATTCCGACCGACCGTGGTTCCGTGCACTACGAGGCGGAGATCGCCGTGCTGCTGGGCAAGCCGCTGTCGGCTCATGCGTCGGTCGAAGAAGTGCTCGATGCCATCTCTGGTTACGCGCCGGCACTGGACCTGACCTTGCGCGATGTGCAGGCCAAGCTCAAGGAAAAGGGCCTGCCGTGGGAGTTGTGCAAAAGCTTCGATGGCGCCTGCGTGCTGCCGCCGTTCGTCAGCGCCGCCTCCTTTGAAGACGTCACCGACATTCCCGTGCGCCTGACCATCAACGGCGAGGTTCGTCAGGATGGCAACAGCGCGATGATGCTCAACCCCATCGTGCCGATCATCCAGCACATGGCAGCGCAGTTTTCGCTGCAGGCGGGTGACGTGATCCTCACCGGCACCCCGGCCGGGGTAGGGCCATTCAACGTCGGTGATGAACTGGTGCTCGAACTGCCGGGGGTGTGCCGCTTCGAGAGCCGCGTGCGCTGATTGCGCAGGCAGTGGCCTGGCCACGGATAGCGACCAGGCCACTACCCTTTACCGTTTTTTCACACTGCATCGGCATAATGCGCGAACCTCGCTCATCGCTCCAGGACCTTTGCATGTCATCGCCCAGTCACGCCTCCGCCTCCCCCAAGCGTCGTTTCTTCCTGCGCTGGCCATTCGTCGCGGCCGTGTTCGCAGTGATCGCCTATGGCGTATCCGTGGCCATGCACTGGGACGACCGCGGTGCGCTGTGGGTCAAGGAAAGCTTCGAGAGCAGCGCCGAGCGCAGTGAGAGCGTGTGGTTGCCAGACTATCAGGTCGACATCGACGCCAAGGTGCTGCCAGGCATGGAGGACGACGAAGCCTCCGACGTCGCCTTCAACCCGCGCACCCGCACCCTGTTCGCGGTCATGGGCAAGAACCCGTTTCTGGTCGAGCTGAGCCTGGATGGCGATGTGCTGCGCAAGATGCCGCTGCTGGGCTGGAGCAATCCGGAAGGCGTTGCCGTCTTGGAAGACGGCCATCTGGCCATTACCGATGAGCGCTCACACGATCTGACCGTGATCAAGCTCGACGCCCACACCACAGTCCTCAATCATGCTGATTTCCCCAGCTACGACCTGGGCGAGTCGGCCAACAGCAACAAGGGCTTCGAGGGCCTGGCCTGGGACCCGATGCGCCAGCGCCTGGTGATCGGTGAAGAGCGTCCGCCGAAGCTCTACACCTGGAACAGCGACGGCCGCAGCCCGCTCAAGGGCGAGAAACAGCGACTGCCCAGCGACCAACTGGACCTGCGCAACCTGTCGGCCCTGGGGATCGACCCGCGCACCGGCCACCTGCTGGTGCTGTCGGCCGACTCCAACATGCTGCTCGAACTCGACGAGCAAGGCCGGCAGGTCAGCTTCATGACCCTGCTGGGCGGCTTCAACGGCCTGCAAAATACCATTCCCCGCGCCGAAGGCGTGGCCATGGACGAGCAAGGCACGTTGTACATCGTCAGCGAGCCTAACCTGTTCTACCGTTTCAAGAAAAAGCAGTAGCGCGATCGGTCCATGCCGATTTTAAGATTCGCTTCAGTGGCCCATGGTTAGATTCGTCATCTTCTTGTCGAGTCTACCGTGATGCGTCGATCTGTTCGTCTGCCTGTACTGCTGGGGTTGGCTGCGTTGTTGCTTGCCGGGCTGGCCGCCCAGGAGTTTCGCTTGTTCGAACGGGGCTGGTTCAACCTCAAGCAGTGGTGGCAGCCAGCCGCGCAAGGGATTGGCCTCGATCGCTACCGAGTGGTGCTCGAGGCGCAACCTGTCGAGGGGCTGGACGATGATCTCTCCGCGCTGACCTACGACCCGGACCGTAGAACCCTGTTCACCGTCACCAATGCCCGTTCGGAGCTGATCGAGCTGTCGCTGGAGGGGCGCATTCTGCGTCGCGTGCCGCTGACCGGCTTCGGCGATCCGGAGGCGGTGGAGTATGTGGGCCCCAACACCTACGTGATCACCGATGAGCGTCAGCAGCGGCTGATCCTGGTGCGTCTGGAGGACACCACGCCGTTTCTCGATGCCGCCGACGCCGAGCAGTTGAGCCTAGGTATCGGCCTCAATGGCAATAAGGGCTTCGAAGGGCTGGCCTATGACTCGGCCGGGCGCCGTCTGTTCGTGGCCAAGGAGCGCGATCCAATGCTCATCTATCAGATCCACGGGTTTCCCCATCGCGACCCCAAGCAGCCGTATGCGGTGCATGTGGTGCAGGACCGCAAGCGCGATGCGCGGTTGTTCGTGCGCGACCTGTCGAGCTTGCAGTTCGATGAGCGCAGTGGGCACCTGCTGGCGCTTTCTGACGAGTCACGCTTGGTACTGGAGCTGGATGTCGAGGGCAAACCGCTGAGCAGCCTGTCGTTGCGCAAGGGTTATCAGGGTTTGCAGGCGACGGTGCCGCAGGCTGAGGGGATCGCCATGGACGAGCGAGGCACCATCTACATGGTCAGTGAGCCGAACCTGTTCTACGTGTTCAAGCCGCTGGCCGATTGAGCCGCTGCGGGGCAACGCGACTTGCCCCGCAGCAAGCCATCACTGGGCCTTGAGGGTTTTCACGCCTTCGCTGGTGCCCAGCAGCAGCAGATCGGCAGGGCGGGCGGCGAACAGGCCATTGGTGACCACGCCGACGATCGCATTGATCTGCGCTTCGAGCTGCACCGGGTCGGTGATCTGCAGGTTGTGCACATCGAGAATCACGTTGCCGTTGTCGGTGACCACGCCTTCGCGGTACACCGGGTCGCCGCCCAGCTTGACCAACTGACGCGCCACGTGGCTGCGGGCCATTGGAATGACCTCGACCGGCAGCGGGAAGGCACCCAGCACGGGCACCAGCTTGCTACCGTCGGCGATGCAGATGAAGGTCTTGGCCACCGCCGCCACGATCTTCTCGCGCGTCAATGCGGCGCCGCCGCCCTTGATCAGGTTCAGGTGCGCGTCGCTCTCGTCGGCACCATCGACGTAGAACTCCAGCTCACTGACGCTATTGAGCTCATACACCGGGATGCCATGACCCTTCAGACGCTCAGCGGTGGCCTCGGAGCTTGCCACCGCGCCATCGAAGGCGCCCTTGTGCTGGGCCAGCGCGTCGATGAAGAAGTTGGCAGTCGAGCCGGTGCCGACGCCGACGACGCTGTTTTCATCGAGCTTGGGCAGAATGAAGTCGACAGCGGCCTGGGCGACGGCCTGTTTGAGTTGGTCCTGGGTCATGCGGGCTCCGGAAGGGGCAGGGCGGTGTGAAAAGAGCCTAGTATACCGGCTCGGGTGGCTTTGCTGTGGTCGCCCGACGTAGCGCTGCGGTAGACTCGCAGCCCTCGTCCCGCGGCCAGTGATGCTTTCCCGATGCTCGAACAGTACGTCAAGAAGATCCTCACCTCGCGCGTCTACGACGTCGCTGTCGAAACCCCCTTGCACGCTGCCGGGCAGCTGAGCAAGCGGCTGGGCAATCAGATCCTGCTCAAGCGCGAAGACTTGCAGCCGGTGTTCTCGTTCAAGATTCGCGGGGCGTACAACAAGCTCGCGCAACTGACCGAGCAGGAGCTGGCCCGTGGCGTGGTGACCGCCTCGGCCGGCAACCATGCCCAGGGCCTGGCGCTGGCCGCGCGGGAATTGGGCATCAAGGCGACCATCGTGATGCCCAAGACCACACCGGAGATCAAGATCGAAGGCGTGCGCTCGCGTGGCGGCAAGGTCGTGCTGCACGGCGATTCGTTCCCCGAAGCACTGGCCTATTCGCTGAAGCTGGTCGACGAGAAGGGCCTGGTCTATATCCATCCCTACGACGACCCGCACACCATTGCCGGGCAAGGCACCGTGGCCATGGAGATCCTTCGCCAGCACCCTGGCCGTCTGGACGCGATCTTCGTGCCGGTGGGCGGCGGAGGGCTGATTGCCGGCATTGCCGCCTACGTCAAATACCTGCGTCCGGAAATCAAGGTGATCGGCGTCGAACCGGACGACTCCAACTGCCTGCAGGCGGCCATGGCTGCCGGTGAACGGGTGGTGCTGCCGCAGGTCGGTCTGTTCGCCGACGGCGTGGCGGTGGCGCAGATCGGCCAGCATACCTTCGACATCTGCCGGCATTACGTGGATGACGTGGTGACGGTCAGCACCGATGAGATCTGCGCGGCGATCAAGGACATCTATGACGATACCCGCTCGATCACCGAGCCTGCCGGGGCCTTGGGCGTGGCGGGCATCAAGAAATACGTCGAACTCACCGGCGTCAGTGGCCACACCCTGGTCGCCATCGACTCGGGCGCCAACGTCAACTTCGACCGCCTGCGCCACGTGGCCGAGCGCGCCGAACTGGGCGAGAAACGCGAAGCCATCATCGCGGTGACCATTCCCGAGCGCCCCGGTAGCTTCAAAGCGTTTTGCGAGGCCATCGGCAAGCGCCAGATCACCGAATTCAACTACCGCAAGCACACCTCCGACGAGGCGCACATCTTCGTTGGCGTGCAGACGCATCCGGAAAACGACCCACGTGCTGCGTTGGTGCAGAACCTGATCGAGCAGGGCTTCCCGGTCACCGACCTGACCGACAATGAACTGGCCAAGCTGCACATTCGTCACATGGTCGGCGGCCATTCGGCCGGTGCCAGCGATGAAATGGTGCTGCGTTTCGAGTTTCCCGAGCGGCCGGGGGCACTGTTCAACTTCCTCAACAAGCTGGGCGGGCGCTGGAACATTTCGATGTTCCACTATCGCAACCACGGTGCGGCCGACGGCCGCGTGGTGGCCGGCCTGCAGGTGCCTGCCGAGGAACGCCATCTGGTGCCGGCAGCGCTGGCCAAGATCGGTTACCCCTACTGGGACGAGACCGACAACCCGGCGTACACGCTGTTCCTGGGCTGAGCGGCTAAGCTTGGGCTGATGGCCCGTTCGAGGACACCCCAGCATGGAACACCTGACCACCCTGAAAATCCTCCACACCGTCGCCGCCGCGCTGCTGCTGCTCGGCGGGCTGGGCCTGGCGATCTGGACCGTGCGCGGCCGTCGCCGGGGTGACGCCCAAGCCTACGCCAAGCTGCTGCGCCGGCCGTTGCTGTGGGTCTGGCTGGTGATGGTGCTGGCGCTGCTGAGCCTGCCGGTGAGCGGTTGGTGGTTGGTGCATCGGATCGGCTGGCCGCTGGGACAGGCATGGTTACTGGGCTCCAGCATCCTCTACACCCTGGGCGCCGGTGCCGTCTGCTGGTTGCTGGTGCGCTTGAACCGGCTGCGCCAGGTTAAGGCGGTGGGTTTGCGCCTCACGCTGGCCCTGGCCGTGTTCAGCGGCGTTTGCCTGCTTGGCACCGCGGCCCTGATGGGCGCCAAGCCGGTCTGAGCGCGCGCCGGCGCCCCCAAACCCGCGCGATACCTGCAAACATGCCGTGTTCTCTGCGCCGCACATAAGCGTGGCGGGCGCGTTGCTGCGCTCGCAGGCTTTGTGGAACAATGCGGTGACATGCGTTTGCGAGGTTGCTGCCGTGATCGACCCGGATGGTTTTCGCCCCAATGTCGGCATCATTCTGACCAATGATGTCGGGCAGGTGCTATGGGCTCGACGGATCAACCAGGATGCCTGGCAATTCCCACAGGGTGGTATCAACCCTGACGAGACGCCGGAAGATGCCCTGTACCGTGAGCTGAACGAAGAAGTTGGCCTTGAACGCGAAGATGTGGAAATTCTTGCCTGCACCCGCGGCTGGTTGCGTTATCGTTTACCCCAGCGGCTGGTCCGCACCCACAGCCAACCGCTGTGCATCGGCCAGAAGCAGAAATGGTTTTTGCTGCGCCTGGTGAGCAATGAGCAACGGGTGCGGATGGACCTGACCGGCAAGCCTGAGTTCGATGGCTGGCGTTGGGTCAGCTACTGGTATCCGCTGGGCCAGGTGGTGACGTTCAAGCGTGAAGTCTACCGCCGCGCCTTGAAAGAGCTTGCACCGCGTCTTTTGACGCGCGACTGACGACGGAGTTCGACCCCGAGCCATGCTCAATACGCTGCGCAAGATCGTCCAGGAAGTGAACTCCGCCAAAGATCTCAAGACGGCGTTGGGGATCATTGTCTTGCGCGTCAAGGAGGCCATGGGCAGCCAGGTCTGCTCGGTGTATCTGCTCGACCCCGAAACCAATCGCTTCGTACTGATGGCCTCCGAAGGCCTGAACAAGCGCTCCATCGGCAAGGTCAGCATGGCCCCCAACGAAGGCCTGGTTGGCCTGGTCGGTACCCGGGAAGAGCCGCTGAACCTGGAAAACGCCGCCGATCACCCGCGTTACCGCTATTTTGCCGAAACCGGCGAAGAGAAATTCGCCTCCTTCCTCGGTGCGCCGATCATCCACCATCGCCGGGTGGTGGGCGTGCTGGTCATCCAGCAGAAAGAGCGCCGCCAGTTCGACGAGGGCGAAGAAGCCTTCCTGGTGACCATGAGCGCGCAACTGGCCGGGGTCATCGCCCACGCCGAGGCGACCGGCTCGATCCGTGGCCTCGGCCGCCAGGGCAAGGGCATTCAGGAGGCACGCTTCGTCGGTGTGCCAGGCTCGCCGGGCGCAGCTGTCGGGCGTGCGGTGGTGATGCTGCCACCGGCGGACCTGGAAGTGGTGCCGGACAAGACCGTCGATGACATCGATGCGGAGCTGAAACTGTTCCACAACGCCCTCGAAGGGGTGCGTGCCGACATGCGCAAGCTGTCGGCCAAGCTGGCCACCCAGCTGCGCCCGGAAGAGCGCGCCTTGTTCGATGTCTACCTGATGATGCTCGAAGACGCCGCCCTCGGTGGCGAAGTGATCCAGGTCATCAAGACCGGCCAATGGGCCCAGGGCGCGTTGCGCCAGGTGGTTGGCGAGCACGTCAACCGCTTCGAGCTGATGGATGACGACTACCTGCGCGAGCGCGCCTCCGACGTCAAGGACCTGGGCCGGCGCTTGCTGGCGTATTTGCAGGAGGCCCGCTCGCAGTCGCTGGTGTATGCCGAGAACACCATCCTGGTCAGTGAAGAACTGACCCCGGCGATGCTCGGCGAAGTGCCCGAGGGCAAGTTGGTCGGCCTGGTGTCGGTGTTAGGTTCGGGTAACTCCCATGTTGCCATCCTGGCCCGCGCCATGGGCATTCCCACGGTGATGGGCCTGGTCGACCTGCCGTACTCCAAGGTCGATGGCATCGAAATGATCGTCGACGGCTACAAGGGCGAGGTGTTCACCAACCCCAGCGATGTGCTGCGCAAGCAATACAGCGACGTGGTCGAAGAGGAACGCCAGCTGGCCCAGGGCCTCGATGCCCTGCGCGAACTCCCCTGCGTCACCCCTGATGGCCATCGCATGCCGCTGTGGGTCAACACCGGCTTGCTCGCCGATGTCGCCCGCGCTCAACAGCGTGGCGCCGAGGGTGTCGGGCTGTACCGCACCGAAGTGCCGTTCATGATCAATCAACGCTTCCCCAGCGAGAAAGAGCAGCTGGCGATCTATCGTGAACAACTGGCAGCGTTTCACCCCTTGCCAGTGACCATGCGTACCCTCGACATTGGGGGTGACAAGGCGCTTTCGTACTTCCCGATCAAGGAAGAAAACCCGTTTCTGGGCTGGCGCGGCATTCGCGTCACCCTCGATCACCCGGAAATATTCCTGGTCCAGACCCGCGCCATGCTCAAGGCCAGCGAGGGGCTGAACAACCTGCGCATTCTGCTGCCGATGATCTCCGGCATCCACGAGTTGGAAGAAGCATTGCACCTGATCCACCGCGCCTGGGGCGAGGTGCGCGACGAGGGCACCGACGTGCCCATGCCGCCAGTGGGCGTGATGGTGGAGATCCCCGCTGCCGTGTACCAGACCAAGGAACTGGCGCGCCAGGTGGATTTCCTCTCGGTCGGCTCCAACGACCTGACGCAATACCTGCTGGCAGTCGACCGCAACAACCCGCGGGTTGCCGACCTGTACGATTACCTGCACCCGGCCGTGCTTCAGGCGCTCAACACCGTGGTGCGAGATGCCCACGGCGAGGGCAAGCCGGTGAGCATCTGTGGCGAGATGGCGGGCGACCCGGCGGCAGCGATCCTGCTCATGGCCATGGGCTTCGACAGCCTGTCGATGAACGCCACCAACCTGCCGAAGGTGAAGTGGATGTTGCGTCAGGTGAACATGAGCCGCGCCAAGGAGCTTCTGGAAGAAGCGCTGAGTCACGACAACCCGCAAGTTATCCACAGCTCGCTGCAACTGGCGCTGAAGAACCTTGGCCTGGCACGCATGATCGGGCCAGGCGCCAACAAGCCCCTCTGATTGGCGGAGGTTGCCTGGCGGGCTATTGGCCCGCCAGCCAGGCAGGCTCATACCTCCAGGCTGACCTCCCGCAGTTGGCCGCCGAAGGGGCCGAAACTGCGCTCGACCAGTCGCCTTGTTCCCTGATCATCGACCATTAACACGGTGCTGGCCCGGGTGCCGTAGGTCTGGCTGGCGATGAACACACTCGAGAGCAGTTTCTCTGTCGCCATGCCCACCCCCGTCTCTGGCAACTCCGCGTCCGCCGCTGGCGCGTCATCGGCCAGCAACTCCAGCAAACGCTGTGGATCTGCTGCGTCCAGCAGGCGCTCAAGCCCGCTGCGTGCCTTGATCAGCTTCGGCCATGGCGTATCCAGGCCGGCATTGGACAGCCCGTAGGTCCCGGGCTGGAGCAAACGTGGCATGCCCTGCCGGGCGTTCAGGTAAGCCAACTGGTGATGATCGCCAGCCAGCAGATTGAAGCCGCTATAGAGCCCTCGACGGCTGGCCACCTGTTCAAGGTAAGCCGTTACGCTGAGCGTGCCTTGCAGGTAGGCGGCCACCAGTTCGCCACGCGAGCGCGAGCCAAGCGGCTGGCCTGGCTCCCGGATATTGGTGAGGGCCGCAAAACGTCCCTGCGGACCGACGCCCAGCCAGGTACCGCCCGCTTCCAGGTCACGCCCCGCGTACACCCCAGGTGCATCTTCCCAAGTTGCCAGGGCCTGAGTGGGGCGAGCATAGAATTCATCGCGGTTGGCGGCAACGATCAGCGGCAGGGCATGCCCCGGCCGCCAGGCAAAAACGATCAGGCACATCGCTTGGGGCCTCCGTGTGTTTTGCCCACTGTACCCACTGAACAGGCAGCGATCCATCCTGTCACAGAGTTCACTAGAGGCCCGGGGTCGGCTTCCGTTACCATGCCGGATCGTTTTCTCGGGGAAGCCGAATGGAATTCGTGCTCTATCTGCTCTTGGGCGCTTGCGCCGGCGTGCTGGCCGGCCTGTTCGGTGTGGGTGGCGGCATCATCATCGTGCCGGTGCTCGTGTACAGCTTCACCTTGCAAGGCTTCGATCCCTCGGTGCTGACCCACCTGGCGGTGGGCACTTCGCTGGCGACCATCGTCTTCACGTCGATCAATGCCGTGCGCGAGCACCACCGCAAAGGGGCGGTGCAATGGCCGATCTTCGCCTGGATGACGCTGGGCATCCTCATCGGTGCCGGTATCGGCGCCAAGACCGCATCGTTGATACAAGGGCCGCAGTTGCAGAAGATCATCGGCGTCTTTGCCTTGATCGTCGCTGCGCAAATGGCGCTGGATCTCAGGCCCAAGGCCAGCGGCGGCAAGCCTGGCAAGCCCGCGCTGATGGGGGCTGGCGCAGTGATCGGCTGGGCTTCGGCAATCTTCGGTATCGGCGGCGGCTCGCTGACCGTGCCATTTCTGACCTGGCGCAGCCTGCCGATGCAGCAGGCGGTCGCTACATCTTCGGCCTGTGGCCTGCCGATCGCGGTGGCCAGCGCCTTGAGTTTCATGCTGTTGGGTTGGCACGATGCCGATCTGCCGCCCCACAGCCTGGGTTACGTGTACTTGCCGGCGTTGATCGGCATCGCCGTGACCAGCATGTTTTTCGCCCGCTTCGGCGCACGCCTGGCACACCGGTTGTCGCCACGGCTGTTGAAACGCCTGTTCGCAGCCTTGCTGTTCTGCGTAGGCCTCAGCTTTCTGATTTGAACCAAGAGGACGTTCCATGCTGCCTTACCCGCAGATAGACCCCGTTGCCGTAGCGCTCGGGCCCCTGAAAATCCACTGGTACGGCCTGATGTACCTGGTCGGCATCGGCGGTGCCTGGCTGCTGGCCTCGCGTCGGCTGCATCGCTTCGATCCCACCTGGAACCGCGAAAAGCTGTCCGACCTGGTGTTCTGGTTATCGATGGGGGTGATCGTTGGCGGGCGCCTGGGCTATGTACTGTTCTACGACCTGCACGCCTACCTGGCCAACCCGACGCTGATCTTCGAGGTATGGAAAGGTGGCATGTCGTTCCACGGTGGCTTCATCGGCGTGATGCTGGCTGCCTTGTGGTTTGGCAAACGCAATAACAAGTCGTTCTTCGAGCTGATGGACTTCGTCGCGCCGCTGGTGCCGATCGGCCTGGGGGCAGGGCGCATCGGCAACTTCATCAATGCCGAGCTGTGGGGCAAAGCCACTGACGTGCCGTGGGCGATGGTATTCCCACCGTTCAGCGATCCGGCGCAACTGCCGCGTCACCCCTCGCAGTTGTATCAATTCGCCCTGGAAGGCGTGGCGCTGTTCGTCATCTTGTGGCTGTACTCGCGCAAGCCGCGGCCAACCATGGCGGTGTCCGGCATGTTTGCGCTGTTCTACGGGATCTTCCGTTTCGTCGTCGAGTTCGTCCGCGTACCCGATGCGCAGCTGGGCTACATCGCCTGGGGTTGGTTGACCATGGGTCAGATTCTCTGCGTGCCGATGATCCTCGCTGGCCTTGGCCTGATCTGGTGGGCTTATAATCGCAAACCCACGGCGAAAACCGCCTGATTTTTTCCACGGCAGGGGTGATCCCTCTGCCGTTTTTGTTACAGGTAAGCCATGAAACAGTATCTGGACCTGGTCCGCGACGTCATCGACAACGGTACGCTGCAAGAAAACCGTACCGGCATCCGCACCATCAGTCTGCCGGGCGCCATGCTGCGTTTCGACCTGCAGAAGGGCTTTCCGGCCATTACCACGCGCAAGCTGGCCTTCAAGTCGGCGATCGGCGAAATGGTCGGTTTTCTGCGTGGCGTAAAGAACGCCGGCGAATTCCGCGACCTGGGGTGCAAGGTCTGGGACCAGAACGCCAACGAAAACGCCCAGTGGCTGGCCAACCCGTTCCGCCAGGGGCATGACGATCTCGGCGAGATCTACGGTGTACAGTGGCGCCAATGGCCCGGCTACAAGCGCATCGCGCTGAGCAACCCGGCCGCCATCGAGATGGCCCAGCAGGCAGGTTTTCGTCGCATCGCCCAGGATGAGGAGCACGGCGAAGCCTTCGTCGTGATGTACAAGGCGATCGACCAGGTACGCCAGTGCCTGGACACCATCGTCAACGACCCAGGCAGCCGACGCATCCTGTTCCACGGCTGGAACTGCGCCCAGCTCGATGAAATGGCCCTGCCGCCCTGCCATCTGCTGTACCAGTTCCATCCAAATGTGCAGACCAGGGAAATTTCCCTGACCCTCTACATTCGCTCCAATGACCTGGGCCTGGGCACGCCGTTCAACCTCACCGAAGGCGCGGCGCTGCTGTCGCTGTTCGGTCGCCTGACGGGCTACACCCCGCGCTGGTTCACCTACTTCATTGGCGATGCCCACGTCTATGAAAACCACCTGGAGATGCTCAACGAGCAGCTCAAGCGCGAGCCGCTGGAGGCACCCAAGCTGGTAATCAGTGACCGCGTGCCGGCATTCGCCACGACCGGCAAGTACGAGCCGCAATGGCTGGAACTGATCGAGCCGAGTGATTTCAGCCTGCAAGGCTATGAACATCACGCGCCGATGACGGCGCCGATGGCGGTTTGACGGGCCTGTACGCCCGGAGGTGAGCCTCTGCGGGCTCGCCTCAATGCCCATGACTCCTGCCGACATGGGAGTGTTCCACGTCGGGCATCGATACTGCACCGTTGGTTTCCAGTTGCTGCAAGATCGCGCATTCGTTTCCCTGGGCGTTGCAGCGCCTGCGCAATTCCACCAGTTGCGCCTGCAAGGCCACCAGCCCGTCGATCCTCGCTTGAACGTGCTCGATATGCTCATCGATCAGCGCATTGACGCTGCCGCATGCGCCCTCGGGGCTGTCGCGCAGGCGCAGCAGGCTGCGGATTTCGTCCAGGGTCATGTCGAGGGTGCGGCAGTTGCGAATGAAGGTCAGGCGCTCGACGTGGGCCTGGGTGTACTGTCGATAATTGCCCTCGGTGCGCGCGGGCGCCGGCAGCAACTGCTCGCGCTCGTAGTAGCGAATGGTTTCCACGGCGCAATCAGTCGCTTTGGCCAATTCTCCGATCTTCATCACGGCATCTCCACAACATGGCTTGACCCTATAGTGGCTACAGGGTGTTCACTTGGCAACAGGCTCACCTTAAGGATGTCCCATGAACTCGCCTGTCAGCCATGACCACACGCATGACCATCACGCCCATCGCTGCTGCAGCGCTGCGCCGGCCCCTGCTACCGTGCAACTGCGCGAGCAGACCAGCGCTCACGCCCGGCTCAGCCGTTTCCGCATCGACGCCATGGACTGCCCTACCGAGCAAAGCCTGATTCAGGACAAGCTCGGCAAGCTGGCGGGTATCGAGCAGCTGGAATTCAACCTGCTCAATCGCGTGCTTGGCGTGCATCACACCCTGGCCGATACGGGCGATATCGAGCGGGCGATCGCCAGCCTCGGCATGCACGCCGAACCGCTCGACGGCGCCGATGCGGCCTCGACCCCGGCAGCTGCGCCGCCGCGCCGCTGGTGGCCACTGGCGCTGTCGGGTGTGGCCGCCCTCGCCGCCGAGATAGTCCATTTCGCCGCATTAGGCCCTGAATGGCTGGTCGCCCTGCTGGCGTTGCTGGCAATCATCGGCTGCGGTTTGGGCACCTACAAAAAGGGCTGGATCGCCCTGAAAAACCTCAATCTCAACATCAACGCGCTGATGAGCATCGCCGTCACCGGTGCGGTGCTGATCGGCCAATGGCCCGAGGCGGCCATGGTCATGGTGCTGTTCACCGTGGCCGAGCTGATCGAGGCGCGCTCGCTGGACCGGGCGCGCAATGCCATTGGCGGGCTGATGCGACTGGCGCCGGACATGGCCACCGTGCAGCAGGCCGATGGCACGTGGCAGGAGGTGGCGGTCGGCGCGGTGGCGCTGGGTGCCTTGGTGCGGGTGCGCCCGGGCGAACGCATCGGGCTGGATGGCGACGTGGTGCAAGGGCAGTCCAGCGTTGACCAGGCGCCGATCACTGGCGAAAGCTTGCCTGTGGAAAAGAGCATTGGTGACAAGCTGTTCGCCGGCACCATCAACCAGGCCGGCGCGTTGCACTATCGCGTCACGGCCGCCGCCGGTCAGTCGACCCTGGCACGCATCATCAAGGCAGTCGAAGACGCCCAGGGCGCGCGAGCGCCAACTCAACGCTTCGTCGACCGTTTCTCGCGCATCTATACCCCGGCGGTATTCCTCGTCGCCCTGGCAGTAGCGGTGCTGCCGCCGCTGTTCATGGCGGGCGCCTGGTTCGACTGGGTCTATCGCGCCTTGGTGCTGCTGGTGGTGGCGTGCCCCTGCGCGCTGGTGATCTCTACGCCGGTAACCATCGTCAGCGGCCTGGCGGCGGCCGCGCGCAAGGGCATTCTGATCAAGGGCGGTGTGTACCTGGAGGGTGGGCGCAAACTGGATTATCTGGCGTTGGACAAGACCGGCACGCTGACCCACGGCAAACCCGTGCAAACCGACATGAAGGTGCTCGATCCGGCGTTCGAGGGGCATGCCCAAGCGCTGGCGGCAAGCCTGGCCGAGCGCTCCGACCACCCGGTTTCGGGCGCTATTGCCCAGCTGGCCAAGGCGCAGCGCTTGCCGTTGAGTGAGGTGAGTGACTTTGTCGCCTTGGCCGGCCGTGGCGTGCGTGGCGAAATTGCCGGGCAGACCTACCACCTGGGCAACCACCGCCTGGTGGAAGAGCTAGGTTTGTGCTCCCCGGCACTCGAAGCGCAGCTCGAGACCTTGGAGCGTCAAGGCAAGTCCGTGGTCCTGCTGCTTGACCAGGGTGGGCCGCTGGCTGTGTTCGCGGTGGCTGACACGGTCAAGGACAGCAGTCGTCAAGCCATCGCCGAGCTGCACGCGCTGGGGATCAAGACCGTCATGCTGACCGGGGACAATCCGCATACTGCCCAGGCGATTGCCGAGCAAGTTGGCATCGACCGCGCCGAGGGCAACCTGCTGCCGGCCGACAAGCTGCAACGCATCGAACAGCTCTACGGCGCAGGTCACCGTGTCGGCATGGTGGGCGATGGCATCAACGATGCGCCCGCTCTGGCCCGCGCTGAGATTGGCTTTGCCATGGCGGCAGCCGGTACCGACACCGCCATCGAGACTGCCGATGTGGCACTGATGGATGACGACCTGCGCAAGATTCCGGCCTTCGTCAGGCTGTCGCGGCAAAGCGCAACGATCCTGACGCAGAACATCGTGTTGGCGCTGGGCATCAAGGCGATTTTCCTGGCAATTACCTTCGCTGGCATGGCTACCATGTGGATGGCTGTGTTCGCCGACATGGGTGTAAGCCTCTTGGTGGTATTCAACGGCTTGCGTCTTCTGCGCAAATAAGGCCACCCCCGGCGGTTGCTGGATCAGATCTGTGCAACCAGCGCCTCGAGCTGCGCTTGGCGCTCAGCCTGATTGAGCTTTGCCCCTGGGTTGAGCGTGGACCACTGTGGATGTGCACGCGCCTTGTGCAGGGCTTCCGGTAGCTTGCCCTCGCGCCAGGCCTTTTCGTCCAGCGCGTCCAGGCGGATGCGTTCCTGGGCCGCATGCCCGCGGTTGTCCAGTGCCGCCATCAGCCGTTGCTGGCGCAGTGCCAGCAGGCGCAACACCGGATCGTCTACGGTCAGCTCACGCTGACCTTTGAATTTGCCCATCAGCCGCGAACCATAGTTGCGCGCGGTCTGCAGTGCCCCACCGGCAATCGCCCCGGCCAAGGCGGCTGCGCCCATTGTCAGTCCACCGACCAGCAGATCGACACTGGCGCCTGCCGCGGCGCCTGCCGCCACCCCGCTGCCCAGCCGCACGCCCAGCAACTTCAGGGTTTCAGGGTTGAACAGGTCATCGCCCCAGCGGCCGTCCAACAGCGGTAGCTCATCGGCATTGGCATCTTCACGGCGGAACGCATACAGCTTGAGCAAAGCTTCGACACAGCGCTGCTCGCGCTGGCGTATTTGCTGGCGCAGCGCTTCGATGGCCGCTGCCTGCGCCGCTGGCTCGGTTGCCACACTACGGCGGCAAGCGGCGCAGTCGAGCAGCAATTCGGCGATCAGGCGCTTGCCGCTGTGCTGGCGCGCCAGGCGCTGCGCTTGCTGATCGTCGATCAACCGCTGCAGAGCGGGGCGTGCATCCTCCAACAGCAGCGCGAGGCTTTCATACAGGCGTCGCTCACCATCTTCGGGAGGGGCCACGCTGTCGAACCGCACCAGGGCGTGCAGGCCAAGCCGAGCAAGGGCTTCACGCCACTGCGGCTCGCGGTGCTGGTCGCTGGCGACGAAGTTGAGCACCGGCAGCAAGGGTTTACCGCAGCTGGCCAGCACTTCCAACTCGTCACGGTATTTGGCCAGCACCGGCTCGCGGGCATCGATGACGTACAGGCCGGCGTCGCTGGCAAGCAGCTGGCGCAGCACCTTGGCTTCCTGCTCGAAGCGCTGGCGAGCCTCGCTGCCCTGCAGGAAACGCTCGAGGCGCGCTGGCCCGTCCAGGCGTTCGCCAGGGCGCTCGAGGCGCTCGAGATGATCGAGCAAGGCGATGGCGTCTTCCAGACCGGGCGTGTCGTACAGTTCGAGCAACGCTTGGCCGTCGACCGATAGCCGTGCCCCTTCGACGTGACGGGTGGTGCTGGGGCGGTGCGATACCTCGCCAAAGCCGACATCGCGCGTCAGCGTGCGCAGCAGTGAAGTCTTGCCGACGTTGGTGTGGCCAACCACGGCCAGTTTCAGCGGCTCAGTCATGGCCATGCTCCAACCAGTTCAGAGGCAGGGTATCGACGTGGACCAGACCCAGGCGATCAAGTGCCGCATGCCAGTCCCCTAGGCGCTCGGCATCCAGGGTCTGGCGCGTATCTGCCTGGAGCAGCCAGATGCGGGTGGCGCCGGCATTGCGTGCAAGCTCCGCAAGCAGCGCCAGGCTGCCACGGTCAGGCGAGCGCTGCGGGTCGCAGGCGATGGCCAGGCGGGCGGGGGCGAAGCGGCCGAGCTGTTCGAGCAGTTTGTTGCGAGATTCGCGGCTGTCGAGGATCCCGGCATCGGCCACGCCTGCAGGCAAGGCAGGTGGCCAAGGGCGCTGGTCATCCAGTTCCAGGCCTACCAACAGCGCACCGCTGCTGCTGGGTGCGTGCTGATCAGCGCAAAAGTGCGGCAGCGCATCGGGAGCGGCGTCGTGCACGCCAATCCGTTCGCTGCGGGGCATCAAGGCATCGCGTAGTTGCGCATAACCCGGCAGGCTGAGGTCCAGGCTCAGGCGCGCCCGACCCTGGCGCCAGCGCCACAGGCACAGTGCCGCCAGCAGCAGGCGCGGCAGTACGCCATACACCAGCACTATGCCCAGCAACCAACTGGCCCAGGCTTGCCGAGCGTTATCCACAGCCGTCAGCGTGTCGCCGCTGGCGCGGATCATCGCCTCGTCAGGCACGGCGAAACCCAGCAGCGCAGGCAATGCGCCCAGCCCTTGGGTGAGGGTGATGAACGGCTCGGCGGCGAGCAGGGTCGTCTCCCACACAAAGCCGTAACGGCGCGTAGCCAGCAAGGCCACCAGCATTGCCAGCGCCGCGGCCATCGCCAGCAGCCACAGGCTGTGCACCAGCAGGCCGAGCAGCCAGCGGCTCAGGCGCTCGCGCTGCAACAACACCAGCAGGGCAGGCGCCAGATGCGCGGCCTTGGCATCGCGGGCCAGACGCTCGCTCAACCACAACCACAGGCGCCCGAGGATGGCGCCGTGCTCGCCACTCAGGGCAAACCCGACGGCCCAGCCGAGCAGCATCAGCAGGTTCAGCCCCAACAAACTGCCCAACGCCCAGAACACATTGACCGGGCGCAGGCCATCGCCCAGGGCGGCGAACGCAAGCCCCGCGCCGCTGCCAAGGGCCAGCAGCAACAACACCAGCAATGCCAGACGAGCGCCTTGCTGCCAATGGCGCAGGGCACCAGTGGTGCCGTCGCGTTCGGCAAGAAACAGTGCGCGCGTCTGAATCCGCGCGGCCAGGTCGCCGCCGTGCTGGCGGGCGTGGCGGTTGGCCTCCTGATCGGCGAGCAGGCCCGCGTGTTCTTCGCGCAGGCGTATCGCTTCGGTGAGCCAGCGCTTGTCCAGTGCAGTCAGTGCAGTCACAGGGTCTTCCAGTACGTGGTTCAGTGCAGAAGCATAACCCAGACGCCCGGTGCTATCCTCGCGGCTATGAATACATCACTTCCCCTCAGCCTGATCGCGGCTCACGCCGAGAACCGCGTGATCGGCATCGACAATTCCATGCCCTGGCACTTGCCTGGGGACTTCAAGTACTTCAAGGCCACCACCTTGGGCAAGCCGATCATCATGGGGCGCAAGACCTGGGATTCGCTTGGCCGGCCCCTGCCCGGACGGTTGAACCTGGTCGTCAGCCGCCAGCCGGGCCTGCAGCTGGCAGGCGCCGAGGTGTTCGCGTCCTTGGAAGCTGCCGTGGCGCGGGCCGAGCAGTGGGCGTTGGAGCAGGGCGTCGGCGAGCTGATGCTGATCGGTGGGGCGCAGCTCTACGGGCAAGCGCTGCAGAAGGGGCTGGTCAGCCGGATGTACCTGACCCGGGTGGAGTCATCACCGCCAGGCGATGCCTGGTTTCCCGAGTTCGACAAAGGCCAGTGGACCTTGAGCGCGAGCCAGGCACAAGCGGAAGAGGGCAAGCCCGTCTACCATTTCGAGGTGTGGGACAAGCGCTGAGTGAAAGGGGCTGCAAGTTACCTAGCAGCCCCTTTGCCGTCAGGTACGGCTCAGCTCGGCATGCTCGTCTTCGGCCATGACCTGCTTGTCGGTTTCCTTGAGCAACTGGCTGGTGACCACGCCTGCGGTCATCGAGCCATTGACGTTCAACGCGGTGCGGCCCATGTCGATCAGCGGCTCCACGGAAATCAGCAGCGCCACCAGTTCCACCGGCAGACCCATGGCCGGTAGCACGATCAGCGCGGCGAAGGTCGCACCCCCACCCACGCCGGCAACACCTGCCGAACTCAGCGTGACGATCGCAACCAAGGTGGCGATCCACAGCGGGTCGAAGGTATCGATGCCCACCGCTGGCGCGACCATCACCGCCAACATGGCCGGATAAAGGCCGGCGCAGCCATTCTGGCCGATGGTAGTGCCGAAGGATGCGCTGAAACTGGCGATCGACTGGGGTACGCCCAGGCGCCGGGTTTGCGCCTCGATGTTCAGCGGGATGCTGGCCGCGCTCGACCGGCTGGTGAAGGCAAACGTAAGCACCGGCCAGACCTTGCGCAGAAAGCGCAGCGGATTCACGCCGGTACCGGCCAGGATCAAGCCGTGCACAACGAACATCAACGCCAGGCCCAGATATGACACCAGCACGAAGCTGCCGAGCTTGAGAATGTCCTGCAGGTTCGAGCTGGCCACGACCTTGGCCATCAACGCCAGAACGCCATAGGGCGTGAGCTTCATTACCACCCGCACCAGGCGCATGACCCAGGCTTGCAAGGTGTCGATGGCCGACAGCGCGCGCGCGCCCTTGTCGGCGTCGTCCTTGATCAACTGCAACGCGGCGAGGCCGACGAAGACGGCGAAGATCACCACGCTGATGATCGAGGTCGGCTTGGCTTTGGCAAGGTCGCCAACCGGGTTGCTCGGGATGAACGAGAGCAGCAACTGCGGGACATTGAGGTCGGCGACCTTGCCCGCGTAATCACTGTGGATCACCTGCATGCGTGCGCTTTCCTGAGCGCCCGCCACCAGGCCCTCGGCGCTCAGGCCGAACAGGTTGGTGAGGAGGATGCCGATCAGTGCGGCGATGGCGGTGGTCAGCAGCAACGTGCCGATGCTCAGGACGCTGATCCGGCCCAGCGACGAAGCATTGTGCAAGCGCGCCACGGCGCTGAGGATCGAGGCGAAGATCAGCGGCATGACGATCATCTGCAACAGACCAACGTAGCCGTTGCCGACCAGGTCGAGCCAGCCGATGGTGGCCTTGAGCACCGGATGGCCGGCGCCATAGACGCTGTGCAGGGCCAGACCGAAGGCCACGCCCAGGGCCAGCCCCAACAGGACCTTCTTGGCCAGGCTCCAGTCGGTGTGGCGGGTTCGCGCCAGGCCCAGCAGCAGGACCAGAAATGCCAACAGGTTGAGAGACAACGGCAGATTCATTGAAGCTCCAGGTAAAAGCAGAAGAGGCATCGCCTCTGTGAGCGATTGCGAACGGAAATGCTAACAGCCTGAAAACAAACGAATTTATATCTAAAGGTTATTTGCTTAGTCGCTTATGGAATAACAGGTTGTCGGTTTTGGCAATGAACACGTCGTTTACAACTGTTTCCACGTCGTTGTGAGCGACCGCAAGCGGCCAAAGTTGCACTAGCGTTGATGGGTCAACCCAGGAGAATCGCACATGAACGTCAGGCGCAATGCTCTCGCGCTGGGGCTGTCGCTGTTGTTTACGAGCACAAGCTTCGCCACCGAACTCAAGCACTGGCCTGCCGATGCGGCCAGGCAGCTCGATGCCATGATTGCCGCCAATGCGCACAAGGGTAACTACGCGGTGTTCGACATGGACAACACCAGCTATCGCTACGATCTTGAAGAGGCGCTGCTGCCGTTCATGGAGAACGAAGGCTTGCTTACCCGCGACAAGCTCGATCCCTCGCTCAAGCTGATCCCTTTCAAGGACACCGCCGAGCACAAGGAAAGCCTGTTCAGCTATTACTACCGCCTGTGCGAAATCGACGACATGGTCTGCTACCCCTGGGTAGCGCAGGTGTTCGCAGGCTTCACCCTCAAGGAACTGAAGGTTCAGGTCGATGCCTTGATGGCCAGCAGCAAGCCCATTCCCAGCACCTACTTCGAGGGCGATCAAGTCAAGGCCATCGAGGTGCAACCGCCGAAGGTCTTCACTGGCCAGGCCGAGTTGTACAACAAGCTGATGGAGAACGGCATCGAGGTCTACGTGATTTCGGCAGCATCCGAAGAACTGGTACGCATGGTCGCTTCCGATCCCAAGTACGGTTACAACGTCAAGCCGCAGAACGTGATTGGCGTCAGTCTGCTGCTCAAGGACCGCGCCAGCGGGCAACTCACCACCGCGCGCAAGCAGATCGCCGCCGGACAGTACGATGCCCAGGCCAACCAAGACCTGGAGCTGACGCCCTATTTATGGACCCCGGCAACCTGGATGGCCGGCAAGCAGGCGGCCATCCTCACCTATATCGACGAATGGAAAAAACCGCTGCTGGTGGGTGGCGATACCCCAACCAGTGATGGCTACATGCAGTTTCACGGCGTGGACGTGAACAAGGGCGGCATCCACCTGTGGATAAACCGCAAGGCCAAGTACATGGATCAGCTGAACGGCATGATCGCCAAGAACGCAGCGGCCCAGGCCAGGGCAGGGTTGCCGGTGACGGCAGACAAGAACTGGGTGATCGTGACGCCCGAGCAGATTCAGTAGGCCGCAGGTCTGTGCCGCTCGGCATGAATGTGACAGGCATAAAAAAACCGGCGCTCAAGGCGCCGGTTTCTGTTCAACACGCTCAAGAGAGCCTCACAGCCCTTCGAGCATCGCCTTGTTACGCACCGCACCTTTATCGGCGCTGGTCGCCAACAGGGCATAGGCTTTCAGCGCGGTGGTCACTTTGCGCGGGCGCACTTCAGCCGGTTTCCAGCCTTTCTGGTCCTGCTCGATGCGCCGCTGGGCCAGTTCTTCATCGCTGACCAGCAGGTTGATCGAACGGTTGGGGATGTCGATCAGCACTTTGTCGCCGTCGCGCACCAGGCCAATGGCGCCGCCAGCGGCAGCTTCCGGCGAGGCGTGACCGATCGACAGACCCGAGGTGCCGCCCGAGAAGCGACCGTCGGTAAGCAGGGCGCAGGCTTTGCCCAGGCCTTTGGACTTCAGGTACGAGGTCGGGTAGAGCATCTCTTGCATGCCCGGCCCGCCTTTCGGACCTTCGTAACGAATGATCACGATGTCGCCGGCCTTCACTTCGTCAGCGAGGATGCCGCGTACGGCGCTGTCCTGGCTTTCGAAGATCTTCGCAGTGCCTTCGAACACGTGGATCGACTCGTCGACACCTGCGGTTTTCACCACGCAACCGTCCAGGGCGATATTGCCGTACAGCACGGCCAGGCCGCCTTCCTGCGAGTAGGCGTGCTCGAAGCTGCGGATGCAGCCGTTTTCACGGTCGTCGTCGAGGGTTTCCCAGCGGGTCGACTGGCTGAACGCGGTCTGCGTCGGGATGCCGGCCGGGCCTGCCTTGAAGAACGTATGCACGGCTTCGTCGTCGGTCTGGGTGATGTCCCACTTGGCGATGGCTTCTTCCATGCTGCGGCTGTGCACGGTCGGCAGGTCGGTGTGCAGCAAGCCGCCGCGAGCCAGCGACCCGAGGATGCTGAAGATGCCGCCAGCGCGGTGCACATCCTCCATGTGGTACTTCTGGATATTCGGCGCCACCTTGCACAGCTGCGGCACTTTGCGCGACAGCCGGTCGATGTCGCGCAGGTCGAAGGCCACCTCGCCTTCCTGGGCCGCAGCCAGCAGGTGCAGGATGGTGTTGGTCGAGCCGCCCATGGCGATGTCGAGCATCATGGCGTTTTCGAACGCCTTGAAGTTGGCGATGCTGCGCGGCAGCACCGACTCGTCGTTGTCCTGGTAGTAGCGTTTGCACAGCTCGACGATGGTGCGACCGGCAGTGAGGAACAGCTGCTCGCGGTCGGCGTGGGTAGCCAGGGTCGAGCCGTTGCCCGGCAAGGCCAGGCCCAGCGCCTCGGTCAGGCAATTCATCGAGTTGGCGGTGAACATGCCGGAGCACGAGCCGCAGGTCGGGCATGCGCTGCGCTCGTACTCGGCGACTTTCTCGTCGGAGGCGGTAGAGTCAGCGGCAATGACCATGGCGTCGACCAGGTCCAGGCCGTGGCTGGCCAATTTGGTCTTGCCGGCTTCCATCGGCCCGCCAGAGACGAAGATCACCGGAATGTTCAGGCGCAGGGCGGCCATCAGCATGCCAGGGGTGATCTTGTCGCAGTTGGAGATACAGACGATGGCATCGGCGCAATGGGCGTTGACCATGTACTCGACGGCGTCGGCGATGATCTCGCGGCTGGGCAGCGAATACAGCATGCCATCGTGACCCATCGCGATGCCATCGTCGACCGCGATGGTGTTGAATTCCTTGGCCACGCCACCGGCGCGTTCGATCTCGCGGGCAACCAGCTGGCCCAGGTCCTTGAGGTGCACATGCCCCGGGACGAACTGGGTGAACGAGTTGGCGATGGCGATGATCGGTTTCTTGAAATCTTCGTCCTTCATCCCGGTGGCGCGCCACAGGGCACGCGCGCCGGCCATGTTGCGGCCTTGGGTGGAGGTCTTGGAACGATAATCAGGCATGAAACACTCCTGGCGGCTTAATCAGGTCACAAAAAGGGAGTGAGCTTCTCTTGTCCTCTGCGCCGCAGGTCGGTTGCCACTGGCACGGATGGGGCCGAAGACCGCGCGGGATCGCCGCGTGCTTGGCCAGAGCTCATAAACCCGCCGGGGATGACTGGCGATGAATAGGCCGATTCTACACCGCTCTGGCGGTGAGGGAATGAAGATGTGTCTGGACGGTGCCTTGGGGCGAATTCCCGGTTGGCTGTAAGGGGCTTCCGAAAAGCCGTTCAAGGGGCAGACCTGATCCGCGCTGCTGTCTATCATCCGCCGCGCCGCATGAGCGGTTTGACGAGAAAACCCATCCATGGACCTTCCCAGTTTCAGTTCATCGCGAACCTGCAAATTGGCACTGAACGCGTCGACGTCAGCGCCTGCGGCGGCCTGAACGCTTCAGTTCGAGTCTCGTGGGCGCCAGCGTTGGCGCCTGGAGACTCACATGCTGTCTGACTGCACAACCTGCACCCACTGCAAACAAACCCTGACGCCTGAACAGACCAGCGCGGCGCTGGAACGGCAACGGCAGGAAGCCACCGAAGACTTCCACAAGGGCGCATCGATCACCAATCACGTGGGCAACCTGCGCCAGGCTACTGTTGGCCTGCTGTACCGCAAGCGCGTCCTGTGGTTGGTGCTGTTGGTGTTCGGCAACCTGTTTTCCGGCGCAGGGATTGCCGCCTTCGAGGAAACCATCGCTGCACATATCGTCCTGGTGTTCTTCCTGCCGCTGCTGGTAGACAGCGGTGGCAATGCCGGCGCGCAATCCGCGACGTTGATGGTGCGGGCGCTGGCGACCGGCGAAGTGGTCATGCGTGACTGGCTGCGAATGCTGGGACGCGAGTGCGGGGTGGCCCTGGCGCTCGGGGGCACCATGGCCCTCGCGGTGGCGTCGTTGGGGGCACTGCGTGGTGGGCCTGAAATCGCCGTGATCGTGGCCAGCAGCATGCTGGTGATCGTCTTGATCGGCAGCCTCATCGGCATGAGCCTGCCTTTTTTGTTCACCCGCCTGAAGCTCGACCCAGCCACCGCCAGTGGCCCGCTGGTGACCTCGATTGCCGATGCGGCGGGGGTGCTGGTGTATTTCGGGATCGCCTCGCAGGTACTGGACATCTGATACCGGCCGGGGCGCAGGGCGCCCCAGCCGCAGGCGTCAGCTGTTGGGCAGCAGGCGGCAGGTGATGCTCTTGATGTAGCGGGTTTCGGCAATGGCCGGGTGTACCGGATGGTCAGGGCCCTGGCCGCCGCGTTCGAGCAATTGCAGGTTGCGGTCCAGGTGGCGTGCGCTGGTCAGCAGGATGTTGTGCAAGTCATCTTCGGGCAGGTGCATCGAGCACGACGCGCTGACCAGGATGCCATCCTTGTTCAGCATGCGCATGGCCTGTTCGTTGAGGCGGCGGTAGGCGCCTTCGCCGTTTTTCAGGTCTTTCTTGCGCTTGATGAACGCGGGTGGGTCGGCAATGATCACATCGAAGCGCTCTTCAGCGGCCTTGAGCTCGCGCAGGGCCTCGAACACGTCGCCTTCGATACAGGTCAGCTTCTCACCGATACCGTTGAGCGCGGCGTTGCGCTCGACGCCATCCAGGGCAAAGCCTGAGGCATCGACGCAGAAGACTTCACTGGCGCCGAACGCCCCAGCCTGCACGCCCCAGCCACCGATGTAGCTGAACAGGTCGAGCACGCGCTTACCTTTGACGTAAGGTGCCAGGCGCGCGCGATTCATGCGGTGGTCGTAGAACCAGCCGGTTTTCTGACCTTCACGCACCGGGGCTTCGAACTTCACGCCATTTTCTTCCAGTGCGACCCAGTCCGGCACCTCGCCATAGACCGTCTCCACATAACGCTGCAGGCCCTCGGCGTCGCGCGCTGCGGAGTCGTTCTTGAACAGAATGCCGCTGGGTTTGACCACCTGCACCAGGGCGGCGATTACCTCATCCTTGTGCGCTTCCATGGTGGCCGAAGCCAGTTGCACCACCAGGATGTCGAAGAAACGGTCGACCACCAGCCCCGGCAGCAGGTCGGAATCGCCATAGACCAGGCGATAGCACGGCTGCTCGAACAGGCGCTGGCGCAGCGACAGGGCGACGTTCAGGCGGTGTACCAACAGCGACTTGTCCAGCGCCAGCTTGCTGTCGCGCGACAGCAGGCGGGCACAGATGAGGTTGTTCGGACTCAGGGCGACGATGCCCAGCGGTTTGCCGTTGGCAGCTTCGAGCACTGCCTGCTGGCCGGCCTGCAAGCCCTGCAACGGCGTAGCGGCCACGTCGACCTCGTTGCTGTAGACCCACAGGTGGCCGGCGCGCAAGCGGCGGTCGGCATTGGCTTTGAGGCGAAGGCTGGGCAGGGACATGAAGTCGCTCCGGGAAAAAAGAGCGGAATTATAACGCGTTGGCCCAGGCCACGCTGCATGCCATGACCGCAACACGGTCACGCTGGACACCAATTGTCTGAATTTTCTACTGCACTCATTGATCCCAGCAATTGGTATGCCGGCGGACTACAGCGTTAGAATTCCCCGTCCTTCACGAGTATGTACGCATGTCCCAAGAACTCAGCGCCGAACAGATCCAGCAAGCCTTGCAGGGCATCACCATTCCGCCGCAGCCGCAGATCATGGTCGACCTGCAGTTCGAGCAGTACATGCCAGACCCCGACCTGGAAACCATCGCCAAGCTGATCGCCCAGGACCCGGGCCTGGCCGGTGCCCTGCTCAAGCTGGTCAACTCGCCGCATTTCGGCCTGTCCAACAAGATCGGTTCGATCCAGCGGGCGGTGAACCTGCTGGGCAGTCGCTCGATCATCAACCTGATCAACGCCCAATCGATCAAGGGCGAGATGAGCGACGAAACCATCGTCACCCTCAACCGTTTCTGGGACACCGCGCAGGACGTGGCCATGACCTGCCTGACCCTGGCCAAGCGCACCGGCATCCAGCCGGCCGATGAGGCCTACACGCTCGGGCTGTTTCATGATTGCGGTGTGCCGCTGATGCTCAAGCGCTTTCCTGAGTACATGCAAGTGCTGGAAGAGGCCTATGCCAAGGCAGACGAGCAGACCCGGGTGGTGGACACCGAGAACCGCGCGTTCAATACCAATCACTCGGTGGTGGGCTATTTCACCGCCAAGTCATGGCGCCTGCCGGAACACATCAGCGCCGCGATCGCCAATCACCATAACGCCTTGGCGATCTTCCGCGAGGAGTCCTCACGCAACACCCAAAGCCAGCTCAAGAACCTCCTGGCGGTGCTGAAAATGGCCGAACATATCTGCGCCTCCTACCGCGTGCTGGGCAACCAGAGCGTTGACCACGAATGGCTGGCCGTCGGGCCAATGGTGCTGGACTACATCGGTCTGTCGGAGTACGACTTCGATAACCTCAAGCAGAATATTCGCGAGATGGGCGGGCACTGATCGATGCCGGAACTTCCTGAAGTAGAAACCACCCGCCGCGGCATTGCCCCGCATCTCGAAGGTCAGCGCGTCAGTCGGGTGGTGGTGCGCGACCGGCGCTTGCGCTGGCCGATCCCGGAAGACCTCGACGTGCGTCTATCCGGGCAGCGCATCGTCAGCGTCGAGCGACGCGCCAAGTACCTGCTGATCAACGCCGAGATCGGCACCTTGATCAGCCACCTGGGGATGTCCGGCAACCTGCGCCTGGTCGAGATGGGCCTGCCCGCCGCCAAGCATGAGCACGTGGATATCGAGTTGGAGTCAGGCCTGGTGCTGCGCTATACCGATCCACGGCGCTTTGGCGCCATGCTCTGGAGCCACGACCCGCTCAATCATGAGTTGCTGTTACGCCTGGGCCCAGAGCCGTTGACCGAGTTGTTCGATGGCGAGCGCTTGTTCCAGCAGTCACGTGGCCGTTCGATGGCAGTCAAACCGTTCATCATGGACAACGCCGTGGTCGTGGGTGTCGGCAACATTTACGCAACCGAGGCGCTGTTCGCAGCCGGCATCGACCCTCGTCGGGAGGCAGGGGGAATTTCGCGGGCGCGTTACCTGAAGCTTGCTGTCGAGATCAAGCGCGTGCTGGCAGCCGCGATCGAGCGCGGGGGCACTACCCTACGCGACTTCATCGGTGGTGATGGCCAGCCAGGCTATTTCCAGCAGGAATTATTCGCCTACGGCCGTGCCGGGCTGCCCTGCAAAGTGTGCGGCACGCTCTTGCGCGAGGTGAAGCTCGGCCAACGTGCAAGCGTGTTCTGTCCGCGCTGCCAACGCTGAAGCAGGCTGTAGCGCTGCCGCTGGGCAGCGCTGGCCCGAGCGACTTCAGGCTTTGCCAGTGATCCGGCGGTACTTGGCCATCAGTTGCTCTTCGGTTTCCGGGTGCGCTTCATCCAGTGGGATGCAGTCGACCGGGCACACCTGCTGGCATTGCGGCTCGTCGTAATGACCCACGCACTGGGTGCACAGGTTCGGGTCGATCACGTAGATCTCTTCGCCTTGGGAGATGGCCTCGTTCGGGCACTCGGGTTCGCAGACGTCGCAGTTGATGCAATCGTCGGTGATGATCAGGGACATGGGGGCTCCGGCCAGGGCTCTGCGCCCAGGCATGTTCAACGCTGTGGGCACAATTGTGCCGCATTCGCGTCCGCAGTGCACGCGGGCGCGACGTTCAGCTGCGCGAGGTCACTTCTTGAAACGTTCGGTCAAGGCCGCGGCCACCGCCGGGTGGACGAACTTGCTGATATCGCCGCCCAATGCCGCTATTTCACGGACCAGGGTCGAGGAAATGAACGAGTAGCGCTCGGACGGTGTGAGGAACAGGCTTTCGACGTCTGGGGCCAACTGCCGGTTCATGTTCGCCAGCTGGAATTCGTACTCGAAGTCCGACACAGCGCGCAGGCCGCGCAGGAACACGTTCGCGCCCTGCTCCTTGGCAAAATGCGCCAGCAGCGACGAGAAGCCGATGACCTCGACATTGGGCAGGTGCCGGGTGACCTCACGGGCCAGCTCGACCCGTTGTTCCAGCGGGAACAGGGGGTTTTTCTTCGGGCTGGCCGCCACCGCGATGATCACGTGGTCGAACAGGCGCGAAGCGCGCTCGACCAGGTCGCCGTGACCTTTGGTAATGGGGTCGAAAGTACCCGGGTACAACACTCGGTTCATCGCGTCATCCTGGCTGGAGTGCGTTGGGGAGTCGGATGGTAGCGCAGCGACTGCTGCCCGGCCAAGTCATGCGGCCGGCCGATGGCACTATAGACAGAGGGGCGATTCCTTGTCATCAACGGATGAACAGCTTGTAGACCAAGCGTTGCAGGGCTTTGCCATACGGTGGGTAGATCAACTTCGCCGCGTTGAAACGCTGTTTGGCCAGCACCGCCTTGGCCTTGCTGAAGGTCAGAAACCCTTCGCGTCCGTGATAGTGGCCCATTCCAGAGGGGCCGACACCGCCAAACGGCAGATCATGCTGGGCCACATGGACCAAAGTGTCGTTCAGGCATACCCCTCCGGAGTGGCTGTGCTGCAACACGTGCTGCTGCTCGTCGCGGTCATAGCCAAAATAATAGAGCGCAAGGGGGCGGGGTCGCTGATTGACGTAGGCCAGGGCATCGTCGAGCTTCCTGTAGGGCACCAGCGGCAACAGGGGGCCGAAGATCTCATCCTGCATCACCTGCATGCTGTCGTCAGTGTGGGTCAGCAGGTGCGGTGGTAGGCGTCGACCCTGGCGCGGCTCATGGGCATACAGGTCAAGCACTTGCGCACCTTTGCCGCGGGCGTCGTCGAGCAAGTGCTGCAGGCGCTGCAGCTGCCGTGCGTTGATGATCGCACTGTAGTCGGGATTGGCGGCGATGCGCGGGTACAGGCGGCGCATCGCTTTGCCGTATTCATGGGCAAATTCGTTCAGGCGCTCCTGGGGCACCAGGACGTAATCAGGTGCAACGCAGGTCTGGCCGGCGTTGAGGGCCTTGCCGAAGGCGATACGCTCGGCGGCAGTGGCCAGGGGCACGCTGGCCGAAACGATGGCCGGCGACTTGCCGCCCAGCTCGAGGGTCACCGGGGTGAGATTGTGCGCCGCTGCCTGCATCACCTGACGCCCCACGCTGGTGGCACCGGTAAACAACAGATGATCGAAAGGCAAACGGGCGAAGGCCTGCCCCACTTCGACTTCGCCCAGGACTACGCTGACCAGGTCGTCAGGGAAAACCCGTTGCAGCAGCGCCTTGAGCGCCTTGGCGCTGGCCGGGGCAGCTTCGCTGAGTTTGAGCATGACCCGGTTGCCGGCGGCCAGTGCGCAGGTCAACGGACCGATGGCCAGAAACAACGGGTAGTTCCACGGCACCATGATCCCGACCACCCCCAGTGGCTGGTATACCACCTTGGCGCTGGCCGGTTGGAAGGCCAGCCCTGCGCGGCGTCTGGCGGGGCGCATCCAGCGCTGCAGATGACGCTGGGCATGGCGAATGCCCTGCATGCAGGGCAGCAGCTCGGCCAGCAGCGTTTCATCGGCACTGCGCCCGGCAAAGTCCTGGTCGACGGCGGCGATCAATGCCTGCTGATCGCCAAGCAGCGCCTCGCGCAGGCTGTGCAGCCATTGCTGGCGCTGCGCCGCAGGCGGCATGGGGTTGCTGGCGAAGGCCAGGCGTTGGGCGGCGAAGGTTGTCTCAAGGTACGTGTCGCTGCTCACGGCAGGCAGAGTGATTGGCGAGGTCAAGGCAGGGCTTCCGGCTGGGCTGCGATGCCTAGAGCCTATACGCAAAGCGCGCGCACGGTGAGGGTTTTGCATCGCCATCCGAAGGTGCATCGGCGGGCGCATTCGCCGTAAGATGAGGTCATTGCAAAGAACGCAGACTGGAAGCCGAGCATGGCCCCGCGCAGCAAAACCCGAGAGCGCATCGTGCAGAACAGCCTGGAGCTGTTCAACCTGCAGGGCGAGCGCAGCGTCAGTACCAACCATATTGCCGCGCATATGGAGATCTCGCCCGGCAACCTGTATTACCACTTCCCCAACAAGCAGGCGATCATCGCCCAGTTGTTCAACCAGTACGAAGAACTGGTGGACAGCTTCCTGCGCCCGCCCCAGGGGCGGCCTGCTACCGTGCAGGACAAGCGCTTCTACCTCAAGGCCTTGCTCGCGGCGATGTGGAACTACCGCTTCTTGCACCGCGATCTCGAACATCTGCTGGACAGCGACCCGGACCTCGCGGCGCGCTATCGGCGCTTCTCCAGGCGTTGCCTGCAGCAGGGGCAGGCGATCTATCGCGGCTTCGTCGATGCCGGGATCCTGAGCCTGGACGCTGCCCAGGTGGAGTCGCTGACCATCAATGCCTGGATCGTGCTCACCGCCTGGGTGCGTTTTCTCAGCACCACCCGCGAACATGCCGCGCACTTGAGTGAAGAAGCGTTCAAGCGCGGTGTTTATCAGGTGCTGGTGCTGGAATCGGGTTTCGTCACGCCTACCGCGCGCGCCGCGGTGGATGCCCTGTGCGAAGAATTTCATGTCTCGTTCAACCAGGCCCTGGAGCAGTGACCGGGGTCATCGTGTCATCGATCAGGAGATTGTCATGCCGCTTGCGCAATTGATCACCCCGCAGCAGTTGGCCGAGCGCCAGGGTTCACCCAAGCTGGTGATCCTCGACTGCCGGTTTGCCTTGGAAGATGTCGATTATGGCCAGCGCAGCTATGCCGAAGGGCATATTGCCGGGGCGCACTTCGCCGACCTGGAGCGTGACCTCAGTGGCCCGGTGCACAAAGGCCAGACCGGCCGCCACCCACTGCCGGATCCGCAGCGGTTGGTCGAGCGCCTGCGTGAGTGGGGCATGGATAACGACAGCCAGGTGGTGCTGTACGATGATGGTCCGGGGGCTTTCGCCGCGCGGGCATGGTGGTTGCTGGCCTGGTTGGGCAAACGCAGCGATGTCGCCATCCTCGACGGTGGCCTCAAAGCCTGGCATGCCGCGCATCTTCCGCTGAGTCTGGATGCACCACCCAAGCGCGAAGGGGCCTTCAGCGGTGAAGCCGACCCGCAGTTGCTGATCGATGCCGAACAGTTGGCCAAGCGCCTGAAGGATCCGACGCTGACCTTGCTCGATGCGCGGGCGCAGCCGCGTTTTCGCGGTGAGGTGGAGCCCATCGATCCCGTGGCCGGTCACATACCTGGCGCGCAGTGTGCGGCATTCAGCGAAAACCTCGATGACGAAGGCCGCTTTCTGTCGCCGCAGGCGCTCAAGCAACGGTTCGCCAAGCAACTGGCCGGACGCTCGCCTGAGCAGGTGGTCGCCTATTGCGGTTCCGGGGTCACCGCATGCCATAACCTGTTTGCCCTGGCCTTGGCCGGTTATCCGATGGGTACCTTGTATGCCGGGTCCTGGAGCGAGTGGATCAACGATCCCCAGCGTGCTGTCGCCACGGGCGATTGAACGACAACCGAGCGTCGAGGCAGCACTTGGCGTGCGCTCATTGGCCGTTGGTCAGCCACTGCGGAATTCTGCGCTCCAGGTAATACCGCGGGTTGCGCAGGCTGCCCTCGACGAAGCCTACATGGCCCCCCTGCGCATGGAGTTCCAGGTGCGTTTGCGGCGCCAGCTCGTCGGCAGTTGGCAGGCTCTGAGTGCATACGAAGGGATCATCATGGGCGTGGATGATCAGCGTCGGGGTGCGATTCTGGCCAAGGTAATAGCGGCTCGAGGCACGGCGATAGTAGTCGTGCACATCGGCGAAGCCGTTGAGCGGCGCAGTGACCTTGCCATCGAAGTCCCAGAACGTCTTCAAGTTGCCCAGTGGCCCCAGACGCTGCAACTGCGCCAGCCCTTCATGCTGGCCATGCGCTTGGAAATGACGTTGCTTGAGCTGCACATAAGCGGTCATTTCCCGCATGAAATGCGCTTGATAGACCTTGGAGAAACCTCGGCCAATGCGGTCGGCGCACTGGTCCAGGCGAAATGGCACCGACACCGCTACCGCCGCTTGCAGCTCACTGGCCGCCGCGCTTTCGCCCAGGTACTTGAGAAGTATGTTACCGCCTAGCGAATAGCCAACGGCGTATAGCGCGGCCAGGGGGCGTCGGGCGCGAACGTGGGCGATCACTTCGGCAAGGTCTTCGCTGGAGCCGGAATGGTAGCTGCGCGGCAGCAGGTTCGGCTCGCCTGAGCAACCCCGCCAGTTCACCGCCACGCTAGCCCAATCAACGGCCTGCAAGGCTTGCTGAAGACCTTTGACATAAGGTGAATCCGAAGAACCGGTCAGCCCGTGCAGCACCAGTACCAGCGGCGCGTCGATGCGCTGCGGGCCATGCCAGTCGAGGTCGAGAAAGTCGCCATCGGCGAGCCACAGGCGCTCCCGCTTGCGCGGCAGCGCCGGCAGTTTGCGCCACAGCGGCCCCCATAACGTCTGCAAGTGCGGGTTGGAGAGGCCGATGGCCGGGCGGAAGCTGACAGGAAGGCTAGGCATGCTGGGCAACTCATGAAGTACCGGCCTAGAGTGCCATGAAACCGCTCGGCTGTGTCTGCGCTATCGGTCGGTCGTGGGCGGGGTGGGCAAGGGCGCTTGTGGCGCCGCTGGCCCTACGCTGATCTTCACCAGGCCTTCGAGGTCGAGGCGGCGTCGGAGGGTCTCGCGTACGGCCTGCGGCGTAAGGCTGGCCAGGCGCTCGGTAAACGTGTTGAGGTAATCGGCAGGCTGCTGTTGATGCGCCAGCTGTGCCAGCAACCCGGCCAGGCTTTTGTTGCGGGCCACGCTGCGCAGCAGTTGCCCAGCGAGTTGTTGACGCGCCAGTTGCAGTTCGGCCGCTGTTGGGCCTTGGTCGATGAAGTCGGCGAGCAGCGTCTGCACCAGCTCCTGCGCTGCCTCTACATAGGCTGAGGCGATATCCCACTCGATGAGAAACACACCGCCTGCCCGTAGCGGCGACAGGCTCGAATGCACACCGTAGGTCAGCCCCCGACGCTTGCGCAGTTCGGCGTTCAACCTCGATTGCAAGCCCGCACTCAACACATGGTTGGCCAAGCGCAGGGCCAGATACTGGGGATCATCGGCGGGAACCGCCACAGGCAACGCCAGGCAGACCGCAGTACTGGCGCCTGGCCGTTCGACATGAATCTTCGCCGCCCCGGCTGTGGCCGCCGCGGTTGGCTGCGCAGCGGCCCAGCCTTGGGGCAAAGCTTGACTGAGCTGGTCTGTGAGACTGCGTGCTCGTTCCAGGTCCAGGTCGCCAACCAGGCTGATCTGCAGGTTGCTGGCGCTGTAGGCGATGCGGTGAAAGGCGCGAAGGTCTTCAACGGTGACGGCATCCATGCCTGCGGCCGTACTGCCCAGCAGATTGCCGTACGGGTGTTCGGCGAACAGCTGGCGGTAAGCGGCAATCCGTCCGGCCACCGCTGCGATGGCCTGCTGCGAGCGATTGTGGGTGTGCAGCTGTTGCTTGAGCCGAGCCAAGGCAGGGGCCGGAAAATCGGGCTTGGCCAGCATGCTGGCGAACAGTGCCAGCGCTGGCTCGAGCAGCGCCGGGTCGCTCAGGCTGCGCAGGCTGAGGGTGGAATAGTCCATATGAACGCTTTTTGTCAGCACCACACCCAGGCCTTCGACGCGCTCGGCCTGTTCAGCGGCGCTCCGGCCGTCGGTGCCTTCATCGAGCATGTACAGGGTCAGGGCGGCCAGGCCGGACTTGGCGGTGTCCTGCGCGAAGCCTGCGCCGAAGCGCAGCACCAGATCGACGATCGGCAGGCCGCTGGCCTCGACGAACCGCACGTCGGTGCCCGAGGCGTTGGTCCAGCTGTGAACCTGGGTCTGCGCGCTTTCCAGCAGGTCCAGATCAAGCCCCTGCAGCGAAGTCAGCCCGGAAGGGCGGGTCGATGTGTCAGCCATGGTTGCTCTCCTGATCGTGCATCAACGTCGTGCTGAGGCGGCTTTGCTGCAGATAGTCATGGGCAGCCTGTTGTAGCTGCTGGCCGGTGACGGATTCGATGGCCTTGGCTTGGTCAACCAGCGTCAGCGGGTCGAGGCCGCAGGCGGCAAAGCGCCCAACGGCGGCGGCCTGCTCGGCGATGTCATCGCGCGCAAAGGCTCGGCTGGCGCGCAGTCGGGCCTTGGCACGTTCGATTTCGCTGCTGCTGGGCGGCGCCTGGCGCAACAGTTCCAGCTGCTGCATGATCTGCTGCGCGGCCTGCTGTGGGCTGGCGTGAGCCGGATTGCTGAAGGCGTAGATGCGCAGCAGGCTGTCGCCTCGCAGGTAAGGCTGGTAGTCGGCTCTGAGCGCTTGCAGGATGGGTTGTTCTTGTATCAGTGCGCGGCGCAGCCGCGATGCCGTGCCTGCGCTGAGCAGTTCAGGGATCAGTTGCAGGGCGTGCGCCTGGGTCGGGTCATTCGCGGTGACCAGGCTCGGTACGTTGAAACTCATGATCACGCCTTCGCGCAGGCCGGCGATGCTCAGCCGCTCGGTGCGCTGGGGAAGTGCCGTCGGCCTTAGCGGCCCCAGTGGATCGGGCAAACGGTTGGCCGCAATGGCGGCAAAATGGCGCTCGACCAGCGTGCGCAGCCGTTGCAGGTCGGTAGAGCCTGCAATCACCAAGGTGGCATTGTTGGGGTGATACCAGCTTCGGTACCAGGTACGGGCCGCCGCAGCGGTCATGTGCTGCAAGTCCTGCTGGTGGCCGATCACCGGCGTTGCATACCGGCTCTGGCCATGCGCCAGGATCAGGTTGCGTTCAAGCGCCAAGGCTAGCGGGTAGTTGTCGACGTTCGCTCGGCGCTCTGCCATGACCACAGCCAGTTCGCGCGCATAGGGCGCATCGTCCAGTGTTGCGCTTGCCATCGCATCGGCCATGGCCTCGAGCGCCACTTCCATGCGGCTGGCCGTGAGCGTGATGGGGTAGACCGTGGCGTCTTCGCCGGTGTAGGCATTGGGTGCGCCACCCAGGCGGGTCATCAGCGTCACGTATTCGCCGGGTGCCAGCTTGCTGCTGCCCTCGAACATCAAGTGCTCGAGCGCGTGGGACAGGCCCGAATGGCCATCGGGCTCATAGCTGGAGCCGACGTGGTACCACAGCTGTACGCTGACCAGCGGCGCCCGGTGGTCTTCATGAAGGAATACGCGCAGGCCATTGGCAAGCGTGAAGTGTTGCAGGGAGGAAGGTAGGTCAGGGCCGTCGAGCATGGCTGAAACGCTCCTAAGGGGAGGAGGGAGCAGCTTCAACCATCTCGAGGGGTGGGTCGGGGTACTTAGTTGATACCGGTCAGCCCCGTTGCCATAGGGCGTAGTGCACCTGGCCGGTTTTCTTCTCGCGGTGCAGGCGCCAGTTGCCTGGCAAGGTCAACGTCGAAGGAGCCGCCTCGCTTTCGGTGTAGATCCAGGCCTGGTCGCGCAGCCACTGGTTCTGCTCCAGCAGGTTGCAGGCATTGGCCAGCAGGTCCTGGTGAAATGGCGGGTCCAGGAACACCAGGTCGAACTGTTGCTTGGCCGGGGCATTCAAGTAGCGCAAGGCGTCGGTCTGCAGGATCTGCCCGCGAGGGCAGCGCAGGATCTCGAGGTTGTTCTTCAGGTTGGCGATGGCCGCAGGGTTGCTGTCCAGCGCCACCGCATCTTCAGCCCCGCGCGACAGGGCTTCGAGTACCAGGGCGCCGCTGCCGCTGAAGGCATCGAGGACATGCGCACCCTCGATGTACGGCGCCAACCAGTTGAACACGGTCTCGCGCACGCGATCAGGGGTGGGCCGCAGGCCTTCGCCATCGGGGACAGCCAGGCGGCGACTACGCCACTCGCCGGCGATGATGCGCAGGTGACCCTGGCCCTTGCTTTGGCCCTGCGCCGAGCGGGCGGGAGGGGTGGATCTAGGCATTAATGCTCCGGTACGCCGAGCGGCTGCTCGGACGGTTTGTCAGTAGGCGCCGGCAACGGCTTTTGCGGCACTTTCGGGCCGACGGTAACGATCACCAGTTTATCCGACGCCAGATGCTTGTTCATCGCCGCCTTGACCTGCTCGACGGTCAGGGCCTGGGATTGCTGCATGAAGTCTTCGAGCCAGGTCAGCGGCAGATTGTAGAAGCCGATCGCCCCCAGTTGTCCGACGATGCTGGCGTTGCTGGCATTGGACAATGGGAAGCTGCCGGCCAGCTCGCGCTTGGCATCGTCCAGTTCCTGCTGGGTCGGGCCACCCTTGAGGTAGTCGGCAAGGATACCCTGCACCAGTTTGAGCGTGCCTTCGCTGAGCTCGGCACGGGTCTGCAGGTTGATCATGAACGGACCACGGACCTGCATCGGGCTGAATGACGAGTAGACGCCATAAGTCAGGCCACGCTTTTCGCGCACCTCGCTCATCAACCGGGTGCCGAAGGCGCCGCCACCGAGGATCTGGTTACCCAGCGACAGTGCCGGCCAGTCCGGGTCCTGGCGATCGATACCGAGCTCGGCGAGCATCAGGTGGGTCTGGTTGCTCGGGAAGTCGATGTGCGTGCTGCCGGCCTTGGGCTCAACCGGTTGCGCCGGTGCGGCCAGCGCTGGCCCCTTGGGCAGCGCGGCGGATACCTGGGCTGCGATGGCTTCGGCTTCGTCTCGGCCCAGGTCGCCCACCAGCGCGATCACCGCGTTACCCGCGGTATACGCCTTGGCATGGAAGGCGCGCAGGTGCTCGACGGTGATGCCCGGGATGCTTTCAGGGGTGCCATCGCTCGGCTGGGCATAGGAGTGGTTGCCGTAGAGCTTGGCGTACAAGGCCTTGCCCGCGATCTTTGCAGGGTTCTGCTTTTCGTATTCGAAGCCCGCCAGGATCTGGTTCTTGATGCGTTTGAGCGCATCCTGCGGGAATGTCGGTTTCCCGGTGACTTCGGCGAACAGCTTGAGCGCCGGCTCGCGTTTGTCCTTGGCGCTGAGGCTGCGCAGCGAGGTGACCGCCATGTCGCGGTACGAACCGTTGCCAAAATCGGCGCCCAGGCCTTCGAAACCTTCGGCAATGGCAGTGACGTCCTTGCCGGTGACGCCTTCGTTGAGCATGGCGTTGGTCAAGGTGGCCACGCCCGGCGTCTTGCCATCCTGACTGCTGCCGGCGGCGAACGTCACGCGCAGGTCGAACATCGGCAGTTCGCGGGCTTCGACGAAGAGCACCCGTGCGCCTTCGGCAGTGGTCCAGTTCTGGATGTTCAGCGTGCGCCGGCTGGGCGCCTTGCCGTCGAGCTCTGCCAGCGACTGCAAGGTGTTGGCCGGGCGGGCGGCACTGCTTTCGGCCTCGGCGTGCGCCAGCTGTGGCAGCACGGCGGTCAGGGCGACAGCCAGGCCCAGAATGCCGGCGCCGAGCAGGCTGTGACGTGGTGCGCTGCGATCACTCATCGGCGGACTCCTCGGGCAGTACATGGGCAACGCTCAGGCGTTCGCGGGTGAAATAGGTCTTGGCGGCGTTCTGCACATCCTGCGCGGTGACCTGCTTGAGTTCGTCCAGTTCGCTGTCGATCAGCTTCCAGGACAGACCGACGGTTTCCAGCTGGCCAATGGTGGTGGCCTGGCTGCTGATCGAATCGCGGTCGTAGACCAGGCCGGCGATGACCTGGGCGCGCACGCGCTCGAGTTCTTCGGTGCTGGGCGGGGTGCTCTTGAGCTCATCGAGCAATTGCCAGACGCCTTTCTCGACGTCGGCCAAGGTCTTGTGCTGCTGCACATTGGGCGTGGCTGAAATCAGGAACAAGCTGTCGCCGCGGGTGAAGGCGTTGTAGCTCGACGATGCCCCGGCCACCAATTCCTGGCCACGCTCCAGGCGTGCCGGCATGCGGGCGCTGTAGCCACCGTCGAGCAGGGCCGATATCAGGCGCAGGGCATGTGCAGTGCGTGGGTCCTTGGCCGTGGCCAGGCCTGGCACGTTGAAGCCGTAGATCAAGCTTGGCAGCTGTGTGCGCACATGCAGCGTGAGCTGGCGTTGGCCGGGTTCGGCAAGCTCCAGCGGTAGCTTGGCGGGCGGCACGCTACGCTTGGGAATGTTGCCGAAGTACTTCTGGGCCAGATGCTTGACTTCATCGGCGGTGACATCGCCGACCACCACCAGCGTCGCGTTGTTCGGTGCGTACCAGGACTCGTACCAGTGGCGCAGTTCCTCGACCTTCATGCGCTCGAGATCGGCCATCCAGCCGATGGTCGGGGTGTGATAGCCGCTGGCTGGATAAGCCATGGCGCGGAACAGCTCGAAGGCCTTGGACGTCGGCTGGTCATCGGTGCGCAGGCGGCGTTCTTCCTTGATCACCTCGATCTCGCGGGCGAATTCGTCGGCCGGCAGGCGCAGGCTGCCCAGGCGATCGGCTTCAAGCTCCAGTGCCACCGGCAGGCGGTCACGGGCCAGCACTTGATAGTAGGCGGTGTAGTCGTCGCTGGTGAAGGCGTTTTCTTCCGCGCCAAGGTCGCGCAGGATGCGCGACGCTTCGCCTGGGCCGATCTTGGCGCTGCCCTTGAACATCATGTGTTCCAGGGCATGGGACAAACCGGTCTGGCCTGGGGTTTCGTAGCTGGAGCCGACCTTGTACCAGATCTGCGACACCACTACCGGCGCACGATGGTCTTCGCGCACCACCACCTTGAGGCCGTTGTCGAGGATGAATTCGTGAGTGGGTTGCACATCGGCGGCGAAAGCTGCCAGTGGCAGGCAGAGCGTGCTGAGCAACAGGCCAGCGGCGCGGCGGGCTAGAGCATTCATACGGTGATTAACCTGTTCGGCGGCCTGCTGGTTTAGCGTCGGCGGGCCAGGAGGTGCTAGGATACTGATCCGGTTGCCTGGCGACCATGCCTGTCGCCGTTCTGGCCCACAGGTCCATTAAGACAAAACATTGCGCATGAACCAGCCGGCTTCAAAATAGTCTGTTCTGCGTTGAGAGAATTCCCGATGCGCCAGTTGCTGGCCCATCGCTACCCTGAGATAGCCGTCTTCCATGTTTGGTTCCAACGACGACAAAAAAGCGCCGGCTGAGGCTGGCGAGAAAAAAGGCCTGTTCAGCTGGTTTCGCAAGAAGCCGCAGCCACCTGTGCAAGCGGATTCGCCCGCCGAAGAAGCCCCTGCCGTCGAGCAACCTGCAGCCCCTGTTGTCGAGGAGTCTGCAGGCCATGCGCCACAGGTCGCTGAACCCGTCCGGGCCCCGCAACCCCTGCCGGCCGCTGAAGCAGCAGCGGCGCACGAACCGCAGGCAGCGCCCGAGCCAGTTGCCAGCGTACCTGTGCCAGCCACACCGGCAGAGCCTGCTGCACCCGTAAGCAACCTGGTGCTGCCGGTGGCCGAGGAGCCTGTGGCGCTGGTACCGGACCTGGAGCCGACGCCGCCGCCTGCGATCCCGGTGCGCCCAGCACCAGAGCCTGCCGTGGCCGCGCCTGTGGTACCTGCGCCGGTCGCAGCGCCCGCATCGCAGCCCGCCGCTGAACCTGTCGCGGCGCCTGAAGCCACTCCCGAAGTCGCTGCGCAGCCTGAGCCAGCGCCAGTGGCGGCCGCTGTCGAGCCAGCCAAGCCGGGCTTCTTCGCCCGCCTCAAGCAGGGTCTGTCCAAGACCAGCGCGAGCATCGGCGAGGGCATGGCCAGCTTGTTCATGGGCAAGAAGGTCATCGATGACGACCTGCTCGACGAAATCGAAACCCGCCTGCTGACCGCCGACGTTGGCGTCGAGGCGACCTCGGCCATCGTGCAGAACCTGACGCAGAAGGTTGCCCGCAAGCAACTGGCCGATGCCGACGCCCTCTACAAGTCGCTGCAGGAAGAACTTGCCGCGTTGCTGCGCCCTGTCGAGCAACCGTTGCAGGTCCAGGCGCAGAACAAGCCGTACGTCATCCTCGTGGTCGGCGTGAATGGCGCCGGCAAGACCACCACCATCGGCAAGCTGGCCAAGAAGCTGCAGCAGGACGGCAAGAAAGTCATGCTGGCTGCTGGCGACACCTTCCGCGCCGCGGCAGTGGAGCAGCTGCAGGTGTGGGGCGAGCGCAATCAGATCCCGGTGATCGCCCAGCATACGGGCGCCGATTCCGCCTCGGTGATCTTCGATGCGGTGCAGGCTGCCAAGGCCCGTGGTGTCGATGTGCTGATCGCCGATACCGCCGGGCGCCTGCATACCAAAGACAACCTGATGGAAGAACTGAAAAAGGTCCGCCGAGTGATCGGCAAGCTCGATGCCGAGGCGCCGCACGAAGTGCTGTTGGTGCTCGACGCGGGCACCGGGCAGAACGCGATCAGCCAGGCCAAGTACTTCAATCAGAGTGTGGCGCTGACAGGCCTGGCGCTGACCAAGCTCGATGGCACCGCCAAGGGCGGGGTGATCTTCGCCCTGGCCAAGCAGTTCAAGCTGCCGATCCGCTTCATTGGTGTCGGCGAAGGCATCGACGACCTGCGTACCTTCGAAGCAGAGCCGTTCGTCAAGGCCCTGTTCGCCGAGCGAGACTGACCATGATCCGATTCGAGCAGGTTGCCAAGCGCTACCCCAATGGCCATGTCGGCTTGCATGAGCTCAGTTTTCGGGCGCGGCGGGGTGAGTTCCTGTTCGTCACCGGGCACTCGGGGGCAGGCAAGAGCACCTTGCTGCGTCTGCTGCTGGCCATGGAGCGCCCAACCAGCGGCAAGTTGATGCTGGCCGGACAGGACCTTGGCCAGATCAGCACCGCGCAGATTCCGTTCCTGCGTCGCCAGATTGGCGTGGTGTTCCAGAATCACCAGCTGCTGTTCGATCGCACGGTATTCAACAACATCGCCCTGCCGCTGCAGATTCTTGGCCTGTCCAAGGCCGAGATCGCCAAGCGCGTCGACTCGGCACTCGAGCGGGTGTCGCTGTCCGACAAGGGCGAGCTGTTCCCGGCCGATCTATCGACCGGGCAGCAGCAGCGCGTTGGCATTGCCCGGGCCATCGTCCATCAGCCAGCGCTGTTGTTGGCGGACGAACCGACCGGCAACCTCGACCCGCGCCTGGCCGCCGAGATCATGGGCGTGTTCGAGGACATCAACCGGCTGGGCACCACGGTGCTGATCGCCAGCCACGACCTGGCATTGATTGCGCGTATGCGCCACCGCATGTTGACGCTGCAGCGCGGTCGTCTGATCGGCGACGGGGAGGCCGGGCAATGAGCACCACACGTACACCCAAGGTTTCCGAGCGCGTGGCGCCCAAGGCTGCCGATCCGCAGCCCGGTAAAAAGAAACGCGGCGATCACGACGACGACGGTCCGGATTTTCGCACCCTGCTGCATGCCTGGCTGGAAAGCCACCGTGCCAGTCTGGCCGACAGCTTGCGGCGCCTGGGCAAGCAGCCGATTGGCAGCTTCTTCACCTGCCTGGTGATGGCGGTGGCGCTGAGCATGCCCATGGGCCTTTCGCTGCTGCTCAAGAACGTCGAGAAGCTCGGCGGCTCCTGGCAGCGGGCGGCGCAGATCTCGCTGTACCTCAAGCTCGATGCCGCTGACCAGCAAGGCCAAGCCCTGCGCGATGAAATCCTGCGCATGCCGGGTGTCGCCGAAGCGCAGTACATCAGCCCCCTACAGGCGCTGGAAGAGTTCCAGCAGCAGTCCGGGCTGGGCGAAGCCCTGCGCGAACTGCCCGACAACCCATTGCCTGGTGTGGTGGTGGTGACCCCGACCGAGGTCGACAAGCCTGCTCTGGAGGCCTTGCGTCAGCGCCTTGCCGAGCTGCCGCGGGTGGAAAATGCCCAGCTCGACCTGGTCTGGGTCGAGCGCCTGGCAGCCATCCTCAAGCTGGGTGACCGTTTTGTGTTCGGTTTGGCGGTGATGCTTATCTCGGCACTGCTGTTAGTAATCGGTAACACAATTCGTCTACATATCGAGAACCGCCGCATCGAGATCGAGGTGATCAAGTTGGTCGGGGGCACCGACAGCTACGTACGCCGGCCTTTCCTCTACATGGGGGCCCTGTATGGCTTGGGTGCTGGAGTGCTGGCGTGGGGCATCCTGGCGTTCGGCCTGAACTGGCTGAACGATGCCGTGGTAGGGCTCTCGGGCTTGTACGGCAGCGATTTCGCCCTTGCAGGCGTGCCGGCATCAGATGGGTTCTCGCTCTTGATCGGGGCGGTATTGTTAGGGTATATCGGTGCCTGGATTGCGGTCGCACGCCACCTGAACGAGCTGGCACCGCGATAGTTTTTACTCGCCAGTATTGACAAATCATTCACAAGGGAACTTGCATAGTGGTTCCCTGGTCAATGTTGGTAGCGCTCACAAGGCGCGAATCTAGCAAGTCGGAGGTTCTTGAATGACCACATCGTTGCAACCTGCCTATGCCCTGGTGCCTGGTGCAAACCTGGAAGCCTACGTGCACACGGTCAACAGCATCCCGCTGCTGTCTGTCGAGCAGGAGCGAGATCTGGCCGAGCGTCTCTACTACGAGCAGGATCTTGAGGCCGCTCGGCAAATGGTGATGGCCCACCTGCGCTTCGTCGTGCACATCGCGCGCAGCTACGCAGGCTATGGCCTGGCCCAGGCTGACCTGATCCAGGAAGGCAACGTTGGCCTGATGAAGGCGGTCAAGCGTTTCAACCCTGAAATGGGTGTGCGGCTGGTGTCGTTCGCCGTGCACTGGATCAAGGCCGAGATTCACGAGTTCATCCTGCGCAACTGGCGCATCGTCAAGGTCGCGACCACCAAGGCGCAACGCAAGTTGTTCTTCAACCTGCGCAGCCAGAAAAAACGCCTGGCCTGGCTCAATAACGAAGAGGTGCATCGCGTTGCCGAAAGCCTCGGCGTCGAGCCACGTGAAGTGCGCGAGATGGAAAGCCGTCTGAGTGGCCAGGACATGGCCTTCGACCCGGCCGCCGAAGCGGACGACGACAGCGCCTTCCAGTCGCCGGCACACTACCTTGAAGACCACCGCTACGATCCGGCGGTACAGCTCGAAGACGCTGACTGGAGCGACAACTCCACCAGCAACCTGCATGAAGCCTTGCAGGGTCTGGATGAACGTAGCCGCGATATCCTCTACCAGCGTTGGCTGGCAGAGGAGAAAGCGACTTTGCATGAGCTGGCTGACAAGTACAGTGTCTCGGCGGAGCGCATTCGTCAGCTTGAGAAAAACGCCATGAACAAGGTCAAGGCGTTGATCGCCGCCTGATCGACCTTGGTTGCAAAAGAGCCGCTCGCCCTCATGGGTAAGCGGCTTTTTTTATTGCTCGTGACCTCAGACGGGCCGTTATAGCTTGCGCGAGGTATCCAGCTGCATGAGATAGCCGGGGCCGCCAAGCTGGCTCATCTGCCGGCGAATCCACCCGGCCCGGCTGGCCACATAGGCGCTGGGTCGGCCGGCGCTCCATTTGATCGGGCTGGGCAAAACCGCCGCCAGCTGTGCTGCCTGCTGGCGACTCAGGCGGCTGGCGTCGGTGCCGAAGTGATAACGTGCTGCAGCCTCGGCACCGAAGACGCCCGGGCCCCATTCGGCGCTGTTGAGGTAGACCTCGAGAATGCGCTCCTTGGACCAGAACAGCTCGATCAGCGCCGTGAACCAGGCTTCCAGCCCCTTACGCAACCAACTGCGGCCGGACCACAGGAACAGGTTCTTGGCCACCTGCTGGGTCAGCGTACTGGCCCCGCGGATGTTGCCGCCGCGTTCGTTGTAAGCCAACGCAGCCTGGATCGCGGGAATATCGAAGCCCCAGTGGCTGGCGAACTTCTGGTCTTCACCGGCGATTACCGCGACCTTGAGTTCATCCGAGATGTTTTCCCAGGGCTGCCAGTCTCGCTGCAGGTCGATGGCTTCGCCGCTGAGCCAGGATTGCACCTTGCGCTCGACCATCAGGGCCGTACCTGGCGGCGGCACCCAGCGAAACACCAGAACCAGCACGATACTGGCGGCAGCGAACCAGAGCAGGGCACGTACGAGGCGGCGCAGAAGGGATGACAGCATGGCGATGACTTGGCCGGACCGTTGGAACGGGCCATTATACAGACCCGATACAAGGAGTCGTCCCATGCTTCGCAGCTTCCTCATGCTTGCTGCCTTCTTCGGCTTTACCGGCGTCGCCCTCGGCGCATTCGCCGCACATGGGCTGAAAAACCGCCTGAGCGCCGATTACCTGGCGATCTTCCACACCGGCGTGACCTATCAACTGGTGCACGCCTTGGCCATCTTTGGCGTCGCGCTGTTGGCCGCGCACTTGCCGGGTCGGCTGGTCGGCTACGCCGGGGGGCTGTTCGCCTTGGGGATCGTGCTGTTCTCCGGCAGCCTTTACCTGCTCACCCTCAGTGGCCTGGGCAAGCTGGGCATCATCACGCCGATCGGTGGCCTGTGCTTTCTCGCCGGTTGGCTGTGCCTGGGCCTGGCGGCCTGGCGTTTAGGCTGACCAAGCGGTCCACAATCGCGACTAATGGCGCGCAGCACCCTTGGGTTCGGATGTTGATCGGCGCTAGAATGCGGGCCCCAAAGCACAACGGTGGCCGTGCACATGCGCATTCAACTGAACGGTGAGCCTTATGAATTGCCTGCTGGCGAGAGCGTCGCGGCCCTGCTGACGCGCCTTGAACTTGCCGGGCGCCGGGTGGCGGTAGAGCTCAACCTGGATATCGTGCCGCGCAGCCAGCACGACAGCACCCAGCTTAACGAAGGCGATCAGGTCGAAGTGGTTCACGCCATCGGTGGCGGCTGAGCCGTCTGCCGCGATTCACCTGCGTGATTCACCTGATAGCCCCGTAACCTTTGCAGAGGAACATCGATGAGCAACGTTCGCAGCGACAAGCCTTTCGTCCTGGCCGGGCGCACTTTCCAGTCGCGCCTGCTGGTGGGCACCGGCAAATACCGTGACATGGAAGAAACCCGTCTGGCGACCGAAGCGTCTGGCGCGGAGATCGTCACCGTGGCCGTGCGCCGGACCAACCTGGGCCAGAACGCTGGCGAGCCGAACCTGCTCGACGTGCTGTCGCCCGACAAGTACACCATCCTGCCGAACACGGCTGGTTGCTTCGACGCCGTCGAAGCCGTGCGTACCTGCCGCCTGGCCCGTGAACTGCTCGATGGCCGCAAGTCGCACGAGTCGCGAACCTTGGTGAAGCTGGAAGTGCTGGCCGACCAGAAAACCCTGTTCCCCAATGTCATCGAAACCCTCAAGGCTGCCGAAGTGCTGGTCAAGGATGGCTTCGACGTGATGGTCTATACCAGTGACGACCCGATCATCGCCCGGCAACTGGCCGAGGCAGGCTGTATCGCGGTCATGCCATTGGCTGGGCTGATCGGCACTGGCCTGGGCATCTGCAACCCCTACAACCTGCAAATCATTCTGGAAGAATCCAAGGTCCCGGTCCTGGTCGATGCCGGTGTCGGTACCGCTTCCGATGCCACCATCGCCATGGAAATGGGCTGCGAAGCGGTGTTGATGAACTCCGCCATCGCCCACGCCCAGCAACCGGTGCTCATGGCCGAAGCCATGAAACACGCCATTGTCGCCGGCCGCATGGCCTACCTGGCCGGCCGCATGCCGAAAAAACTCTATGCCAGCGCTTCCTCGCCGCTGGATGGTCTGATCAAGTAAGAGCTCCCGATGACTGATTCGCAAGATACGCCGATCGCCGCCGACGGCGACCAGCGCCCGCACCGCCGCATCAAGAGCTTCGTGATGCGTGCTGGGCGCATGACCGAAGGCCAGCAACGCGGCCTCGACCAGGGCGGCCCGCTGTATATTCTGCCGCTGGCCGAAGCCCCGGTGGACTACGACCAGGTATTTGGCCGTTCGGCGCCGCGTACCCTGGAAATCGGTTTCGGCATGGGCCACTCCCTGCTGGAGATGGCTGCGGCTGCCCTTGAGCAGGATTTCATCGGTGTCGAAGTGCACCGTCCGGGTGTCGGCGCGCTGCTCAATGGCGTGTTGACCCAGGGCCTGACCAACCTGCGGGTCTACGATTGCGACGCCATCGAAGTACTCAACCGCTGCGTTGCCGACAACAGCCTCGACCGCCTGATGCTGTTCTTCCCCGACCCATGGCACAAGGCGCGCCATCACAAGCGCCGCATCGTCCAGCTGGAGTTCGCTGAACTGGTGCGCCGCAAGCTCAAGCCGGGTGGTGTATTCCACATGGCGACCGACTGGGAACCGTACGCCGAGTACATGCTGGAAGTGATGAGCGCAGCGCCGGGCTACCGTAACCGCGCCGAGGATGGTGCCTACGTGCCACGACCGCCGGAGCGGCCGATCACCAAGTTCGAGCGTCGCGGCGAGCGGCTCGGGCATGGCGTATGGGATCTGAAGTTCGAGAAAGTCGATTGAGCGACCGACCGCATCGTTCGCGATGAGCCAAAAAACCGCTCTGAGAAGAGCGGTTTTTTTATGGGATCTACATCAGCCGCGGCGGTCCGCCACCACCCCTATCAGCACCAGCACCACCACCAACACGGGCGCCAGCGCATAGTTGTTGAACTGGCCAAGACCCTTGATCACCCAAGGTGTGGCGTAGATCAGTGCGGCGCCGCTGCCAAGCATCACCAGCAGGGCCATGAACGGGACGCGCAGCGCCCCGGCCAGGCCGCCCAGGCGTTGCTCCACCCAACCCTTGATATCAGTACCAAACAGCACCAGCAGGCAACCCACCAGCGCCAGCGAAATCTCCGAGAGGTTGCTGCGGCTCCAGCGCGAAACCGTGGCGAGCAGGTCGAGTACCAGGTCCATGGATCATCCTTAGGTCAAGAAATACTGCAGCAGGTCATTGAGGAACAGCTGGCCGCGCGCGGTGGCCGCCAGACGACCCGGTTCGACCTGCAAAAGGCCTTTTTGTTCGGCAGCGCGGCGCGCTTCGGCCAGCTGCGCCAACGGCAGCCCGGTGCGCTGGGTGAACAACTCGGCTTCAACGCCATCCGTCAGGCGCAGGGCGTTCATTAGAAACTCGAACGGCAACTCATCCACCGGCAACGGTTTCTCGCCGGCCTTGAAGGGCTTGGCCAGGTTCAGGTAGTCCTTGGGCAGCCGGGTCTTCCAGGTACGCACGATACGACCGTCGGTGAATGTCAGCTTGCCGTGCGCACCGGCGCCAATGCCGATGAAGTCACCAAAGCGCCAGTAGTTGAGGTTATGGCGCGCCGCGCGATCGGCCTGGGCATAGGCTGAAACCTCGTACTGCTTGAAGCCATTGGCCGCCATCAGCGCCTGGCCGGCTTCCTGGATGTCCCACAGGATGTCATCTTCCGGCAGCTCCGGTGGCTGGTTCCAAAACACCGTGTTGGGCTCGACCGTCAGCTGATACCACGACAGGTGCGTTGGCCCAAGGTCAATGGCCTGACGCAGATCGGCAAGGGCGTCACCGAGGGACTGCTCGGGCAGGCCATGCATCAGGTCCATGTTGAAGTTGTCGAAGCCTGCCGCACGCGCCATGCCAGCGGCGCGGATCGCTTCGTCACCGTTGTGGATCCGGCCGAGCGCCTCCAGCTTGGCTGGCTGGAAGCTTTGCACGCCGATGGACAGGCGGTTGATGCCGGTTTGCCGGTACGCTTTGAATTTGTCTTGCTCGAATGTACCGGGGTTGGCCTCCAGGGTGATTTCGATATCCGCAGCGAACCCTATGCGCTGCTCCACACCGCGCAGCAGGCGGCCCAGGGCTTGGGCGCTGAACAAGCTAGGCGTGCCGCCGCCAAAGAAGATCGACGACAGCTGACGGCCCTGCACCGCAGGCATCTCAAGGTCGAGGTCGGTCAGCAGCGCGTCGACGTAGGCCTCTTCCGGCAACGCTGGCCCGGCAGCGTGAGAATTGAAGTCGCAGTACGGGCATTTGCGTACGCACCACGGAATATGGATGTACAGCGCCAAGGGCGGCAGGCCTGCTAGCGCCTGCGCACCGTTCTGGGGCAGCGTGGCGATCATGCCAGGCCCAGACGTTGGCGCAGCAGGGTCATGGCCCGGGCGCGGTGGCTGAGCTGATTCTTGTCGGCCGGCGCGAGGTCGGCGCTCGAACACTTGCGCTCCGGTACCCAGAACAGTGGGTCGTAGCCAAACCCATGCTCACCACTGGCCTCGAACAGGATGCTGCCATGCCACAGGCCTTCGCAGAGGATCGGCAATGGGTCATCGGCGTGGCGCACCAGGGCCAGCACGCAAACGAATTGCGCGCCGCGCTCTTGTTGCGGAACATCTTTCAAGGCATCGAGCAGCTTGGCGTTGTTCGCCGCATCGCCCTGGCCATCGGCATAACGCGCCGAATAGATGCCCGGTGCCCCACCGAGGAAGTCGACGGCAAGACCTGAATCGTCCGCCAGCGCTGGCAGGCCGGAAATGCGCGCGGCGTTGCGGGCCTTGAGGATGGCATTCTCGACGAAGGACAAACCGGTTTCTTCAGGTTCGACCTGACTGAACTCGCCAATCGAGCGCAATTGCACCGATTGGCCAAGCATGGCTTGAAGTTCCTTGAGTTTGCCGGCGTTGTGGCTGGCCAATACGAGCTGCTGGAAATTCATCATTCTCCGGGGAACACTTGCTGGTTGAAACTCAGTGGATGGCTGACGCCACCGGTTTCGACGTTGAGGTCGAAGATCAGGGTCTGGGCCTGATCGATCTTGAATTGGGCAATGTAGTACACCGAGCCTTGATCGATGATCTGCCGGAACGACAGCGGGCTGGCGCGACCGGTGAGGTCTTTGACCGTACCGCTGACTACCGCCGTGGCGGGCTTGCCGGTCTTGATCACTGCCACATTGAGCACCCCCTGGTTCTTGCTGCGGTCAAGTCCGGTGCTGGCGGCGATGGCCGGTTGCAGCATGCTCGAGGTGAAGGCGCTGTAGTGCACCGTGACATCACCGAACACCGCCTTGCGCTCGCCGCTGGCGGCATCGGCCGCCAGCACGGGGAAGCTCAGGCACAGGCACATCAGCAGCAGGGCTAGGCGACGCATGGTGCAATTCCTCGAGTAGGCGTCAAACGGCCAGTTTGTGCTCCTGCAAACCTGGGCTGCTGACACGGTAGATGCCGATTTCACCCAGAAGATTAGGCCAAAGCCGACCGCCCCACCCGTTGCGGTGCAGATGGTCGACGGCCAGGCGGTCCAGCACCTTGGCCTGACGCTCATGGCACAGCTCTTCGAAGTCGGCGAAGGTGCAGAAGTGAATGTTCGGCGTGTTGTACCAGGTGTAGGGCATGAAGTCCGACACCGGCATGCGGCCCTTGGTCGCCAGGTACCAACGGCAGCGCCAGTGACCGAAGTTGGGGAAGGTGATGATGCACTGGCGGCCCACCCGCAGCATTTCGTCGAGAATGCGGTCGGGGTATTCCACCGCCTGCAGGGCCTGGGTCATCACCACCACGTCGAAGCTGTTGCTGGCGAAGTTGCCAAGGCCCTTGTCCAGGTCCTGCTCGATGACGTTGACGCCCTTGGCCACACACGCGGCGATATTGTCGGCATCGATTTCCAGGCCATAGCCGGTGACTTGCTTGCGATCACGCAGCGAAGCCAGCAGCTCGCCGCTGCCGCAGCCAAGGTCGAGGACCCGGCTGCCGGCAGGGATCCACTCGTGGATGATTTCCAGGTCGGCTCTCATGCTGTCCTCAAATGGCGATGCGATTCATATAGTTCGCGAAACCTTGCATGTAGCGAGGTGTGGGGATCAGGAAGGCATCGTGCCCATAGGGCGAATCGATCTCCAGGTAACAGACGTTCTTGCGCGCGGCCATCAGCGCGTCGACGATTTCCCGCGAGCGTGCCGGGGAGAAACGCCAGTCGGTGGTGAACGACATGATGCAGTAGTCTGCAGTTACATGCGCCAGGGTGGCTGCCAGATCGCCGCCATTGGCCGCTGCCGGGTCGAAGTAGTCCAGGGCCTTGGTCATCAGCAGGTAGGTGTTGGCGTCGAAGCGACCGGAAAACTCTTCGCCCTGATAGCGCAGGTAGCTCTCGACCTGGAACTCGACGCTGTGGAAGTCGTAGTTGAGTTTGTCGCTCTTGAGCTCACGGCCGAATTTCTCACCCATCGAGTCGTCGGACAGGTAGGTGATGTGACCGACCATGCGCGCCAGCATCAACCCTCGCTTGGGAATCACGCCTTGGTCCTGGAACGAGCCACCGTGGAATTCGGGGTCGGTCAAGATGGCCTGGCGCGCCACTTCGTTGAACGCGATGTTCTGGGCCGAGAGCTTGGGTGCCGAAGCGATGTCGACACAGTGACGCACGCGCTCTGGATAGGTCATGGTCCACTGCAGGGCCTGCATGCCGCCGAGGCTGCCGCCGACGATGGCGGCCCACTGGGCGATGCCCAGGCGATCGGCCAGGCGCGCCTGGCTGTGTACCCAGTCTTCCACGGTCAGGATCGGAAACTCGGCGCCGTAGGGCTTGCCAGTGGCGGGGTTGATGCTGCTTGGGCCGGTGCTGCCGTTGCAGCCGCCGAGGTTGTTCAGGCTCACCACGTAAAAGCGGTTGGTGTCGATCGGCTTGCCTGGGCCGATGCAGCTGTCCCACCAGCCCGGCTTGCGGTCGGTGACGGCGTGATAGCCAGCAGCGTGGTGATGGCCGGAGAGGGCATGGCAGATCAGCACGGCGTTGCTCGCGCTGGCGTTCAGGGTGCCGTAGGTTTCGTAGACCAGCTCGTAGCTGTGCAGCGACCGGCCGCAGGCCAGGGCCAGGGGCTCGTCGAACCTGGCAATTTGCGGTGTAACCAGACCGACGGAATCTTCGGGAAGGACAGTGGACATCGACCCTGCTCACGCTTGACGGAGGCGTAAGTCTAAAGAGCACTCCCCCCAGCGGCAAGCGCAGGCTTGCCGCGGCGGGCTACAAGGGTCAGATCATGCGCCACAGTTCCTGGGGCATGCCGGCGTAGGCGGCCAGCGGAGGCATGACGAACGACTGGATCACCTGGATGGCGAGGAAGGCGAAGATCGGCGAGATGTCCATGCCGCCCAGGTTGGGCACGATGCGACGGAACGGCGCCAACACCGGCTCGCTGATCTGCCAGGCCAGCTCGGCGGCCGGATTGTTGCTGTTAGGCGCGACCCAGGAAACGATCACCATGACGATCATCGCCACCCAGAAGATCTTCAGGAACAGCGAGGTGATGCCGATGATGGCCCACATCAGCAGGTGCAGCACGTCACCGAAGGTGCCGTAGGTGACCATCAACACGAAGCCCATGAGCAGGGCCTGGATGACGATCGCCAGCAGCAAGGACGAGGTGTCCAGGCCGCCGATGCTCGGAATTACCCGGCGAATGGGCTTGAGCAGCGGCTGGGTCGCACGTACGGCGAACTGGCTCAGCGGGTTGTAGAAGTTGGCCTTGACCAGTTGCAGCACGAAGCGCAGCAGGACGATCACCAGGTACAGGCTGACCAGGGTTTGCACCACGAAAATCGCGGCGCCGGACAGTGCATTCATTGACAGCTCCTTATTTGCCCAGTTGTTCGGCCAGCTCGGCGGAGCGCGTGGACGCCGCTCGCAGCGCCTGCTCGACGATGGCTTCGAAACCATTGCCCTGGAAAGACTTGATCGCCGCTTCGGTGGTACCGGCTGGCGAGGTGACCCGGCGCCGCAGCTCGGCGGCATCGACATCGCTGGCCGCGGCCATGTGCGCGGCGCCCAGCGCGGTTTGCAGGGTCAGCTGCGAGGCGGTTTCGCGCGGCAGGCCGAGCTTTTCGCCGGCGGCGGTCATCGCTTCGATCAGCAGGAAGAAATACGCAGGACCACTGCCGGAAACCGCGGTCACGGCGTCCAGTTGCTGCTCCTGTTCCAGCCACAGCGCAGTGCCGACAGCCGACAGCAGCTGCTGCGCCTGTTGCCGTTGCGTATCGCTGACCTCGGCGGTGCCGTACAGGCCGCTGACGCCCTGGCGCAGCAGCGCTGGCGTGTTGGGCATGCAGCGTACCACCGGGATCGCCCCGAGCCACTGCTGCAGGCTGGCGCAGGTGATGCCGGCCGCGATCGAGACGATCAGCTGGCCGTCCTTGAGGGTCGGCTGCAGGCTCTGGCACACCGCCTTCATGACCTGCGGCTTGACCGCCAGCACCACCACGTCAGCGCCGTCGATGGCCTGGGCGTTGTCCTCGAAGGCTTCGATGCCGTGTTCGGCCTGGATCCGGCTGCGGGTGTCGGCGCCGGGGTCGCTGGCGCGGATCTGCGCCGCGTCCATCCCTTGCGCACGCAGCCCGCCGATCAGGCTGGCGGCCATGTTGCCGGCGCCGATAAAGGCAATACGCGTTTTGCTCATGTCAGGTCCTTGAGGGAAAGAGTGAGTAAAGCATGGAATCAAAGCGGCCCGTAGTCGCGAGCGCCGAACAAGGCGGTACCGATGCGCACCCAGGTCGCTCCCTGGGCAATGGCTGCTTCCAGGTCATGGCTCATGCCCATCGACAAGGTGTCCAGGGGCAAATCCAAGCCGTGCTGCAACTGGCGCAGGGTGGCGAACGCAGCTTCCTGGCTGGCGCGGTCATCGCTCGGCTCGGGGATCGCCATCAAACCGCGCAGACGCAGGTTGGGCAGCGCCGCAACAGCGTTGGCCAGTGAGGCCAGGTCGGCCGGTGCGCAGCCGGATTTGCTGTCCTCGCCGCTGACATTGACTTGCAGGCAGATGTTCAGCGGTGCCAGGTGCGCAGGGCGCTGTTCGGACAGGCGTTGGGCGATCTTCAAACGGTCCACGGAGTGCACCCAGTCGAAATGTTCGGCAATGGCCTTGGTCTTGTTCGACTGAATAGGGCCGATGAAGTGCCAGATCAAGGGCAGTTCAGCGAGTTCGAGCTGTTTGGCCAAGGCCTCTTGCAGGTAGTTCTCGCCGACGTCGAGCACGCCGGCAGCGTGGGCCTCGCGAATGGCGCTGGCCGGTTTGGTCTTGCTCACCGCCAGCAGGCGGACGCTCGCCGGATCGCGCCCGGCTGCCAGTGCGGCGCGCTCGATGCGGGCGGCGAGGGCGCTTAGGTTGTCTGCTATGGTGGACATGGATCGCTGCCGTCGGCTCTGAAGGTCTGCGGCATTCTACCTGCTTGATGGCCTTTGGGGAGTCTCATGGACGTGACCGACCTGTTGGCCCGGGCCGCTGATGCAGGGGCGAGTGACCTGCATCTGGCTGCGGGCGATGTACCCATGCTGCGCATCGATGGCGCACTGCAGCGCATGGCGCAGCCGCGCGTGAGCACGCCGGCGCTGCGCGACGCCCTGGCGCCACTGCTTGAGCGGCACCACTGTCAGCAGTGGTTGCAAGGTGACGAACTGGACCTGGCGCTCGATCTGGACGGGCTTGGGCGTTTTCGCGTCAATTTGTTTCGGCAGCACAATGGTCTGGCCGCCGCGTTCAGGCTGATAGCGCCGCGCATCGCCAGTGTCACAGAGCTGGATCTTGACCAGGTATACCAGGCTGTTGCTGCGCAGGCAGACGGCCTGGTGCTGATCGGCGGGCCCACCGGCAGTGGCAAGTCCAGCACCCTGGCCGCGTTGATCGACCGACTCAATCGGGAACGTGCACTGCATATCGTCACCCTCGAAGACCCTGTGGAAGTCATCCACAGCGGCCATCGCAGCCTGGTCAACCAGCGTGAAATCGGCCGGCATTGCCGGGATGTGGCCCAAGGCCTGCGCAGCGCCCTGCGCCAGGACCCCGATGTCATCATGGTTGGCGAACTGCGTGACCTCGAAGCCATTCGCCTGGCCCTGCGCGCGGCGCAGACCGGTCACCTGGTACTGGCCACCGTGCACACACGCTCGGCTGCCGGCAGCATCGATCGCCTGGTGGAGGTATTCGCTGCCGAAGAAAAACCGCTGGTGCGGACCCTGCTGGCAGACTCGCTGCGTTTGGTCGTGGTGCAGCGCCTGATCAAACGCGTGGGGCCCGGGCGGGTAGCGGCGCGCGAGGTGCTGGTAGCGACGCCAGCGGTGCGCAACCTGATTCGCGAGGGGCGGGTCGCGCAGCTGTGCTCGGTGATGCAGGCGGGCGCGGCGCAGGGTATGCGCACCATGGAGAGCGCGCTGCAAGTGTTACGGGAGCAAGGTCAGATCAGTGCTGGCTAGTGCCGTTTCCCATGCCTTTGCCGGCGCTGTCGCAAAGACGCGGGAATCGACTCAACGCTTGGCCAGGTTCAGCTGCTGCGACGCTTTGGGCAGTACCCGCTTGGCGACCACGTAGTGCTTCTGCCAGTAAGCTTTGCTCAGGTTGTCGATGCTCACCCGCTTGCCGCGGCGCGGGGCATGAATGAAGCGGTCGTTACCCAGGTAGATGGCAACATGGTTGACCCGCCGACTCTTGATGTTGAAAAAGATCAGGTCGCCGGGTTTGAGGTCGTTTTTCGCCACCTTGACGCCGTGGCCCTGGGCCATGGCATTGGAAGTACGCGGCAAATCGACATCTGCCACGTCGTTGAAGGCGTATTTGACCAGGCCACTGCAGTCGAAGCCTTTTTTCGGGCTGCTGCCGCCCCAAACATAAGGGGTACCGAGGACGTTGACCGCGCGGCTGAGCACGTCGCTGCTCTGCTTGGGCGACATTGCCGCCACGGCAGGCAGCTTGTGACCCTTGCCAGCGGCGCTGGTGCGTGCCTCGAGGGTCGCATGCTTGACGGGGGCGCGTTTCACCGAGGCGTTGGTGGTGTAGCCGGTGAAACCGTTGGGAAGACGTTGCTCACGATTGGTGGCGTGGGCGGCCAGGGGCAATAATAGGCAGAGGGTCAGCCATGTCTTGATCAAAGGCGGCATAGTTGAAGCTCTTATGAAAGTTGTGTGTATTGGCGCGCAACTTTATAACAGCTTTTTAATCAGTTTCTGAGCCGTTGGTCGATTGTCATGCTGCCGTATGTCGGCCTTGGACAGAAAAGTCACATTTTTGTTTAGAAAATTTTTGGATAAGCCACGAGGGCAATCGATGAATACCTACCAGCACAGGGCTCCGTCCCACGACACCCACAGCAAAGTCATCGGCTACCTGTTGTGGATTTTCGGCTTCACCGGCTCGCACCGTTTTTACTACGGCAAGCCGATCACCGGGACCATCTGGTTCTTCACGTTGGGCTTGCTGGGCATCGGTTGGCTGATCGACCTGTTTCTGATCCCGGCGATGGACCGCGAAGCCGACCTGCGTTTTCAGTCCGGGCGCACCGACTACAACATTGCGTGGATCCTGCTAACATTCCTTGGGATCTTCGGGGCCCACCGCCTGTACCAGGGCAAATGGATCACGGCGGTCATCTACTTCTTCACCGGCGGCCTGTTCCTGGTCGGCGTGCTGTATGACTTCTGGACCCTGAACGGGCAGATTTCCGAAGCCAACGCGCGTCGTCGCTAAACCCGCGTCGGAAGCGAAAAAAAAGCCTTGCCGCGCAATGCGGCAAGGCCTCTTTCGTCACTGGCGGGTCTGTCGCTGCTGCAGCAGCAAGTTGCTGAAGCCTGCGCCGGCCAGTTGCTTCTGGGCACCGGTCAGCTGCTCGCGATTGCTGAACGGGCCAACCAGGACCCGGTACCAGGTTTCTTCCTTGACGGTGCCTGATTCGACCTTGACCACCTGGCCAAGCAGGATGATCTGCGCGCGAACCTTGTCGGCATCGGCCTGCTTGCGGAACGAGCCTGCCTGCAGGAAGTACTGCGTGGTCGCTGCGGGCTTGATCACCGGTGGCGCAGGCGGTGGGGTTTGCCCCAGCAAGGCGGCCTGGGCACGGGCGGTGTCGATTTTTGCCGCCTCTGCCGGCGTGACCGGGGTAACCGGCTGCGCCGGAACCGGTGGTGTCTTCTCAGGCACTGCTTCGGGCGGCACGATCACTTCCGACTCAGGCAGCAGCGTGTAGAAGTCGTACTTGGGCTTGACCGGCTGTTGCGCTGTCGCGGTGGCCGTCGACTTGCTCGCTTCGGCGACCTTTTCCGGCTTCTGCTGCTCAGGCTTGGTGCGTTTGATATCTCCCCCGCCTGGCTCGAGCTTCATCAGAAAGACGATGAAAGCACCGACCGTCAGCCCGACCGCCAGCCACACCCAGCCTGGGATCGGCTGCTTGGCAGGGGCACTTTGACGGCTGGCACCGCGTTTGGGAGCAGGTTTTTTCTTGGCAGCCAACTTACATGCGCTCCAGGGTTTCCAGGCCCAGCAGCTCCAGACCTTGCTTGAGGGTGCGGCCGGTCAGAGCAGCCAGGCGCAGACGGCTTTGCTGCTGCTCCGAGGTGTCGGCGGCGAGGATCGGGCAGTTTTCGTAGAAGCTCGAGAACAGCCCGGCGAGGTCGTACAGATAGCTGCACAGCACGTGCGGCGTGCCCTTCTCGGCGACGTTGTTGAGAATCTCGCCGAACTGCGCCAGACGCGCAGCCAGGTCCTGCTCGTGCGCCGCTTGCAGCACGATGTGGCCATCGATTTCATCGAAGCCCTTGCCCAGCTTGCGGAACACGCCGGCGACGCGGGTGTAGGCGTAGAGCAGGTACGGCGCGGTATTGCCTTCGAAGTTGAGCATCAGCTCGAAGTTGAAGCTGTAGTCGCTGGTGCGGTGCTTGGACAGGTCGGCGTACTTCACGGCGCCGATGCCGACCACTTCAGCGATGCGGCGAAGGTCGTCCTCGGCCAGGCTCGGGTTCTTCGCCTTGACCAGGGTGTAAGCGCGCTCCTTGGCCTCGGTGAGCAGATCGATGAGCTTGACGGTACCGCCATCGCGGGTCTTGAACGGGCGGCCATCGGCGCCGTTCATGGTGCCGAAGCCCATGTGCTCCATCTGCATCGGGTGGCCGATGAAGCCGGCGCGGCGAGCCACTTCGAACACCTGGTTGAAGTGCAGGGCCTGGCGCTGGTCGACGAAGTACAAGGCGCGGTCGGCCTTGAGCACGTTGCTGCGATAACGCACCGCGGCCAAGTCAGTGGTGGCGTACAGATAGCCACCATCGGCCTTCTGCACGATCACCGGCAGTGGCTCGCCTTCGCTGTTCTTGAATTCTTCCAGGAACACGCATTGTGCGCCCTGGTCCTCGACCAGCAAGCCCTTGGCCTTGAGGTCGGCAACCACATTGGCCAGGTCGGCGTTGTATGCGCTTTCGCCCATGACATCGGCCATGGTCAGCTTGACGTTGAGCAGCTCGTAGGTTTTCTGGCAGTGCGACAAGGAGATGTCCTTGAAGCGTGTCCATAGGGCCATGCATTCCGGATCGCCAGCCTGCAGCTTGACCACCAGGCTGCGCGCGCGGGTGGCGAACTGCTCGGATTCGTCGAAGCGCTTCTTGGCCGCGCGGTAGAAGTTTTCCAGGTCCGACAGCTCATCGCTGGTGATGGGGTTTTCTTCGAGGTAGGCCAGCAACATGCCGAACTGGGTACCCCAGTCGCCGACGTGGTTCTGGCGGATGACCTGGTCGCCGAGAAATTCCAGTACGCGGGCAACGCTGTCACCGATGATGGTCGAGCGCAGGTGGCCAACGTGCATTTCCTTGGCCAGGTTCGGCGCCGACAAGTCGACCACCACTTTCTGCGCAGGGCCGGCCTTGCGCGCCCCCAGGTGGTCATCGGCGAGGGCCGCGTCCAGGCGTTGGGCCAGGGCGTCGGTGTTCTGGAAGAAGTTGAGGAAGCCAGGGCCGGCGATTTCGACTTTGCTGATGTCGGTGCTGGCCGGCAGCGCCTGGATGAGTTTCTCGGCCAGGTCGCGGGGTTTCATGCCGGCCGGCTTGGCCAGCATCATGGCGATGTTGCTGGCGAAGTCGCCGTGGGTCTTGTCCCGGGCGTTTTCCACCTGAATCGCCGGCGAGAGCCCTTCAGGCAGCACACCGTCGGCGACGAGTTGGGTGAGGGCTTGCTGGAGCAGCTGGCGAATGGTGTCTTTCATGGGAATCTCTTTTCGACCGCAAGCGCGGTGGAGCGCCTCGATGCGCAGGTGGAAAAACTGGGTATTATCCAGACTTTGAGCGGCAAGTCGCAAGCTTCAAGCTCCAAGACCGCCCCGCAAGCTTTTGCTTTTGCTTGCAGCTTGCAGCTTCGAGCCCCCTTCTCAATAAAGGTCAACGGGATCGACGTCCAGCGACCAGCGCACCTGGCGCCCGCTCGGCAATTGCTCCAACACTAGCAACCAGGCGCTGATCAGTCGATGCAGCGGCGCTCGGGTGCTGGCTTGCAGCAGCAATTGTGCGCGGTAACGCCCGGCGCGGCGTTCCATCGGTGCAGGCACCGGGCCGAGCAGTTCGATGCCGGGCAGGCGCTGCTCGGCGACCAGGCGCTCGGCGCCAGCGCAGGCTTCGTCGAGAAAGCTTTCCGCTTGCCCGGGCTTGTGCGCCTCGGCACGCAGCAAGGCCAAGTGGGCAAACGGTGGCAGGCCGGCATTGCGGCGCTCGTCCAAGGCTTGCTCGGCGAAGGCGAAGTAGCCTTGCTCGGTCAATTGCACCAATAGCGGGTGGTCGGCCAGGTGCGTCTGGATGATCACCTTGCCAGGCTCGTCAGCGCGTCCGGCGCGACCGGCCACCTGGACGATCAGCTGCGCCATGCGCTCGCTGGCGCGGAAGTCCCCGGAGAACAGGCCACCGTCGGCATCGAGGATTGCTACCAGCGTCACCCTGGGGAAGTGATGCCCCTTGGCCAGCATCTGGGTGCCGACCAGGATACTCGGCTGGCCACGCTGGATCGTGCTGAACAGGTTGTGCATGGCATCCTTGCGCGCCGTGCTGTCACGGTCCACGCGCAGGATCGGGTAGTCCGGGAACAACACCTTCAGACGCTCTTCGGCGCGCTCGGTGCCGGCACCGACCGGGCGCAGGTCGACGTGATTGCATTGCGGGCACTGCTGCGGCAGGCGCTCGTCGTAGCCGCAGTGATGGCAACGCAGCACGCCGGAGCGCTGATGCACGGTCATGCGCGCATCGCAGCGCGGGCATTCGGACAGCCAGCCACAGTCATGGCACAGCAAGGTCGGAGCGAAGCCGCGACGGTTGAGGAACACCAGGACCTGCTGGCCGGCCTCGAGCGTCTGGCGAATCGCCTGCTGCAACGGGCCGCTGATGCCACTGTCCAGCGGAAGGCTCTTGACGTCCAGGCGCAACATGCGCGGTGGCCGCGCGCCGCCCGCGCGCTGATTCATGCGCAGCAGGCGGTAGCGCCCAGTCAGGGCATTGTGCAAGGTCTCCAGTGACGGCGTGGCCGAGCCAAGCAGGATCGGCACGTTTTCCTGATGGGCGCGTACCAGGGCCAGGTCGCGGGCGTGGTAGCGCAGACCTTCCTGCTGTTTATAGGAACCGTCATGTTCCTCATCGATGATGATCAGCCCGGGGTTCTTCATCGGTGTGAACAGCGCCGAGCGCGTACCAATGATGATGTCGGCCTCGCCGTCGCGGGCGGCCAGCCAGGCATCGAGCCGTTCGCGGTCGTTCACCGCCGAATGCACCAGGGCGATGCGGGCGTTGAAGCGCTGCTCGAAACGCGCCAGGGTCTGCGGGCCCAAGTTGATTTCGGGAATCAGCACCAGCGCTTGCTTGCCGGCTTCCAGGGTTTCGCGGATCAGTTGCAGGTAGACCTCGGTCTTGCCGCTGCCGGTGACGCCTGCCAGCAGAAAGGCGCCGAACTTGCCGAAACCTTCGAGCACGGCATCGAACGCTTCGAGCTGTTCTTCGTTCAGGGGCAACTCAGGTTGCGCCAACCAGTGTTCCTGGCGCTGAGGCGGCTGGTGGCGACGTACCTCCAGCTGTACCAATTCCTTGGCCAGCAACAGGTCAAGGCTGTCCTTGTTGAGGTTGAGCTTGCTGAGCAGGCTGTGCGCCACCCCGTGCGGGTGCTGGGCCAATGTCCTCAAGACATCGCGCTGGCGTGGCGCGCGTGCGATGCGCGGATCCTCAAGACGGGCGTCGGGGGCCACGTGCCAGAAGCGCTCCTGGCGCATTTCGGCAGGTTCGCCCTGGCGCAGCAGCGTCGGTAGCGCCCAGCTCAGGGTATCGCCAAGGCTGTGCTGATAATACTGGGCAGTCCACAGGCACAGCTTGAACAGCGCCGGTGGAATCGGCGAGACCGGATCGAGCAGGGCGCTGGCCGGCTTGAGCTTGTCCGCCGGCACCTCGCTGTGCTGACAGACTTCGACCAGCACACCGATCATCTCGCGTCGGCCAAACGGTACGCGAATGCGCATCCCCGGGGTCAGGGCCTGGCGCGCCATGCTCGCCGGCGCCTTGTAGTCGAACAGGCGCCGCAGGGGCGAGGGCAGGGCAAGGCGCAGGATGACGTCGGACACGCGGAAGGTCTCGCAGGGCGTTTCAAAGAGTGGCGAGCCTAGCAGACGACAGCCGGTGCAAGCGACAACTTGCGCTGGCGTGATGCTCTGGTATTATTTGCCGCCTAATTACGTGCGGTATTCAACAATTGGTGTTGGGTGGCGGCACGCAGCTCGAGGAAGTGACCATGAAAGCAGATATTCATCCGAACTACGAAGCAGTTGCAGTCACCTGCAGCTGCGGCAACAAATTCGAAACGCGTTCGACCCTGGGCAACACCCTGGCGATCGACGTTTGCAACCTGTGCCACCCGTTCTACACCGGTAAGCAGAAAGTCCTGGACACCGGTGGTCGCGTACAGAAGTTCGCCGATCGCTTCGGTATGTTCGGTACCAAGAAGTAATCATGCGCATGGCGAATCCTTCGGGCTTCGCGTTGTTGCTGAAGAAGGCGCCCCTTGTGGGCGCCTTTTTTGTCGGCGCGGTTTGGCACCTGCCCGCGCTGGCTTTTTGCCCATTACCGGCCAAGGTGCAGACGGTGGCCGTGCGCCAGGTTGTCGATGGCGATACCTTGCGCCTGACCGACGGTCGCAGCGTGCGCATGATCGGTATCAACACGCCGGAAATCGGGCGCAAGGGACGCCCCAGCGAACCCTACGCACAGGCCGCGCGCCAGCGGCTGCAAGCGCTGGTCAAAGCCAATGACGGGCGCGTTGGGTTGGTACCAGGCGTCGAAAGCAAAGACAAATACGGTCGTACCCTGGCCCATGTGTACGGTCGCCATGGCGACAATCTGGAAGCACGCCTGCTCAGCGAGGGGCTTGGCTTTCGCGTTGCAGTGGCTCCCAATGTCCGCCTGGCCGGCTGCCAGCAAACCGCCGAGCGCTCGGCGCGCCAGGCGCGCGCTGGCATCTGGCGCACGCTGCCGGTGCGCAAGGCCGGCGAACTCAGGCGCTCGGGCTTTGCCGTCGTTGCCGGCACCCTGCGCAGCATCGAGCGCAATCGCGGCGGCGTCTGGCTGGAACTGGACGAGGCGCTGGTGCTGCACATCCCCGCTCGTCTGCAGCGCAGCTTCCCCACTACGTTCTTCGCTAATCTCAAAGGGCAGCGGATCGAAGCCCGTGGCTGGGTGCGCGAACGCACCGGCAAAAGCCGCAAGCCGGGGCAGCGCCGCTGGGTGCTGCCGCTTACGGATCCGAGCATGCTCGAGCGCACATCTGGCTGAAAGATGTAGACAGTTCGATATTGGATTGTACACACTGTCACTCGAATGCCCCCGTGCGTGATAGCTTAAAGTCGTAGGCCAGAGGCCTTGACACAAGTGACCGACCAGTCTTGTGGCTCCCCGGCTCTTTGCGTATCCTCGGCGGTCCGTCAGAACAGTAAATAGCGGAATGCCCACCATGTCAGACCTGAAAACCGCCGCTCTCGAGTACCACGCTCAGCCTCGTCCGGGGAAACTGAGCGTCGAGCTCTCCAAGCCCACTGCCACCGCCCGTGATCTCGCCCTGGCCTACAGCCCAGGCGTTGCAGAGCCGGTGCGTGAAATCGGCCGTGACCCTGAGCTGGCCTACAAATACACCGGCAAGGGCAACCTGGTCGCGGTGATTTCCGATGGCACTGCCATCCTCGGTCTGGGTGACCTCGGCCCACTGGCGTCCAAGCCGGTCATGGAAGGCAAGGGTGTTCTGTTCAAGCGTTTCGCTGGCATCGACGTGTTCGACATCGAAGTCGATTCGGAAAGCCCGCAGGCCTTCATCGATACCGTCAAGCGTATCTCGATCACCTTCGGTGGCATCAACCTCGAAGACATCAAGGCGCCTGAGTGCTTCGAGATCGAACGCACCCTGATCGAGCAGTGCGATATTCCGGTTTTCCACGATGACCAGCATGGCACCGCCATCGTCACTGCCGCTGGCATGATCAACGCCCTGGAAATCGCTGGTAAAAAGCTCGAAGAAGCGAAGATCGTGTGCCTGGGCGCCGGTGCTGCCGCCATTTCGTGCATGAAGCTGCTGGTGAGCATGGGCGCTCAGGTCGAGAACATCTTCATGATCGACCGTAGCGGTGTGATCCACGCTGGCCGCGAAGACCTCAACCAGTACAAGGCACAGTTCGCTCACGCCACTGACAAGCGCACCCTGGCCGACGCCCTGGACGGTGCCGATGTGTTCGTTGGCCTGTCCGGCCCGAACCTGCTGAGCCCGGAAGGCCTGAAGTCGATGGCTGCCAACCCGATCGTGTTCGCCTGCTCGAACCCGGATCCGGAGATCTCCCCGGAGCTGGCCCACGCCACGCGCAACGATGTGATCATGGCCACCGGTCGTTCCGACTATCCGAACCAGGTCAACAACGTACTGGGCTTCCCGTTCATCTTCCGTGGCGCACTGGACGTTCGCGCCAAGCGCATCAACGAAGAAATGAAGATTGCCGCCGCCATCGCCCTGAAAGACCTGGCCAAGCTGCCGGTGCCCAAGGAAGTGTGCGAGGCCTACGGCGTCGAAGGTCTGGAATTCGGCCGTGAATACATCATTCCGAAGCCGCTGGACGCGCGTCTGATCACTGTCGTCTCCGACGCGGTGGCCAAGGCTGCCATCGAATCCGGCGTAGCGACCCTGCCGTATCCGAAGCACTACCCGCTGAACAGCGTGGATGAAGTGTTCAACGGCTGATCCCTGCCGTTGCGACACAAAAAGCCCCGGCTCGTGAGAGTCGGGGCTTTTTGTTGCGCTATCGATCGACTCGAGTTCGGATCAGAACAGGTCCATTGGCGCCGCTTCATCGGCTGGCAGCGGGCTGCCAGGCGCTGCGCCGTTGCCCAGTTCATCCACCGACGGCGGTGAGTCTTCGGCTTTGAACAGCTCGAAGTAGGCGTTTGGCGTGCTGGGCGAAGCCGCCCGGCCGCTGACCGGGTCGACGCGCAGGCTGAGGATGCCCTCTGGTTCGGCCGGCGGGTGGTTGGGCTTGTCCTTGAGCGCAGCGCCCATGAAGCCCATCCAGATCGGCAGGGCGGCGGTACCGCCGTATTCACGACGACCGAGGGTTTCCGGCTGATCGAAACCGACCCATACGGTGGTCACGTAATCGGCGTTGTAACCCGAGAACCAGGCGTCCTTGGACTCGTTGGTGGTACCGGTCTTGCCTGCCAGGTCGGTACGGCCGAGCGCCAGCGCCCGGCGCCCGGTGCCGCGCTTGATCACATCCTGCAGCATGCTGGTGAGGATATAGGTCGTACGGCCATCGACGATCTGTTCGGCCACCGCCGGCGTTTGCGGTGGCGGGGCGATCTGACCCAGCGCCGAAGGCGCCTCGCCGGGCAGCGTAGCCGTGCTGATCGGCTGCTCGGGTGCTGCCTGGCCGGCATCATCCTGCGCACCTTGCGGCACGCGAGCCGGATTGGCGGTGAACAGGACCTGGCCGTCACGACTCTCGATGCGGTCGATCAGGTACGGGTTGATCTTGTAGCCGCCGTTGGCAAAGGTGCTCCAGCCGGTAGCGATCTCCATCGGCGTGAGGGTCGCGGTCCCCAGCGCCAGCGACAGGTTGCGCGGCAGGTCCTGCTTGTTGAAGCCGAACTTGGCGATGTAGTCGATGGTGCGGTCGACCCCCATGGCCTGCAGCAGGCGAATCGACACCAGGTTGCGCGACTTGTACAGCGCTTCGCGCATGCGGATCGGGCCCAGGAAGGTGTTGGTGTCGTTTTTCGGACGCCACACCTTGTCCACCGACTCGTCGACGAACACGATCGGTGCATCGTTGACCAGGCTCGATGCGGTATAGCCGCTGTCCAGCGCAGCACTATAGATGAAGGGTTTGAAGCTCGAGCCAGGCTGACGCTTGGCTTGCATGGCGCGGTTGTAGTTGCTCTGCTCGAACGAGAAACCGCCCACCAGCGCACGGATCGCACCGTTGTAAGGATCGAGGGTGACCAGCGCGCTTTGCGCCCCTGGCACCTGACTGAACTTGAGGGTGCCGTCGTCCAGGCGCTGCACGCGGATCAGGTCACCGACCTGGGCCACATCTGCTGGCGACTGCGGTGCGCGGCCCTGGGCGTTGGTGTTGATGAACGGACGCGCCCACTTCATGGTGTCCCAGGCGACGTCTGCCTCCTCGCCGCCGCGGGTCAATACGTGCAGGGCAGTCTTGTCCACGCGGGTAACGATCGCCGGCTCCAGTCCGCCGAGCGTGCGCTGTTTGTTCAACTCCTGCTTCCAGGCCGCCAGGGGCTTGCCGGGGAAGCGGGCTTCCGGGCCGCGGTAGCCGTGACGCTCGTCGTAATCGGAAAGGCCATTGAGGATGGCCTTGTTGGCCATGTCCTGCATGTCGCTGGGCACCGTCGTGGTGACGCGGAAGCCTTCGGTATAGGCCTCGCTGCCATAGCGGCCGACCATTTCGGCGCGGGCCATTTCCGCGACATAGGGCGCGTTCACTTCCGGAGTCGGCACGTGGTAACTGGCATTGAGCGGTTCGGCCAACGCGGCCTGATAGCTGGCCTCGTCGATCTTGCCGAGCTTGTACATGCGGCCCAGGATCCAGTCGCGACGCTCCTTGGCACGCACCGGGTTGGCCAGCGGGTTGAAGCGCGAGGGTGCCTTGGGCAAGCCGGCGATCATCGCCATCTGCGCCAGGCTCACGTCGCGAATCGACTTGCCGTAGTACACCTGCGCGGCAGCATCGATGCCGTAGGCCCGGTTACCCAGGTAGATCTTGTTGACGTACAGCTCGAGGATCTCGTCCTTGGTCAGCTCACGCTCGATCTGTAAGGCCAGGAGGATCTCGTTGGTCTTGCGCGAGAAACTGCGCTCGCTGGTGAGAAAGAAGTTCTTCGCCACCTGCATGGTGATGGTGCTGCCGCCGGTCTGGATATGACCGGTTTTTACCAACTGGGTGGCGGCGCGCATCAGGCTGCTCGGGTCGACCCCGTAGTGGTTGAGGAAATTGTCGTCCTCAGCTGACAGAAGCGCCTGAATGAACTGTGGCGGAATGTCCGCGAAGCGGATCGGGGAGCGGCGCATCTCGCCAAACTCGGCAATCAGCTTGCCGTCGCTGCTATATACCCTCAGGGGGATCTGCAACTGGATGCTTCTGAGCGAATCGACCGACGGCAGGTTGGGGCTAAGATACAGAAACGCACCGCTCAGACCGAGGACGAGCGCGCAGATGACTGCGATGAAAGACCACCAGAAGAACTTTAGCAGGCGTATCAAGGCTTTTCGGTGTCCAGATTGAGGGTGAATTGCGCACGGGGCCGGCGGACGAAAAAACGCCGGGCATTATAAGCACTTTTCGCCTTGCCGGGTGACCGGCCGGGCGGCTCGCTGTACCGTCTGGCCGCCAGCGCCCGGCGGTAAGGCGGTTCATGGTTGTAACAAGGAAGTCGCGATGCTTGGACGTTATGGCAGGGACGCCAGTTCACTGTTAGGGATAGAAATCGCCAGCGGTTGCGTTCGAATCGCTCAAGTCCGCCGCCACAAGGGGCGGTATGAAAAGATGGCCTGGGTCCAGCAGGCATTCGGGCCGCCGAGTGCTGGCGACAGCCTGCGTGAGCCTGATCGAGTGGTGGCGGCACTGCGCAGTGCCCATCAATCCTCGGGCAGCCACCAGCGGCGTGCTGCGGTGGCGGTGCCGGCCTCGCAAGTGATCTGCAAGATCTGCCAGCTGCCAGCTCGCCTGGGCAGCCAGCAAGTAGAGGCGCATCTGCTGGCGGAAGCGGACCGCTTCTTTCCTTTCCCTCTGGAAGACCTGGCCCTGGACTTTCAGGTGCTTGGCGCCTCGAGAAGCGCGCCAGACGCGCTGGATGTGCTGATCGCCGCCAGTCGACACAGCGCCCTGCAGGCCCTGCAAGCGGTCTTTGAAGCAGCCGGCCTGGATCTGCAGGTTGTAGAAGTCGATACCATCGCCTTGCGCAGGCTGATGCCCGTTGAATCGAACGCAGCTGCAGGGTTGCTGCGTGTTGAAGCAGACGGAGCGACGCTGCACGGCTGGCAGCAGGGCATGTTGCCGCTGCGTCGGGAGGTGTTGCCCGATGCGCTGCCTGTTGGCGCCGAGGGCAGCGAAGGCATGCCCTGGCCACAGCGCTTGCTGGTGGTGGGTCCGGCGCAATCAGCCCAGGCCACATTGGCGCGATTGGGCCAAGCCTGTGGCGTGCCATGCGAACCACTGCCTGATCCCAACGGCCTGGTCAGTCCCGATGGCGGCATGGCGCTGGCCTGTGCCCTGGCCTTAGGGGGGCTGAAATGACCTTGCGTTTGAATTTGCTGCCCTGGCGGGAGCGAGAGCGCCAGGCGGCACTGCGACGCTTGCGCGTGACCCTGGTAGGCGCAGTGATAGCCGCACTGTGCGTGGTGCTACTGGTGGACCAGTTGGCCCGCCAGCGACACCGCCAGCAGGTTGCCGCCAATGACCAGCGGCAGGCTGTGAACCACGCGCTACGGGCGCAGTTGGCAGAACGGGAACGCCTCGCAGCGGCCTTGCAGGCGGTGCGTGACGAGGCCGCAGCGCTGGCCAAGCTGCGCGCCCAGCAGGGCCTGCCGACGGCGGTGTTCGCCGATCTGGAGCGAGCGCTGCCGCCCGGTATGCGGCTGGTGAAACTAGAGCTGCAGCAAGGCACCGCGCTGCGCTTGTTCGGGCTGGCGGCTTCAAGCGCGGCGGTAGCGCAGTTCATTCGCAATCTGCAGCACTCGCAGGTGTTGCACGACCCGCAGTTGAAAAGCCTCGAAAGCCAGGCGCAAAGCAAGCGCTTCGAGCTGTTGGTCCGTTTGTCCGCCCAGTGGTCATGAACGTGCTGTCAGGTCGTTTGCGGCAGGTCCTGCTGGAGCGCCCGCGTTTATTGAGGCTGGCTTTGCCATGGGCAGCAGGCTGTATGGTGATCGCGCTCGGCTGCGCCTGGCGTTGGCCGCACTGGTGGCTGCTTCAGCAGGCAGAACTTGCCAGGCAGCGGCTGTTGCTCGAAGCCCACGCCGCCAAGCGCTTGCAACTTCAGGCCTTGGCGCCAGCACGCGTGGCGTTGGCGGATGCGCAGCAGCGGTTGCAAGCGGCGCGCTGGCGCCTGGCAGCCGATGGCGACATGAGCGACCTGTTGGAGCAGTTCGCGGCTTCCGGTCATGCCCATGGCTTGCGTATCGAACAGGTCGATGTAGGGGCTGCACAGCAGCAACCCGGTTATTGGCAGACGCCGATCGATGTGCGAGTCGTCGGTCCCTACGCGGGCCTGCGCCCGTGGTTGGACGACTGGCTGGGGCAGATGCGCCTGCTGCGCAGCGAGACATTGCAGCTGACGCCTGTCGAGGGCAGCCCTGAGGCGTTGCGCCTGGACATGCGCGTGCAGGCCTACCGTGCCGACGAGCCACTCGCGGCGCCGGCGGGGCTTGCAGATTGGCCAGCCCGCGCGCAAGCACAGCCGGTGCGGGTCGATCCTTTTTCCCGCTCGGCCTTGGGCAACGCCCAGGTCGACCTCGCCAACCTCCCGCTGACCCAGATGCAAATGGTCGGCTTCTTGCGCCGTGGGGCATCGCAAGAAGCGCTGTTGGCGGCGGCCGGTCGCCTCCATCGCGTGCGCCCAGGCGACCGGCTCGGGCAAGAGGATGGTGTGGTACAGCACGTCGGCGAACACCAGGTGCAGGTGCTCGAACGCGTGCTGCTTGAAGGTGAGCCGCGTGAGCGTCTGGTGACGCTGGCGCTGGCAAGGCGAGTGGCAACGGAGGCCAGGCAAGACGATGAGACAGCTGTGGATACCGATGATAGTAGGCCTGTCGCTCAGCCCGTGGTGCGCCGCAGCGCCCCTTCGGGATGAGCTCATATCGCTCAATTTCCAGGATGTGGAAGTGCGCTCGGCGCTGCAGGTATTGGCAGATTTCGCTGACATCAACCTGGTGGCCAGCGACTCGGTGCAGGGCCAGGTGACCTTGCGCCTGCATGATGTGCCTTGGGACCAGGCCCTTGAGGCGGTACTGCGCAGCAAAGGGCTGGGGCGCCATGAGCAGGGCAATGTGTTGCTGATCGCGCCCGCCGCCGAGCTTGCCGAACAATCGATGGCTGCCGGTGGTGAGCAGATGGACGCACAGCTGCCGCCCTTGCGCCGTGAATTGCTGCCGATTCATCACGCCAGGGCGGCAGATCTTGCCGAGCTGTTGCTGGCCGCGCTGGCCGACGAGGGCATTTTGACCGGGCGCGGCAGCTTGAGTGTCGATGCCCGTACCAACACCCTGATCGCGCACCAACCGGCCGAGCGCCTGGCGGAGCTGCGCCAGTTGGTGGCCCAGCTCGATGTACCGGTGCGCCAGGTCGAGATCGAGGCGCGCATCGTCGAGGCCAACGTCGACTACGAGAACGGCCTTGGCGTGCGTTGGGGGCGGCAGTTTCACGGCGAAGCACCGCAGTTGGGCAAGGATGTATTCGTTGACCTGGGGCTGGAGCGCGCCACTGGCAGCGTTGCCGTTGGCCTGCTGCGTGGCGGCCTGTTGCTGGATCTGGAACTCAGCGCCATGGAAAAAAGCGGCAATGGCGAAATCATCTCGCAGCCCAAGGTGGTCACGGCAGACAAAGAGACCGCGAGGATCCTCAAGGGCACCGAGGTGCCATACCAGGAAACCAGCCGCAATGGCGCGACCTCGGTGGCGTTTCGCGAGGCCTCGCTGTCGCTTGAGGTCACCCCGCAGATCACCCCGGACGGCAAGGTCATCATGACGGTCAAGGTGACCAAGGATGAACCCGACTACGTCAATGCCCTGAACGACGTGCCGCCGATTCGCAAGAACGAGGTCAATGCCAAGGTTCGGGTGGCCGATGGCGATACCATCGTGATCGGCGGGGTGTATTCCACCACGCAAAACAATGTGGTCGCCAAGGTGCCATTTTTCGGCGATCTGCCGTATGTTGGGCGGCTATTTCGACGCGATGCATTACAAGAGAAAAAATCCGAGCTGCTGGTCTTCCTGACTCCGCGTATCATGAATGACCAGGCGATTGCTGTGAGTCGTTGATTCTGTGCGAAATTTGATACTTGTAGGGCCCATGGGCGCTGGTAAGAGCACCATCGGGCGCCTGTTGGCCAAAGAGCTGCGCCTGCTGTTCAAAGATTCCGACAAGGAAATCGAACTGCGCACCGGCGCCAACATCCCGTGGATCTTCGATAAAGAAGGCGAACCGGGTTTTCGTGACCGTGAGCAGGCGATGATCGCCGAGCTCTGCGCCCTTGATGGCGTGGTCGTGGCAACCGGCGGTGGCGCCGTCATGCGTGCGGAAAATCGCCAGGCGCTGCATGCCGGCGGCCGCGTCATCTACTTGCACGCCTCGGTCGAGCAGCAGGTAGGGCGTACCGCGCGGGATCGCAACCGTCCGTTGCTGCGCACGGCCAACCCGGAGGCGACCCTGCGCAATCTGCTCGAAACCCGCGACCCGCTGTATCGGGAGATCGCCGACCTAGTGGTGGAAACCGACGAACGGCCGCCGCGTATGGTGGTGCTGGATATTCTCGAGCGCCTGCAGCAGTTGCCGCCCCGCTAAGCCGGGACTATTCTCGGCCAGCGCCGGGGCAAGGTTCAACGTAAGCGCGTGGGTCGCACAGCCGGCGCCACGCCCAAGTACACTGTGGGGACACATGCAGACACTTAAGGTCGATCTCGGCGAGCGTAGCTACCCGATCTACATTGGCGAAGGCCTACTGGATCAGCCAGAGCTGCTGGCGCCGCACATTCGCGGGCGGCAGGTGGCGATCGTTTCCAACGAGACCGTCGCACCTCTGTATCTGGAACGCCTGAGCAAGACCCTCGGTGCCTATGCGGTGCAGTCGGTGATTCTCCCTGACGGCGAAGCCTACAAGAACTGGCAGACGCTCCAGCTGATCTTCGACGGCCTGCTGACGGCACGGCATGACCGGCGGACCACCGTGGTCGCCCTGGGTGGCGGCGTCATCGGTGACATGGCCGGGTTCGCGGCCGCCTGCTATCAGCGCGGGGTCGACTTCATCCAGGTGCCGACCACCTTGTTGTCCCAGGTGGACTCGTCGGTGGGTGGCAAGACCGGCATCAACCACCCGCTGGGCAAGAACATGGTCGGTGCGTTCTACCAGCCCAACGCGGTGCTGATCGACACTACCAGCCTGAACACACTGCCTGCTCGCGAGCTCTCCGCTGGTCTGGCCGAGGTGATCAAGTACGGCCTGATCTGCGACAAGCCGTTCCTGGCCTGGCTCGAAGAACATATGCCGGCCCTGCGGGCGCTCGAGCCTGCCGCGCTGACGGAAGCGATTCGCCGCTCCTGCGCCGCCAAGGCTGCGGTAGTAGGCGCCGACGAGCGCGAATCGGGCGTGCGTGCCACGCTGAACCTGGGCCACACCTTTGGCCACGCTATCGAGACCCATATGGGTTACGGGGTCTGGCTGCACGGCGAGGCAGTAGCTGCGGGTACGGTCATGGCCCTGGAAATGTCCATGCGCCTGGGTTGGATCGATCAGGCCGAACGTGATCGCGGCATTCGCTTGCTGCAGCACGCAGGGTTGCCGGTGGTGCCTCCACAGGAAATGACCCCGGCGCAGTTCATGGAGCATATGGCGGTCGACAAGAAGGTGCTCGACGGTCGCTTGCGTCTGGTGCTGCTGCGCCAGCTGGGCGATGCGGTGATCACCGACGACTATCCGAAAGAGATTCTTCAGGCCACGCTGTCGGCGGATTACCGCGCGATCGTGGCCCAGCTTTGAGGTTGTGACAGCGCAATGACCAGTTTGCATGCCGATGAGGCGTTTCTCGATCACTACCAGCTGAGCCACGATCCGTTCGCGCCGCGTGTGCCCGGCTTCAAATTCTTCCCCGCCCAGCGCAAGCCGGTGCTTGGCCAACTGCATCATCTGGCACGCTACAGCCAATTGATGCTGGTGGTCACAGGGCCGTTGGGCAGTGGCAAGACGCTGCTGCGCCAGGCCCTGGTGGCCAGCACCAACAAGCAATCGGTACAGAGCGTCGTGGTTTCCGCTCGCGGTGCCAGCGATGCGGCCAGCGTCCTCGGGCAAGTGGCGCAGACCCTGGAGGTGGCCCAGCCCGAGGTCCAGGCGATCCTGAACAAGGTGGTGCAGTTGGCACTCACCGGGCAGGAAGTCTATCTGTTGGTGGACGATGCGGAACAACTTGACGAGTCGGCACTCCAAGCGTTGCTGGAACTGGCCGGCGGCTTGCCAGAGGCGCGCCCGCATGTGTTCCTGTTTGGCGAACCGTCGCTGATTGCCGGGTTGGATGAGATCGAGGTCGAGGAAGAGCGTTTCCACGTCATCGAACTCGCCCCCTACAGCGAGGAGGAAACCAACGAATACCTGGAGCAGCGTCTGGATGGCGCGGGCCGGGGCATCGAGGTGTTCACCCGCGAGCAGCTGGTCGATATCCACGAAAACTCTGGCGGATGGCCTGGCAACATCAACCAGGTCGCCCGCGATACCTTGATCGAAGCCATGATCGCTAGCCGGACCACGGTGAAGCGACCATCCATGGGGTTCAAAATGCCTAAGAAACACGTGCTCGCGCTGTCCGCAGTCGTCGTGGTTGCCGTAGGCGCTGCGGTGCTGATGCCCAAGAAAAGCGACAAGGCGCCAAGCGAGGCGCCGGTGGCGCAGGCCCAGTTGCCCTTGGGCGAGGGCCAGCCAGGTGCTGCTCAATCCAATAACGGCAACCCGGCCATCGAATTCTCCGGCCAGTCCCAGCCGATGCCGTTGCCGCTGGTGGGCCAGTCGCAACCGGTGATGCGTGAGCCGCTGGCCCAGGCTGCTGGCATGGGCGACGGTGAAGAGGGTGGGCCGGCAGGCAACACTGCCCTGCAACCTTCAGCGCCGCCGACCGTGACCACCACCGCACCGCCGCAGGGCGTCGCGGCGGGTCCGGCACCGAGCATGGCCCAGGCGACCGCGCCGTCCCAGCCTGCCGCGCCTGTGGCCAATCCAGTCACCAGCCAACCGGCCAAGCCGGTGGCCAAGCCTGCGCCTGCGCCAACCCAGGTGGCCAGTGCCAAGCCGGCGGTCAAGGCCACCGAGAAGCCTGCGGCAGCGGCCGGTGCCGGCAACAGCGGCTGGTACAGTGGTCAGAAGCCTGGCAACTACGTGGTGCAGATCCTCGGTACCAGCTCCGAGGCGTCGGCCCAGGCCTTCGTCAAGGCGCAGGGTGGCGACTATCGCTACTTCAAGAAGAACCTGCAGGGCAAACCCCTGTATGTGGTCACCTATGGCAACTTTGCCAACCGTGATGCGGCAGTTGCCGCAATCAAGAACTTGCCAGCGAAGGTCCAGGCTGGTAAACCTTGGCCACGTACTGTCGCCAGCGTCCAACAAGAGCTGGCCTCGGCCCGCTGATACCTGCCGGGCGGCACCACCCCGCCGCCCAGTTGCTGAGCGATTACTGACACCTGATAAGCCTGCTGCGCCCTGCGCGGCAGGCTTTTCTGTCCCAGCCTGCCGGCCACAAGCCCCGCGCGCAGTGTTGGCTGAAACGCTTCAGAGTCAAGCCCTGCCAACCCATGGTTTGCGGCTAAAAACATTCAAAATAGCGACATAAATTTTCAATGGTGAGACATGAAAATTTGTGGGCAAGACTGTCGCTGTGCAACAATGGTTTTCCATGGCCACCGCAAAAAAGCTGGCGTTTGATCGGCGTGGATGGTAAGTGGTTGTACATAAAAGAGATTTGCCTCCGGTTGAGAGGTGAACCTGGTGAGAAAGTGTCTATGAAAACAGGTCTGTACCATCCCGAAGAATTCAAGGACAACTGTGGTTTTGGCCTGATCGCCCATATGACGGGCGAGCCAAGTCACCACCTTCTGCAAACCGCCATGCAGGCGCTGACGTGCATGACCCACCGTGGCGGCATCAATGCCGACGGCAAGACCGGCGACGGTTGCGGTCTGTTGATGCAGAAGCCTGACCGTTTCCTGCGTGCAGTGGCCCAGGAACACTTCGCCGTAGAGCTGCCCAAGCAGTACGCCGTCGGCATGGTGTTCTTCAACCAGGACCCGGTCAAAGCCCAGGCCGCTCGTGCCAACATGGATCGTGAAATCCTGGCAGCCGGCTTGCAATTGGTAGGCTGGCGCAAAGTCCCGATCGACACCAGCGTGCTGGGTCGCCTGGCCCTCGAGCGCCTGCCGCAGATCGAGCAGGTGTTCATCGGCGCTGATGGCCTGAGCGACCAGGAGTTCGCCATCAAGCTGTTCAGTGCCCGCCGCCGTTCGTCGGTAGCCAACGCCCACGATGCCGACCACTACATCTGCAGCTTTTCGCACAAGACCATCATCTACAAGGGCTTGATGATGCCGCGCGATCTCGCGGCGTTCTATCCAGACCTCGGTGACGAACGCCTGCAGACCGCGATCTGCGTGTTCCACCAGCGTTTCTCCACCAATACCTTGCCGAAATGGCCGCTGGCCCAGCCATTCCGGTTCCTCGCCCACAACGGCGAAATCAACACCATCACCGGCAACCGCAACTGGGCCATGGCCCGTCGCACCAAGTTCGCCAACGACCAGATTCCCGACCTCGAGGCCCTCGGCCCATTGGTCAACCGTGTCGGCTCCGACTCCTCGAGCATGGACAACATGCTCGAGCTGATGGTCACCGGCGGCATCGACCTGTTCCGTGGCGTGCGCATGCTGGTGCCACCAGCCTGGCAGAACGTCGAGACCATGGACGCCGACCTGCGCGCCTTCTACGAATACAACTCCATGCACATGGAGCCGTGGGATGGCCCGGCCGGTATCGTCATGACCGAGGGCCGCCACGCAGTGTGCCTGCTCGACCGTAACGGCCTGCGTCCGGCGCGTTGGGTCACCACCACCAACGGCTACATCACCATCGCGTCGGAAATCGGTGTCTGGGGCTATCAGCCTGAAGACGTCGTGGCCAAGGGCCGTGTCGGCCCAGGGCAGATCCTGGCGGTGGATACCGAAACCGGTCAGATTCTCGACACCGACGCCATCGACAACCGTTTGAAGTCGCGTCATCCGTACAAGCGCTGGCTGCGTCAGCACGCTACGCGCATCCAGGCCACGCTGAGCGACGATCAGGGCGTGGCCAGCTACGACGCTGACCAGCTCAAGCAATTCATGAAGATGTTCCAGGTCACCTTCGAAGAGCGTGACCAGGTGCTGCGCCCGCTCGGTGAGCAAGGCCAGGAAGCCGTGGGTTCGATGGGTGACGACACGCCTATGGCGGTGCTGTCGCAGCGGGTGCGTTCGCCTTACGACTTCTTCCGCCAGCAGTTTGCCCAGGTGACCAACCCGCCGATCGACCCGCTGCGCGAAGCGATCGTCATGTCCCTGGAAATCTGCCTAGGTGCCGAGCGCAATATCTTCCAGGAGTCGCCGGAGCATGCTTCGCGGGTCATCCTCAGCTCGCCGGTGATCTCGCCCGCCAAGTGGCGCTCGCTGATGAACCTGGAGCGCGAAGGTTTCGACCGTCAGCTGATCGACCTCAACTACGAGCAAGGCCTGGGCCTGGAAGCGGCGATTCGCAACATCGCCGACCAGGCTGAAGAAGCCGTTCGTGCCGGCAAGACTCAGTTGGTGCTGAGCGACCGCTACATCGCCCCCGGCAAGCTGCCCGTGCACGCTTCGCTGGCGGTGGGTGCCGTGCACCACCGCCTGACCGAACAGGGTCTGCGCTGCGACAGCAACATCCTGGTAGAGACTGCCACTGCGCGTGACCCGCATCACTTCGCCGTGCTGCTGGGCTTCGGCGCCTCGGCGGTCTACCCGTACCTGGCCTATGAAGTGCTGGCCGACCTGATTCGTACCGGTGAAGTGCTGGGCGATCTGGACGAAGTGTTCAAGTACTACCGCAAGGGCATTTCCAAGGGCCTGCTGAAAATCCTCTCGAAGATGGGCATTTCCACCATCGCCTCGTACCGCGGCGCGCAGTTGTTCGAAGCGGTGGGCCTGGCCGAGGAAGTCGTCGGCCTGAGCTTCAAGGGCGTGTCCAGCCGCATCAAGGGCGCACGATTCGTCGACCTGGAAAGCGACCAGAAGCTGCTGGCCGCCGAAGCCTGGAGCGCGCGCAAGCCCATCCAGCAAGGTGGCCTGCTCAAGTTCGTCCACGGTGGCGAATACCACGCCTACAACCCGGATGTGGTCAACACCCTGCAAGCGGCTGTGCAGCAGGGCGACTATGCCAAATTCAAGGAATACACCACGCTGGTCGATCAGCGCCCGGTGTCGATGATCCGCGACCTGCTCAAGGTGAAAGTGGCCGAGCAGCCCCTGGCGCTGGACGAGGTCGAGCCGCTGCAAGCCATCCTCAAGCGCTTCGACTCAGCCGGCATCTCGCTGGGCGCGCTGTCGCCGGAAGCGCACGAGGCGTTGGCCGAGGCGATGAACCGCCTGGGCGCGCGCTCCAACTCCGGGGAGGGTGGAGAAGACCCGTCCCGCTACGGCACCGTGCGCAGTTCCAAGATCAAGCAGGTCGCGACCGGCCGCTTCGGTGTGACGCCGGAGTACCTGGTCAATGCCGAAGTGCTGCAGATCAAGGTGGCCCAGGGTGCCAAGCCTGGCGAGGGCGGTCAGCTGCCCGGCGGCAAGGTCAATGGCCTGATCGCCAAGCTGCGTTATGCAGTGCCGGGCGTGACCCTGATCTCGCCGCCACCGCACCACGACATCTATTCGATCGAAGACCTGGCCCAGCTGATCTACGACCTCAAGCAGGTCAACCCGCAGGCGCTGGTGTCGGTCAAGCTGGTAGCAGAAGCCGGCGTCGGCACCATCGCTGCAGGTGTGGCCAAGGCCTATGCCGACCTGATCACCATCTCTGGCTACGATGGCGGCACCGGCGCCTCGCCGCTGACCTCGATCAAGTATGCCGGCGCCCCATGGGAACTGGGCCTGGCGGAAACCCACCAGACCCTGCGCGGCAACGACTTGCGCGGCAAGGTCCGGGTGCAGACCGATGGTGGCTTGAAAACCGGTCTGGACGTGATCAAGGCGGCGATCCTCGGCGCCGAGAGCTTTGGCTTCGGCACCGCGCCAATGATCGCCCTGGGCTGCAAATACCTGCGTATCTGTCACCTGAACAACTGCGCCACCGGCGTTGCCACGCAGAACGACAAGCTGCGCAAGGACCACTACATCGGCACCGTCGACATGGTGATCAACTTCTTCACCTTCGTCGCCGAAGAAACCCGCGAATGGCTGGCCAAGCTGGGCGTTCGCAGCCTCGGCGAGCTGATCGGCCGCACCGACCTGCTCGACGTGCTGCCCGGCGACACCGAGCGTCAGCAGCACCTTGACCTGACGCCTTTACTGGGCAGCTCGCACATTCCGGCCGACAAGCCGCAGTTCTGCGAAGTCGACAAGAACCCGCCGTTCGACAAGGGCGAGCTGGCCGAGAAGATGGTCGAGATGGCGTTGCCGGCGATCCGCGATCAGGCCGGTGGTGAGTTCGATCTGGATATCTGCAACTGTGACCGCTCCATCGGCGCGCGGATTTCCGGTGAAATCGCCAAGCTGTATGGCAACCAGGGCATGGCCGCCAAGCCGATCACGTTCCGCTTCAAGGGCACTGCCGGGCAGAGCTTCGGGGTCTGGAACGCCGGCGGCTTGAACCTGCACCTGGAGGGCGATGCCAACGACTACGTCGGTAAGGGCATGACGGGTGGCAAGCTGACCATCGTGCCGCCAGCCGGCAGCCCGTTCGAAACCCAGCACAGCGCCATCGTTGGTAACACCTGCCTGTACGGCGCCACCGGTGGCAAGTTGTTCGCCGCCGGCACTGCCGGCGAGCGTTTCGCTGTACGTAACTCCGGCGCCCACGCGGTCGTCGAGGGAACGGGCGATCACTGCTGTGAATACATGACCGGTGGCTTTGTCTGCGTGTTGGGCAAGACCGGTTACAACTTCGGTTCTGGCATGACTGGCGGCTTCGCCTACGTGCTCGACATGGACAACAGCTTCGTCGACAAACTCAACCATGAGCTGGTGGAAATCCAGCGCATCAGTGGTGAGGCGATGGAAGCCTACCGCAGCCATCTGGCGCGGGTTCTGGGCGAGTACGTGGAAGAAACCGGCAGCGCGTGGGGGCGTGAGCTCTCGGAGAACCTGGACGACTACGTGCGCCGCTTCTGGTTGGTCAAGCCCAAGGCCGCCAACCTCAAGCAGCTGTTGTCCAGCACCCGTGCCAATCCGCAGTAAAACCAGCTGCAAGTGGCGAGCCTCGAGCTGCAAGTCAGAAGCTGCACGAGGTTTGCCCGGCTTAAGTGATCGTCTTGCGGCTTGCAGCGTGTAGCTAGCAGCTGCTGTAAAGAGGTTTTGAAAAATGGCTGAACGTCTGAACAACGACTTCCAGTTCATCGAAGTGGGCCGCAAGGACCCGAAGAAAAAGCTGCTGCGCCAGCGCAAGAAAGAGTTCGTGGAAATCTACGAGCCGTTCAAGCCCCAGCAGTCCGTGGAGCAGGCCCATCGCTGCCTGGGCTGCGGTAACCCGTATTGCGAATGGAAGTGCCCGGTTCACAACTTCATCCCCAACTGGTTGAAGCTGGTCGCCGAAGGCAACATCCTGGCCGCCGCCGAACTGTCGCACCAGACCAACACCCTGCCGGAAGTGTGCGGTCGCGTATGCCCGCAAGACCGCCTGTGCGAAGGCGCCTGCACACTCAACGATGGCTTTGGTGCGGTCACCATTGGCTCGGTCGAGAAGTACATCACCGACACCGCCTTCGCCATGGGCTGGCGCCCGGACATGTCCAAGGTCAAGCCAACCGGCAAGCGCGTCGCCATCATTGGCGCCGGCCCGGCGGGCCTTGGTTGCGCCGACGTGCTGGTACGCGCTGGCGTGACCCCGGTGGTGTTCGACAAGAACCCGGAAATCGGCGGTTTGCTGACCTTCGGTATCCCTGAATTCAAGCTGGAGAAGACGGTGCTGAGCCACCGCCGCGAGGTCTTCACCGGCATGGGTATCGAATTCCGCCTCAACACCGAGGTGGGCACCGACATCAGCATGGAGCAGCTGCTCGCCGAATACGATGCGGTGTTCATGGGCATGGGTACCTACACCTACATGAAAGGCGGGTTCCCCGGTGAGGACCTGCCGGGTGTGCACGATGCGCTGGACTTCCTGATCGCCAACGTCAACCGCAACCTGGGCTTCGAGAAGTCGCCGGAAGACTTCGTCGACATGCAGGGCAAGAAGGTCGTGGTGCTCGGCGGTGGTGACACGGCCATGGACTGCAACCGCACCTCGATTCGCCAGGGTGCCAAGTCGGTGACCTGCGCCTATCGTCGCGACGAGGCCAACATGCCCGGTTCGCGCAAAGAGGTGAAGAACGCCAAGGAAGAAGGCGTGAAATTCCTCTACAACCGCCAGCCTATCGCTATCGTCGGCGAAGACAAGGTCGAAGGGGTGAAGGTGGTGGAGACCCGCTTGGGTGAGCCTGACGCCCGCGGCCGTCGCAGCCCTGAGCCGATTCCAGGTTCCGAGCAGATCCTGCCGGCCGATGCCGTGGTCATCGCATTCGGCTTCCGCCCGAGCCCTGCGCCATGGTTCGAGCAGCACAGCATTCAGCTCGACAGCCAGGGTCGCGTGGTCGCGCCGGAGAAAGGCAAGTTCAAGCACCAGACCAGCAACCCGAAGATCTTCGCCGGGGGCGATATGGTGCGTGGCTCGGACCTCGTGGTGACGGCGATCTTCGAAGGGCGCAACGCCGCTGAGGGGATCCTGGACTACCTGGAACTCTGATCGCCAGCTGGGGCTGTCAGCCAGCCCCAGCACATTTTGTATACAAAATCAGTTGATCTACAGCACGCGATAGCCAAAACCCATGGCCTCGGCCGTGCCTTTTATGCGCGCGTCTGAGAAAATGCCGGCACTCTTTTTCCGGATGCCGACATGACTGCCTTGAAGAACGATCGTTTCCTGCGTGCGCTGCTCAAGCAACCTGTGGATGTCACCCCGGTCTGGATGATGCGCCAGGCCGGCCGTTACCTGCCGGAATACCGTGCCAGCCGGGCCAAGGCCGGTGACTTCATGAGCCTGTGCAAGAACCCGCAGTTCGCCTGCGAGGTGACCCTGCAGCCGCTCGACCGTTATCCTCTGGACGCGGCGATCCTGTTCTCGGACATCCTCACCATTCCGGATGCCATGGGCCTGGGCCTGTACTTCGAAACCGGCGAAGGCCCGCGTTTCAAGAAGGTCGTCAGCACCCCGGCCGACATCGAAGCACTGCCGGTGCCCGATGCGCAGAAAGACCTCGGCTACGTGATGGATGCGGTCAGCACCATCCGCCGCGAACTCAATGGTCGTGTACCGCTCATCGGCTTCTCCGGCAGCCCGTGGACGTTGGCCACGTACATGGTCGAAGGCGGCTCGTCGAAAGACTTCCGCAAGACCAAGGCCATGGCCTACGACAATCCGCAAGCCCTGCACCTGCTGTTGGAAAAGCTCGCCCAGTCGGTTACCAGCTACTTGAACGGGCAGATCCTGGCCGGCGCGCAGGCGGTGCAGATCTTCGATACCTGGGGTGGCAACCTGTCAGCCGCGGCTTACCAGGAGTTTTCCCTGGCCTACATGCGCAAGATCGTCAGCGGTCTGATTCGCGAACACGAAGGGCGCAAGGTGCCGGTGATCCTGTTCACCAAGAACGGCGGCCTGTGGTTGGAAAGCATCGCCGAGGCTGGGGCCGATGCCCTGGGCCTGGACTGGACCTGCGACATTGGCGATGCCCGCCGCCGGGTCGGCGACAAAGTGGCGCTGCAAGGCAACATGGACCCGACCGTGTTGTACGCCAGGCCCGCGGCCATCCGCCAGGAGGTGGCGCGCATCCTGGCCAGCTACGGTCATGGCAGCGGTCACGTCTTCAACCTGGGCCATGGCATCACCCCGGAAGTCGACCCCGAGCACGCCGGTGCATTCATCAACGCTGTGCATGAACTGTCCGCGCAATACCACGGCTAGGCGCTGCAAACGACAAAGCCCGGCCTGTTGAGCCGGGCTTTTTTTCGCCTGTCGCCTATGCGGTTTTCGGCGCCAGCCTGCTCAGGCGCAAGGCGATCAACAGCGCTGCGGCCAGCAGGGCGCCAATGAACACGCCGATGCCATTCCAACCCCAGTGGTGCCAGAACACGCCCCCGGCTGTGCCGGCCACGCTCGAACCTGCGTAATAGCTGAACAGATACAGGGATGAGGCTTGGCCTTTGGCCTTCAACGCGCGGCGACCGATCCAGCTGCTGGCTACCGAGTGAGCGCCGAAGAAACCGAAAGTGAACACCAGCATGCCGGTGATCACCACCGGCAAGGGCGTGGCCAGGGTCATCAGCATACCGCTGGCCATCACCACGATGCTGGCCCAGAACACCTTGCGCCGGCCGAGCTTGTCGGCCAGGGCACCGACTTGGGCAGAGCTGTAGATGCCAGACAGGTAGACCACCGAGAGCAGTCCTACCAAGGCCTGGTTCATGTGATAGGGCTCGGCGAGCAGGCGATAACCGATGTAGTTGAACAAGGTGACGAAAGCGCCCATCAGCAGGAAGGCTTCAAGGAACAGCCAAGGCAACCCGGCATCCTTGAAGTGCATGAGAAAGCCGTCGCGCAGGCTGCGCGGGTTCATCGATTGGGCGCGGAAGTTGCGCGACTCCGGCAGCACTTTCCAGAACACCACGGCAGCGATCAGCGCCAAGGCACCGATGGTCAGCATTGCCGTGTGCCAGCTGACGAAATCGATCAGCACCCCAGTGATCAGGCGTCCGCTCATGCCGCCGATGGCGTTGCCACCGATGTACAAGCCCATGGCCAGGCCAATGTGCTGCGGGTGGATCTCTTCGCTGAGGTAAGTCATGGCCACCGCCGCCAGGCCGCTCAACGACAGGCCCACCAGCGCCCGCGTGGCCAGCACTAGCTCCCAGGTTGGCATCACGGCGCTGGCCAGTGTGGAAAGCGCCGCGCACACCAGGGCGAATACCATCACCGGCTTGCGGCCCACGCGGTCGGAAATCGGCCCGGTGATCAACAAGCCGCAGGCCAGCATCGCCGTCGCTACCGACAGCACCAGGCTGCTTTGCGCGGCATTGATGGCGAACTCCTGGGACAACAGCGGCATCATCGGCTGCACGCAGTAGAGCAGGGCGAAGGTGGCGAAGCCACCGCTGAACAAGGCCAGGACGGTCCTGAGAAAAGCGGGCGTGCCTTTTTCGATCCACCTGTCCGGTGCGATGGCTGCCGAGCAAGCGGGGAGGGGGGCGACTGCAGTTTTCACGCGGCGGTACCTCTGGTGCAATGAAAAAAGCATATAGCCGGCTAATGATTTGATCCAATATATTGTTCGACCTATTTAAGTTGTTTGGCGACCTATTGGAGAAAGCTCATGGAGCTGCGGCACCTGCGTTATTTCATCGCTGTGGCGGAGGAGCTGCATTTCGGCCGTGCGGCCCAGCAGCTGGGGATCTCGCAGCCGCCGCTGAGTCAGCAGATCCAGGCGTTGGAACACGAACTGGGCGCCCGCCTGTTTGAACGCACCAACCGGCGGGTCGAGCTGAGCGAGGCTGGGCGCTTGTTTCTGCAAGAGGCCCGCCAGGTCCTGGCACAAGTCGAGAAAGCGGCGGATGTGGCACGTCGGGCGCAGTTGGGGGAGCTGGGCGAGATGAAGATCGGTTTCACCTCGTCCGCACCCTTCACGTCGAAGATTCCCAAGGCGATTCATGCGTTTCGCCAGCGCTTTCCGGCGGTCCATTTGCACCTGCAGGAAATGAGCAGCCGCGATGTCGCCGAGGGGGTTTTCGATGAGTCCATCGAAGTTGGCCTGATGCGGCCGATGCCGTTGCCTGAGGGGCTGGTGGCTACCGAACTGTTTCGCGAGCCGCTGGTGGCAGTGATCAACGCCTCTCATCCTCTGGCCCACGGCAGCGACGAGGGCGTATACATGGCAGCGCTGGCGCAGGAGCCGTTCGTGTTCTTCCCGCGCAGCTACGGCAGCGGCTTGTATGCGCAGCTGCTGAGCCTGGCCCGCCAGGCCGGGTTCAGTCCGCATTTTGCCCAGGAGGCGGGCGAGGCGATGACCATCATCGGCCTGGTATCGGCCGGGCTGGGTGTGTCGGTACTGCCGGCGTCGTTCAAGCGCATGCAGATCGAAGGCGTGGTGTATCGCACGCTGCTCGATGCCGAGGCGACTTCGGCCGTGTGGCTGGTCCAGCGCGAGCGCGGCAGCTCGGCGATGGCCAGGGCTTTCGCCGAATTGGTGACCGGGCAGGTCTACGCCGAGTGAATCCGAACCGAGATCAAGCCGGCATCAGGTAGCCATCGACAGTACTGGCCATTGCCGCTGCACCGACACATACTCGGGCATTCGTTGATACACGGAGGTCAATCATGCGGCGCGTGGTGTTCAATCAGAAAGGTGGCGTTGGCAAGTCGAGCATCGCTTGCAACCTGGCAGCGGTGAGCGCCAGCGAAGGCTACCGAACCCTGCTGATCGACCTGGATGCCCAGGCCAATTCGACCCAGTACCTGACCGGGCTGACCGGCGACGACATCCCCATGGGTATCGCCGATTTCTTCAAGCAGAGCCTGTCCAGCGGGCCATTCAGCAAGAAGAACAAGGTCGATATCTACGAAACCCCGTTCGACAACCTGCATGTGGTCACCGCCACTGCGGAGCTTGCCGACCTGCAGCCCAAGCTCGAAGCCAAGCACAAGATCAACAAGCTGCGAAAGCTGCTCGACGCGCTGGACGAAGACTATGAGCGGATTTACATCGACACGCCGCCGGCGCTCAATTTCTACGCCGTATCAGCGTTGATCGCCGCCGATCGCGTACTGATTCCTTTCGACTGCGACAGCTTCTCGCGGCAAGCCCTGTACGGCCTGCTAGCGGAAATCGATGACCTCAAAGACGACCACAATGAAGCTCTCGAGGTCGAGGGCATCGTGGTCAATCAGTTCCAGTCCCGCGCCAGCCTGCCCCAGCAGATGCTCGATGAGTTGCTGGCCGAGGGCCTGCCGGTGCTACCGGTGTATCTGGGCAGCTCGGTAAAGATGCGCGAATCGCATCATGCAAGCCTGCCGCTGATCCATCTGGAGCCGCGGCACAAGCTGACCCAGCAGTTTGTCGAATTGCACGATTTGCTTGAGGGCGATGGCTGAGGATCGCGCGGGCGCGAGCTGTCGTCAGGAGGAGCAGCTGATTTCCAGGTGCTTGCCCCATTCAGGTGGACGCTCGGCATAGGCCTGCATGCCAGCCTGTTCTTCGAACGGTCTGGTCAGCACCTGATGCAGGCGCCGCACCTCGCTGTAGTCGCCTGCCTCAGCCGCTTCGATGGCCCGCTGCGCCAGGTAGTTGCGCAGTATGTACAACGGGTTCACCGCATGCATGCGCTCGCGTCGGCCGGTCGCATTGTCGGCTTCGCGCTGGCAGCGCGCCAGGTAGTCGGCAGCCCAGGCGTCGAAACCGGCCAGGTCGATGAAATCATCACGCAGCAGCTGCAGGGCGTCAGCCACCGGCTGCTCGCCCAGCCTGCGGAAGAACAAGGTGTAATCCACGCCACCGCTCTGCATGCGCTGCAGCAGCCGTTCGACCAAGGCCATGTCCTCATCTTCGGCGCTGGTCAGGCCCAGGCGGCGGCGCATCAGGTCCAGGTAATGGGCCTGGTACAGCGGCAGGAACAACTCCAGGGTCTGCTTGAGCGCTTCGACCTCGATCACCGTGGTCAAGGCCTGGGCGAGGGCGCTGAGGTTCCAGTGGGCAATGGGCACCTGGTTGGCATAGCTGTAACGGCCACGGTCATCGGAATGGTTGCAGATGAAGTTGGCGTTGAAATCATCGAGGAAGGCGAACGGTCCGAAGTCGAAGGTGATGCCCAGGATCGACATGTTGTCGGTGTTCATCACGCCGTGGCAGAAACCGTAGGCCTGCCAGTAGGCGATCAGCTCGGCATTGCGTTCGACGATGGTGCGGAACATGGCCAGGTAGGGCTGTTCGGCGTCCCGGCATTCGGGGTAATGCTCGGCGAGCACGTGGTCGATCAACACCCGTTGCTGTTCAGGCTGCTTGGTGTAGTAGAAATACTCGAAGTGGCCGAAGCGCACGTGGCTGGGCGCCAGGCGCGTCAGCATCGCTGCGCTTTCGCGGGTTTCGCGCCAAACCGTGGTGCTCGAGCCAATTACGCAGAGTGCCCGGCTGCTGGGAATGCCCAGCGCATGCAGGGCTTCGGAGGCAAGGAATTCGCGGATCGACGAGCGCAGCACGGCGCGCCCGTCGCCCATGCGTGAATACGGGGTCTGGCCAGCACCCTTGAGGTGCAGGTCCCAGTGCTCGCCGCGCTCATTGCGCACCTCAGCCAGGAGCAAACCGCGACCATCGCCCAGGCGCGGGTTGTAAGAGCCAAATTGATGCCCAGAGTAGACCATTGCGCGGGGGTCGGCTTCTTCCCAGAGCTTGTGGCCGCTGAACAGCTCGGCGAACAGCGGCAGTTGCGCCTGGGCAGGGTCGAGATCGAGCAGCCCCATGGCCGACTCGCTGGCCACCACCAGGCGCGGGTCGGCGATGGGATCGGGCAGCACCTGGGTGGAAAATGCATCGCCCAGACGGGCGAAGCGGTTGTCGAAGGTCAGTTGGTCGAGGGCTTTCACAGGCTGCTCCTGGTTGGGGGCCATTGGGGCCGCCTTGCGGCCCTACGCGGGCAAGACGGCTCGCCCCTGATTGGCGGCGAGCCTTCCCGGCATTGTGCACAGAGTAAAGTATTGGAGCCCCATCAAGCCGGAGCAGTGCCATCCGATTTTGGCTGCTCCATCGCTATCAGCTGCTGCTTGCCGCCTTTGGGGTCCATCAGGAACACTTCCACCTGGCGCACCGAGATCTTGATGTCGTGGGCCTTGAACTCGCGGTTGATGTAGCGATTGATCTCGTCGAGCGTCGGGTTGCGATCGCCAAGGTCGCGTACATGCATGCGCAGTTCGTGGTCCAGCGAGCTCTCGCCGAAGTTCAGGAAGTACACGATGGGCTCAGGGTCCTTGAGTACCCGCGGGTTTTCATGGGCGCCCTTGAGCAGCAGGTCGCGCACCAGATCAAGGTCAGAGCCGTAGTCGATGCCCAGCTTCAGTGTTACCCGCGTGACCGTATCGGTCAGCGACCAGTTGATCAACTGCCCGGTGATGAAGGTCTTGTTGGGAACGATGATGTCCTTGCGGTCGAAGTCGGTGATGGTGGTAGCGCGGATGCGAATCTTGCTCACGGTGCCGGACAGGTTGCCGATGGTGATGGTGTCGCCGATGCGCACCGGGCGCTCGAACAGGATCATGATGCCGGAGATGAAGTTGGCGAAGATCTCCTGCATGCCGAAGCCCAGGCCCACCGACAAGGCCGCGACCAGCCACTGCAGCTTGTCCCAGCTCACCCCCAGGGTCGACAACGTACTGACGATCCCGACGCCGACGATGGTGTAGGACAGCAGCGTGGTCGTTGCGTAGGCGCTGCCCTGGGCGAGGTTCAGGCGCGACAGCACCAGCACCTCGAGCAGGCCCGGCAAGTTGCCCGCCAGGGCGAAGGTGATGCCGACGATCACCAGGGCGCCGAGCAGGTCGCCGAGGCTGATCGGTACCATGCTGGCGGCAGCGCCGGTGCCGCTGGTGTATTCGTAGAGGACGAAGTTGTTGAGGTAGGCGAATACCGACAGCAGGTCCGACCAGACCCAGTACAACCCGGCGATGAAGCCGCCCAGCAGCGCCAGGCGGATCAGGCGCAGCGATTGCTGGTTGACCTGCTCGATGTCCAGGGTGGGCTCTTCGCTGATCACTTCGCCGTCCAGCCCTTCCTTGGCGGCCTGACGCTTGCTCAAGGCGCGTTGATAGGCCAGGCGCCGCGCCGCCACCGACAGCCCGCGCACGAACGCCGCTTCGATCACCAGCCAGAACAGCAGCAGGTACAAGGTGTAGATCAAGCGGTCGGTGAGCTTCAGCGCGGTGTAGTAATAGCCGAAGCACACCGCGACGAACAAGGCGATCGGCAGGGCGGTGAACGCCACCCCCACGGCCTTACGGAACAGCGAGGTGTCGCGATGCGCAGGGCTGCTCAACAGCAGGCGGCTGAGCAACCAGGCCATCAATGCGTAGCAGGTCAGCACCACACCGATGCCCAGCACATCTTCAGCCAGCGCCGAGGGCTGGTGCTCGGCCACCGCCACCACGCCGACCAACGCCAGCACCACCGTGCCAAGGCGGCGCACCCAGCCACGCAGGAATTCGACCTGCGGCTTGTGCCAGCGGAAGTGGATTTCGGCCACCCCGCCCGGCGAAAGAATGCGATAGGCGGTGTAGAACACCAGCCAGGCCTGGGCCAGCTGCCACAAGGCGGCACCCAGGTTGGCGTTCTGCCCGCGGGCGTCGATCTGCAAGGCATAACTGCAAAGCGCCAGGCCCAGGCTGACCGGCATTGCCAGGAGAATGTTGATGAGGATCGCCTGGGGCGTGTGCCACTGGCTGTCGCGGCGGAAGTGGCCGATATCCTGGTGCACCTTGCCCAGGCGCTGATACAGGTACTTGCGCCGCCATTGCAGGGCGCCGATCACCAGCAGCAGCGGCAGGAACAGCAGCGGGCGCTGGATCAAGCCATCGCCCAGTTCCTTGACCCCCGAGGCCCACGGCAGGCTGGCAACCTGCTCCGGCAAGCGCTCTGGCACCAGGCGCAACCAATCCCAGTCCAGCGGCTTGTTGCTGGGAATCCAGAACATCTGTTCGTCGAGGGTGTTGCGCAGGCCGATGGCGGTGCCGAGCAGTTGCTTCTGGTTGAGCTGCAGGGTGATCGATTCGTTGAGCAGTGCCGACAATTCGCGGTTCAGGCGCTCTAGCAGGTCGCTGCGGGTGATCGCCACCTCGAGCAAGGCCCGGCGCAGCTGGGGGGTGACATCCTGTTCGGGCTGAGTGGCCAGCAAACGGTCGACGTAGGTCACCGGGCTGCTCATCTGCTCGCGCTGCTGGTTGATCTCGAACTGGTACAGGCGGATATCGGCAATCTGGTCGGCCAGGTCGCGGTCCAGCTTCAGGTGCGGCAGCGCCTGTTTCTGCTTGTAGAGGATCTTGGACAGCAGCAGGCTGCCCTTGAGCACGTTGATCTGCTCGTCCAGGGCCTGGTCAGCCTGGGTCAGGCTATCGAGCTGCTGTTTGGTGCGCAGGTTCTGTTGGGTCAGCTCGTTGAGGCGGTCGGTGCTCTTGAGCAGGTAGTCGGACAGCTTGAGGTTGGCTGCACTTTCGGTAGCCAGCAGGCTGCTGCCGCCGGCCTTCTGCGCCTCGATGGACTGCTGGGTGACGGTTTGCTGCGACTGGGCCAGGCGCTTTTCGTTGATCAGCGTCTGCAAGTCCTGGATTTCCTGCTCCAGGCGCGCGGTACGCTCGATGAGCAGGTCGTGGCGGGCATTGCCCAGGTCCTGCAGCAGGCCGTTGCCGGCCAGCTCCTGGCGGCGCAGCAAGGTCGTGGCATTGAGCGAGGCCAGTTCGGCGAGCAACTGGTTGCGCTGGTCGGCGTTGATCGGCTTGCCGCCGTCCTTGCCACTCTTGAGGCTGTTGTTGATCTGTTGGGCGCGGGTCTGGTTGTTGCTGATCTCGGCCTGGGCACGCTCAGGGCGAGTTTGCGAGTTGATGATCAGGCTGTTGGCCTCGGACAGGGCCTTTTGCAACTCACCCTGCTGGGTGTTGCGCTCACTGAGCATCTGCTCGAGCTGCGGTACGCTCAAGTTGGCGTAGCGCTGAGCCAGCGGCTGCGCCTTGCTCTGCTTGAGCTTGGCCAGCTCCTTCTGATTGTCGCTGGTTTCCTTGGGCGCATCGGCCAACTGTTGCTTGAGCTCGGCCAGCTTGCGCTCGCTGTCTTGCTTGCTGTTGAGCAGGCCCAGGGTTTGCTCCAGCACCTGCTGCAAGGCCTTCTGATCGGCTTCGGGCAGCTTGCGCTCGGCAATCTTGTCGAGGCTGCTCTGGATGCTGGCGGTGGTCGGGGCTTCTGCCGCGTTGGCGGCGAAACAAAGGCACAGGCACAACCCGAGCAGGGCTGTGCGAAGGTACACGCGCAGGGACATAGGCAGACTACTTTGGATCAGGCGGAAACGGAGTTTAGAGGAACAATCCTGGTCCGGGTCGCGTTCCTTCGGGGAATCTGACGCCGACTTTCTGGATCTTGTTCCCGTCCAGGGTCGCCACGGTCCAGATCGTGCCATGCCATTCGACCTGGTCGCCTACTACTGGAGCGCCTCCGACCTTTTGTCGGATGAACTGCGCCAGCGGCATTTTCGCGTCCAGGCCGTCGAGCTTGAGGCCATACAGCGCAGCGACCGCGCCCAGCTCGGCATCGCCTTCGAGCACGAAGTCGCCGAAGAAGCGCAGGTCCAGCCCGCGCTGCGGTGCCTGGCTGAACAGCTTGCCCAAGGCCGGCAGGTTATGTTCGTGGCCGATCACGCAGAGCATGTCGCCCACCTCCAGCACCGTGCTGCCCGAGGGGTGCAGCAGTTGCTCGTTGCGAAACAGGGCGGCGATGCGTGTGCCCTCGGGCATCTTCAATTCGCGCAAGGCTGCGCCGATGCACCACTTTTCCGCACCCAGGCGGTACACGAACAGCTCCCACTCGCTGGTCACATGCACCTCCAGCGCCGAGCGGGAAATGGGTGCCGGGTCTGGTGGTACCGTGACTTTCAGCAGCTTGGCCATCCACGGCAAGCTGGTGCCTTGCACCAGCAGCGATACCAGCACGATGAAGAACGCCAGGTTGAAGAACAGCTGCGCATCGGGCAGCCCCGCCATCAACGGGAACACCGCCAGAATGATCGGCACCGCACCGCGCAGGCCGACCCAGCTGATGAAGCCTTTTTCGCGGCCGTGGAAGGCCTTGAATGGCAGCAGTGCGGCCACCACCGACAACGGCCGCGCCACCAGGATCATCCACAGCGCCAGGCCCAGCGCCGGTACGGCGATCGGCAGCAGGTCGTGGGGCGTGACCAGCAACCCCAGGACCAGGAACATGCCGATCTGCGCGAGCCAGGCCATGCCATCGAGCATGTGCAGGATGCCGTGGCGGCTGCGGATCGGCTTGTTACCCAGCACCAGGCCGCACAGGTATACGGCCAGGAAGCCGCTGCCATGCAGGGCGTTGGTCAGCGAGAACACCACCAGGCCACCGGCCACCACCAGAATCGGGTACAGGCCACCGGCCAGGTTGATGCGATTGACCAGTTGCAGCATCAGCCAGCCGCCACCCAGGCCGAGCAGCCCGCCGATGCCGAACTCGCGCAGCAGGTGGGTCAGCAGGCTCCAGTGCAAGCCGGTCTGGCCGCTGGCGATCATGTCGATCAAGGTAACGGTGAGGAATACTGCCATCGGGTCGTTGCTGCCCGATTCGATTTCCAGGGTGGCCGTGACCCGTTCGTTCAGGCCCTTGCCGCCAAGCAGCGAGAACACCGCCGCCGCGTCCGTGGAACCGACGATGGCACCAATCAGCAAGCCTTGGATCAGGCTCAGGTTGAACAACCAGGCCGCGACCAGGCCGGTCAGCGCCGTGGTGATCATCACCCCGACAGTGGCCAGCGACAGCGCCGGCCACAGGGCCACGCGAAAGCTCGCCACCCGTGTGCGCAGCCCGCCATCGAGCAGGATCACCGCCAGGGCCAGATTGCCTACCAGGTAAGCGGTGGGGTAGTTGTTGAAGATGATGCCGCCACCGTCGACCCCGGCAACCATGCCTACCGCCAGGATGATGACCAGAATCGGGATACCCAGACGCGACGACAGCGAGCTGACCAGGATACTCGCGCCCACCAGCAATGCGCCGATCAGAAACAGGCTGTTGATGGTGCTGGCATCCAAAGGCAGGTACTCCGGGGTCGTGCGGAAAGGAACTTGAATGGGCAAGTCGCGTGCCAATCGATTCTAACCTGATGAATTGGCAGCATGTAAAGCGTTTCTGCAGATGTAAAAAAGGCACCGCGAGGGTGCCTTTCAGTGCCGCCAGGTCACCAACCAGGGTTGGCTTAGCCCTGCTTCACTTCGCGCATCGCCTTGCCTTTGACCGGAGCACCATTGGCCTTGTAGTACTTGGCCGTGCTGCGCGGCAGTGGCTTGCGACCACGGATCTTGTCCGAGATCTTTTCCGCGATCATGATCGTGGTGGCATTCAGGTTGCCGGTGATGATGATCGGCATGATCGAGGCGTCGACCACGCGCAGACCTTGCATGCCATGGACGCGACCTTCGCCATCGACCACAGCCATCTCGTCGGTGCCCATCTTGCAGGAACAGGACGGGTGATACGCGGTTTCGGCGTGCTCGCGGATGAACTTGTCCAGCTCTTCATCGGTTTGCACGTGCTCGCCCGGGCTGATCTCGCGCCCGCGGTACGGGTCGAGCGCCGGCTGGGCCATGATTTCCCGGGTCAGGCGGATGCCGTCGCGGAATTCCTGCCAATCCTGCTCGGTGGCCATGTAGTTGAAGAGGATGCTCGGGTGCTGACGCGGGTCTTTGGACTTGGCCTGGATACGCCCGCGGCTTGGCGAACGCATCGAGCCCATGTGCGCCTGGAAGCCGTGTTCCTGCACGCCTTTGGAGCCGTTGTAATTGATCGCCACCGGCAGGAAGTGGTACTGGATGTTCGGCCACTCGAACTCAGGACGCGAGCGAATGAAACCGCCTGCCTCGAACTGGTTGCTGGCGCCGATTCCGGTACCGTTGAACAGCCACTCGGCGCCGATGGCCGGCTGGTTCCACCAGAGCAGCGAAGGGTACAGCGATACTGGCTGAGTGCAGGCGTACTGCAGGTACAGCTCCAGGTGGTCCTGCAGGTTCTCACCTACCCCTGGCAGGTCGTGCACCACCGGGATATCCAGGCTTTCGAGCAGGGCGCGCGGGCCGACGCCGGAGCGTTGCAGCAGCTGCGGCGAAGCGATGGCGCCAGAGCTGACGATGACTTCCTTGCGCGCACGGGCTTCGACGCGCTCTTCGCTGTCGCCCACCAGGTAGGTCACGCCAACGGCGCGCTTGCCTTCGAACAGCACGCGGTCGCTCAGGGCGTGGGTAACGATGGTCAGGTTCGGGCGTTTCTTGGCCTGGTCCAGGTAACCACGGGCGGTGCTGGCGCGACGACCCTTCTTGGTCACGGTACGGTCCATCGGACCGAAGCCTTCCTGCTGGTAACCGTTCAGGTCTTCGGTGCGCGGATAGCCGGCCTGCACGCCGGCCTCGACCATGGCGTTGAACAGCGGGTTGTTGCCAGCCTTGGGTGTGGTGACGCTGACCGGGCCTTCGCCGCCGTGGTAGTCATTGGGGCCGATGTCGCGGGTTTCGGCCTTGCGGAAGTACGGCAGGCAGTCCGAGTAGGTCCAGTCTTCCAGGCCTGGCAGTTCGGCCCAGCCATCGAAGTCCATGGCGTTGCCACGGATGTAGCACATGCCGTTGATCAGCGACGAACCGCCCAGGCCCTTGCCGCGTCCACATTCCATGCGGCGGCCGTCCATGTGCGGCTCTGGGTCGGTTTCGTAGGCCCAGTTATAGCGCCGACCTTGCAGTGGGAAGGCCAGTGCAGCCGGCATTTGCGTGCGGAAGTCGAAGCGGTAGTCCGGGCCACCGGCTTCGAGCAGCAGCACGGTGACGCTGGCGTCTTCGGTCAGGCGCGTCGCCAGGGTGTTACCGGCCGAGCCTGCGCCGACGATGATGTAATCATATTCCATGGAGCTTCCTCCGGAAGCAGCGGCAAGCTTGGCGCTGCAAGCTGCAAGAACAGGCAGCCGCGCAAAGCTTGCGGATGAATGAGGCCTGCAAGGGCCGGTGGCAGGGTGCCGACCGGCTCTTCTTGCAGCTTGAAGCGTGCGTCTTGCAGCGGTAGATCAGAAGACCGACGCGTAGTCGCCCAGTTCGACCTGCACCGACTTGATGCGGGTGTACTGAGCCAGCGAGCTGATGCCGTTTTCACGGCCGACGCCCGACTGCTTGTAGCCACCGACCGGCATCTCTGCCGGCGACTCGCCCCAGGCGTTGATCCAGCAGATACCGGCTTCAAGCTTGTGGATGATGCGGTGGGCGCGGCTGATGTCGTTGGTGCAGACGCCGGCCGCCAAGCCGTACTCGGTGTCGTTGGCGCGGCGGATCACTTCGTCTTCGGTCTCGTAGGACAGAATGCTCATCACCGGGCCGAAGATCTCTTCCTTGACGATGGTCATGTCGTCGCGGCAGTCGGTGAATACGGTCGGCGCCACGAAGGCACCCTTGGCGAATTCACCCTCGTTCAGGCGCTCACCACCGCACAGCACACGGGCGCCTTCCTGCTTGCCCTTGGCGATGTAGCCCAGCACGCTTTCCATGTGCTGGAAGCTGACCAGTGGGCCGAAGTTGGTGTTTTCGTCTTCCGGGTTGCCAGCACGGATGCGGGCTACGCGCTCGACGATCTTGGCTTCGAAAGCGGCTTTCAGTTCAGCCGGGACGAACACACGGGTGCCGTTGGTGCAGACCTGACCGGAGCTGTAGAAGTTGGCCATCATGGCAATGTCGGCGGCCTTGTCGAGGTCGGCGTCTGCGCAGATGATCAGCGGCGATTTGCCGCCCAGTTCCATGGTGACTTCCTTGAGCGACGAACTCGAGGCGCTGGCCATGACTTTCTTGCCGGTGGTGGTGCCGCCGGTGAAGGAAACCTTCTCGATGCGTGGGTGTTCGGTCAGCCAGGTGCCGACTTCGCGGCCGCTGCCGGTCAGGACGTTGAACACCCCGTTCGGCAGGCCGGCTTCGGTGTAGATCTCGGCCAGCTTCAGGGTGGTCAGCGAAGTGACCTCCGAGGGCTTGAAGATCATCGCGTTACCGGCAGCCAGGGCCGGCGCGGACTTCCACAGGGCGATCTGGATCGGGTAGTTCCAGGCGCCGATACCCACGGTGACGCCCAGTGGCTCGCGGCGGGTATAGACGAAGGACGATTCACGCAGTGGAATCTGCTCGCCTTCGATGGCCGGCACCAGGCCTGCGTAGTACTCCAGGACATCGGCGCCAGTGACGATGTCGACGTAGCGGGTTTCGGAGTACGACTTGCCGGTATCCAGGGTCTCCAGCATGGCCAGCTCGTCGTTGCGCTCGCGCAGGATGTCGACGGCGCGGCGCAGGATGCGCGAACGCTGCATGGCGGTCATCGCCGCCCAGACTTTCTGGCCGCGCTCGGCGCTTTCGACGGCTTTCTCGACGTCAGCCTCGGTGGCACGTTGCACGTGGGCGAGGACTTCGCCGGTCGCCGGGTTGATGGCTTCAAAGGTGGCATCGCTGCCAGCGTCGACGTAAGCGCCATCGATGTAGAGTTTTTGCGTTCCGAAACGGGCCATAGTGTCCTCGCAAGTGCAGTGTGTGGTTAGGCTCGCGCGTTACGCTCCTGCCGGGTCGACAAGGGCCGTGCGCGTTGGGTCAGCAGCCTGGTCGTCAGTGCCCAGGGTGTGCTGCTTAGCCAGTTGTAGATCCATGTATTCGTAAGCAATCCGTATTGCCTGGGCGGTGTCGAAGGCATCGCCCGACAACGCGCCACGCAGCCACAAGCCATCGATCAGGGCCGCCAGGCCGCGGGCAGCCTTGCGCGCATGGTAGAGCGGCAAGACGCGGCGAAACTGGCAGCACAGGTTGGAGTACAAGCGGTGGTCATTGATCCGCTGCAACCTGTGCAAATCGGGCTGGTGCATGCTGGAGGCCCAGAAGGCCAGCCAGGTTTTCATCGCCGGGCCGTTCACCTGGCTGGCATCGAAGTTGCCCTCGATGATCACCTTCAGGTGGGCGCGCGGGCTGTCGTCGGCAAGGGCCTGGCGACGTGCTCGAACGCCTTCGTTGAGCATGTTCATGATGTAACCCATCGTCGCTGCGATCAGGCCGTTCTTGTCCCGAAAGTAGTGACTGATGATGCCGTTCGACACGCCGGCCAAACGGGCAATCAGCGCAATGCTGGCATCCCCCAGACCGACCTGATCGACCGCCTGCAATGTGGCTTCGATCAACTGCTGGCGGCGGATGGGTTGCATACCGACCTTGGGCATCTTGCTTTCTCCTCAGGCCTGCGAGCAGACGAAATGCGGCTGACTCGGCGAGGACCAGTCTATTTTGTTTTGATTGAACGTTCAATCAATAAAGAATAAGCTCTGCGACAATTTGTGCCATTGACAGCCTGAAGGGCGTTTCAAAGCGCACGGATTGACACCCCAGGAAATCGCGTAACCCCCGGAATACAAGGCGTTGACGGGTATGAGCGTGGCGAAATGCAGATTCTGTCGTATGGCCCTGGCCTTGCGACAGGCCCTTGGAGCGGGCGCGGTGCTCTGTGACGAATGCGCGCACCTCGGGCTGAGGGAAGGCATTTGTAGCAGGCCACCTGTCTGTTTTTTGCAACGTATCGATTCGGGTTCACGGTTTCCAAGGTGCTTTTATAACACCTGACGCAGTGGGGGTATTCCACCAATTGCTCGGGAAAGATTGATTAGCCTCCACAGCCGCACTGCCCGGAGCATTCGTGCAATGACTTCTGCCTCACTCACCCAACCCCCCGCCGAGAGGGTCCGGGTCAACCGCGTGGTGTTCTTCACCTCCGCGCTGATGATCCTCGTTCTGACTGCCTTGCTTATCGCCGTACCGGAAACCGCCGGCCAGGTCCTGGGGGTTGCCCAGAAATGGCTGACTCGCACCTTTGGCTGGTACTACATGCTGGTCATCTGCGGGTACCTGGTATTCGTCATTTACCTGGCTTTCTCCGACTACGGCAGCCTCAAGCTCGGTGGCAAGGACGATCAACCCGATTTCAGCTACGGCGCCTGGGCCGGCATGCTGTTCTCCTCCGGGATCGGCATCTCGCTGCTGTACTTCGGCGCGTCCGAGCCGCTGGACCATTACTTCAACCCGCCTGAAGGCACGCCGGCGAGCCTTGAGGCTGCGCGTCAGGGGCTGCAGTTGACGTTCCTGCATTGGGGGCTTCATGGCTGGGCGATCTACGCCTTGGTTGGCCTGGCCGTGGGCTACTTCGCCTATCGCCACAACCAGCCGTTGGCGCTGCGTTCGGCGCTGTATCCGTTGGTCGGCGAGCGCTGGGTCAAAGGCGCTGCGGGCAATGCCGTGGACATCTTCGGCATGTTCGTCACCTTGCTGGGGCTGGTCACCAACCTGGGTATCGGCTCGATGCAGGTGGCCTCGGGCCTTGAATACCTGTTCGGCATGGACCACAGCAAGACCAACCTGCTGATGGTGATCCTGGTGATGGCAGGCGTGGCCACCGTGGCTGCGGTGTCGGGGGTCGAAAACGGCATCCGTCGCCTGTCCAACCTGAATATCGCGCTGTTCAGCGGCCTGCTGGTCTTCGTGCTGCTGGGCGGGGAGACGCTGCACCTGCTCAACGGCTTCGTGCAGAACGTCGGCGACTACCTCAACGGCATCGTGCTCAAGACCTTCGACCTCTACGTGTATGAAGGCGAGGGCGGCAAGTCCGAGCGCTGGCTGGGGTTGTGGACCGTGTTCTACTGGGCCTGGTGGATTTCCTGGGGGCCATTCGTCGGCATGTTCATCGCGCGCATCTCCAAGGGCCGCACGGTGCGCCAACTGGTCATGGGAGTGCTGCTGATTCCGCTGGGCTTCACCCTGGCCTGGCTGTCGATCTTCGGCAACACCGCGCTGGACCTGGTCATCAACCAAGGGGCCGTAGAGCTGGGCAAGACCGCGCTGGAGCAGCCTTCGATGTCGATCTACCAGCTGCTCGAGTACTTCCCGGCGGCCAAGATCGTCATCGGCGTGGCGGTGTTCGTGGGCTTCGTGCTGTTCCTCACCCCGGCCGACTCCGGCGCGGTGATGATGGCCAACCTGTCGTGCAAGGGCGGCAAGGTCGACGAAGACGCCCCGCACTGGATGGTGGTGTTCTGGTCGGTGGTGATCACCCTGGTGACCATCGGTTTGCTGTTCGCTGGCAACTTCGAAGCCATGCAGACCATGGTGGTACTGGCGGGCCTGCCGTTCTCGGTGGTGCTGGTGCTGTTCATGTTCGGCCTGTACAAGGCCATGAAGCAGGATGTGGCGGTCGAGCAGGAACGCGCCGAACTGGCCGCCCGCGGTCGCCGTGGCTTCAGCGAACGCCTGAGCCAGCTTGAATTGCAGCCGACCCAGGCCGTGGTGCAGCGCTTCATGGACAAGCAGGTCAGCCCGGCGCTCAAGGAAGCTGCGCTGCAGTTGCAGGCCCTGGGCTTCGAGGTCGAGACGCGGTTGGGGCAGTCGCGCAACATGATGGGCCTGCGGGTGATGATGGAGGAAGGCAACCCGTTCGTTTACGAAGTGAGCCTCGATGGCTACCTGGCGCCGCCGAGCGAAGCCCAAGTCGAAGGCGACGCCCAGGTGCGCCAGCGCTTCTACCGCGCCGAGGTTTACCTGCACGACGGCAGCCAGGAATACGACCTGATGGGCTTCACGCCCGAGCAGATCGTGCGCGATGTGCTCGACCAGTTCGAAAGCCATCGGCAGGTACTGGGCCGCGTCTACAGCTGACGCCGCGGCCCATGCGCATGGGCGTAACTATCTAGCGCCATGCGCGCCGGAGCCAGCGCGACCTTGGAGGGCCATTTCCGACCAAGGTTGCGCTCATGTCCGCTACGTCCCCTGGCGACTTCAAAACCCTCGTTGCGCGGCAGTTCGCCACGCGTCCGACACTGCGATCGGTGCTGTCCCAGCAGTTGCTCGCCGTGCTCCAGCAAACCCATCCGCTGCTTCTGACCGTGCAGCCGGCGCTAGCGGATGCGCAAGCCATTCTGTTGATAAGCCCTGATCCGCTGCAGCCGTCCTGGTCCTCGCAACCGCTGCTGGAAGTGGCGATGCGGGCTGTCTTCGAGCAGCAGCCCATGGACTTTACGCCGGTAGCGGGGCGCCACTATCAGCTCAGCGTGGCAGCGCCTCATCGCTTCGCTCACGCCGATGACTCGTTGTCGTACGTGGCTCTGGGCAGTGCCGACGTCGCTCTCAATGCCTTGCTGGTCGAGCTGCCGCTATGGTTGCAGCAGGCGCAAATCGACTATTGGAATGCACAGGCAGGTGCAGGTGTGAGCCGCGAGCTGTGGTTGCAGGGGGTGTTGCAACAGGCCGTACTGCAAAACCTGCCGCTGCAGAGCCTGGATGAGGCGCAGCGACGTTGTCTGCGCGGGTTGCTCAAAGGCGGTCAAGCGGCGCCCCAGGCGTTCGCAGTCCAGGCGCAGCTGATCGACGGCGAGCACCGTCAGGTGGTTACCCTGCCCCAGCTTCTGGTCGTCGATGAGGTGGACGCGCGTCGGTTGATTCTCTGGTGCACGCCTTGCGGCGTGATTCGTGCCTTCGATACCTTCGAATCATTCAGTTCGACCTTGCTCGCACAACTGGCAGAACGGCACCGCTTCGAGCACATGGTCTGGGACCGGTATCTGCTAGAAGGTAACGTGTTCGCCTCCCAGGTCTGCCTGTTACTGGAAAGCCAGCTGCAGCACATTGCGGCGCTGCACTGGCAGCGGTTCGACGACATTGCGCACATGGAGCGCGTGCTGCATGCCCTGACCGACCCTGCGATGCACTTCATCCCAGGTTATATCCAGCCGGCGCCCGCCGGGATCCAGCTGCCACCGGGGCTCAGCCGCGCCAAGATGGCCGATAACGTCGCTTATCAGTCGGCGCTCCTGCAACTGGCCGTCGATCAGCAGGAGTCGGACGGCGTCGGTGCCCTCGATGGCATCCCTACCTTGCAGGCGTTCGCCAGGCAGCGCCTGGCACAACTGCTCACGGCCAACCACGGCCTTGACGCTGCCTACGACAGCGATGACATCGTGCTTGAACTCGCCATCGCCCGGGGTGTGCCAGGTGGCGCCGGAGTAGGACCTGGCGGCGGTGAGAGCCTGGAGTCCCTGGGTTCGAAAAGCCTTACCGAGTTTGCCATCGGCAATCTGAGCGCGTTGCATGGAGCGTTCATCAAGAGCGTCACTCATCGCACTGGCCTGCCGCTTCCCCAGAGCCTGGATGCGCAAGCGATCAAGCGCATGGTCACCGATGCCGACGTCGGCGGGCGCTATCCGCGCCTGGTTGCGCAGCAGCTCGATGAGCGCAGTGTACGCCCTGCGCGAGTGCGACGCTTCGCCCGCGAATGGCGTAACGACCTGGCCTTTCAGGCACTGGCGGCGAAATTGGACAACCGCCTGAGCGACACTGGCCTGCAGGTGGTTACCGACTATTGCCTCGGCCACGTCGATCTGCAAACCCCTGGGATTGCCCTGATACCGCTGGCTTTCAAACGGGCGGCGGCCTCGAAGCAACGCGATGTGGTCCGGGGCGCCTACCTGCTGTTTTCAGCTGAACCTGCCAAACTGCTGCTGTACTGCCCGCTGTTTGCACCGCCTCTTCTGCGCGAGTACTCGAGCTTTGCCGAGCTGCTCGCGGCAGTGCGCACCAGCCCGACGTTACAGAAGAACCTTCTGGCCTGGATGGCGCCTGAAGTGCAAGACATCTACGGCCAGGGCGGCTTTGCCGAGCCGCACATCGCCGAGCTGGGTATCGACCCGTTCAATCTGCCAGAGACGCCCGACCCGGCCAACCTCGACATCCGCCTATGGCTGCATCAAGTGGATGAAAAGCTCTATTCGGCCAACCGTGATCTACTGCTCGAGCTGGCACAGCTGCACTCGACGTCGACGGCGCAAAGCCGCTGGCAGAGCCTGGCTGAAGGCGCGTGGTTGCTGTTCAACACCGCCACCCTGCTGATCCGTGGTCCCATCGCCAGCGTGGCCTGGCTGATCCAACTGCTCGAAAGTCTGGATGATGACCTGGGCGCGCTGGGCGCCGGCAGTGATTTTGAACGAGGGGCCGCTGCCGTGGACGTACTGCTCAACCTGGGTATGGCATTGCTGCATCAGCATGCGCCTCCATTCCCTGGCGGCGCTATGCAACCGCCGCCGCGCCCCAGGTTGCTGGGCAGCAGCGAGCGCTTTGGCAGTGCGAGCGGGGCGCAGGCCACACAGGGCAAAGTGGTGCTGCAAGGCCCGTCATTGCTCGCCACCAGTCAACTGGACATGCGCCCGCGTGGCAACCAAGGGTTCAACTTTCTCACGGCGCAGAACAAGCAGGCGCTGCGCCGGATGCGCGTGAATGTTTCGCTCGATGCGTTGCAGCCGGTTGCCAGCGGCACGCGACAAGGTCTGTATGAAGTGGATGAGCGGTTGTACCTGGCCATGGCTGGCATGACCTTTCGGGTTGGCTTCACAGAGGGTGGCATCAGGGTTTTCGACGGCGATCAACTGACCGGCCCCTGGCTGGAGTTCCAGGCCGGCGCCTGGCGTATCGATCGAGCGATGCGTGGCGTTGGCGGCATGCCCAAACGTCGGGTGGAACGCCTGCGCGAGGCCAACGCTGCGCGGCAGGAATCGCTCAACTCGACCGAAGCCAGTCTGTTGCGCGAAATCAACGCGCTGGTGATCGATTTCAATAAGCACCGGGCTTTCCTGGTGAAGGCTGTGGAGGAGCTCTCGAGCTATTCAGGCACGCCGGGGGCGCCTGCGCAGCAGATACTCAGCAACATTGCCAAGCAGGCGCGGCTGCGGGTCGTCGCTGATTTGAAGAGCATGGTCGACAAGGGCTTCGCCCATGATCAGGTCGTCTCGCAGATCGCCCGCACGGGACGCCCAGCGCTGGACATGCAAGAGGCCATCCGCAGGCAGCGCAACGCCACCCGCTACGATTTGATCGAGCGCTGCACGGTGTATAGCCGAGAGCTGAACGTCCTGATCGCTGAGGCAAACCTGCAGCAGCTGGGCGATGCCATCGCCGTGTTACCTGAGAGCGAATCTGAAAAACGCAGCTATCAAACGTTTTATCAGCAGGTTGAAGCGGTGGTGGGGTGGCGCACCGAGCTGGTGGATCTGCTGGCCCGTTTCGACAGGGTGCTGGAAGACTCCCTGGCCGACCGCCTGGTAGCGTTCAGGAATGAAGAAACCGGGGAGAGAATCAACAAGGAGGCATGGCTTGGGCAGATCATCCAGGAGCGTCGGTTGACCGCTGTCGACCATGCCTTCGGGCTGTTGATGGACCTTGCCGAAGCCAGCTTGAACCGCCTGGCGGCAGTCGACGAGCAGGTTCTGGTGGACTATGCGGACTATCTGTCCAACCCCGAGCTTCGCAGCTCCGGCAGCGCCCATGGCGAAGCTGCGGCTGAGCCGGACCTCAAGGAACGCGTTGAGATTCTCAGCGGTGTTCTTCAGGACTACAAGCAGGCCGAAGCGATGAGTGGCTATTTGACCAGCCTGGGCGGCGAAGCGGTCCGGCAGGAACCACTGGCAGCCTATCGCCGAGTCTTGAAACAGCTGATCGACGTTGCCCAGGAGGATCTCGATCAGGCCGTGCGGGAAACGGAGCTGGCCGAACCTCGGCAGCCGCGGTTACCGGTGTACGCGAGCCGTGGCGGGCGCCGCAAAGTCGTGACCACCCGGCGGGGACACAGGGTCGTCGCCGAGGAAGCGGAGGTCGATGGACACACTGTGGTCCGGCAGCTGGATTTTCGCAAAGCGGTGCTGAAAACGTTCCATCAGCAAGATGGACGCTGGGTGGAGGACAGCGCAGCGCTGCCCCTCACCCCAGAGCCGGTGCCTGAAACTCTGGCATCGGTTTCTGCCGCACGCGCTGCCAGCTTGCTGGGGCAGGTCGAAAAAGTCATTGGCTTGGCCAGGCAATACTTCAAGGCCGACGAGCCGCGTGGACTGGAAACCGTGATCGACGGCCACATCAACAAACTGACCGAGTTGTCGGCCAAGCTGCCTGATCAGCACAACGAATCATTGCTCGAACGCCTGGGAGACGGTATTGACCGGCTGCACAATGCCCGTGCCGACATGCTGCGCGGCCTGTACCTGTCGACACGCCATCCCACGGCGCAGAGCCTGCGCTTTCTGCTGCAGCATGAGGCGGTCACGGTCAGCCGTTCGCAGGCCCGCAAGGCGACCCTGGCGGGTGATTACCTGGACATCTACGAGGTCCGCCGGCGCGCCGTCGGCGCCCAGACCCAAGGCAAAGGCCTATGGGAGGCTCACTTTCATTACCCCGAAGCGACCACGCCTGCGCTGGCCTTCAGCAAAGGCCACTTGAAGATCTGGTCAGAACGCAAACTCGGTCGCGAGGCGCAGATGCGCGCAGCACAGACCCGAAACGAGCTGTTGTTCATCTACCGCGGCGACCTGAAGGCGGACCAGGTATCTGACCTGTTCCCGTTCGAGTGACCGCTCGGCACGTGCCGCAGGCAGCCAGCCTGCGGCGCTGCGCTGAGCCGCTGCAATAACTACCGCTAGCCGGCCAGCGTCGCGTCTTATGGTCCGATGCTTCATGTTCATGGAGTATCGTCATGCCGCTCACCTCACCTGTCGCCACCACGCTCAAAGAAGCCGTGGCGGCCCAGTTCGCGTACCGCCCGACCTTCCGCCACACCCTCAGCAAAGCGGTGCTTGAGGCGGTGGCGAGGCGTTTTCCCGACAAGGCCAACGTCACTGTCGATCATGACAGTCAAGAGCCGTATACGCTTTATCGCCGCAACCAGCAGGGCAAGCTACGCCCTGAGCGGTTGCTCGATCTGTTGCTGAAGGCTTACCTGCAAGGCATCACGATAGCGTTCGGCGAGCACGACAAGCTGTTGCTGCAAGGCTACGACAGGTCATTGCTGGACGCTGTGTTCGAGAGCACTCCAGGGGGTACCCCGCCGGATGAAGGCGCCATGCTCGCGCTAAAGGACCTGAACGATGACCTCAACGCGGCGTTGGCTGGCTTGATGTCGGCATTCCAACAGGCCCAGGTGCGCTTCTGGAATGAAGACGATGCGATCATCCCAGTGACCACCGGCATCGGTCGCCATGGCTGGATGCGCCAGGTCTTGCGGGCCAGCTTGCTCGGCGCAGCGCAATCGTCCGAGCTCGCAGAGGAGGAAAAGGCCTGCCTCTATGAAGTGCTGCTGAACGCGCCGGACAAGCCGGCGGTGGCCGCCATCGAACTCGAATATTCCGTCGGTGCAGAGCGCTTTACCCATGCACTGCCGGATTTGCTGATCGAAGCCGAACGGGAAACGCGCGGCCTGGTGATCCATTGCATGCCAGGTCGCTTTGCCGCATTCGACTCGCTGGGCGATTTCGAGGCGCATCTGGCCAGCCAGTACGCCGCAGCCGAGGACACGCCCCTGAGCTGGCGCCGCCTTGCCTTCGAGGGTGATGCATGCCTGCAGCAATCGGCACTCTTGCTTGAAGGCCTGCTCGATGCTGTGCAGCGGCTGCGGCTGTCGTCGATAACCGACATTCGGACACTGGAGCAGGCATTGTCGACGCTGACCGACCCGGCGACGCGTTTTCTCAATGACCATTATTTCCCGGTGGACGCTGAGCGCCCGGCGCTGCCGCAATGGCTGCTGCAAGCCACAGACGCCGACCAGTTCGAGTATCAGGTAGCGTTGCTTGATCTGGCGATCGGGCACGCACTGGCAGGCGGTCGCTCGTCTCTGGAGGGTGTGCAAGACCTGCATGGCTACGCTGCCAGGCGCCTGCGCGAGGAATTGCTCAAAGACTATCCCACTGAAGCCAACTACTTTCCCGACGACCTGCTGTTGCAGGTTTCCATTCCCGACCCGCTGCTGGACAAGGAGCTGCCCGTGCGTCTCCAGCCCGCTGGCAGCCTGAGTCTGACCGAATTCGCCATAGGCCGGCTCGACGGCTTGGACAATGCGGTCATCACCGGCATCAGCCATCGCCATGAGCAGCTGATCATGCCGTGGATGACGCCCGTCTATGCCGTTGAGCTGGTCGAGCGCGTCGACGTCGGTGGCGTTTATCCAGGGCATGTCGCGGCGCTGCTCGACGAGCCACAGCAACAGCCGGCGCGCATAGCCCGCTTCGCCAGGGAGTGGCGCAGTGCGCTGCTGTTCGACGCGCTACGTGGCAAAGTCGAGGGAACGCTGGATACCCCCTGCTGGCAGGCGCTTGCCGAGTTCTGTCGCAGCGGTCGCGACCTCAGGGCTAACCTGAGCCTCGCGCCGTTGGCGTTCCGGGCTGCGCCCGACAGCCGTCAACGTCACAGCGCTGCCTGCATGTACGTCATCACCCTGCAGCAACCCTCGGCAGTCTTGCTCTATCGCCCGCTCTACCGCGAAGGGACGCTGCTCCGATATGCCGACAATGCCGCGCTGATGGCAGCGCTCAGCCAGGCGGGCGCGCTGCAGGATAGCGTGCTGGAATGGCTGCCGCCTTCGGCGTATAGCACCTACGCCAATGGTGGTTTCGTGGAACCGCACCTGCGCCGGGTCATCTTCGATACCTCGCTCTGGCCAGAACCGGTCGAGCCCGTGCAACTGGCACTGAGCGCCTATCTAGCCGACATCGACACGCGCCTGTATCAGGACAAGCGCCAGGCCCTGCTGGCCATGGCTGAGCGCCAATCGCTGTCGAACGCCGAACAACGCTGGCGTGTGGCCAAGCGTTTCGCCTGGATGCTGTTCGACCTGGTAGCGCCGGTGTTGCCTGGGCCTTTGGGTAAGGTCGCCTGGGTGGTGGGCTTGCTGGCGCCACTGCTGCAGGCGGGCAGTGGCAAGCAGCAAGAGGAGGCAAATACGCTGCTTGGCGTGAACCTGGCAGCGAGTCTGGCGATGAGCGTACTGCACGCGCGTCTGCCACGACCGGTAATGCCGCCCAGCCCCCGACCCGCCTCGGCAGTTGCTCTGACCGGCGAGCCTCTGCCACGCCTGCCGATGATGCCGGCACCCGCCGCTGCACACGGTCTGGCCAACGCGCCGCTGCCGGCCCAGGCCAAGTACCTTGAAATCGGGCACGGTTGGGGCGCAGGCCCCTTGGCGCAACAGGCTGCGCTGCAGCCCTACCAGGCGCACGTAGACCTGAGCGCCGCGGTCTATGCCAATCGCCTCTATTACCTGGATGAACGCTTCTACGCCGAGCTCTACGGAAAATATTACGAAGTGGGGCACGATCAAGGCGGGCGACGCATTCTCGGCCCGTCCGGCAACTGGGGCCCTTGGCTGTTCGACGACGGCAGCCGGTTGCGGGTACGCATCGATGGTTTCGCCTGGGGCGGGCAGTCTGGCCGCAAAGGCGCTGCTCAGGTGGCGCGTGACCAGCGCAAGTTCGACCAGATGGCCGCGCGCGTGGCTCAGTGTTTCAGAGCCATTGACGACAATCTGCCGCTATTGCGCGAGCGCTTCGATGCCGAAGTGACGCGGTACCAGGAAATGCTCGATGTGCAGGAGCGTCGTGACACCGCCGCGCTCAACAAGGCAGGCCTGGACGAGGAAAAACTGCAGAAGTTGCTTGTGCTGTTTTCCGAGAAGATCGACCTCAAGCTGCAGGAGTACCAGCGTGCCCGGGCCGAGTACGTCAACGGGTTGGAAGCTGACATTGCCCAGCTCTCGATAATTCTCGACACCGTCGATCAGCAGCTTGACCTGCAACGGCGGCGCAACGTGGTGGTCGAGCAGAGCGTCGATGATCTGCTGGTCACGCGTACCCGCGCCCGCCAAGGCCTTACCAAGAGTGCCTGGGGCGCCTATTTCCGGCTGTTGGCGACCATCGACTATCCGTTGCTGGCGCGTATGGAAGCCAATGTCGCGGCGACCGGCTGGCCCGAGTTGAAGGCACGCATGCGCAAGATGCTGCCGATCCAGGCTCGGCTTATCGAGCTCAGCACCTTGCTCGACCACTCTATTCCTTTGATTGCAGAAGACACCGTGGTCGCCATGCTTGGCGATCAGCAGCAAGTCATGCGGGATGTCAAAGGGCAGCGGGAATCGACCACCGTGAACCTGTTGATCATCCAGGCGCACTTCTACAAGACGTTGGCCTTGCATTATGAATTGGGTTTGTCCGAGCGCCTGCAACATTACCGGATGAACCTGATGGGGCCGAATTTGATGCTTGCGGCGTTCGCCCATGTCGAAGTGCAACGTGGCAATCTGCTGGGCACCGCGCGCACCGAGGTGCTGCAAAGTGCCTGGGAGGAATACAGTGCCGCATTGATCGACTGCATCGACATCAAGCGCGACGGCGGTGAACTGGTCGACGTCTCCATGCTCGAAGCGCTCGAACAGTCGCTCCAGGCTTTGAAAAGGGATGCGGGTATGCGCCTGGGGTCGAGCGTCGAGCCCGAGGTGCTGCCGTACACCAGTAGCAAACAGCCCCGCGAAGTGGCTTACCTGGACAATGGCCAGATCGTGGTCGGAGACCGGGTGGAAATAGACGGTCGACCACGGTTGGAGATCCGCAATCTGGTAACCGGCAAGGTCACGACTCACTTCGAGTGGGTCGACGGCAGGTGGGCACCGCCAAAACCGCCAGCTCCGGTGGGCAGTGGCCAGCAGGGCGAGGCCGCGCAAGCCAAGGCGGCGCTGGTGGCCAAGGCAGTGGCGGTGCTCGCTGCCGACAAACCCGTTCAGGCGACCGCCGAGCAATACCTGGCTCAGCACGTCAGCCACCGTGTACTGGAGCGGCTGGTCGATGGCCACATCGCCGAGCTGCAGCGCCTTAGCGATAGCCTGCAAGACGATGCCGGCTTCACGGCGCGCAAGGTCCGCGAGCAGCTGGCCGCCTGGCCCGAGCGGCGCCGCACGTTACTGGTGCAGCTATTTGCGCAGACACGCTTTCCCGATGCCCAGGCGTTGCGTTATCTGCATGAGCAGAAGCTGTTGAAGATCGACTACACCGGCAAGCGCCATCCTTATCGCGACGGGTCATTCGACGACTATGAAATACGCCTGCTGAAAAAGCCGGGTGATAGCCGCGGCAAGCTGATCTGGGTGGCGCACTTTCACTACCCGCGTCAGGACACGCCGGCCACGCAATTCACCGTAGGCCATTTGAAAACCGCGCAGCAGCGCAGCTACGGACCTGCCGAAGAAGTGGAGCTGGCCAAACTGGGCCAGTGGGTGCACCGCGGGCCGCTGCTGTACTCGCAGGTCAAGGACATCATTGCGTTTCTGTAAACGCGCAAGGGTGGCGGTCGTGCCGCCGCCCTTGTCGATGCTCTGCCTGTCAGTTGTCAGCGCGGGCAATCACATCGGTGCGCGGGGCAGAGCTTTCGCGCAGCCCGTCGATTGCAATGGTGCAGAGCGTGAGGGGCAACCTGTTCGCCTTGAACACGAAGCGCTCATGCGGGACCGGCCCGTAACCCCGCGGATCCGCGCAGTCCGTCGTTTCTGGGGCGCCGCGCTTGGCCCGATAACGCACGATATGCGGCGGATCGGTCACCCAATTGACGACGGCGTCGCCATTGGGCTTGTAGTCGACTTGCACCTTTGGAGCAGCCACTGGGCCTGCGGGCAGCAGCTGCATGGGGACGCTCAGGGCGTTGGCCATCAAGCCCGGCCAGGATAGCTGCTCAGCCGAGTCTACCCCGACTACGCACAGAAACTGCCATCCCGCCTGCGGCTCGAGCGGCGCCTGAATCAGACCGATTTCGCTGTCGATGCTACCGCTGTAGCCTGCAGGTGCTTCGCACGCCAGCGGATCGTCGACCGATTTGAAGCGGTATCGTGGTGTGTCGATGGTGAAGTTGAAATTCCAGGTTGGCGCGGTGACCTGCCCCTGATCATTCACCTGCAAGCGATCAAGGGCCTTGAAGGTGTCCACCTCAGTCTGAGTCAGCTGGAAGCCGGGCAGTAGCGTACAGCTCGGCAGGTCTGGGATGACGTGGCCGGCCGCGAAACAGCCCTGCAGGCGTTGTACCGGTACCGCCGCCACGCCCTCGTCTAGCAAACTGTTGACCGCGCTGAGCAACGCGTTGCTACCACGCTCGAGAACGGGACTGCCGGAGGCGCCTTCGCCTGCTCCAGCGCAGTCATTCTGCGTGAGGTTGCGCCAGACCCACGGTGCTTCCATCAGCCAGGGCAGGCTTTGCTGGGTGCAGGTAGAAAGCCGCAGGCCGCGGTCAGCCGCTGTGGTCTCGCCCACCATCAGTACCGCGCTGCCATCAGCCGCTGCCGGGCCTAATGTCAGCGGCTGTATACCCTGATCGAGGAGCTGTTCGAGGCGTGCATCGAGTTCGAGCAGGGCCAGGTCGCTGCCCTGCATGCTGCTCCAGACGATGCGCCGTACCGCGACGGTCGGCCGCTCGCCTTCGGTATCGGCAAAGAAGTTGAAAACAAGGCTGGCCTCAAGCGGCGCATCCTGGACGATGGCACCGTTGCGCTTGCTGGCACAGTGACCTGCGGTGACCACGTAGGCGGGGCCGGTTGCCTGGCCTGGCTCTGAACGGGTGTCGAGCAACGAAGCGATGCACTGGCGTTGATCGGGCAGCTGCAAGCGCCCGATGCCGCTCCAGTGCGCATTCTCACCCTGGCTGTTGTTCAGCACGTGCGGCGTGGCGCGCGCTGGCAAGCCCTGCCCGTAGTCGGTCGCGGTCACTGCCATGGGCAGACAGCCCAGCGCAAGCGCCAGGCCCGCTGTGCACGATGTGTTCATGTTGATGCCTCCGTTGCAATGGAGGCGCTAATGTCGGGCAAGCCGACGCTGGGCTCGCGGTAGATAGAGCTGTGTCAGCGCGGCGGCACGGCGTTGCTGTAGCGCCCTTTGTGACCATGGGCGGGCATCGCCAGGTTGCCGCGCTCGGCGATCATCTGCTGCAAGCCGATCAACTGCACGCCCTGGTGCTGCAACTGCGGCAGGGCCTGTTCCAGTACTGCCAGGGTTTGCGGGTAAGGGTGTCCGATGAGCACGGCCGAGCCCTGTTTGCGCGCCAGCGCGATGCCTTGCTGCAACTGCCCGGCAATGGCCTCGGGGGTACGCACGTCATCGAGGAACACATCGCGCGACACATGCGCCAGCCCTTGTGCCTGCGCCTGGGCGGCCGCCACGGTGGCAGCGCTGGTGCGGCTGTCGACGAAAAACAGCTGGCGGCGTTGCAGTTCGGCCATCAGCCAGGTCATCGGCTCGCGCTGGGCTGTCATGCGGCTGCCCATGTGGTTGTTGATGCCGGCGGCGAAAGGCACCTTGTTCAGCGCCGCGTCCAGGCGGCGGGACAGTTCTTCAAGGGCGATGCCAGGATGCCAGGCATAGGGGCCGGTCGCCGGGTCCATCGGCATGTGCAGGATCACCGTCTTGCCAGCCTTGTGGGCCTGTCGAGCGAAATCGCTGGCGTGCGGTGTGTCGGGCATGATCGCCATGGTGATCGGCCCGGGCAGCGCCAAGGTGCGATTGTCGCGTTCGCTGCTCTGGCCCAGATCGTCGATGATGATGCTCAAGTAGGCCTTGCTGACGGGCGCCGCTTGCGCGACGCCTGCCAGCAGGCAGCACAGCAGAAACAGCCAATGGCGCATGTCGGGCTCAGCTGCCCTTGGTGATGTTCAGGCCCTTGAGCAGGCTCAGTGCCTGGCTCAGCTGGAAGTCGTCATCCTGCGGGCGTTCCTTGCGCTTGCTGCTGCCGGTCGGGCGGTCGGCGCCGCCGTTGCCGTTGCCCAGATGGCCCTTGAGGTCGGCTTCCTTGAAGTTGTCGCTGTCGCTGGCATCGGCTGTCAGCTTCGCAGGACGCACTTCGATGTCTGGCACGATGCCCTGAGCCTGAATCGAGCGGCCGTTGGGCGTGTAGTAAAGCGCCGTGGTCAGTTTCAGCGCACGGTCGTTGGCCAACGGCAACACCGTTTGCACCGAGCCTTTGCCGAAGCTGTCGGTGCCCATCAGCACTGCACGCTTCTGGTCCTGCAGGGCGCCGGCGACGATCTCCGAAGCCGACGCACTGCCGCCGTTGATCAGCACCACCAGTGGCACGCCTTCGCTGGCGTCGGCCGGGTCGGCCGAGAAGCGCAGCTCGGAGTTGGCGATGCGGCCCTTGGTGTAGACGATCAGGCCCTTGGTCAGGAAATGGTCGGCCACTTCGACCGCCGATTGCAGCACCCCGCCTGGGTTGTTGCGCAGATCAAGCACCACCCCGCGCAGCTTCTTGCCGTTGTCCTTGCGCAGCTTGGCCAGGGCCTTGCCGACTTCGTCGCCGGTCTTGACCTGGAACTGGGTGATACGGATATAGCCGTAGTCGTTTTCCAGCAGCTGGCTCTTGACGCTCTTGACCTGGATCACCGCGCGGGCGAGGGTCACATCGAAGGGCGTGCCGCCATCGCGGATCAAGGTCAGGGTGATCTTGTCGCCGACCTTGCCTCGCATCTTGTCGACCGCTTCGGTCATGCTCTGGCCGCGGGTGGGGGCGCCATTGATCTTGACGATCAGGTCGCCGGCCTGCACGCCGGCACGCGAAGCCGGTGTGTCGTCGATCGGCGAGACCACCTTGATCATGCCGTCTTCCTGGCCTACTTCGATGCCAAGACCACCAAACTCGCCGCTGGTGCTTTCTTGCAGCTCCTGGAAGTCTTCCGGGCCCAGGTAGGCGGAGTGCGGGTCGAGGTTGCTCAACATGCCTTTGATTGCATTCTCGAGCAGGGTCTTGTCGTCCACTGGTTCGACGTAAGCCGCCTTGATGCGGTCCATGACCTCGGCGAAGGTGCGCAGTTCTTCCAGTGGCAGCGGCGCCTTGGCCGTCGCCTCGGTCGCTGGCGCAGCGCCCGACTGGGCAGCCGGGGCCTTGGCGGGCTCGGCGGCGCTAGCCAGGGGCGCAGCGATCGCCAGGGCGACGGTCAAGGCCAGCAGGGTAAGGCGTGGCGAGTGCAGCATGTCGAACGAACTCCTGATCCTGTAAGCGCTCCCTGCGGAGCATCGGTGCAGCGCCTGGCGCTACGCCGTATGAAGTGTTTCAGCCGCGGCACCATTGTGAAGGATCGGTAGGCCGGCCCTGCTGGCGGATGGCGAAGTACAAACCTGCGCTGTCTTGTCCGCCGCTGTCGCCAACGGTGGAGATGGCGTCGCCGGCCTTGACGATGTCACCGGCACTCTTGAGCAGGCTCTGGTTGTGGCCGTACAGGCTCAGGTAACCATTACCATGGTCGAGAATGACCAGAAGTCCAGCGCCACGCAACCAGTCGGCGAATACCACCCGCCCACCGTGTACGGCACGTACCTGGGTGCCAGGGCTGGCGCCGATCATCACGCCGTCCCACTTGGCCCGGGCATCGCTGCCACGGGCATCACCGAAGCGTGCCAGCAATCGACCATTGACTGGCCAAGGAAGTTTTCCCCGCGCAGCGGAAAAAGCACCGCCGTAGTTGGCGCCGTCACTGGACACCAAGGGGCCGAGGGTGGTGCGCGCCTTCTTCGGCGGCTCGGCAGGTGGGGTGTCGTTGTTCGCGCGGGCGGCCAGGGCCTCCTGTTGGCGGCGCTTTTCCGCCTCCTGCTGGGCGAGCAGGGCTTTCTGACGCGCTTGCTCGGCTTCGCGGGCCTGGCGAGCGAGGGTTTCCTCGATGGTCTTGAGCACCTTGGCCAGGTCTGCCTGGTCTTGCTGGCGGGCCTGGAGCTTCTGGTCGCGGTCTTTCACATCGCTGTTGAGCTTGGCCAGCACCTGCTGACGCTTGCTGCGCTCGGCATCGAGCGCCTCGCGGCGGCTGTCGAGGTCGCTGCGTTGGGCCAGCAGTTGCTGCTGCTGGCGGGCGATGTCCTGCTCGACACCGGCCAACTGGCGAAGGGTCTGGTTGAAGGCGTTGAGCTGCTCCAGGCGGGCCTTGCTCAGGTAATCGTAGTAGGAGAGGGTGCGAGCGAATTTTTCAGGGTTCTGCTGATTGAGCAGCAGCTTGAGGTATTCCTCGCGACCGTTGTTCTGGTAGGCCGAACGGGCCTGGATGGCGATCAGCCGCTGTTGTTCAACGCGGGCGCTCTGGAGTTTTTTTTTCTCGGTATCAAGGCGCTCCAGCTCGCCCTCGGTCTTTTTTAGTTCTTGTTGCAGGGCCTCCACCTGCTTCTCCAGATTGCCGATGTCGGTTTCGGTGCTCTTGAGGTCTTTCTGCACGCCAGCTTTTTCTTCCTGGAGCTTGCCGAGGGTTTTCTTGAGCTCGGCGATATCCTGGCGGGTGGCGTCCAGTTGCTGCTGGGTCTGCGCACGCTCATCGGCAAAGGCCGGGCTGAGCAGGCAGGACAGGGCGATGGGGATCAGGGCGCGTAGCATGGGGTTTGGCGTACCGGGGATGGAGACGTGGCTAGTATGGAGGAGCTGCAAGCGTCAAGCTACAAGCGGCAAGAAAAACCACGCCACGGCGGGTTGGTACTTGCCGCTCGCCATGTCAGGCGTCGACCAGGATCGAAGTGCCAGTCATTTCCGCGGGCTTTTCCAGGCCCAGCAGCTTCAGCATGGTCGGTGCCACATCGGCCAGAACGCCGCCTTCGCGCACCCGCACCTGGCGCTTGCCGACATAGATGAAAGGGACTGGCTCGCTGGTGTGGGCGGTGTGCGCCTGACCGGTGCTCTCGTCTTCCATCTGCTCGACGTTGCCGTGGTCGGCGGTGATCAGGGCCTCGCCGCCGACTTTGTCGAGCGCCTCGACGATGCGACCGACGCAGGTATCCAACGCTTCGACGGCCTTGACGGCAGCATCGAACACGCCGGTATGGCCGACCATGTCGCCGTTGGCGTAGTTGACCACGATGACGTCGAAGCGCTGCTGCTCGATGGCCTCGACGATGCGGTCGGTCACTTGCGGCGCGTTCATCTCAGGCTGCAGGTCGTAGGTGGCCACCTTGGGCGATGGAATGAGGATGCGTTCTTCACCCGCGAACGGCTCTTCACGGCCACCGGAGAAGAAGAACGTCACGTGCGCGTACTTCTCGGTTTCGGCGATGCGCAGCTGGGTCTTGCCATTGTTCGCCAGGTATTCGCCCAGCACGTTGTGCAGGCTTGACGGCGCGAAGGCGGCCGGCGCCGCGATGTTCGCCGAATACTGGGTCAGGCCGATATATGCGGCCAGCTTGGGCAGGCGCGCGCGCGGGAACTCGGTGAACTGCGCCTCGACGAAGGCGCGCGACAGTTCGCGGGCGCGGTCGGCGCGGAAGTTCATGAAGATCACCGCATCGCCGTCTTCGACCGGCGCTGCCTCGCCGATGCGCGTGGCTTTGACGAATTCGTCGTTTTCGCCACGCGCATAGGCCGCTTGCAGGCCTGCCTGGGCGCTGTCTGCGCTGAACTCGGCGGCGCTGTCGACAATCAGGTTGTAGGCGGCGCTGACGCGGTCCCAGCGATTGTCGCGGTCCATGGCGAAGTAGCGACCGATCAGCGTGGCGATGCGCCCTTTGCCCAGTTTGGCGAAGGTTTCATCGAGCAGCTCGATCGAAGATTGCGCGCTGCGTGGCGGCGTGTCGCGACCATCGAGAAACGCGTGCAGGTAGATCTTCTCGGCGCCGCGCTGGGCAGCCAGCTCAGCCATCGCGACCAGATGGTCCTGGTGACTGTGCACGCCACCGTCGGACAGCAGGCCCAGGATGTGCACGGCCTTGCCAGCACCCACGGCCTTGTCCACCGCACCGGTCAGAACCGGATTGGTGAAAAACTCACCGTCCCGTATGGCCTTGGTGACACGGGTGAAATCCTGATAGACGACGCGTCCTGCGCCCAGGTTCATGTGACCGACTTCAGAGTTGCCCATCTGCCCGTCCGGCAGGCCGACATCCATCCCGGAGCCGGAAATCAGGCCGTGCGGCTGGGTGGCGCGCAGGCGGTCGTAGACCGGCGTGTTGGCGGCGTAGATGGCGTTGTATTCAGGGCTTTCGCTGTGACCGAAGCCATCCAGGATGATCAGGACCAGGGGTTTGGGCGTACTCGTCATCAATCAAACTCACGGTTGTTCAAAGATGATAAAGACACGCATTTTAGGGCAAATACGCCACCTGCGGCGAATATTCCTCCTGCGCCCCGACCAGCGCAGGCGGCCGGGCAAGATGAAGCCGCACCTGCCGCCGGCCCGTCGGGCTTTGGTGGCACTGGGGGGCTGTGTATACTGGCCGGCATTTTCAATCGCCTGGAACACCGCTGATGGTTGCTCACCTGATTCAATTCGCAACGGATCACTACATCCTGGTTGCGATCTTCGTCGTGCTGCTGGTCGCTCTGCTGGTCAACGAAGTCCGCCGTGGCGGCCAGAGCCTGAGCAACGGCCAGCTGACCGCACTGGTCAATGCTGACAAGGCCGTGGTCATCGACATTCGCCCGCCCAAGGAATACGCCGCAGGGCACATCGTCGGTGCGCTGAACATCCCGCAGGACAAGCTGGTCAACCGCATGTCCGAGCTCGACAAGCACAAGGACAAGACCCTGATCGTCGTTGACGCGATGGGTCAACAGTCCGGCACCCTCTGCCGCGAGCTGCTCAAGGCTGGTTACAACGCCGCCAAACTCAGCGGTGGCGTTTCCAGCTGGAAAGCCGATAACCTGCCCCTGGTGAAGTGATATGAAGCCCGTCATCGTTTATTCCAGCGACTACTGCCCCTACTGCATGCGCGCCAAGTACCTGCTCGAAAGCAAGGGCGTGGCCTTCGAGGAAATCAAGGTCGATGGCAAGCCGCAGGTCCGCGCCGAAATGAGCCAGAAGGCCGGGCGTACTTCGGTGCCGCAGATCTGGATCGGCAGCACCCATGTCGGTGGATGCGATGAGCTGTATGCCCTGGAGCGCGCCGGCAAGCTCGACGCCCTGCTCACGGCCTGATTTGCACCGCACAGAAAACATTAGGATTAAGGATCTGCCATGACTGACCAACAGACCAACGGCGCTGCTGCAGAAGACAACAGCCCTCAGTTCTCCCTGCAGCGCATCTACGTGCGCGACCTGTCGTTCGAAGCCCCGAAAAGCCCGCAGATCTTCCGCCAGCAGTGGGAGCCGAGCGTAGGGCTGGACCTGAACACCAAGCAGAAAGCCCTGGAAGGCGACTTCCATGAGGTGGTGCTGACCCTGTCGGTGACCGTCAAGAACGGTGAAGAAGTGGCCTTCATCGCCGAAGTCCAGCAGGCCGGTATCTTCCTGATCAAGAACCTCGACGCGGCCTCGATGAGCCACACCCTGGGTGCGTTCTGCCCGAACATCCTGTTCCCATACGCCCGCGAAACCCTGGACAGCCTCGTCACCCGCGGTTCGTTCCCGGCGCTGATGCTCTCGCCAGTCAACTTCGACGCCCTGTACGCGCAGGAAATGCAGCGCATGCAGGAAAACGGCGAAGCACCCGCCGCGCAATAATCCTGCCGGTAGCAAAAAAGCGCCTTGCGGGGCGCTTTTTTATTGGTTGCACGGTAAGCAGGTTGCCCCAGGTGAGCGGTCAGCTGCCAACGAAACCGTTCTGCCGCCAGGCTTCGTAAACGGTTACCGCCACGGTATTGGACAGGTTCAGGCTGCGGCAGCCTGGTTGCATGGGCAGGCGCAGGCGCTGTTCGGCTGGCAGGCTGTCCAGCACCTCGGCTGGCAAGCCACGGCTTTCTGGGCCGAAAACAAACGCGTCGCCGGGTTGGTAGGCCACCTCGTGGAACGGGTGCGAACCCTTGGTGGTAAAGGCGAACAGGCGCGGATGGCCGAGGCTTTCCAGGCACGCCGCCAGGCTCTGGTGGCGCTTGAGCGTGGCATACTCGTGGTAGTCCAGGCCGGCACGGCGCAGGCGCTTGTCGTCCAGCTCGAAGCTGATCGGTTCGATCAGGTGCAGGGCGCAACCGCTGTTGGCGCACAGGCGGATGATGTTGCCGGTGTTGGGTGGAATTTCTGGTTGGAAAAGGATGACGTGAAACATGCACGGCTCCAAGCGTGAAGATGACGAGCATTCTACCCCTGAACCGGACCTGCGTTCGAAGGCCTGGCCGCGCATGCTGTTTTCCCTGGCATTGTTCGGAGTGCTGGTGGGCCTGATGATCGGCCGCCTTACCGCGCCTACCGAGCACCGGCTCGAGCGGGTAGAGGTGGTGCAGGATGGCTTGAACCTGTGGTTCAACGCGCAGCCGAGGCTGCATGGCGAGCATGTCGAAGGGACGCTCGCGCTGTTGTTCGAGGCCAAGGGCATGGCCCAGCGCGGTCAGCTCGACCTGTCGGGTAAACCGGTGAGTTGGCGAGTGCAGCAGAGTGACAAGGGCTTGTTGCTGACGGTGGTCGCCGCCCGTCCCCTGCAAGGGCAGTGGACCGCTGCAGAGGACGCTGGCGGCTGGCGTGTGCAGCTGAAGCTGCGCGAATAAAAGAGGGGATGTCCCGGCCTGCCTGTACCGAGGTCCCCAAAGCTGGCGGTGCTGCGAATAAAAGAGGGGTCATCCGGCCTGCCTGTACCAGAGCCCCCGAAACTGGGTATGCAAGATCTATTGCAGGGGTCGTGCCAGTTTTGCGAAAGCCCGTTTGATCGGGGTTTCACGGTGATTGCGCCAGTTTTTGAGGGGATTCGTGCCTTGCACAGGTGCATGTTGCACATGATCGGTGCAGGGTGCGGCAGAAATGACTGGGGCTGCGTATCCGCAGCCCCAGGCGTCCCTGCTTGTCGAGCGTCCACTCAGTGCTCGTCGTCGCCCTCTTCATCGGCCCCATCGACATTCATGCCCAGCTCCTTGATCTTGCGGGTCAGGGTGTTGCGCCCCCAGCCCAGCAGGATCGCCGCATCACGCCGCCGCCCGGCGGTGTGCTTGAGCGCAGTCTCGATCATGATCCGTTCGAAACTAGGTACCGCGCTGTCGAGCAGATTGGATTGCCCGCGCGCCAGCGCCTGGTCCGCCCACTGCCGCAAGGCCTGTTCCCAGTTGGTGACGGGCGCTGCGTCCTGCGGCAGGTTGAGCAGCTCTGGCGGCAAGTCACCGATCAGCACTTCACGGCTGGAGGCCATGACGGTGATCCAGCGGCAGGTGTTTTCCAGCTGGCGCACATTCCCCGGCCAGGGCAGGTTGCGCATGAACTCCTCGGTTTCCGGCTTCAGCAGCTTCGGTTCGACCGACAACTCCTGGGCCGCGCGGCCCAGGAAGTGCCGGGCCAGTGCCGGGATGTCCTCGCGCCGGTCTGCCAGGCGTGGGATATGAATGCGGATCACGTTCAGGCGATGGAACAGATCTTCTCGGAACTTGCCGGCAGTCACCAGCGATTCCAGATTTTGATGCGTCGCCGCGATGATTCGCACATCGACTTTCACCGGCACATGGCCGCCGACGCGATAGAACTCGCCGTCGGCCAATACGCGCAGCAGCCGGGTTTGCGTGTCGGCAGGCATGTCGCCGATTTCGTCCAGGAACAGGGTGCCACCGTCAGCCTGCTCGAAGCGTCCGCGGCGCAAGTTGGCGGCACCTGTGAACGCGCCTTTTTCGTGGCCGAACAGCTCGGACTCCATCAGGTCCTTGGGGATGGCGGCCATGTTCAAGGCAATGAACGGCGAGGCCGCACGCGGGCTGTGGCGATGCAGGGCGTGCGCCACCAGCTCCTTACCGGTGCCGGATTCGCCGTTGATCAACACCGTGATGTTGGAATGGCTGAGGCGACCGATGGCACGGAACACCTCCTGCATCGCCGGCGCTTCGCCGATGATCTCCGGCGTGCGCGCCAGCGCTTGCGGCACATCCAGGCCCTGCTGCTCCTGGGCGTGCTGGTTGGCGCGCTTGACCAGCGATACCGCTTCGTCGACATCGAACGGCTTGGGCAGGTATTCGAAGGCGCCGCCCTGATAGGACGCCACGGCGCTGTCCAGGTCGGAATGGGCGGTCATGATGATGACCGGCAGACGCGGATGCTGTTCGCGGATCTGCGCCAGCAAGTCGAGGCCACTGGCGCCGGGCATGCGGATGTCCGAGATGATCACATCCGGCTGCTGGCGGGCCAGGCGGCCCATGACACCGTCGGCGCTGTCGAAGCTCTGGGTGACCATGCCTTCTTGCTGCAGGGCTTTTTCCAGGACCCAGCGGATGGAGCGATCATCATCGACGATCCAGACGGTTTCACTTCGGCTCATGGGGCGGTGGCTCCTTGTTCCAGGGGCAGGAAGATCGAAAAGGCGGTGTGGCCTGCGTGGCTTTCACATTCGATCAGGCCCTGGTGCTGGCTGATGATGTTCTGGGTGATGGCCAGTCCGAGCCCGGTACCGTCCGGGCGACCGCTGACCATGGGATAGAAGAGCGTGTCTTGCAGTTCTGCGGGAATGCCGGGGCCGTTGTCGATGATCTCGATCCGCGCCGCCAGGCGATGGCGTACATGGCCAATGGTGAATTGGCGCACGGCGCGGCTGCGCAAGGTGATGCGGCCCAGGCGCAGCTCGTTCTGCGAGCTGATCGCCTGCATGGCGTTGCGCACGATATTGAGCACCGCCTGGATCATTTGCTCGCGATCGATGAGCACGTCCGGCAGGCTAGGGTCATAATCGCGCACCAATGTGATGCAGCCTTGGCTCTCTGCTTCGACCAGGCTGCAGACGCGCTCCAGCACTTCGTGGATGTTGGTCATGCTCAGCGACGGCAGTTTGTTCGAGCCGAGCATGCGGTCGACCAGGTTACGCAGCCGATCGGCTTCCTCGATGATCACGTTGGTGTAGTCGCGCAAGCCGTCTTCAGGCAACTCGCGGGCCAGCAATTGCGCAGCGCCGCGGATGCCACCTAGCGGATTCTTGATCTCGTGGGCAAGCCCGCGCACCAGCATCTTGGTGGTTTCCTGCTTGCTCAGTTGGGCCTCTTCCTTGGTGATGCGCAGCAACCGATCACGCGGGTGCACCTCCAGCAACAGCAGGGTATTGCCCTGGTGCAGGATGGGCGTCACGGCATAGTCGACGGTAATGGTCTGCCCGGTCAGAGAGGTCAGCTGCGCTTCGCGCTTGGTGAAGGGATGCGCTTGCTCCACGGCCTGGCGCAGGGAGTTGAGCGCCTCGGTCGACTCGGTGAACAGCTCGCTGATGAACTGCCCATGGCTGCGCTGACCGCTGACTGCCAGGAGCATTTCGGCGGCCGGGTTCATGTACTCCAGGCGCAACTCGGCATTGAGCAACAACGTCGCGGTGGTCAGGTTGTCCAGAAGCAGTCGGTGCTGTGCATCGCTGATGGTCATAAGGCGTCGTTGACCTCTTGAGGCGCATGGCTGGCTGTAGCGTGGCGGACTGTGGATCCGCTGATACCAAAAAAATGCAAGAACCAAACCAAAGCTCTGAAACGATGCAAATATTCCGGCACGCCGAGCGAAATAGGCGCATGTTCGGATCTGCGAGCGGGGGTTAAATCGTTTCAGTGCACGCTTGTGGGCTTGCAGGATAGGTTGCGGCTCAAGCGTGCACCAATTTAGAGCATAGCGCTCTCAAGGATTAGGGCAGAGATTTCCTGTCGCTCGAATCATTGCGTGTTTGAAATACGCACCGCCACCGCGCCGCTCAAGCGCAGCGGCCAGTTCGGCCTGGCACTGTGTGCCGAGCGTGGAATCGAAGCTGCTGAGCGCTGTGAGCAACTGCCGTTGCAATTCGTCCAGTTCAGGCCTGATCTGGCTGGCCAAGTCGCGCCGAGGGCTGGCGGGCGCCGCCGACTGAACATGCCATTGCTGCAGCAGCGAGTACTGCAAGAGCTTGCTTGCCTCCATCTGATCGATGAAAAACAACTCCGCTCGCTCGGGGCTGCTGCCTTGACGGTGCGCGGCCCGTCGTACCGAGCGGCGTATCAGGTGCTCGCGCTGGCCGTCCAGCACAGGTTGTTGTCGGTCCCACTTGTGCAGCGCTACCGCTTCGGTCAGCGCCAAGCGCCGCTGGATAAGGTTGAGCAGGGTCGCCAGTTGAACCGGTTCGGCGCTCGCAGCACGGCACCCATCCTCTCCCAACTTGGTGCGTGGTGCTGTGCTATCGGCCTCGAAAACCAGTAACTGAGCAGGCAGCGCTGCGGTACGGCCGCGGTGCTGCAGGTCCACCACCTCGGCCAAGGTGTCCCCTGCGCGGGCGATGATGCGCTCGCCCGCGCGCGTCTGGACTTCGATCTCGCCACTGACTACGTAGCCCAAGCCCAACGTTTGATGGCAATGGAATTCGAGCGTCGTGTACGGGGGGATGTCGATGCGTGTCAGCGACAGGGCCGGTGTCCCGGTGGGGTAGTGGGTGAAGGCATCGCCATTCCAGCTACTGCTGGTGCGCAGCAGTACTTCTGCCGTGGCGCTGCCGGGCGCTGGGGCAGACGTGGTGCAGCCGCTGGCCAGGAAAAGCGATGCAAGAAGGGTGAAGGAGCGCTTGGGCATGGGCAGTCTCGAATGAAGGGTAAGCCCTCACCCTGCACATCCAGGCTGCATTAGTCTGTCAGGCATTTCCCACGCAATAAAAAAGGCCTCCCGAGGGAGGCCTTGTGCTCATGCCGGCTGCGTGCAGCCGAGCACCTTAGCAGCTGTAGTACAGCTCGTATTCCAGCGGGTGCACGAAGGTGCGGACCTTGATTTCTTCTTCGCTCTTCAGCTCGATGAAGGCATCGATGAAGTCGTCGGAGAACACACCGCCTTTGGTCAGGAACGCGCGGCCTTTGTCCAGCTCTTCCAGGGCTTCTTTCAAGCTGCCGCAAACCTGCGGGATGTCCTTGGCCTCTTCTGGCGGCAGGTCATACAGGTTCTTGTCAGCGGCATCGCCTGGGTGAATCTTGTTCTGGATGCCGTCCAGGCCAGCCATCAGCAGGGCTGCGAAAGCCAGGTACGGGTTGGCCGATGGGTCCGGGAAGCGCGCTTCGATACGGCGGGCTTTCGGGCTACCAACGTATGGAATACGAATCGAGGCGGAGCGGTTGCGTGCCGAATAGGCCAGCATCACCGGCGCTTCGAAGCCAGGGACCAGACGCTTGTAGGAGTTGGTCGACGGGTTGGTGAAGCCGTTCAGGGCTTTACCGTGCTTGATGATACCGCCGATGAAGTACAGGGCGGTTTCGGACAGACCGGCATAGCCTTCGCCGGAGAAGGTGTTCTTGCCGTCTTTCCAGATCGACATGTGCACGTGCATGCCCGAACCGTTGTCACCGTACAGCGGCTTCGGCATGAAGGTGGCGGTACGGCCGTAGGCGTCGGCGACGTTGTGCACCACATACTTCAGCGCCTGGACTTCGTCGGCCTTCTTCACCAAGGTGTTGAACTTGACGCCGATTTCGTTCTGGCCGGCAGTGGCCACTTCGTGGTGGTGAACTTCGACGGTCTGACCCATTTCTTCCAGTGCGTTGCACATGGCAGTACGGATTTCGTGGTCATGGTCGAATGGTGGAACTGGGAAGTAACCACCTTTGACGCCTGGACGGTGGCCTTTGTTGCCGCCTTCGACGTCTGCGCCAGTCATCCACGAGCCCTGCTCGGAGAAGATCTTGAACATGGAGCCGGAAATGTCGGACTGGAACTTCACTTCGTCGAAGATGAAGAACTCAGGCTCTGGACCGGCGAACACGGTGTCACCGATGCCGGTGCTCTTGAGGTACTCTTCAGCGCGCTTGGCGATCGCACGTGGATCGCGATCGTAGCCTTGCATGCTCGAAGGGTCGACGATGTCGCAGGTGATGATCAGGGTTGGTTCTTCGGTGAACGGGTCCAGGACGGCAGTGTCGTCAACCGGCATCAGGATCATGTCGGACGCTTCGATGCCTTTCCAGCCAGCGATGGAGGAACCGTCGAACATCTTGCCGACTTCGAAGAAATCGTCTTCCAGCGCGTCGCGCGCCGGCATGGTCACGTGGTGCTGAGTGCCCTTGGTGTCCGTGAAACGCAGGTCAATCCACTTGACGTCATTATCTTTGATGAGTTGAACCGACTTCGACATGTTGTCCTCCGGATGGTCTAGAGCGCGGTTGGCCGCTGCCCTGGAAAATGGTGTTGCCGGGCGCGGATAGTCGGCCAAGCTTACCTGCCTCACAAGGGAGCAAATTGCATGCCAGTGCCCGAAAATGGCGAGGCCGGGATAAAAGGGGGCGTTTGCGGGCATTTCGGGCAAAGGCGTGGCAGAGATTTGCACCCTTTCAAGGCAGAATTTGTCGGTCATGCACCAATTGAGTGCGGGCGTATCGATGTGTGCATTTTTTCAGGGCCATTTCGGCACACAGGCAAGGTCGAGAAATTGCCGGCGTGTTGGCTGGCATACCGCTCGCCTGGGCCTGAGCCCATCGGCGAAAAAGTCCCTGCGTACATTTATCTGCAAGGTTCTGATCAAATGTTGGTCAAATCCTGAGCAATTTCCGCTATAATTCGCGCCCCTCATTTTCGGCAGGCCCTGCGCGCGCTGTTAACCAATGAAACTCATCGTCAAAGTCTTTCCAGAAATCACCATCAAGAGCCGGCCGGTGCGCAAGCGCTTCATTCGCCAGTTGGCCAAGAACATCCGCAACGTGCTCAAGGACCTCGATCCGGAGCTCGCGGTCGATGGTGTCTGGGACAATCTCGAGGTGGTCACCCGCGTCGAGGACGAGAAGCGCCAGCGCGAGATGATCGAGCGCCTGACCTGCACCCCGGGCATCACCCATTTCCTGCAGGTCGAAGAATACCCACTGGGCGACTTCGACGACATCGTCGCCAAGTGCAAGCAGCATTTTGGCCCGCAGCTGGCAGGCAAGCGCTTTGCCGTGCGCTGCAAGCGTGGCGGTCACCATGACTTCACCTCGATGGACGTCGACCGCTACGTCGGCAGTCAGCTGCGCCAGCAATGCGGCGCCGCCGGCATCGACCTGAAGGCACCCGAAGTGCTGGTGCGCATCGAAATCCGCAACCAGCGCCTGTACGTGATCCACAACCAGCACAATGGTATCGGCGGCTACCCGCTGGGCGCCCTGGAGCAGACCCTGGTGTTGATGTCCGGTGGCTTCGATTCCACCGTCGCCGCCTACCAGATGATGCGCCGCGGGCTGATGACCCATTTCTGCTTCTTCAACCTCGGCGGGCGCGCCCACGAGCTTGGGGTGATGGAAGTCGCCCACTTCCTGTGGAAAAAATACGGCAGCAGCCAGCGTGTGCTGTTCATCAGCGTGCCGTTCGAGGAGGTCGTCGGCGAGATCCTCAACAAGGTCGACAACAGCTACATGGGCGTGACCCTCAAGCGCATGATGCTGCGCGCTGCCGCGCGCATGGCCGAGCGTCTCGATATCGACGCGCTGGTGACCGGTGAGGCGATCTCCCAGGTGTCCAGCCAGACCCTGCCGAACCTGTCGATCATCGATTCGGCCACCGACAAACTGGTGCTGCGCCCACTTTTGGCCAGTCACAAGCAGGACATCATCGACCAGGCCTACGCGATCGGCACTGCTGAATTCGCCAAGCACATGCCCGAATACTGCGGCGTGATCTCGGTGAACCCGACCACCCATGCCAAGCGTCACCGCATGGAGCACGAAGAGAAACAGTTCGAGATGCAAGTGCTCGAACGGGCCATCGAGCGGGCCAAGTTCATCTCCATCGACCATGTGATCGACGAGCTGGGCAAGGATATCCAGGTTGAAGAAGTCGCCGAGGCCCTGCCAGGGCAGATCGTCATCGACATTCGTCACCCCGATGCCCAGGAAGACCAACCGCTGGTGCTCGACGGCATCGAAGTCCAGGCCATGCCGTTCTATGCCATCAACAGCAAGTTCAAGCAGCTCGACGGCAACCGCCAGTACCTGCTGTATTGCGATAAAGGTGTGATGAGCCGTTTGCACGCACACCATCTGCTCAGTGAGGGACATGCCAATGTGCGTGTTTATCGTCCGACATAAGACGCCGGGGCTGTATGGCGGCAGTATCCGCCATCGCCCTCCCGACCGCCGGGCCCGCTGAGCCTTAAACAGTACATATTGGCCGCCTACACTGGGCGGCAACCGAATCCTCTGATCGAGATACACTTGTGATCGAAAATCTGCGTAACATCGCCATCATCGCCCACGTTGACCATGGTAAAACCACCCTGGTCGACAAACTCCTGCGTCAGTCCGGCACTCTGGAGCGTAACGAGCTCAACGACGAGCGCGTCATGGACTCCAACGACCAGGAAAAAGAGCGCGGTATCACCATTCTGGCGAAAAACACCGCCATCAACTGGAATGGCTACCACATCAACATCGTCGACACCCCCGGCCACGCCGACTTCGGTGGCGAAGTCGAGCGCGTGATGTCGATGGTCGACTCGGTACTGCTGCTGGTCGACGCCCAGGACGGCCCGATGCCGCAAACCCGCTTCGTGACCAAGAAAGCCTTCGAAGCCGGTCTCAAGCCAATCGTCGTGATCAACAAGGTCGACCGCCCAGGCGCGCGTCCTGACTGGGTCCTGGACCAGATCTTCGATCTGTTCGACAACCTCGGTGCCACCGACGAACAGCTGGACTTCAAAGTCGTCTACGCCTCGGCCCTGAACGGCATCGCCGGTCTGGACCACACCGACATGGCCGAAGACATGACCCCGCTGTACCAGTCGATCGTCGACAACGTACCAGCGCCTTCGGTTGACCGTGATGGTCCGTTCCAGATGCAGATCTCTGCCCTGGACTACAACAGCTTCCTCGGCGTGATCGGTGTTGGCCGCATTGCCCGTGGTCGCGTCAAGCCGAACACCCCGGTGGTCGCCATCGACACCGACGGCAAGAAGCGCAACGGCCGTATCCTCAAGCTGATGGGCCACCACGGTCTGCACCGTGTGGATGTCGAAGAAGCTCAGGCTGGCGACATCGTCTGCATCAGCGGTTTCGACGAGCTGTTCATTTCCGACACCCTGTGCGCCCCGGACGCGGTCGAAGCGATGAAGCCGCTGACCGTTGACGAGCCTACCGTTTCGATGACCTTCCAGGTCAACGACTCGCCGTTCTGCGGCAAGGAAGGCAAGTTCGTCACCAGCCGTAACATCAAGGACCGTCTGGACAAAGAACTGCTGTACAACGTTGCCCTGCGTGTTCAGGAAACCGATTCCCCTGACAAGTTCAAGGTATCGGGCCGTGGTGAGCTGCACCTGTCGGTACTGATCGAAACCATGCGCCGTGAAGGCTTCGAGATGGCGGTTGGCCGTCCTGAAGTGATCATCCGCGAAGTCGACGGCGTCAAGCAGGAGCCGTTCGAGAACGTCACCATCGACATCCCTGAAGAATCCCAGGGCAAGGTCATGGAAGAAATGGGCCTGCGTAAAGGCGACCTGACCAACATGGTGCCGGATGGCAAGGGCCGTGTCCGTCTGGAATACAACATTCCAGCCCGTGGTCTGATCGGTTTCCGTAACCAGTTCCTGACCCTGACCAACGGTGCAGGCATCCTGACCTCGATCTTCGATCGCTACGACACCATGAAGTCGGGCCAGATGTCCGGCCGTCTGAACGGCGTTCTGGTTTCGGTCGAGACTGGCAAGGCGCTGACCTACTCGCTGGAAACCCTGCAGGCTCGCGGCAAGCTGTTCGTCGAACACGGCCAGGAGATCTACAACGGTCAGATCATCGGCCTGAACAGCCGTGACAACGACCTGGGCGTGAACCCGACCAAAGGCAAGAAGCTCGACAACATGCGTGCTTCGGGCAAAGACGAAGTCATCGCCCTGGTGCCGCCGGTTCGCCACACCCTCGAGCAGGCCCTGGAATTCATCCAGGACGACGAGCTGTGCGAAGTCACGCCGAAGTCGATCCGTCTGCGCAAGAAGATCCTGGACGAAGGCGAGCGCACCCGCGCTGCCAAGAAAGCCAAGAACTGAGTTAGCTCAGGCTGAATGAAAACGCCCCCGGTCGAAAGGCCGGGGGCGTTTTTGTAGGTGAGCTCTACGTGGCTCAAGTCTCAAGATGATGTAGGGCGCCTCTCTCAGCGGCTTTCGGGCCTTGTGAGCGGACGCAAGGCCACCTAGCGTGGAACGCTTTCTGCAAAAGGAAGCAAAGCCATGAACTATCGGTTAGCGCTCGCCGTCCCCTGCCTGATGGCGAGCTTCCAGGCCAATGCCTTGCAAGACTGCAATGGGCTTCCTGCACAGCAAATCGTCCAGTGCCATGTCGGCAATGCTCGCCAGGCACCTTTGCAGTCCGTGTTGCTTGAACAGGTCGCCGAGCCTGGCTATACGCTGCGCCGGCTACAGATGGTATCGCAGGTCTGGGAGCCGCTGCCGGTGACAGAGCCGCGTCGATGGCAGCATGATGTCGAGCTGCACATTCCGCGCGACCCAGCGCCCGGCAAAGCCTTGCTGGTGGTGAACAATGGTGTGCGACACGGGCCGGCGCAAAACCCGGATTTCAGCCGCGAGGCGTTGCGCGAAGTGGCGCTCAAGTCGCAGATGGTCGTGGTCATGATCAGCGATGTACCCAATCAATACGTGACTTTCAGCGATGCCGACCAGCCCTTGCGCGAGGATGACGCCGTGGCCCATACCTGGGCGCATGCGCTTCGTGGGGCGGCGCCGGAGCTGCCGCTGCACGTGCCGATGGCAGCAGCGGCCAGTCGGGCAATGGACCTGGCCGAGCAGGAGCTGCAAAAGCAAGGGCTGATGGTGGACCGCTTCGTCATCACCGGTGCCTCCAAGCGCGGCTGGAGCGCCTGGCTGACGGCGCTGGCCGATGAGCGGGTGATGGCCATCGTGCCCAGCGTGATCGATGTAGCAGACACCTCGCAGATGCTGCTTGGCTTGCGCAAGCGCTATGGCGGTCACTACCCCGCTGCATTGTGGCCGTATCAGCGAGCCGGTGTCATGCAGCAGCTCGGTACGCCGCAGTTCGACCGACTGATGGCGATGATGGACCCCATGCAGTATTTGAACGAGAAGGGGCATCGTCTGGCGATCCCCAAATACATGGTGTCGGCCAGCGGTGACGATTTCTTCGCACCTGACCCGGCCACCGATTACCAGCAACGCCTGCCAGGCCCGACCAGCTTGAGGGTATTGCCGAACTCCGACCATGGCGGCGTGCGGCATGCAGTGGTCAGCACCCTGGTGCCAGCGCTGACACGGTTGCGCGACGGCAAGGCGCTGCCGAGCGTGCAGGTGTCAGCAAGCGCAGCGCCTGGGCAGATGGCCGTCGAATTCTCCGAACAGCCTGTGGCAATGAAGGTGTGGACGGCGAAGAACGAGAATGACCGCGATTTTCGCTATAACTGTGGGGTGCGCTATCAGTCCGAGACGCTGGTGCCCCAGCAGCAATTCACTTTGCAGCGCACGGCGCCGGCCATGGGGTGGCAGGCACAGTTCGTCGAAGCGAGGTTCGCTGATGGCTTCATCGCCACCACCCCGGTCAGCGTGTTACCACAGACCTATCCACAGCATCCGCCGACCGATCACGGTGGGGTATGCCGCAGCTTCCCGGCGGACGGTGCGTGAGCAGTTGGTTGAGTGCGGCATGCCCAGTCCGGCGTCGTTCAGCAGGGCTTGGGCCAATGCGCAACCCAGCAGTTCCGAGGCTTGATCGCGGGCGTCCTGGCAGGGGATGCCTGCGCAGACCCTTACCCGTTCGCTGAACCTTTCAGCGACTTGGAAAGCGAGACGCGCGTCGACAGGGTTTGTAGGGTATTTCGCAGGGCGTGAGATCGCTAGACCGGGTTTGTAGGAAAGGTCTGGCGGTCGAGTGGGAATGGTGCTGGGATGCGCCTGTCTTTAGGTTGCAGGTGGGCCACCATGGGTCCGCCTCGACATTCTCAGCGCCTGTGAGATCGAGCGCCGCCCGCGCGGCGCATCGCGAGCTGCGCTCGCTCCTACGTTTGTTTCGGGCCAATCATTCCTGTGGGATTTGCGTGTTTCGGGCCAATCATTCCTGTGGGATTTGCGCGCGTACGCCTTGGCGCATGGCAGGATATCGTGTCGTACAAACAAGGCGGTCGCGCGCGTCTGTCACAGGCGTTACTGGCCCGAAACAAACGTAGGAGCGAGCGCAGCTCGCGATGCGCCGCGCGGGCGGCGCTCGATATCCGCCACACCCTCACAGCCAAGGCATGCGCCCGACGGCCCTCATTCAAGGCGGCCGCGCGCGTCTGTCACAGGCGTTACTGGCCCAAAACAAACGTAGGAGCGAGCGCAGCTCGCGATGCGCCGCGCGGGCGGCGCTCGATATCCGCCACACCCTCACAGCCAAGGCATGCGCCCGACGGCCCTCATCCAAGGCGGTCGCGCGCGTCTGTCACAGGCGTTACTGGCCCGAAACAAACGTAGGAGCGAGCGCAGCTCGCGATGCGCCGCGCGGGCGGCGCTCGATATCCGCCACACCCTCACAACCAAGGCATGCACCCGGCGGCCCTCATTCAAGGCGGCCGCGCGCGTCTGTCACAGGCGTTACTGGCCCGAAACAAACGTAGGAGCGAGCGCAGCTCGCGATGCGCCGCGCGGGCGGCGCTCGATATCCGCCACACCCTCACAACCAAGGCATGCGCCCGGCGGCCCTCATTCAATCGCAAGGCGAATGCGCGGCCCTCACTCAATCAAAAGGTGAATGCGTGGCCCTCACTCACAAGGTGAATCACCGCCCAACCACCTTCGGCTTGTAAGCACAATACCCCGGCCGCGGCCCGACCTTGGGGTGATTACGACAGGTATCCGGCCGCTTGTCATAGATGGTGCACAGTCGGCTCTTGCGATCCAGATACATGCAGTCATCGTTGCTCATCCGGGTCAGGGTGAAAATTCCCGACTTCTGGTTGAAGCGCTCGATGATGCCTTCTTTCTGCAGGCGCTTGGCGACGTTTTTCGGCGGTTCATCTTTCTCGAATTCGTCCACCACGCCGATGCGGATCAGATCCTTGATCTTCACCTCTACCGGCAGGGTGCAACAGGTCGAATGGCAGCCATGGCACATGTGGCTGGCATAACGCTGCCAAGTCTCCAGGCGGTCGACTTCGGCGGCGGCGATCAGGGTCGTTTTCATCGGTATGGGGGTGAATCACGGTGTAGGGCGCGCGATGATACCGGAGTTGCTCAAATTGTGAACAACCTTTTGGCGATTGAAGCACGCTTGATGAAAAGACGAACACTGGCTGCCATGGCGGGTCGAAGCGTCTAGTCTTTATTGTCTCTTTCCGCTTTCGTCAACTTGCCCGAGGATGCCCCATGTCTCAGGAACCCAAAGCTCGTGACGCCGAAGTCGCGGATTTTCGCGCTGCTGTGCTCGATAAGCTGACCTATGCCGTCGGCAAAGACCCTGAGCACGCCTTCGATCACGATTGGTTCGAAGCCATCGCCCTGGCGGCGCGCGATCACATGGTCGTGCATTGGATGGACCATACCCGCCAGGCCTATCGGCGCAGCCAGAAGCGTGTGTACTACCTCTCCCTGGAATTTCTGATCGGTCGGCTGCTCTACGACAGCCTGAGCAACCTCGGCCTGCTGGACATCGCCCGCGAAGCGCTCGAGGGCCTGGATGTCGATCTCGAGCGTATCCGCCTGCTCGAGCCTGACGCTGCGCTGGGCAATGGCGGCCTGGGACGCCTGGCAGCCTGCTTCATGGAGAGCATGTCGACGTTGGGCATCGCTGCCCATGGCTACGGCATTCGCTACGAGCACGGCCTGTTTCGCCAGGCGGTGGTCGATGGTTGGCAACAGGAGCAGACCGAGAACTGGCTGGACTTCGGCAACCCCTGGGAGTTCGAGCGCGCCGAGGTGATCTACCCGATCAGCTTCGGCGGCAGTGTCGAGACCGTGCAAGATGCCCACGGCCAACAGCGTCAGGTGTGGACGCCGGGTGAGACGGTGCGAGCGGTGGCGTATGACACGCCAGTGGTCGGTTGGCGCGGCGCCAGTGTCAACACCCTGCGCCTGTGGCGCGCACGGGCGTTGGAGGAGCTGCACCTGGAGCGTTTCAATGCCGGTGACCACCTGGGGGCGGTAGCGGAGGTGGCGCGGGCCGAGAGCATTTCACGGGTCCTGTACCCGGCCGACAGCACCGAAGCCGGCCAGGAGCTGCGTCTGCGCCAGGAATACTTCTTCGTCTCGGCCTCGCTGCAGGATCTGCTGCGCAGGCACCTGAACATGCACGATAGCCTGCTGAATCTGCCGGATGCAGCGGCCATCCAGCTCAACGATACGCACCCATCGATTGCCGTTGCCGAGCTGATGCGGCTGCTGGTCGACCAGCATGAAATCCCCTGGGATACCGCCTGGGAGGTGACCGTCGGCACACTGGCCTATACCAATCACACGCTGCTGCCCGAGGCGCTGGAAACCTGGCCGGTGGCGCTGATGGAGCGCATGCTGCCGCGGCACATGCAGATCATCTACCTGATCAACGCCTACCATATCGACAGCCTGCGCGCCAAAGGCTTGCACGACTTCGACGTGCTGCGCGCGGTGTCGCTGATCGAGGAAGACAACGGCCGCCGTGTGCGCATGGGTAACCTTGCGTTTCTGGGCTCGCACAGCGTCAACGGCGTGTCGGCGTTGCACAGTCAGCTGATGAAAAGCACGGTGTTCGCCGAGCTGCACAAGCTCTATCCGCAACGGATCAACAACAAGACCAACGGCATCACCTTCCGCCGCTGGCTGTACCAGTCCAACCCGCAGTTGACGCAGATGCTGGTCGATGCGTTGGGGCCGCAGCTCAAGGACGACCCCGAGGGCCGCCTGGCCGATCTGCTGCCGTTCGCCGACAAACCGAGCTTTCGCAAGCAGTTCGCCGCCCAGCGCCTGCACAGCAAGCGCGCCCTGGCCAGCATCATCCAGGATCGCATCGGCGTCACGGTCAATCCCGAGGCGATGTTCGACGTCCAGGTCAAGCGTATCCACGAGTACAAGCGCCAGTTGCTCAACCTGTTGCACACCGTGGCGCTGTACCAGGCCATGCGCAACGACCCTGGCACCAACTGGGTGCCGCGGGTGAAGATCTTCGCCGGTAAAGCCGCGGCCAGTTATCACCAGGCCAAGCTGATCATCAAGCTGGCTAACGACATCGCCCGGGTGGTCAACAATGACCCGACCGTGCGCGGTCAGCTCAAGGTGGTGTTCCTGCCCAACTACAACGTCAGCCTGGCCGAAAGCATCATCCCGGCAGCCGACCTGTCGGAGCAGATCTCCACGGCGGGTTACGAGGCCTCCGGTACCAGCAACATGAAGTTCGCGCTCAATGGCGCGTTGACCATCGGCACGCTCGATGGTGCCAACGTGGAAATGTGCGAGCAGGTCGGGGCGGACAACATGTTCATTTTCGGCCTCACCGCGCAACAGGTCGAAGCGCGGCGCCGCGCTGGCGATTTCGGGGCCAGTGCGGCAATCGCTGGGTCCAGCCGGCTGGGCGAAGTGCTCGAGGCGATTCGCAGCGGGGTGTTTTCGCCAGACGATCCGTCGCGCTATGCGGGGCTGATCGACGGGCTGGTGGCCTATGACCGCTTCCTGGTCTGCGCCGATTTCGACGCCTATTGGGATGCCCAGCGCCGGGTCGACGAACTCTGGCACGATCCGCAGGCATGGTGGCGCATGGCGGTGCTCAATACCGCGCGCATGGGCTGGTTCTCCTCTGACCGAACCATCCGCGAATACGCGACCGAGATCTGGAAAGCTCTGGATTGATCAGGCACGCGAACTTTTGTGGCAGCACCCTTGCGTCGCGAAAGGGCTGCGTGGTTGGCCGAGGGCGTGCGGGGCAATCGACCACTGAGCGGGCGCTTGCTGAACTCACGCCCGCAAGTCGAGTCTCTTTGCTCGCTAGCCTGCAACTCTCACTGTAAACTGCGGGGGTTTTTCTCCCCCTTTCCTTTCGGAGCCATACATGTCCCGCGTTACCCTGAGTCGCTATCTGATTGAGCAGACCCGCAGCAACAATACCCCTGCCGATCTGCGCTTCCTGATCGAAGTGGTGGCGCGTGCGTGCAAGGAGATCAGCCATCACGTGTCCAAGGGCGCCCTCGGCGGCGTGCTCGGCAGCATGGGCACCGAGAACGTGCAAGGCGAAGTCCAGAAGAAACTGGACGTGATTTCCAACGACATCCTGCTCGAAGCCAACGAGTGGGGCGGTCACCTGGCCGGCATGGCGTCCGAAGAAATGGACAACGCCTACCAGATTCCGGGCCGCTATCCCAAGGGTGCCTACCTGCTGGTCTTCGACCCTCTGGACGGTTCGTCGAACATCGACGTCAACGTCTCGGTCGGTACCATCTTCTCGGTACTGCGTTGCCCTAACGAATACCTGAGCCAGAACGAAACCCTCAACGAGAATGCCTTCCTGCAGCCAGGTACCGAGCAGGTCGCCGCCGGCTATGCCATCTATGGCCCGCAGACCATGCTGATCCTGACCCTGGGCAATGGCGTCAAGGGCTTCACCCTGGACCGTGAGCTGGGCAGCTTCGTGCTGACCCACGAAAACATCCAGGTGCCGGAAACCACCGCTGAATTCGCCATCAACATGTCCAACCAGCGCCACTGGGAAGCCCCGGTTCAGCGTTATGTCGGCGAGCTGCTGGCAGGCGAAACCGGCCCGTTGAAAAAGAACTACAACATGCGCTGGATCGCCTCGATGGTGGCCGACGTGCACCGTATCCTGACCCGCGGCGGTCTGTTCATGTACCCGCGCGATGCCCGCGAGCCGAGCAAGCCGGGCAAGCTGCGCCTGATGTACGAAGCCAATCCGATGTCGTTCATCATCGAACAGGCTGGCGGCGCTTCCACCAATGGTTACGAGCGGATCCTCGACATCAAGCCAGAGAGCCTGCACCAACGCGTGTCGGTGATTCTCGGCTCGAAGCAAGAGGTCGAGCGCGTTACCGCCTACCACAAGGAGTAAGTCATGCTCGCACCTTGGCAGCCGTTGCTGGAATGGTGGTTCGGCTGGGGCACCAGTGCCCAGGCCGTGGCTGACGAGAAGAGCACGCTGTGGTTCGGCAAGCATCATGATGCCGAGGCCCAGGCGCTGTTTGGCGAGCTGGTCGAGCACGCCCTGGCCGGCGGGCTGGAAGACTGGCAGCAGAGCCCGCAAGGCTGGCTCGGCTTGCTGATTCTGCTCGACCAACTGCCCCGCATGCTCTATCGCGACACGCCGCGCGCCTTCGAGGGTGATCGGCGTGCCCAGGTAGTGGCCATGCAAGGGCTGCAGAAGCACTGGGATTACCAGTTGCTGCCGATCCAGCGGGTGTTCGTGCTGCTGGTGCTGGAGCATGCCGAGGTGCTGGACTGGCAGAACCTGTGCGTCGAGCGCTACCAGATGCTGCTCGCCGAACAGCCTGAAGACAGCCGCCGCTTGTTCGAAGGCTTTCTCGATTACGCCGAGCAGCATCAGCGGGTGATTGCCCGCTTCGGCCGTTTCCCGCACCGCAACCTGGTGCTGGGGCGGCCGAGCACCAGCGAAGAGATGGACTTCTTGCTCGAGCCTGGGTCGAGGTTCTAGGCCGTTGGGGCTGCCAAGCAGCCCCAGCTGTCATCAGATCCTGAAACTGCCGACCAGATGCTTCAACCGCTCGACCTGGTGTTCCAGGTCGGTGCAGGCGCGCAAGGTGCTCTGCAGGTTCTGTACCCCTTCCTGATTCAGCGAATTGATCTCGGTGATGTCGACATTGATCGATTCGACCACGGCTGTCTGCTCTTCCGTGGCGGTGGCCACTGACTGGTTCATGCCGTCTATTTCTCCAATGCGCTGGGTCACGCTGCCCAGCCGCTCGCCAGCCTGGTTGGCGATGCCCACGCTCTGGTCGCTGTGCTGACGGCTCTGGTTCATGGTGCTGACCGCCATTTGCGCGCCGGCCTGCAGTTCCTCGATCAAACGCTGCACTTGCTGCGCCGACTCCTGGGTGCGGTGGGCGAGGTTGCGCACCTCATCGGCGACCACGGCAAACCCACGCCCGGCTTCGCCTGCGCGGGCTGCCTCGATCGCCGCGTTGAGCGCCAACAGGTTGGTTTGCTGGGAAATACCGCTGATCACATCGAGAATCTGGCCGATGTTGGCCGTGTGGGTGTTGAGCGTCTCGATGTTGCCGCACGCGTCGCTGATGCGCGCCGAGAGCTGGTTCATCACCTCGATGGTGTGCCCGACCACGTCCTGACCGTCTTTGGCCAAGCCGCGTGCCTCGCTGGAGTGCTGCGAGGCCAGCGCGGCGTTCTGGGCGATTTCCTGGGCGGCTGCACCGAGCTGGTTGATCGCCGCAGCGACACTGCTGGTGCGGCTCGACTGCTGGTCGGCATTATGGATCGAGGCATTTGAGGCGCCGATCACCTGTGCCGCCACGGCATTGACCTGGCCAGTGGCCGAGGCGACTTCGCGGATCGACTCGTGGATGCGTTCGACGAAGCGGTTGAACGACTGTGCAAGGCTGCCAAATTCATCCTGGGCATGAATGGCCAGGCGCCGGGTCAGGTCGCCTTCGCCCTGGGCGATGTCGTGCATGGCGCGGCCCATGACGTGCAGGGGCTCCATCAGCACACGGATCAGCAAGCCCAACAGCGCGATGATGACCACGATGGCGATCAGGGTGGCAACCAGCGCCGAGGTGCGCAGATCGCTGAGCATGGCGAACGCGGCATCCTGATCGAGCACCAGGGCGACGTACCAGTCCGCCGACGGCACGCCGTCGACGTGGGTGAAATTGATGAACTGCCTGTGGCCGTCGACCACGATTTCCTTGAGCCCTGCACCAATGGCCGGCGTGTCCTGCGGATAGAGATCGGCCAAGGTTTTCGAGGCGAGATCGGCCTGGGGATGGATCAGTACCTTGCCCTGGCCGTTGACGATGAACGCATGGCCCTGGCCGTCGAAGTCCAGGGCATTGATCAGCCTGCTGATGGTCTGCAGGTCAGTGTCGGCGCCGCTTACGCCGATCAGGCGACCTGCTTGCTGCACCGGCGTTGCCAGGGTAATCACCAGCTTGCCGGCCGAAGCCGAAATGTACGGCTCGGTGACGATGGTCTGGCCGGCAGCGCTGGCGGCCTTGTACCAGCCGCGTGCGCGTGGGTCGTAGTCGGCTGCGCGATTGCCTGCAGGCACCGATTGCATGCTGCCGTCCTGGCCGCCGAAGTAGCTGAGCTGGAAATTCTGGCTGTATACCGGCAGGGCCAGGCTACGTGCCAGGCTGTCCTTGGACGGGCCGTCGACAGCCACCTGTTGGGCGAGCGAGTCGAGCAGCTGGATGCGACTGTCGAGCCAGTTATGGATATTGCCAGCGGTCAGGCTGCCCAGGTCTTGCAGGTTGGTTTGCGTATCGCTGCGCAGGGACTGGCGTTGCCGGTAGTCGTTGAACAGCACGAAACAGGCAAAGGCAACCGCCACCACGAGGGCGGCGGCCAGCAGGATCTTGTGGCTGAACTTCAGGTTCTTGGTCATTTTTTTCTGGTCTGCACAAGGCAAGGCATAGGAGGAACTGCGGTCATGCGCCACAGCGTGCCCGCTGTGTCGTCGCAGCGCGGCAAAACATGAATGATTTCGTTCATGCCAGCCGACCAATGGCGCACCTGGAAACGCGACCGCCAGGGAACCAGGGAGGGTTTTTCCCGTCGAAGGCCACTGCAGGCTCTCGCCTGTCTCTATTTTCCAGGAGAGTTCCTCGATGTCGTTGCGTTCCCTCGCCCTGTTGTCGCTGTGCGTCGTGCTCAGTGCGTGCAGCAAGATCAACCAGGAAAACTATTCCAAGCTCAAGGCCGGCATGACCAAGCCCGAGGTCGAGCAATTGCTTGGCAAGCCTACCGAATGCTCCGGCGCGCTGGGCATGAGCAGTTGCACCTGGGGCGACGAGGCCAGCTTCATCAGCGTGCAATACGCAGCCGACAAGGTATTGATGTATTCCGGGCAGGGCCTCAAATGAAGCGTCTACATGTGCTGCTGGGGGTGTGCCTGGTGCTGCTGCTCGGCGGCTGTGCCACTTCGGCCAACGATCCGCTGGCGCCAAAGACCGCAGGCGACGTCGACCTCAAGCGCTATCAAGGCAAGTGGTACGAACTGGCGCGTCTGCCGATGCAGTACCAGGCCGATTGCGCCCAGTCCGAAGCGCATTACAACCTCAAGCCTGATGGCTCCTACGGCGTGCTCAACCGCTGCCGCACGCTGGGCGATGAATGGCTGCGCGCCGAAGGCCACGCCAATATCCAGGAGCCTGGACACACCGACCGGTTGTGGGTCGAGTTCGATAACTGGTTCACCCGCCTGGTACCTGGCCTGACCCGCGGCGAGTACTGGATTCTCTACGTCGATAGCCAGTACCACACCGCGATTGTCGGCAGCCCGGATCGCAAGTACCTGTGGATTCTGTCGCGTACCCCGACCCTGGCACCCTGGCAGCGCGAGAGCTTGATGTCCAAGGCCCGCCAGCAGGGTTACGACACCAGTCGTCTGATCTGGCGAACGCCAGACCGGCAGATCGTCAAGATGCACTGAGCCAGTGGGCCGCTGCGAACGGCCCGGTGAGTCAGCCCAGCAGTTGCCTGAGCACCTGGGCAAAAGCCTGCGCGCTATCGACCTCCTGAGCGTGGTGTCCTTGGCGTATCACCCAGGTGCCGTTGACCATCACATCCCGGACCTGACGATCACCGCCGGCGAACAACCAGCGGTTTAGAATCGCATCGTCCTCGGCGGTGGCGAGATAAGGGTCCTGCCCATCGAGCACCAACCAGTCCGCACGCTGGCCGACCGCCAAAGCGCCGATCGGCTGCCCCAGCGCCTGCGCGCCACCGGCCAGCGCCGCGTCGAAGAGGGTGCGGCCGATGCTCGGCTGGTCAGGGCGGTACAGGCGATTGCGGCGTTGATCGCGCAGGCGCTGACCGTACTCCAGCCAGCGCAACTCCTCGACCACGCTCACCGACACATGGCTGTCCGAGCCTATGCCCATACGCCCACCCTGTTCGAGAAACGCCGCGGCCGGGAAGATGCCGTCACCCAGGTTGGCTTCGGTGCTCGGGCACAGGCCTGCCACCGCGCCGCTGCGCGCCATCGCGCTGACTTCATGGGCATCGGCATGGGTGGCATGCACCAGGCACCAGCGCCGGTCCACGTCGACATGCTCATAGAGCCACTGCAAGGGCCGCAGCCCACTCCAGGCCAGGCAGTCATCCACTTCCTTCTGCTGCTCGGCAATATGGATATGCACCGGGCACTGCTGATCGCTGGCGGCCAGCACCTCGTGGATCTGTTCGGGCGTCACCGCCCGTAGCGAATGGAAGCACAGGCCCAGGCGCTGCGCTGGTTGCGCCCTCAGGATCGGCCCCAGCTCGGCGTGCAGGTGCAGGTATTGCTCAGTGGACTGGATAAAACGCCGTTGCCCGGATGTGGCTGCCTGACCGCCGAAGCCTGCGTGGCTGTACAGCACCGGTAACAAGGTCAAGCCGATGCCGCTGCTGGCCGCCGCAAGGCTGATGCACCGCGACAGCTCGGTACGCTCGGCGTAAGCGCTACCTGCCGGGTCATGGTGCACATAATGGAATTCGGCCACCGAGGTATAGCCAGCCTTGAGCATCTCGATATAGAGCTGAGTGGCGATCACCTGCAGCTGCGCTGGGGTGACCTTGCCGACCAAGCGGTACATCAACTCGCGCCAGGTCCAGAAGCTGTCGTTGGGATTGCCGGCGACCTCGGCCAGCCCGGCCATGGCGCGCTGAAAGGCATGGGAGTGCAGGTTGGGCATGCCTGGCAGCAGCGGCCCGGCAAGGCGCTGCGCCGATTCGGCGGTGCCGCCGACGTCGATGCGGCTGAGCAGGCCGTCGCTGCCAACCTCCAGACGCACATTGGTCGCCCAGCCGCTGGGCAGCAGGGCACGTTCTGCAAAATACGCGGGCATCTGCGAGGGTCCTGTTGTAGTTGTACTTGTATATACATATACAGGCGTTTGCCTGCCGGGTAAACTGCGGCAAGCTAGCCACCATTCCATTGCTCAAGGACTCAACGCCGTGCCGACACCTCCTGTCTCCGCGCTGGCCACCCGTATAGGTGAAGGCCCGGCGCCGCTGTACGCCCGGGTCAAGCAGATGATTGTCCAGCAGATCGAAAATGGCAGCTGGCCCGCGCACCATCGGGTGCCGTCGGAAAGTGAGCTGGTCAGCCAGCTGGGCTTCAGCCGCATGACCATCAACCGCGCGCTGCGCGAGCTGACCGCCGACGGCCTGCTGGTGCGCATGCAGGGGGTAGGCACCTTCGTCGCCGAGCCCAAGACCCGCTCGGCCTTGTTCGAGGTCAACAACATCGCCGATGAAATCGCCGGCCGCGGCCATGCCCATAGCTGTCAGGTGATCACGCTGGTCGAAGAGGCCGCTGGGTCCGAGCGGGCCCTGGCACTGGACATGCGTGAGGGCCAACGGGTTTTTCATTCGCTGATCGTGCATTTCGAGAACGGCGTGCCGGTACAGATCGAGGACCGTTACGTCAACGCGGCCATCGCACCGGACTACCTCAAGCAGGACTTCACCCGTCAGACGCCTTATGCCTACCTTTCCCAGGTCGCGCCGCTGACCGAAGGCGAGCACGTGGTCGAGGCGATTCTGGCCGACCCGGAGGAGTGTCGTCTGCTGCAGATCGAGCGCGGCGAGCCGTGCCTGTTGATTCGGCGGCGCACCTGGTCGGGTCGCCAGCCGGTCACCGCCGCGCGCCTGATTCATCCGGGCTCGCGTCATCGCCTCGAAGGGCGCTTCAGCAAATGACGCGTCTGCAGGTGCTGCGGGCCCGGGATTATCCACGCATGCCATGGAAGAACGGCGGCGGTTTCACCGAAGAGATCACCCGCGACGATGGCCAAGGCCTGGAGGGTTTCGGCTGGCGCCTGTCGATTGCCGACATCGCCGAGTCGGGCGGTTTCTCGGTGTTTACCGGTTATCAGCGGATCATCAGCGTGTTGCAAGGCGATGGCATGCGCTTGCTGGTCGACGGCCAGCTCAGCCGACCGCTGCTGGCGTACGACGCGTTCGCGTTTGCCGGTGAGAGCCAGGTCAATTGTCACCTGCTGGGCGGGCCGATCCGCGATTTCAACCTGATCTATGCGCCGCAGCGCTACCGCGCGCGCTTGCAGTGGTTCGATGGCACCCATCACCTGTACAGCTCGGCAGATACGCTACTGCTGTTCGCGGCCAGTGCCTGCGTCGAGGTGGCGCTGCCTGGTCAGGCGGTTCACCCGCTTGGCTTGTACGACTGCCTGCGTCTGGACGACAACGACCACCTTCAGTTCCTCAAGGCAAACGGCCGCTTCTGCTTGGTAGAACTCACGTTGCGGTAAGCGGCGGGCCGTAAGCGGCAAGCTTGCGGCTTGTCCGTGCTTGTACATACAAGTAAAGATGTGTTTGTATAGCTGCGACGACACATCTGCCTGCGGACACCCGCCAAGGACCTTCCCGTGACTGACAACAATAAATACCGTGACGTTGAAATCCGTGCGCCACGTGGCAATACGCTGACCGCCAAAAGCTGGCTGACCGAAGCGCCCCTGCGCATGTTGATGAACAACCTCGACCCACAGGTCGCCGAGAACCCCAAAGAGCTGGTGGTGTATGGCGGCATTGGCCGCGCCGCGCGCAACTGGGCCTGCTATGACAAGCTTGTCGAAACCCTGACCCGCCTGGAAGACGACGAAACCCTGCTGGTGCAATCGGGCAAGCCGGTAGGGGTGTTCAAGACCCACCGCAATGCGCCACGTGTGCTGATCGCCAACTCCAACCTGGTACCGCACTGGGCCAGCTGGGAACATTTCAACGAACTCGACGCCAGGGGGCTGGCCATGTACGGCCAGATGACCGCCGGCAGCTGGATCTACATCGGCAGCCAAGGCATCGTCCAAGGCACCTATGAAACCTTCGTCGAAGCTGGGCGCCAGCACTACGGCGGCAGCCTCAAGGGCAAGTGGGTGCTGACCGCAGGGCTCGGCGGCATGGGCGGCGCGCAGCCGCTGGCGGCGACCCTGGCCGGCGCTTGCTCGCTGAACATCGAATGCCAGCAAAGCCGCATCGACTTCCGCCTCGAAACCCGCTACGTCGACGAGCAGGCCGCTGACCTGGACGACGCCCTCGCACGCATCGCCCGCTACACCGCCGCAGGTCAGGCGATCTCCATCGCCCTGCATGGCAACGCTGCCCAGATCCTGCCGGAGCTGGTCAAGCGCGGCGTGCGTCCGGACATGGTCACCGACCAGACCAGCGCCCACGATCCGCTCAATGGCTACCTGCCGGCCGGCTGGACCTGGGAGCAGTACCGTGAGCGCGCGCAGAGCGACCCGGCCGCGACCGTCAAGGCCGCCAAGCAGTCGATGGCCGTGCACGTGCAGGCCATGCTCGATTTCCAGAAGCAGGGCGTCCCAATCTTCGATTACGGTAACAACATCCGCCAGATGGCCAAGGAACAAGGCGTGGCCAACGCCTTCGATTTCCCGGGTTTCGTGCCGGCGTACATTCGCCCGCTGTTCTGCCGTGGCATCGGCCCGTTCCGCTGGGCGGCGCTGTCGGGTGATGCCGAGGACATCTACAAGACCGACGCCAAGGTCAAGCAACTGATTCCCGATGACGCCCATCTGCACCGCTGGCTCGACATGGCGCGCGAGCGCATCAGCTTCCAGGGCTTGCCGGCGCGCATCTGCTGGGTGGGCCTGGGGCTGCGCGCCAAGCTCGGCCTGGCATTCAACGAAATGGTGCGCAGCGGCGAGCTGTCGGCGCCGGTGGTAATCGGCCGCGATCACCTCGATTCAGGGTCGGTGTCGAGCCCCAATCGGGAGACCGAAGCCATGCGCGATGGCTCCGATGCCGTGTCCGACTGGCCGTTGCTCAATGCCTTGCTCAACACCGCCGGCGGTGCCACCTGGGTGTCGTTGCATCATGGGGGTGGCGTCGGCATGGGCTTCTCGCAGCACTCGGGCATGGTCATCGTCTGTGACGGCACCGACGAAGCCGCCGAGCGTATCGCCCGGGTGTTGACCAACGACCCAGGGACCGGGGTGATGCGCCATGCCGATGCCGGCTACGACATTGCCATCGAATGCGCCAAGGAGCAGGGGCTGGACCTGCCGATGATCACCGGCTGAGCGCAGGCCGTTGTCCCATACTGAATAACAAGAGGGCCTGCGGGCCCCTGCCATTGGAGTAGCGAAGTGACCGAATTGACCCTCAAGCCAGGCACCTTGACCCTGGCTCAGCTACGCGCCATCCATGCTGCCCCGGTACGTTTGCAGCTCGACGCCAGCGCCGCAGCGGCGATCGATGCCAGTGTCGCCTGCGTCGAGCAGATCATTGCCCAGGACCGTACCGCCTACGGTATCAACACCGGCTTCGGGCTGCTGGCGTCGACCCGCATCGCCAGCCATGACCTGGAAAACCTGCAGCGCTCGCTGGTGCTGTCGCATGCCGCGGGCATCGGCGCGCCGCTGGACGACGACCTGGTGCGGCTGATCATGGTGCTGAAGATCAACAGCCTCAGCCGGGGTTTCTCCGGTATCCGGCGCAAGGTCATCGACGCGCTGATCGCCCTGGTCAACGCCGAGGTCTATCCGCACATCCCGCTCAAGGGCTCGGTGGGCGCGTCCGGTGACCTTGCGCCGTTGGCGCACATGTCGCTGGTGTTGCTCGGCGAGGGCAAGGCGCGTCATCGCGGGCAGTGGCTGTCGGCCGGCGAAGCGCTGGCGCTGGCGGGCCTCGAGCCGCTGACCCTGGCCGCCAAGGAAGGCCTGGCGCTGCTCAATGGCACCCAGGCGTCCAGCGCTTACGCCTTGCGTGGTCTGTTCCAGGCTGAAGACCTGTACGCCGCTGCCATCGCGTGCGGCGGCCTGAGTGTCGAAGCCGCGCTGGGCTCGCGGGCGCCGTTCGATGCGCGCATCCATGCGGTGCGCGGTCAGCGCGGGCAGATCGACACCGCGGCGTGTTTCCGTGACCTGTTGGGCAAGGCCAGTGAAGTGTCGCTGTCGCACAAGAACTGCGACAAGGTCCAGGACCCGTACTCGCTGCGCTGCCAGCCCCAGGTGATGGGCGCCTGCCTGACGCAGATCCGCCAGGCCGCCGAAGTGCTGGGCATCGAAGCCAACGCGGTGTCCGACAACCCCCTGGTGTTCGCCGCCGAAGGCGATGTGATGTCCGGGGGCAACTTCCACGCCGAGCCTGTGGCCATGGCCGCTGACAACCTGGCCCTGGCGCTTGCCGAAATCGGCGCGCTCAGCGAGCGCCGCATTTCGCTGATGATGGACAAGCACATGTCACAGCTGCCGCCGTTTCTGGTGGAAAACGGAGGGGTCAACTCCGGCTTCATGATCGCCCAGGTCACTGCAGCGGCCCTGGCCAGCGAGAACAAGGCCTTGTCGCATCCGCACAGCGTCGACAGCCTGCCGACCTCAGCCAACCAGGAAGACCACGTGTCGATGGCCCCTGCTGCGGGCAAGCGCCTGTGGGAAATGGCCGAGAACACCCGAGGCGTGCTGGCCATCGAATGGTTGGGCGCGTGTCAGGGGCTGGACCTGCGTAAAGGTCTGAAGACTTCGGCGAAGCTGGAACAGGCGCGTCAAGCCCTGCGCCGCGAAGTGCCGCATTACGACCGCGACCGCTTCTTCGCCCCCGACATCGAGGCCGCTGTCGCACTGCTGGCCAAGGGTAGCCTCACCGGGCTGCTGCCGGCTGGGGTTCTGCCTAGCCTGTAACGTTTCGGGGCCGGTTCGCGGCCCCCTCGATCTCACGACCACAAGAACAATTCAAGGACGTGATATGCAGCAAGCTCAAGCTTTGAAGCGTGGCCTGACGGCCCGCCACATCCGTTTCATGGCCCTTGGCTCTGCCATCGGCACCGGCTTGTTCTACGGCTCAGCCTCGGCGATCCAGATGGCCGGCCCGGCTGTATTGCTGGCCTACCTGGTTGGCGGCGCCGCCGTGTTCATGGTCATGCGCGCGCTCGGTGAAATGGCCGTGCACAACCCGGTAGCAGGCTCTTTCGGCCACTATGCCAGCACCTACCTCGGGCCCATGGCCGGGTTCATCCTGGGTTGGACCTACGCCTTCGAAATGGTCATCGTCGCGATTGCCGATGTCACGGCCTTCGGGATCTACATGGGCTTCTGGTTTCCGGAAGTGGCCCGCTGGATCTGGGTGCTGGGCATCGTCTTCGTCATTGGCGCGCTGAACCTGTGCAACGTCAGGGTTTTTGGCGAGATGGAGTTCTGGTTGTCGCTGCTCAAGGTCGGCGCCATTGTCGCGATGATCCTCGCCGGGGTGGGGATCATGGTCTTCGGCTTCAGCCAGGTCAGTGATGGCCACGTCGTGGGCTTGGCCAACCTGGTCGAGCATGGTGGCTTCATGCCCAATGGCATCAGCGGCCTGATCGCGTCTTTTGCCGTGGTGATGTTCGCCTTCGGCGGCATCGAGATCATCGGCGTGACCGCCGGCGAGGCGAAGGATCCGCAGCGCGTGATTCCCAAGGCGATCAATGCCGTGCCGCTGCGCATCCTGCTGTTCTACGTGCTGACCCTGTTGGTGCTGATGTGCCTGTACCCGTGGCCACAGATCGGCAGCGAAGGCAGCCCGTTCGTGCAGATTTTCAGCCACCTGGGTATCGGCTCGGCCGCTGCCGTGCTCAATATCGTGGTGATTTCCGCTGCGGTGTCGGCCATCAACAGCGATATCTTCGGCGCCGGTCGCATGATGTATGGTCTGGCCCAGCAAGGCCATGCGCCGCGCAGTTTCGGGCAGTTGTCCAGGCACGGCGTGCCGTGGATGACCGTGGTGGTGATGGGCGCGGCATTGCTGCTCGGGGTGCTGCTCAACTACCTGATCCCGGAAAACGTCTTCCTGCTGATTGCCTCGATCGCCACCTTCGCCACCGTGTGGGTATGGTTGATGATCCTGCTCACGCAAGTGGCCATGCGCCGCAGCATGAGCCGTAGCGACGCCGCCCAGTTGCGCTTTCCCGTGCCCTTCTGGCCGTACGGGCCGGCCCTGGCGATCGTCTTCATGCTGTTCATTTTCGCCGTGCTTGGCTACTTCCCCGACACCCAGGCGGCCTTGCTGGTCGGCGTGATCTGGGTCGTCTTCCTGGTGGTTTCGTATCTGCTGTGGTGCAAGCCACGCCCAGGCAAGCACGCCCCATTGGGCTGCACCGCAGGTCAAGGAGATTGCACATGAGAACCCTCTGGCAGCACTGTCACGCGGCCACCATGGCTGGGGGGCGTTACGCCATTATCGAGGATGCGGCGATCATCACCGCTGCCGGGCGCATCGAGTGGCTCGGCCCACGCGCCGAGCTGCCGTCATCGGCAGTCGCGCACAGTGTCGATCTGGCTGGCGCCTGGGTAACCCCTGGGCTGATCGACTGCCACACCCATGCCGTGTTCGGCGGCAACCGTAGCGGCGAATTCGAGCAGCGTCTGCAAGGGGTCAGCTATGCGCAGATCGCTGCCCAGGGGGGCGGCATCGCCAGCACCGTGCAAGCCACCCGTGCTGCCAGCGAAGACCAGCTGTTCAGCAGCGCCCGCCAGCGGCTCGAAGCGCTGATGCGCGATGGCGTGACAACCGTCGAGATCAAGTCCGGCTACGGCTTGGACCTGGCCAACGAGCGCAAGATGCTGCGGGTCGCCCGGCGCCTGGGCGATGAGCTGGCGCTGACCGTGCGCGCCACCTGCCTGGCTGCCCATGCCTTGCCACCGGAGTACGCAGGGCGCGCCGATGCGTTCATCGAGCACATCTGCCAGCAGCTGTTGCCGGCGCTCGCCGACGAAGGCCTGGTCGATGCAGTGGACGCGTTCTGTGAACACCTGGCGTTCTCGCCGGCGCAGGTGGAGAAGGTGTTCATCAAGGCGCACGAGCTGGGGCTGCCGGTGAAGCTGCATGCCGAGCAGCTGTCATCCCTCCATGGGTCGAGCCTGGCTGCGCGCTACCAGGCACTGTCGGCCGATCACCTGGAATTCATGACCGAGCAGGACGCCGTTGCCATGGCCCAGGCGGGCACGGTCGCGGTGTTGCTGCCCGGTGCGTTCTATTGCCTGCGCGAGACCCAGTTGCCGCCGATCGATGCACTGCGCCGTCACGGCGTGAAGATGGCCCTGGCCAGCGACCTCAACCCCGGCACTTCGCCTGGGCTGTCGCTGCGCCTGATGTTGAACATGGGGTGCACGTTGTTTCGCATGACCCCTGAAGAAGCCTTGGCCGGCGTCACCGTGCACGCCGCCACGGCGTTGGGCCTGGGCGATAGTCACGGGTCGCTCGAGGTCGGCAAGGTCGCGGACTTCGTCGCCTGGCAAATCGAACGTCCGGCCGAGTTGGCCTACTGGCTTGGCGGCGAGCTGCCCAAGCGCGTGGTGCGCATGGGCCATGAACTGAATCTGTGAGCGAGACACGATGGACAAGGTACTGACATTCCAGCAAGGCCGTGTGCCGCTTTTGATCAGCATGCCCCATGCCGGCGTGAAGCTCACACCAAGCGTCGAGCATGGGCTGGTGGAGACGGCGTGTAGCCTGCCGGACACCGATTGGCATATCCCCGAGCTGTACGATTTCGTCGGTGAAATGGGTGCGAGCGTGGTGGCCGCGCAGTATTCGCGGTTCGTCATCGATATCAACCGGCCCGAGGACGATACGCCGCTGTATGCCGGCGCCACCACCGGCTTGTTTCCCGCAACCCTGTTCGATGGCCAGGCGTTGTTCAAGCCAGGGCTTGAGCCGAGCGCGGAGCAGCGCAGCAGCTACCTGGAAAGCATCTGGCGCCCTTATCATCGCCTGCTGGAACAGGAGCTGGCGCGCCTGCGAGAGGCCCATGGCTACGCCTTGCTCTGGGATGCCCATTCGATCCGCTCGCACATCCCGCACCTGTTCGACGGCAAGTTGCCAGACTTCAACTTCGGCACCTTCAACGGCGCCAGTTGCGATCCGGCACTGGCCGCGCGTTTGCAACGGGTGTGCGGCGAGGCGCCGGGTTACAGCCATGTCCTCAATGGCCGCTTCAAGGGCGGTAACATCACCCGCCATTACGGCGACCCTGACAAGCACATCCATGCGGTGCAATTGGAGCTGGCGCAAAGCACCTACATGAATGAACGTGAGCCCTTCGCTTATCGAAATGACCTTGCCCAGCCTACCCGCGAGGTGCTCAAGGCGTTGTTGCAGGCAATGCTGGCCTGGGGGCAGGCGCGTTACGGACGCTGAGCGGCGTCGGCGCGCGAGCGAACCCGCGCGTCAACGCCATGGGCGAAGATCAGTCGCCGTGCACGAAGGCGATGGTCAATTCGCGCAGCAGCTCCAGTTCCTCCTGATCCCTGTCGTCCTGCAGCGCCTGTTGCAGGACCAGTTCTTCTGCCAAAGCATGGTCAGCGTTGGCGAGCTCCAGCACCCGCTGACCGAAGCGCGCCTGTATCTGCGCAAAGCGCGGCGCGTGATCTGCGCGCAGGCGCAGGGTCCAGTCGGGGTTGGCCAACAGGTATTCGATGAAGGGCTCGCCACGCTCGCTCTGCCGTACGCTTTCCAGCACCCGCGTTATCTCCCCGCGTGCCAGGTTCGCGGCGCCGCGAAAGCGCATGCGGTCGGCAATGGGCAAGTCCAGTTCCTTGGCCAGCTCACGCCGGTAGGCCAGGCGCACGGAAACCAGGTCGCCGGAGCCTGAGCGATTACTCGCGAGTTTTTCCAGTTGCTCGATACGGAACAGTTGCAGCAGGCGCTGGTGCAGTTGGGCCAGGGTGTCACCGGCATCGATCACCAAGCGCTTGGCCATCAGGTACAGCTCGATATTGTTGAACTCCTGCAAGGCTCCGTCGTGGCAGGTTTGCGAGCCGGTTACAGGGTCTGGCAAGGCGGCTGTGGCGATGCTCTCCAGCACCGGCCGTTCTTCGGCGTTGGCTGCCGCAGCCACCAGCATCAGGCGAACCCGTTCGCAGAAGCTGGTTTGCGTGGTGGGATCGACGAACGGTGCGGCATTGTGCAGTCGACCGACCAGGCGCAGCAGGGCGCTGCCTTCGAGTTGCTCCCAACAGCTTTGCAATGCCTCGTTTTGCACGGCATTGCCCAACATCCAATCGTTGAGTCTGGGGGTGTCGTCACCGAGCAGCGGAAAATGCGGATGGTTCAGTGATTCTTCACTGGAGGTGTTGACCAGCATCAGGTTGTCAGGGATGTCCAGCGCGAAGGACAGGCTGCGCTGGCTGTCGGAAAACGCCCGCACGCGCAGGATCGTTTCCATGGGCAACGGATTGTCGAACAGCGAGATCGACGAGATCGGCATGGCGTTGTTGAGGTTCGACAGGATGTGTTCAGGCAGGTCGGTGATCTGGTTCGAACTCAGGTCCAGCAGCTCCAGGGGTAGCAGGTCGTTGCACCACTGTGGCCAGTTTTGCAGGTTCATGTGGGTAAGGCCCAGGGAGGTGAGGTTGGCAGCCAGGCTTGCCGGCACCTGGGTGATAGTGCCCAGCCGATTGCCCGACAGGTCCAGCGAGTTGAGGTGCTCAAGCCTGGCGAAGGTATCGAGCATGGCCTGATCGATCTCGAGGTCCATGTTGCGAAACTCAAGATAGGTCAGCTGCCGTAGGCGTGGCAGCGCCGAGACCAAGGCCGGGGTGGGCGCTTGGTGGGCATCGATGGTCAGGCGGGTGATAGAGGGGAAACGCTCGAGCAGGTCGCTGAGCTGAGACGCCGTGCCGCTCAGGCGAGTCAGTGTCATCGCGGTTACCCGCTCGCCGAAGAACGCTGGTAGCCGGCGCGGGAAGTGCTCGATCGCTACGTCTTCCAGGTGCAGACGCAGATAGCGCTGGCCCTGCTCCTGACGCTCCCAGAATTGGTTGATCGCCGTGGCGATGCGCTGGCGGTCTGCCAAGGCCGACTGAGTCAATGGATTGCTCGAACTCGACGCCTGTGACCAGCCATCGATGGCATCGCGCATTTGCCGGCGTTCGCTGCGCACGCGTTCCAGACGTTCTTGCAAGGTGGCCGGTTGGTCGACCGCTACCTGCGAGGTTTCCGGGCGTTCGTTGAGCAGCAAGCGCTGCAGGTGCGTTTCATTGATGGGATTGCCCTGCAGGGAAATCGCCGGGGCACGGGTAAGGGTGTCGGCCTCGTTGAGCAGGAAGGCGGGCAGCGAACTCAGGTTATTGTCCTGGAGGGCCAGGTGACCGATGCGCCCCAGGGCATCGCTGCCGATTCCGATCGGCCACTGGCTCAGCTGCATGCGCTCGAGCCCCAGGTGCTCGAGGCTGAACAGATGGAAGCTGGGTCGATCGCCGCTTTGCTGCAAGCGGTTGCCGCTCAGGTCCAGATAGCCAAGATGCTCAAGCCTAGCCAGCTCGTTGAGGTGGCTGCCAGACAACAGCAGGTTCTGGTTGGTCAGTGCCAGTCGCTGTAGGTTGGGCAGCGCCGTGGGAATCGTCGGTAAGCTCGAGAGCAGCAGTGAAGGCGTCGCTCGAGGGTTGTAGGGCCGGCTGATTTCGAGGGACTGCAGCTGCGGAACCAGGCCGAGCAGGCGTTGCATCAGGCGCTCGGTTTGGCCCCAGCCGGCCAGGGTGCCGCTGGGCAGGTCGATCAGGCGCAGGCTGCGAATACGCCGGTAGAAGAAGTCCGGCAAGGTCATTGGGATATCCGTCAGCGGCACGCCCTCTACGCTCAGCTCGGCATTGAGCGCATGCTCGTCCTCAAGAGCGGTGTCGTACCAGTGCTGCATGATCGACTCCCGAAGGCTGTCATAGGCGCGCGCGGCCTGATCCGAGGCCGGCGAAATCGCTTCGCTCCAGTCTTCCAGCTGGCGCTCCAGCAGGTCGCGCTCGCCCAGCAGCGTGGTCAGGTGCTCGATGATTTGCAATCGGTTGCGCCCTTGACCGGCAATCGCCATCAGCACTTGCTCGGGCGATCTGCCGGTACGCTCAGGAATACCCGTGGCGCGGGCGGTTGCCAGCAGGTGCTGGCGGGTACTGCCTTCAGCAGCATCTTCACCGCTGCTCAGCGGGTAGCCCACACGGCCGTCGGCGAGGCGCATTGCAGGCCGGTAGCCAGGCCGGATCGGTTGCATGCCCAGTACTTGGCGCAACTCGGCGCGGGCAAGCATGGGCTGTGTTCGAAGCAGATGCCGTAGGGCTGCAGCATCGTCGCAGCCCAGCTGCGCCATGGCCTCGGGCAGCGCCGCATGCAACGCTGCCGGAAGATCGGCGTAAGGTGCCACCGAAACCCTGGGCTGGTTGGCATCGTGCACGATGTAGCCGGTTTGGGCGTGGCTCAGCGTGATGTAAGGGCGCTCGTCGAGCGGCCCAAGGGTGTGCTGCTGGTCAGGCCAGTGGCTGCGTTGCAGCAATTGCACCTTGGTCTCGGCAGGCCATCCCGGCAGGGTTTGCAGCGTCTGCAGGACGAGGCGATCACTGTCCCAGCCCTGTACGCCGACCAGATGAATACCTTCGTAGGCGCGGGCCAGGCGGATCTGTTGCTGGTACGCGCGGATCTCCTCACCTAGGCGCAGTGGAATTTTTCCACTGTCCAGGTCTTGTCGTTCACCGGCGCTCACACCGCTCAGGAGTTCATCGATGACAGGACTTGGCAGGTGTGGATAAACGCGCTGCACCAAGGGGCTGGAGGGGTGTTCGGGGCTCGGCAACCGATCGTACGCCTTGGCGAATTCACTGTGCCAGGTGCTGCTGTCCGGCAGCTGGCGCAGGGTCTGGTCGATGGCGAAGCGCTGCAAGGTGTCTTCGAGCAAGGCTGGCAGGCGCAGGTTATCTGCCAGCGCACGGCGCAGTACGTCTTCGTGGATGTCGCACACGTCCAGGATCTGTTGCAGCGTCTGCGAGTCGAACTGCGCGCTGAGATGGCCCATGCGCCGCATCAGCCTCGGGCCGTCCCAGGTGCGCGGCTGTTCGCTCTCCAGGACCCAGCTGCCGGCACCGTTGTGCAAGGCCTCGGGCTGATAGGCGTTGGTCCGAGTGGGGTGCTCGAGCCGATAGCCGGCGGCGCTCTTGTTGATTGCATAGACTCGGTTTTCCACGGGCAGCCAGGTCTTGCCGGCATGATGGATCAGGCCTGATGCATCCGGCGCCAGACCAGCAGGAAGCACCTGGTCGTGGGCAAAGGGCGCGAGGTCGGGCAGCCATAGGCGCTGCTCGCCATCAGGCGATTCAACGGGCTTGAGTTCCTCGATGAATGACGGGGTTTCTACCGGGTTGTGTTCGACCACCGGCCGTTCGCCGCCCTGGCCAGCGCCAGCCAGAGCCGCCATCAGGGCGAGGTTGTCGATCACGTCCATCAGGTAAGCCAGGGCCTGCTGGCGATCGCCGTCCAGCCAGCTGTCGATGCCCTCGAACGCTTCGTTGGCCAACTGCACGGCAGTGACACCGAGCATTACGGCGCCCAACGGTGGCAGGAACATCCCGGCGAAGTTAAGCACGTTGAGCGCGATGGCCTCGAAGTAGGCCAGGTGCCTTTGCGCGGTCTGCTGATCCTGGATCGCTGTAGGCACAGCATGAAACAGCCCATCGTCGCGCAAGCGTCGTTGCCGCTGGGTGACGCGTTCTTCCAGCATCGACGCGGTGAATGGATGCACATGCAGGCGTACCTGCGCGTTTGGGTCGGGTACACGCTCCTTCAACTGCCCGCTGGCGTTCCAGGTAAAGGGCTCGAGGGTGTCGGCAAGTTTTTCTAGAAATGCATGCTTGTGCCGGTCGGACACCAGCAGCAGGCCCGCTGGCTGGCGCAATGCCGACAGGTGCCTGGCCAGGAAGGCCTCGGCATCGAGCCTGGAGGCGTGTTGTGTCAAAGGCTCAGGCAGACCGGGGAGATACAGTACCACCCAGCCGTCGTAGGGGTAGGTCGGCCCAGGCGGGAAGCGCCCGCCACCACTGGGGATGCGCGCATCGATGCCGATGGTCATGGCGCCGGTAAGGGGCGTCTGCAGCACCTCGATGGTGCCGCACAGCAATGTACGCCCGTCGAGCTTGACCGGCTCGTCGCTGCCGAGCTTGAGCAGGGTGTCGTGGATGAACCGGTCGATCTTGCCGCGCAGCAGGGCGAGGTGCACCTGCAGTTTGAACGCCGAACGTTCGGCTGCGCTGAACACCTCGCGCACAGCCTCGGCATCGACGTGCCCGGCCGGTGGGTCGAGGGCATCGAGCATGAGCTGGTACTTGCCGCCGAGATCCAGCTCGCGTGCCAGGGCGGCGAAGTCTTCGGCGGCAATGTTCAGCGGCGTGGCTGTGGATAACAGGCTGACATCGTTGCTGTCGAGCAGGCACGAGGCCTGGTCGCCGGCCTTCAAGCCGTCCGGCTGGGCTTCGGAGGCCTCGAAGTTCTGCAGGGCGCTGTGCAGCAAGGACTGCGTCGCCAGCTGCAAGGCGCGGGCCGAAGTGGCGAAGGGATCGTCGCCCGGTCTGCCCAGTGCGGTTTTCAACGAGGCGGCACGGCTCAGGTTCATCAAGTAAGTGTTCGACACATCCAGCTTCAGCTCGAAGCGTTGCTCCAAGGCCGCCGTCAGCAAGCCCGTGGCGTATGGCTCCAGGGCGGGTACGCTGGCCAGCAGCGCCTTGAGCGCGGCCTCGGCGTGCAAGTGTTCGGCGTATGTGCTCATCAAGGCCTTGGCCACGTCGGGATTGGCCAGGCAAGCAGCTTCCAGTTGCCGGTCGCGCTGATCGCTCGACTGGCGCATCAGTTGCCGATGTTCAGGTTCAAGGGTAGTCAGCCAATCGGGGACTTTGCTGCTGACCAGTTGCTGGAAAGGACTGATGGCGCTGACTTCAGGGTGGGCCGGATCGATCATGGGGCAATCTCGTGTCATGTGAGTTGCCCCATGCTATTTAGCCGTCCTGGCGGGCTGTATATAAGATCATCTTGGCGGTGGGCGTCGCTCTACCCTGGCCTGAAACCGTGCGGCAGATACAGCCTTGGCGCGCCCTCTGCCTGGCCAAGCAACTGCCGTGCATGGTCATCCAGCGGGTTTCCAGCGAGCGCGACAATCGTGCGTTCACCCTCCAGGGTGTTGGCCGCCAGAACTTCGGCAGGCAAGTGGGTCAGCAGATTGTCGCCGAGGTCGAGCAATTGCGTAGGCATCACGTCGTATAACCAAGCAGGCCACGCCTCCAGTCCGGTGTCGGCCAAGGTCAGCTGGTTCAGCCGGCGCTGCACCTGCACTGGCGCAACCAGGTCAGCGCTCAGACGGTTGCCGGTCAGGTCCAGCAATTCCAGCGCTGGCAGGCGCAGCAGCAGTTCCAGCGTGGCGTTATCGATGACCAGGCCTTGGCCAACCAGCTCCAGTTCCGTCAAGGATGGCAGATGAACCAAGGCTTGCGGGACGCTGTGCAAGGCCTGGACATTGTCGTACAGCGCTAGGGTGACCAAGCGCGGAAACTGCCGCAGGCAACTGTCGAGCTGCTGCCGGCTCGCATCCAGTCCTTCCAGGATCAGATGATCGACATGCTCGGTGTAGAAGGCAGGCAACTGAGGCGGGAAGTCTTCAAGCCGCACATCCAGCAAATGCAGCGGTGCACGGCCTAACTGGCGAACCCGCGCTTCCCAGAAATCGCTGAGATCGGTCGCGGTTTGCACTCTGCTGGCGGGTCCCTGCAGCGCCCACTGGTGCAGCGATGCTCGCAGCTCGATGCGCTGCGCCTGAAGAGTCGCCAGGTTGGCTTGAATGGGCGCCGACAGATCCAGGTTGAACACGAATGCCCGCGGCAGGCCGTCCTGGCTGAAGGCCAGGTGCTGTACCAGCGCCTCGGGCAACGGGTTGGCTTCAAGGGTGATCACGGTGCCAGGCCCTGCGCTCAGCGGGTTGAGTCTGAGGTAGCCCGGCACGGTGACAAGCGCATTCTCGCGTAGGGACAGGTACGCCACCTGGGCCATGAGGTCGGCGTTCAGCCATTGCGGCCACTGCATGAGCGACATGCGTTCCATGCCCAGATACTGCAAGCGCCATGCACTGGGCACGAATTCCCCTCCCTGGGCCAGCAGATTGCCGCCCAGGTCCAGCAGATCGAGGCGGGGCATGCGGGCCAGTCGATCGATTGCCTCTGGCGTCAGTAAGAGATTCTGGTTGATCAGGCGCAATTCTCTGAGCTGCGTAAAGTACGTGACGAGCAGATCCAGGTTGGCCTGTAGCTCGAACGGCGGTGCTTCAGCGGCGAAGGGGCGATCGATTTCCAGCATCTGCACATTGGGAAAATGCCGGAACAGGTTTTCCAGCACTGCTCTGACGCGAGCATTGGGAAGATTGCCTGCCGGCGCATGGTCGATGGCGATGTTGTCCAGGTGCAGATGCCGAACCCCTTCGCCATAGCCAGGCGGGAAGTCGGTCGGGAACTCGGACAGGAACGTCTGGTTCAGGTACAGGGTGCCGTGTCCTGCATCGAATTCCGGAACGGCGGCGTGCATCCAGTGAGTCCACAAGGCATTTTCCAGGGTGTCGCGGCTGTAGCTGCTGAAGTTGGCATCGGCAATCGCGGGTGGGCTGGCGCGCCATTGATCCAGACTGGCCTGCAAGGTGACGGCACTGTCGGCCAGCTGTGCGAGCCTTGCATCGGCTTGCTCGTCGCTCAACGGCAGTTCCTGCAAGGCGCTGAGCAACTGGTTGGCGGTGGCGGGCGCGACGCCTATCTGGGTAAGCCGGACATACAGGCGAGTGAATCGGTCGAGCAGCGACAGGTCATCGACCCAGGGGGTGGGGCTCAACCGATAGCCGATCCGGCCATCGGCCAAGCGCATGGGCGATCTGAAGCTGGCCCGCTGCATGCCCAGCTGCTTGCGCAACATCCAGCGCGACAGATGCGGCCCCTGACGTAAACGTTCGAGCAACGCAGGAGCAGTGGCCAGTTCAGGGTCGTTCAATGCGTCGCACAGCGCGTGGGCCAGCGTGGCGTGCTGCTTGGCCACTGGCTCGGCGGGGAAGGGGGCAGTGCTGGTGTAGGCCGATCCGTAGCGCGTCACCAGGCGTACGGTCGCTGCCTGGTCATCGCCGATACTGGCGATAAGGCGCGGCTGGAACCTGCCTTCGTGCAGCTCGATCTTCAGGCCCTGGGGCATGCTCGGCAATTGGGCAACGCTGTACAGCATCAGCAGGTCCGTGTCTTCGCTGTGCACTGCCTGCAGATACAAGCCTTCATAAGCGCGCGCCAGGCGAATCTGCTGTTGGTAAAGGCGTACCTCTTCGCCCAGGCGCTTGGGCACCTTGCCCTGGGCGAGGGCCTGCACCTCGCTCGCCGAGGCCTGGCGCAGCAGTTCGTCGATGATTGGGGTGGGAAGGTTTGGGTAGATTCGCGTGATCAAGTCGGCGTGAGGGGACTGGCTAGCGGGCAGCGAACGATACTGGCGCAAGAATTCGGCATTGAGCTGAGCGGTCGAGCCGTGCGGATTCGCCGCCTCGATGGCGCTGTGGAGCCCGAAGCGCTGCAAGGTGTCTTCGAGCAAGGCTGGCAGGCGCAGGTTATCTGCCAGCGCGCGGCGCAGTACGTCTTCGTGGATGTCGCATACGTCCAGGATCTGTTGCAGCGTCTGCGAGTCGAACTGCGCGCTGAGATGGCCCATACGCCGCATCAGCCTCGGGCCGTCCCAGGTGCGCGGCTGTTCGCTCTCCAGGACCCAGCTGCCGGCACCGTTGTGCAAGGCCTCGGGCTGATAGGCGTTGGTCCGAGTGGGGTGCTCCAGCCGATAGCCGGCGGCGCTCTTGTTGATTGCATAGACTCGGTTTTCCACGGGCAGCCAGGTCTTGCCGGCATGATGGATCAGGCCTGATGCATCCGGCGCCAGGCCTGCAGGGAGCACGTGGTCATGGGCGAAGGGCGCGAGGTCGGGCTGCCACAGCCGCTGCTCGCCATCAGGCAATACAACGGGCTTGAGCGCCTCGATGAATGACGGGGTTTCTACCGGGATGTGTTCGACCACCGGCCGTTCGCCGCCCTGGCCAGCGCCTGCCAGAGCCGCCATCAGGGCGAGGTTGTCGATCACGTCCATCAGGTAAGCCAGGGCCTGCTGGCGATCACCGTCCAGCCAGCTGTCGATGCCCTCGAACGCTTCGTTGGCCAGCTGCACGGCAGTGACACCGAGCATTACGGCGCCCAAGGGTGGCAGGAACATCCCGGCGACGTTGAGTACGTTGAGCGCGATGGCCTCGAAGTAGGCCAGGTGCCTTTGCGCGGTCTGCTGATCCTGGGCAGCGGTGGGCACTGCATGAAACAGCCCATCATCGCGCAAGCGCTTTTGCCGCTGGGTGGTGCGTTCTTCCAATCTCGGCTTGGTGAAGGGATGCACGTGCAGCCGTACTCGGGCATTGACGTCGGGCCTGCGCACCTTGAATTGACCCGTTTCGTCCCAGGTATAGGGTTCGAGCGTATCGGCGAGCTTTCCCAGAAAAGTGCTTCGGTCGCGGTCGGGCAGCAGTCCAGGGGCGCCGGGCTGCTTGAGCGCTGGCAGCTGCCGGGTCAGGAAAGCCTCAGCTTCGTCCCTGGAACCATGCTGCGTCAGAGGCTCAGGCATGCCAGGCAAGTACAGCACCACCCAGCCGTCATAGGGGTAGGTCGGCCCAGGCGGGAAGCGCCCGCCACCACTGGGGATGCGCGCATCGATGCCGATGGTCATCGCGCCGGTGAGAGTGGTGTGCAGCAGCTCGATGGCACCGCACAACAGCGAGCGCCCGTTGAGCTTGACCGGCTCGTCGCCGCCGAGCCGGAGCAAACTGTCGTGGATCAACGGGTCGATCTTGCCGCGCAGCAGGGCGAGGTGCACCTGCAGTTTGAACGCCGAACGTTCGGCTGCGCTGAACACCTCGCGTACAGCCTCGGCATCGGCGTGCCCGGCAGGTGGGTCGACGGCATCGAGGATGAGCTGGTACTTGCCGCCGAGATCCAGCTCGCGTGCCAGGGCGGCGAAGTCTTCGGCGGCAATGGCCAGCGGCGTGGCTGTGGATAACAGGCTGACATCGTTGCTGTCGAGCAGGCACGAGGCCTGGTCGCCGGCTTTCAAGCCGTCCGGCTGGGCTTCGGAGGCCTCGAAGTTCTGCAGGGCGCTGTGCAGCAAGGACTGGGTCGCCAGCTGCAAGGCGCGGGCCGAAGTGGCGAAGGGATCGTCGCCCGGGCTGCCCAGTGCGGTTTTCAACGAGGCGGCACGGCTCAGGTTCATCAAGTAAGTGTTCGACACATCAAGCTTCAGCTCGAAGCGTTGCTCCAAGGCCGCCGTCAGCAAGCCCGTGGCGTATGGCTCCAGGGCGGGTACGCTGGCCAGCAGCGCCTTGAGCGCGGCCTCGGCGTGCAAGTGTTCGGCGTATGTGCTCATCAAGGCCTTGGCCACGTCGGGATTGGCCAGGCAAGCAGCTTCCAGTTGCCGGTCGCGCTGATCGCTCGACTGGCGCATCAGTTGCCGATGTTCAGGTTCAAGGGTAGTCAGCCAGTCGGGGACTTTGCTGCTGACTAGGCGTTGGCGGGGATCAATGTCGCGGGCTACAGGTTTGGCATGATCGAACATCGGGCAATCTCTTGGCAGGGGATTGCCCGATGCTATTGAGCTGCCTGCACCGGCTGCACATAAGATGATCTTGCGCAGACGCATGCTCAAAGCGCAATTCAGGTTTATGATGGCCCACGGCCGACCCAACCTCACACGGAGTGCGCGATGCAGACCCTCTACCCGCAGATCAAACCCTACGCCCGGCACGATCTGGCCGTAGAAGCGCCGCATGTGCTGTATGTCGACGAAAGCGGCTCGCCAGAAGGGTTGCCTGTGGTATTCATCCACGGCGGACCGGGGGCGGGCTGCGATGCCCAGAGCCGCTGCTACTTCGACCCCAATCTGTACCGCATCATCACCTTCGACCAGCGCGGCTGTGGCCGCTCCACGCCCCATGCGAGCCTGGAAAACAACACCACCTGGCACCTGGTCGAAGACCTCGAGCGCATCCGCCAGCACCTGGGCATCGACAAGTGGGTGCTGTTCGGTGGTTCGTGGGGCTCGACGCTTGCCCTGGCCTACGCCCAGACTCACCCCGAGCGCGTCCACGGCCTGATCTTGCGCGGCATCTTCCTGTGCCGCCCGCAGGAAATCGAGTGGTTCTATCAGGCCGGCGCCAGCCGCATGTTCCCCGACTACTGGCAGGACTACATTGCGCCGATCCCGACCGACGAGCGCGACGACTTGGTCAAGGCGTTCCACAAGCGCCTGACCGGCAACGACCAGATCGCCCAGATGCACGCGGCCAAGGCCTGGTCCACCTGGGAAGGGCGCACCGCGACCCTGCGGCCGAATCCGCTGGTGGTCGATCGCTTCTCCGAGCCGCAGCGCGCGTTGTCGATTGCCCGCATCGAGTGTCACTACTTCATGAACAATGCGTTCCTGGAGCCGGACCAGTTGATTCGCGACATGCCTCGCATCGCCCACCTGCCGGCGGTGATCGTGCACGGTCGCTATGACGTCATCTGCCCGCTGGATAACGCCTGGGAGCTGCATCAGGCCTGGCCCAACAGCGAACTGAAGGTGATTCGTGATGCAGGCCACGCCGCTTCCGAGCCTGGCATTACCGACGCCCTGGTCCGCGCTGCCGACCAAATGGCCCGGCGTCTGCTCGACCTGCCTCTGGAAGAAGCATGAAGGGCTTGCTGCAACGGGTACGCAGCGCACGGGTGGAAGTCGCCGGTGAAGTCGTCGGCGCCATCGACCAGGGCCTGTTGGTGCTGGTCGCGGTCGAGCCTGGGGACACCCGCGAGCACGCCGACAAATTGCTGCACAAGCTGCTCAACTACCGGGTGTTCAGCGATGCTCAGGGCAAGATGAACCTGTCGCTCAAGGATGTCGCGGGCGGCTTGCTGCTGGTCTCGCAGTTCACCCTGGCCGCCGACACCCGCAGCGGCATGCGCCCAAGCTTTTCCAGCGCAGCGCCACCGGCGCTGGGCGCCGAATTGTTCGACTATCTACTGGCCCAGGCGCAGGGCCAGCATGAGGTGGTTGCCAGCGGGCAGTTCGGCGCGGACATGCAGGTGCACCTGGTCAATGATGGCCCTGTGACATTCTTGTTACAAATATGAGGTCGAAAAACCCCTTGTAAGTAGGAAAACAAGGGGTTTTGTACGATAAATAGTTGGTCCAGCCTGATGCGTTGTAACGCGACCTGCTGGATAATCGCGCGCTGCGTGAGCCTGCATTCGCAGGTTCGTTTCACTCTGACTCGAGCACTACCAGGACCTGTTTGGGGAATCATTACGCCCTCATGGGGTCCGAACAGTGCTCGCCAACCCGGCATTTGTCGCTGGCCGTTGGTTTCATGATCTGTTTTCGGCGAGGGTTGCTCGTGATTGTTAGTCCCCAAAAAGCATCAAGAATCCCCGGCAGCGGTCTGCGCAAGGCCCTGATGGCCAGTGTGGCATTGCTCGGCCTGATGAGCGCGGGCCAGCTGTGGGCATTCAATCTTGACGATGTTGCAGCCAAGGCAAAGGATCTGGCCGGCCAAAAGTACGAAGCACCGAAGAGCAATCTGCCGGCGGTGTTCCGCGACATGAAGTTCGCCGACTACCAGAAGATCCACTTCCTGCAGGAAAAGGCCGAGTGGGCCCAGGACAAGACCCCGTTCAAGCTGTCCTTCTATCACCAGGGCATGCACTTCGACACGCCGGTGAAAATCAACGAAGTGACCGCCACCAAGGTCGAGGAAATCAAGTACGACCCGAGCCGCTTCGAGTTCGGTGACGTGCCCCATGATCCGGAAACCACCAAGAACCTTGGCTACGCCGGCTTCCGCGTGTTGTATCCGATCAACAAGGCCGACAAGCAGGACGAGATCATGACCCTGCTTGGCGCCAGCTATTTCCGCGTGGTCGGCAAGGGCCATGTGTACGGTTTGTCGGCCCGCGGCCTTGCCATCGACACGGCGTTGCCGTCGGGTGAAGAATTCCCGCGCTTCACCGAATTCTGGGTCGAGAAGCCCAAGCCAACCGACAAGCACCTGGTGATCTACGCCTTGCTTGACTCGCCACGTTCCACCGGTGCCTACAAGCTGATCCTGCGTCCGGGCAGCGACACGGTGGTGGATGTGCAATCGCGGGTGTTCCTGCGCGAGCAAGTCAGCCGCCTGGGCATCGCGCCGTTGACCAGCATGTTCCTGTTCGGCCCCAACCAGCCGTCCAAGGTGCTGAACTACCGTCCAGCGCTGCACGACTCCGAAGGCCTGTCCATTCATGCGGGCAACGGCGAGTGGATCTGGCGTCCGCTGAACAACCCGAAACACCTGGCGGTCAGCAACTTCAGCGTGGAAAACCCCCGTGGCTTCGGCCTGATGCAGCGTCAGCGCGCCTTCAGCGACTTCGAAGACCTGGACGACAACTACCAGAAGCGTCCAAGCGCCTGGATCGAGCCGAAGGGCGACTGGGGTAAAGGCACCGTCGACCTGGTCGAGATTCCGACCGCCGATGAGACCAACGACAACATCGTGGCGTTCTGGAGCCCTGAGAAACTGCCTGAGCCTGGCAAGCCGTTCGAGTATGCCTACCGTCTGCACTGGACCATCAATGAGGCGCCATTCCAGGCCGCCGACCTGGGTTCGGTCAAGCAGACCCTGCGTTCGACCGGTGACGTCAAGCAGTCCAACCTGATTCGTCAGCCTGACGGCAGCGTTGCCTTCCTGGTCGACTTCGCCGGCCCAGCCCTGGCGGCGTTGCCGGAAGACACCGCCGTGCGTAGCCAGATCAGTGTCGGCGACAACGCCGAGGTGGTCGAGAACAACCTGCGCTATAACCCAGAAACCAAGGGCTGGCGCCTGACCCTGCGGTTGAAGGTCAAGGAATCCAACAAGTCGACTGAAATGCGCGCAGCCCTGGTGCGTGACGTGCCGGTCGAAGCTGCCAAGCCTGCCGCCGAGGCCAAGCAGGAAAAGGCTGCGGCCAAGCATGCCAAGCACGACAAGATCGCCAAGGCTCCTGCTACCGAGGCCGAACAACCTGCCGCCGATGCGGCGTCCACCAACGGGGCCCCGGCCACCACTGAGCAAGTGCTGACCGAGACCTGGAGCTATCAGTTGCCTGCCGATGAGTAACTCAAGCGCACGGCCAGAATCGCTTGGCGAATATCTGGCCCACCTCCCCCTGAGCGATGAGCAGCGCGCGGAACTCGCCAGCTGCACGTCGTTCGGTGAGCTGCACCAACGCCTGGCAGCCCGCCCGGCTGCCCACCCCACCGAGGCCGTGCAGGCTTCGGTCGGCCCGCGCCTGACCGTGGGCAGCGCCGCCGAGCTCGAGGACGCCGAGATGCTCGGCGTCGACGGCAACGGCCGGCTGTGCCTGAAGATCGCCCCGCCGATCAAACGCACCAAGGTCGTGCCCGAGCCATGGCGCACCAACGTGCTGATCCGCATGTGGCGGCGCCTGACCGGTCGCCCGAACGCGCCACAGCCGCCCAAGCGCGAGCTACCGGCCGCGCGCTGGCGCACCGTGGGTTCGATCCGCCGCTACATCCTGCTCACCTTGATGATCGGCCAGACCATCGTCGCCGGTTGGTACATGAAGGGCATCCTGCCGTACCAGGGCTGGTCGTTCGTCGATTTCAGCGAAATCGTCAACCAGCCGCTGTGGGACACGGTCGTGCAGGTTTGGCCATATGCCTTGCAGACGTCGATCCTGATATTGTTCGGGATACTCTTCTGTTGGGTTTCGGCAGGGTTCTGGACGGCCCTGATGGGCTTTCTCGAGCTGCTCACCGGGCGCGACAAGTACAAGATTTCCGGCAGCAGTGCCGGTAACGAGCCGATCGCCCCCGAGGCGCGCACCGCGCTGGTGATGCCGATCTGCAACGAGGACGTACCACGGGTGTTCGCAGGCCTGCGGGCGACCTTCGAGTCGGTGGCCGCCAGCGGCAACCTCGACCGCTTCGATTTCTTCGTGCTCAGCGACACCAACGACACCGACATCGCCGTGGCCGAACAGCAGGCCTGGTTGGACGTCTGCCGCGAGACCAAAGGCTTTGGCCGGATTTTCTATCGCCGCCGGCGGCGCCGGGTCAAGCGCAAGAGCGGCAACCTCGACGACTTCTGCCGTCGCTGGGGTGGCGACTACAAGTACATGGTGGTGCTCGACGCCGACAGCGTCATGAGCGGCGAATGCCTGAGCAGCCTGGTGCGCCTGATGGAGGCCAATCCGGATGCCGGCATCATCCAGACCGGGCCGAAGGCCTCGGGCATGGACACCCTGTATGCGCGCATGCAGCAGTTCGCTACGCGCGTCTATGGGCCGCTGTTCACCGCCGGCCTGCATTTCTGGCAGCTCGGTGAATCGCACTACTGGGGCCATAACGCGATCATTCGCATGAAGCCCTTCATCGAGCATTGCGCATTGGCGCCGCTGCCGGGCAAAGGCGCATTCGCCGGTGCCATTCTTTCCCATGACTTCGTCGAGGCCGCCTTGATGCGGCGCGCCGGTTGGGGGGTGTGGATCGCCTACGACTTGCCAGGCAGCTACGAGGAATTGCCGCCGAACCTGCTCGATGAACTCAAGCGCGATCGGCGCTGGTGCCACGGCAACCTGATGAACTTCCGCCTGTTCCTGGTCAAGGGCATGCACCCGGTGCACCGTGCGGTGTTCCTGACCGGCGTGATGTCCTACCTGTCGGCGCCGTTGTGGTTCCTGTTCCTGGTGTTGTCCACCGCGTTGCTGGCGACCAACACGTTGATGGAGCCGCAGTATTTCATCGAGCCCTACCAGCTGTATCCGCTGTGGCCACAATGGCACCCGGAAAAAGCCGTGGCGCTGTTCTCGACCACCATCGTCCTGCTGTTCCTGCCCAAGCTGCTGAGCGTCATTCTGATCTGGGCCAAGGGTGCGGTCGAATACGGTGGGCGGATCAAGGTCACCCTGTCGATGCTGATGGAGATGCTGTTCTCGATGCTCCTGGCACCGGTGCGGATGATCTTCCACACCCGCTTCGTGCTGGCGGCGTTTCTTGGCTGGGCTGCAACCTGGAACTCGCCGCAGCGTGACGACGACTCCACGCCGTGGAGTGAGGCGGTGCGCCGCCATGGTCCGCAGACCTTGCTGGGCTTTGCCTGGGCAGCATTGGTGGCGTGGCTGAACCCGAGCTTCCTGTGGTGGCTGGCACCGATCGTCGGCTCGCTGCTGCTGTCGATCCCGGTGTCGGTGATCTCCAGTCGCACGCGCCTGGGCCTGGCGGCCAAGGACGAGAAGCTGTTCCTGATCCCCGAGGAATACGCCACTCCGCAGGAGTTGCTGGCCACCGACCAGTACACCCACGAAAACCGCTGGCACGCCCTGCACGACGGCTTCGTGCGGGCAGTGGTCGACCCGCGGCAGAATGCCCTGGCCTGCGCCATGGCCACCGCCCGGCACGGTCATGCCGCACCGATCGAAGCCATGCGCGCCGAGCGCGTGGCCAAGGCCCTTGAGGTCGGGCCGCAAGGGCTGGACCTGGCGACGCGCCTGGCCTTGCTCAGCGACCCGGTGGCCTTGAGCCGCCTGCACGAGCAGGTATGGGCCCAGCACAATGCAGCCTGGATCGATGTGTGGCGCGCGTCGATCAGCAACGATCCCCACGCTCCGCTGCTGCCACTGCACCCGGAGAATCAAGGCCAACCGACACTCGCCGGCGCCTGATCGACCCTAGGGCCGCTCCTACAGGGATATGCACTGCCTTGTAGCAGCGGCCTTGCGTCGGGAACTCAGAGTCGAACCCTCGCCAGCAATGTCCCCGCATGATGGATTTTGGCCAACAAAGTCCCCCCCGGCTCTAGGTCCCCGGGCCGCCATGCGTTAGCATCCCTCTCCGATACGACGCATCGGCCGGTACGGTCGTGCCAACACAATAAGATTCGCTCTTTTCTTGCTAGGGGACTTGGTGATGATCAAGAAATACCTTTCGCGGCTGCTGGTCGGTGTCACCGCCCTGGTCGCCGTGACTGCGGCGCAGGCTGGCGCCATCGATGAGGCGGTCAAGCGCGGCACCTTGCGGGTCGGCATGGACCCCACCTACATGCCGTTCCAGATGACCAACAAGCGCGGCGAGATCATCGGCTTCGAAGTCGACATCCTCAAAGCCATGGCCAAGTCCATGGGCGTCAAGTTCGAGGCGGTATCCACGGCGTATGACGGCATCATCCCAGCCCTGCTGACCGACAAGTTCGACATCATCGGCAGCGGCATGACCTTGACCCAGGAACGCAACCTGCGCCTGAACTTCAGCGAACCGTTCATCGTGGTCGGCCAGACCCTGCTGATCCGCAAGGAGCTGGCGGGCGAGATCAAGACCTACAAAGACCTGAACAACGAGAAGTACCGCCTGACCTCCAAGCTCGGCACCACCGGTGAGATGGTCGCCAAGAAGTTGATCGGCAAGGCCAAGTATCATGGCTACGACAACGAGCAGGAAGCGGTGATGGACGTGGTCAACGGCAAGGCCGATGCCTTTGTTTATGATGCCCCCTACAACGTGGTAGCGGTCGAGAAGGCCGGTGCCGGCAAGCTGGCGTTCCTCGAAGAGCCCTTCACCTACGAACCGCTGGCCTTCGGTCTGAAGAAAGGCGATTACGACAGCATCAACTTCATCAACAATTTCCTGCACCAGATCAAGCATGACGGGACCTACGATCGTATTCACGACAAGTGGTTCAAGAACAAAGACTGGCTCAAAGAAATGGAATAAAAGGCAGCTTCAAGCCGCAAGCTGCAAGCCACCTGCAACGGCGGACCGGTAACGGTTGCGCTTTGGCGGATGGCTTGTAGCTTGCGGCTTGCCGCTTTCTGGAGTTACCCCGTGATCAAACACAACAAAGCCCAGTGGCCCTGGCATGGTTTGACGGCGCTGGTCCTGGTGGGCCTGGCGGTCAGCCTGTACATGGCTACCTCGATGATTTCCTACGAGTGGCGCTGGAACCGCGTTCCCCAGTATTTCGCCTACAAGGCCGAAGAAGTGCAACGCGCTGCCAACTACGGCAGCGTGCAGGAGATCGTGGTGTCTGGTGATACCGCGCAGGTCACGCTCAAGGATGAAAACGGCGAGCAACAGGTGCTCGACGTGGCGGCGGACAGCCTGCAACTGAGCCGTGGCGATGACGTCTCCGAGGGCGACCAGATCGGTGTGACCCGACACTGGGCGGCGGGCCCGTTGGCCTGGGGGCTGTGGACCACGCTGTGGATTTCGGTGGTTTCCGGCGCGCTGGGGCTGGTGATCGGCCTGTTCGCCGGATTGTGCAGGTTGTCCGGTAACCCGACCTTGCGCGACCTGTCGACGGTATATGTCGAACTGGTACGCGGCACGCCGCTGCTGGTGCAGATCTTCATCTTCTACTTCTTCATCGGCACGGTGCTCAACCTTTCGCGCGAGTTTGCCGGGGTGGCTGCGCTGGCCTTGTTCACGGGCGCCTATGTGGCAGAAATCGTCCGTGCAGGGGTACAGTCGATCGCCAAGGGGCAGAACGAAGCGGCTCGCTCGCTGGGCCTCAATGCGGGCCAGTCGATGCGCCATGTGATCCTGCCGCAAGCGTTCAAGCGTGTGCTGCCACCGCTGGCCGGTCAGTTCATCAGCCTGGTCAAGGACACCTCGCTGGTGTCGGTGATCGCCATCACCGAGCTGACCAAAAGTGGTCGCGAGGCCATTACCACATCGTTTTCGACGTTCGAGATCTGGTTCTGCGTGGCAGGCCTGTATCTGCTGATCAACCTGCCGCTGTCGCATATCGCCAGTCGGCTCGAGCGGAGGCTTGCGCAAAGTGATTGAAGTCCGGGATCTGCTCAAAGTCTTCGACACCCGCGGGCAGGTGGTGCGCGCTGTGGATAACGTCACCACCCAGGTGGCCAAGGGCGAAGTGGTGGTGGTACTCGGCCCGTCCGGCTCGGGCAAGTCGACCTTCCTGCGCTGCCTCAATGGCCTGGAGCATTTCGACCAGGGCCACGTGGCCATCAACGGTTTGCAGCTGGCCGATGCCAAGACCGACATCAATGCCTACCGCCGCGAGGTGGGCATGGTATTCCAGCACTTCAACCTGTTCCCGCACATGACCGTGCTGGAAAACCTGTGCCTGGCGCAGAAAGTGGTGCGCAAGCGCAACAAGGCCGAGCGCGAGGCCAAGGCGCGTGCGTTGCTGGCAAAAGTCGGCATCGCCGAGAAAGCCAACGAATACCCTTCGCGTCTTTCCGGAGGCCAGCAGCAGCGTGTGGCGATCGCCCGAGCCCTGGCGATGGAACCCAAGGTCATGCTGTTCGACGAACCCACCTCGGCGCTCGACCCGGAAATGGTCGGTGAGGTGCTGGATGTGATGAAGACCTTGGCCCAGGAAGGCATGACCATGGTCTGCGTCACCCACGAGATGGGCTTTGCCCGCGAAGTAGCCGATCGGGTGTTGTTCTTCGATCACGGCAAGTTGCTGGAAGACTCGCCCCCCGCGCAATTCTTCGCCGCACCCAAGGACCCCCGCGCCCAAGCGTTCCTGCGCCAGGTGCTATAGCGGCGCCCAGGCAATGGGGCGAGGGTACACTCGCCCTGCTGCACACCTGGGTCAAAGGTTGAAGCGCCCGACCATCCCGCGCAATTGCTGACCCAAGTGCTCCAGTTCGCCGCTGGAGTGCGCTGTCTGTTCACTCGCCGCACTGGTCTGGTCCGACACGTCACGGACACTGATCACGCTGCGGTTGATCTGCTCGGCGACCACGCTCTGCTGCTCGCTGGCCGTGGCGATCTGCTGGTTCATGCCCTGGATGCTCGACACCGTATCGGTGATCTGGCTCAGCGCATCGCCGGCCTTGCGGCTCAATTCGACGCTCTGCTCGGTCAGGTTCTTGCTGCTGTCGAGCAGGCGCGTTACCTCGTCGGTACCGCTGTGCAGACTGTCGATCAGCTGGCCGATTTCTTCGGTGGCCGATGAAGTGCGTTGGGCCAGCCCCCGTACTTCATCGGCCACCACCGCGAAGCCGCGGCCCGCTTCACCGGCGCGCGCCGCCTCGATCGCGGCGTTGAGGGCCAGCAGATTGGTCTGCTCGGATACCGACTTGATCACATCCAAGATGCTGCCGATGCGCTGGCTTTCACCGGCGAGGTGCTGCATGGCCGCCAGGCAGTGGTCCATCTGCCCGGCCAATTGCTCTATACGGCCGATCGCTTCGCCCACCACCTGGTCACCAAGCTGCGCCTGGCTATCGGCAGTAGTAGCGGCGAACGAGGCTTGTTCGGCGTTCTGCGCCACTTCCTGGACGGTGGCGCTCATCTGGTTCATGGCCGTGGCGACCTGGTCGGTTTCCTCGCGCTGCTGGTTGATGCGCAGCTTGGTGTCCTCGCTGTTGGCTGCCAGTTGCGAGGCCGCCTGCGACAGTTGGCCCACGCCATGATCGATCCCGCCGATCAGCTCGCGCAGGCTCAGGGTCATTTCCCGCATGCTGGACTGCAGCTGGCCCATTTCGTCATGCCGATGCACTTCATCGACCTGGCTCAGGTCGCCCTTGGCGATGCGCGCAGCTTGTGCAAGGGTCTGGCGCAGCGGCTGCGTGATCTGCTGGGTGATCAACCAGGCCGCGATCACCCCGACCAGCAGGGCAAGCAGGGCGACTGTGGTCAGCAACGAGCGCGCCGCTACCGCTTCGCTATCGCGCTGTTCGACTTTACGCTCGCCCAATTGCAGGGTCAGGGTGTTGAGCCGGTCGCCGATGCCTTCCATCTCGATCTGCAATTGCTCGGCACGTACCGCGACCCGCCGGTATTGCTCGAGACTGGCGCGATACTTGGCCAGTTCGACGCCGGGCTGCTCTGTCAGGGCGCGTGACAAGCCCAGCCCGGCCAGGCCCTTGAGCATCTGGCCAAGGCTGGCATCGGCGGCGTCCAGGGCCGCATCACCGACCTTGGCGAAAGACTCGACGGGCTCGAAGCTGTAGGCCGGCATCTGGCTCTGCTGGCTGGCAGCGTCAACATGGCGGCTGAGCGAATCCATCATCCCAAGCACATTGCCTTGGGCATCGGCGGGCATTTTCAGCAACGCTTGGGTTTGCAGGTCGTCGATGACCTTCACCAGCTTCTGCGCCTGGGCCAGCATCGTGTCGCGCAGGGCGCTGCGGTTGGCCACGACTTTCTGCAGTTCAACGAAGTCTTCGCGCAGCCGCTCGACCAGTTCCAGGTTGGCGGTGATGGCCTTGCGCGACTCCTCGACCGTGGAGCGCTGCTGCATCATGCTCAGCATACTGTCCAACTGGCCAATGATTTTCTGGATGCGCGCTTTGCTGACGTCATCGCCCAATACCCGAAAGGTGATGCGTTCTGCGCGCATGTCCTTGACGAAGTCGGTGAGCTGGCCAATCTCGCTGAGCTGTTCGGAGCGGATGATGGCGTCATCCAGGGCCCGCCAGCCGCTGATGGTGGTGGCCAGGGTGAGCACCAGCACGATGGCGAAGCCCAAGGCGAGCTTGAGGGCCACGCCGACATTGCCGAGCCTGCGGTTGAGGTAGCTGAACATGGTGAGTCTCCGTCCATATGAAAAGGATGAAGTGCTGGCACATGGCCGGCAGTCCATCCCGTGTCATCGGCGCAGAGACTGTAGGACTTGACCTGATAATCAGGTAGGACGCTTCCCAAGCGGCTGTAGGAAAAGTTACCCGGCGACAGCGGCCACCGGGCGCGGGCCGACCCGCTTCAGAGCCTGAAGCGCCCGACCAGGCCTTGCAGGTGCGTCCCCAAGCGTGCCAGTTCGACGCTTGAGCTGGCGGTTTCTTCACTCGCCGCCGAGGTCTGGTCGGAAATGTCACGCACGTTCATCACGCTGCGATTGATTTCCTCGGCGGTGGCGCTCTGTTGCTCTGCCGCAGTGGCTATCTGCTGGTTCATCGCCTGGATGGACGATACCGTGTGGGTGATCGTCTCAAGCGAGGAGCCGGCGCGCCGGGTCAGCTCGACGCTGCTGTCGGTCAACTGGCGGCTGGCGTCCATGACGCTGGCTACCCGCTGGGTGCCACTTTGCAGGCCGGCAATCAACTCTTCGATTTCTTCGGTGGATTGCTGGGTGCGCTGGGCCAGGCTGCGCACCTCATCGGCGACCACGGCGAAACCACGCCCGGCCTCTCCGGCGCGTGCTGCTTCGATCGCTGCGTTGAGGGCCAGCAGGTTGGTCTGCTGGGCCACCGACTTGATGACATCCAGCACGCTGCCGATCTTGTCGCTTTCTGCCTTGAGCTGATTCATCGCCTCACTGGAGTTGACCACTTCGCTGGCCAGGCGCTCGATCTGGTTGACCGCTTCGCTGACCACCCGATCACCTTCACGGGCCTGCTGGTCGGCCATCGCTGCGGCCTCGGAAGCTTGTTCGGCGTTGCGCGCCACTTCATGCACGGTAGCGGCCATCTCGTTCATGGCGGTGGCGACCTGATCGGTCTCGACCTTCTGATTGTTGACCCCGGCGCTGGTCTGCTCGGTGACGGCCGACAGTTGCTCGGCAGCACTGGCGATCTGGGTTACGCCGTCGCCAATGCCGCCGATCAGCTCGCGCAGGCCCTGGGTCATGCGCTGCATGCTCGCTTGCAGCTGGCCCAGCTCGTCACGACGGTTGGTTGGCAGGTCCTGGCGCAGGTCGCCGTTGGCCACGCGTTCGGCAGCGGCAAGGGTCTGGCGCAGCGGGACGATGATCTGCCGGGTGATGATCCAGGCCGCCAGCAGGCCCAGCGCCAGCGCCAGGGCAGTGGCACTGCCGAGCAAGACCTTGGCTTGGCGGGTGCCGGCATCGCGGACTTCGGTCTGCGAAACGGTCATCGCTTCACTGGTCTGCAACAATACCGAACCTTGCTCAGCCATCTGCTGCAGGGCCTGTTCGCTGGCGCTCTGGGCGTTGCCGAACTGGGTCACGGCATCGCGGTACGCTGCCAGTGCATTGGCTGAATCATCCAGACTGGCCGCGTACTCGGCCGGTAGCCGCGCTGGCAGCGCTTTCAAGTCGGCCAGGGCCTGATCGATGGCCTGTAGGGCGGTCTGCTGGTAATCGGCATTACCGCTGTAGGTGTAGCCGCGGACCTGGAAGCGCGCTTGTTGCACCAGGCTACTGACCGCTACGGCGGCCTGATACTGACTGATGTCGCCGCCTTGCAACAGCCGCTGCTGCACACGGGCGATCAACTCAGCGGCCTTGTCGGCGCTGTCGCCCAGCACGCCGCGCGCGGCATCGCGGCGCTGGCCTGCCTGCTTGATGTCGTTGAACGCCTGGCGGTATTTGCCCACGGCGACCTGCTGTTGCTGCAGGCGCTGGCGATCGGTCGGCTGCTCGATCTGCTCGAGCATCTTGGCGATCTGCCGCTCCAGGTTGGCCAATGACTTGTCCAGCTCACCGAGTGCGGCTTCGTTGCGGTCGCGCTGATACTGCTGGCGGGCGATGCGCAGCTCCTGGGTGTATTGGTGGATCACCGAGATGTTGCCCAGCTTGTCGCCGCGCGCGGTCACGCCATTGAGGCCTTGCCAACCGGTGAAGGTAATGGCCAGCGTGAGCAGTAGTACCAGGCCAAAGCCCAGGCCAAGCTTGCGATTGACGCTAGTGTTGCCTAGCGATTGGGTTAACCACTGATACATGTTCTATCCCCCGGCAGTGTGGCAGCACGGATTATTGTTGTGTTGCCAACAACATCGGCCAGGGGGATGGAAACTTGATAGGGAAAAGTTGACCTTTACGTCAGAAAATTCTCGAGAGCAGGGCAGTGACGGCGGTTTCCACCCGCAGGATACGCTCGCCCAACTGCACCGGAGCCAGGCCGGCTTTGCCGAACAGCTCCACTTCATACGGGATCCAGCCGCCTTCCGGGCCGATCGCCAGGGTAACCGCACCCTCGACCGCACGCGGGCAGGGCGGATACGAACCGGGGTGGCCGACCAGGCCCAGGGTGCCTGCGGCGATGGCCGGTAGACGGTCTTCGACGAACGGCTTGAAGCGCTTCTCGATGATCACCTCGGGCAGCACCGTATCGCGCGCCTGTTCCAAGCCTAGGATGAGGTTTTCGCGAATGCTCTCAGCGTGCAGGAACGGCGTTTGCCAGAAGCTCTTCTCGACTTTGTAGCTGTTGACCAGGATGAGCCGTTCGACACCCAGGGTGGCGACGGTCTGGAACAGCCGGCGCAGCATCTTCGGGCGCGGCACGGCCAGGATCAGGGTCAGCGGCAGCTTGGCCGGAGGCGCCTGGTCGAACGTCACCTGCAACTCGGCTTCATGGGCCTGCAAGCGCGTGACCACGGCACTGCCCATCAGGCCGCCGAGGCGACCAACGCGCAGGGTATCGCCCACCGCCACGCGGTGAATGTCTTGCATGTGAGTGAAGCGCCGGTCAGCCAGCACCACGCGGTCGGCCGCGATGAAGTCGGCCTCTTCGAGCAGTAGCAGGTTCACGGCTGAGTCGCAGGTGGTTGGTCGTTGTGGTCGTCGCTCACTTCATCTTCGGCCTGGCCACGTTTGCGGATCAGGCTGCCACACAGTACGCCGACTTCGAAAAGCAGCCACATGGGCACGGCGAGCAGGGTCTGCGAGAAAATGTCTGGCGGCGTCAGGATCATGCCGACCACGAAGCAGCCGATGATCACGTAAGGGCGAGCCTTTTTCAGGTACTTCACATCGACCACGCCGATCCACACCAGCAGCACCACCGCCACCGGTATCTCGAAGGCGACGCCGAAGGCGAAGAACAGGGTCATGACGAAGTCGAGGTAGCTGGCGATGTCGGTCATCATCTCCACGCCGGCTGGGGTGGCGGCGGCGAAGAAGCTGAACATCAGTGGAAACACCAGGAAGTAGGCGAATGCCATGCCGGCATAGAACAGCAGGATGCTCGACACCAGCAGCGGAATGGCGATGCGCTTTTCATGGCGATACAGCCCCGGGGCGATGAAGCCCCAGATCTGCTGAAGAATGAACGGAATCGCCAGGAACAGCGAGACGATCATGGTCAGCTTGAATGGCGTCAGGAACGGCGAGGCCACATCGGTGGCGATCATCGTGGCATTGGCCGGCAGGTGATCGCGCAGCGGTGCGGAAACCAGCGTGTAGATCTGCTGGGCGAAAGAGAACAGCCCGGCGAAGATCAAGAAAATGACCGCCACGCAGCGCAGCAGACGGGTTCGCAGTTCGGTCAGGTGCGAGACCAGCGGCATCGGCTGGTCGTGTTCCGGATTTTCGCTCATGGGGCTCGCGGCGGTTGAGGCTGTTCGGGTGGTTCGGGTGTGCTGACCGCAGGGGCTGGCGGCGGCGTGGCGGCAGGCGGCTGCGCAGGCGGAGCCTGTGGGTTGAGAATGCGCCTGGCTTCCTCTTCCATGCGCATGATGTGCTCGTTATGCAGCTGGCGGCGGATGTCGTCGGCGCCGATTTCGCGCTCAACTTCCGTCTTGATCGCATTGAAGCTGCGCTTGAGTCGGCCAATCCACAGCCCCGCAGTACGTGCGGCCCCCGGCAGGCGCTCAGGGCCCAGTACCAGCAAGGCGACCAGGCCGACGAGCAGCAGCTCGCTGAAGCTGATGCCGAACATAGGTCAGTCTTTCCGTTGCGGCTCTTGGACCGGTTGGGCCTGGCCTTCGATGGTATGGCCCTGAGGCTGCTGGGCGGTGGTCTGCACCGGGGTGACCGGCGGCACTGGCTGGGCAGGCGGCGGGGTAGGCTCGGCAGGCTTGTGTTCTTCTTCGTTCATGGCTTTGCGAAAGCCCTTGATCGACTCGCCCAGGTCGCTGCCGAAGTTCTTCAGCTTCTTGGTGCCAAAGACCAGGACCACGACGATCAGCAGGACGATCCAGTGTTTCCAGTCAAAAATACCCATTTCGTACTCCGGAAAATTGTCAGTGAATCTTGTAGGGCTGCTCTGCAGCTGCCAGAGATATATCAGGCGCTTGGCTGGCGTGCGGCCTTTTCGTCGTGCCCGGATAGCCCGAAGCGGCGCTCCAGCTCGTCGAGCACGGCCTGTGGATGCTGGCCCAGCGCGCTGAGCATGACCAGGCTATGGAACCACAGGTCGGCGGTCTCGTAGATGACATCGCTGCAATCTTTGCTCAGCGCGGCGTCTTTGGCCGCGATGATGGTCTCGACCGACTCTTCGCCGAGTTTTTCGAGAATCTTGTTCAAGCCCTTGTGATACAGGCTGGCCACGTACGAGCTGTCGGGCGCTGCATGCTTGCGCTCTTCGAGCACGTCGGCCAGGCGGTTGAGGGTCTCGCTCATGTCAGTGTCCTGCGCTGTAGATGGCGTCCGGGTCTTTGACCACCGGATCGACGATGGTCCATTGGCCGTTTTCGAAGACCCGATAGAAGCAGCTTTCACGGCCGGTATGGCAGGCGATATGACCCAGCTGCTCGACCATCAGGATGATCACGTCGGCATCGCAGTCCAGGCGCATTTCATGCAGCTTCTGCACATGGCCGGACTCCTCGCCCTTGCGCCACAGCTTGCCACGCGAACGCGACCAATAGATGGCGCGATTTTCAGCGGCGGTCAGTGCCAGCGCTTCGCGGTTCATCCAGGCCATCATCAAAACGCGTCCGGTCTTGTGGTCCTGGGCGATCGCCGGTACCAGGCCATCGCTGTTCCACTTGATCTCGTCCAGCCAGTCTTTCATCGTCGACTCCAAATCGGGCCCGCTCCTGTACCGAGCCCTTTGCGCTAGTGTGCCAGCCAGCAGCGCGGCTGGCTATTGGCGCACGATCAGGTAAAGGCCGGCGGCCAGCATCAACCAGGCCGGCCAGGCGGCCGGGGCGGCGAGGCTGGCGGCCTCGGCAGCACCGGTGGCCAACACCGCGCCGCCGCCCAGCAGCCCGGCGCCGAGCAGGCGCAAGGCCCAGCGGTCGCCGCGATGCCGGCGATCCGGCATTTTCGGGTCTTCAAGGTGGGGTTGCGACAGGCGCTCGAGCAGGTCGCGGGTCATGTCGGCCAGGTGCGGCAGTTGCTCGACCTGGCTGTGGATGTTGCCGAGCACGGCCTTGGGGCTCATGCGTTCGCGCATCCAGCGCTCCAGGTAAGGCTTGGCGGTGGTCCACAGGTCCAAGTCCGGGTACAGCTGACGGCCCAGACCCTCGATGTTGAGCAGGGTTTTCTGCAGCAGCACCAACTGCGGCTGCACCTCCATGTTGAACCGCCGAGCGGTCTGGAACAGGCGCATCAACACCTGGCCGAAAGAAATATCCTTCAATGGTTTTTCGAAGATCGGCTCGCACACCGTACGGATCGCGGCTTCGAACTCATTGACCTTGGTCTGCGCCGGTACCCAGCCGGAGTCGATGTGCAACTCGGCCACGCGGCGGTAGTCGCGCTTGAAGAACGCGATCAGGTTGCGTGCCAGATAGTCCTGGTCCTCGGCGGTGAGGCTGCCGACGATTCCGCAGTCGATGGCGATGTACTGCGGACTCCAGGGTTTCACCGTGCTGACGAAGATGTTGCCTGGGTGCATGTCGGCGTGGAAGAAGCTGTCACGGAATACTTGGGTGAAGAACACCTCGACGCCGCGTTCGGCCAGCAGCTTCATGTCGGTGCGCTGGTCGGCCAGGGTGGCCATGTCGGTCACCGGCACGCCATAGATGCGCTCCATTACCAACACCTTGGGCCGGCACAGGTCCCAGTAGACCTGGGGTACGTACATCAGCTCGGAGCCTTCGAAATTGCGCCGCAGCTGGCTGGCATTGGCCGCTTCGCGCAAGAGGTCGAGCTCGTCGTAGATGGTTTTTTCGTAATCGTTGACGATCTCGACCGGGTGCAGGCGACGGGCGTCGGCCGAGGCGCGTTCGGCGACCTTGGCGATCTGGAACAGCCACGCCATGTCCTGGGCGATGATCGGTTTCAGGCCTGGACGCACGACCTTGACCACCACTTCTTCGCCGGTCTTCAGCCGTGCGGCATGCACCTGGGCCACCGACGCGGACGCCAGCGGCTCGACGTCGAAGCGGCTGAACAGCTGCGCCACCGGCGCGCCCAGCTGCGCTTCGATCAATGCCACGGCTTGCTTGGGGTCGAATGGCGGAACCCGGTCTTGCAGCAACATCAGTTCATCGGCGATGTCGTTGGGCAGCAGGTCGCGACGGGTCGACAGCAACTGGCCGAACTTGATGAAGATCGGCCCCAGTTCCTGCAGGGCCATGCGCAGGCGGGCTCCACGGGTGAGCGGCGAGGCCTTGCGCGGCAGCCAGCGCCACGGCATCAGCAGGCGCACGCTGCGCAGCCACCACGGTAGAGGCTGGTCGAACAGCAAGTCATCGAGACGGTAGCGAATGACCACGCGCTGGATGCGGAAAAGACGGCGTACGGCGAGCAGCTTCATGCGTTATCGCTGGTATCAAGGGATCGGGAAAGGCGCTTGAGGCGTGCCTCGAGGCGTTCGATGTCGAGTTTCAGGGTGTCGAGTTCGCTGAACGCGGCCTCGGCTTCGCGCTTGCCCACCAGGGTACGCGATTCTTCGGCCAGGTAGTCGGACAGGCTCTGGCTGAAGCGTGCCAGGCCTTGGCGGGTCCAGCGCGCACGCAGGCGGATGTGGCCAGCGAGCAGCGCCGTGGCAACCGGGCCGAGCCAGCGTTGCAACTCATGCTCCCAGTCCACCTCCAGGTCCTGCAGCACGCCGAACAGATCGAGCAGCGCGGCGCTGTCGCCGTGCAGCTCGACCTGCGGGCCGTGCAGCACCGCGGTCTTGTCCTTGGCCAGGGCCAGCTGCGCCAGGCTGGTTGCCGGCGCGCGCAGGCTGCAGGCGACCTCGCCCTCCCAGTGGGCAGCGAGCATCAGGCCTTCGTCATCGGGCAAGATGAACACCTGCATGGCCGGTTGCCGGCAGTCGATTTCGATGACCTTGCCCTCCAGCGCGGCCAGCCGCGGCATGGCCGTGCTGTCCATGCGCAGGACACGGTTCAGGCCATGTTCGACACTGGCGAGCAGCCCGGCCAGCAGCATCAGGGTTTGATTCCCCGGTGCACGGCAACGATACCGCTGGTCATGTTGTGGTAGGTGACGCGGTCGAAGCCGGCCTCGACCATCATGCTCTTGAGGGTTTCCTGGTCAGGGTGCATGCGAATCGACTCGGCCAGGTAGCGGTAGCTGTCGGCGTCGTTGGTGATCAGCTTGCCGGCCAGGGGCATGAAGGCGAACGAATAAGCGTCGTAGGCCTTGGACATGAGCTTGTTGGTCGGCTTGGAGAACTCCAGGACCAGCAAACGCCCGCCTGGCTTGAGCACACGCAGCATCGAGCGGATCGCTTGATCCTTGTGGGTGACGTTGCGCAGGCCGAAGGCGATGGTCACGCAGTCGAAGTGGTTGTCCGGGAAGGGCAGTTGCTCGGCGTCAGCCTGCACGAACTCGATGTTGCCGGCCACGCCACGGTCGAGCAGACGGTCACGGCCGACCTTGAGCATCGAGGCGTTGATGTCGGCCAGTACCACCTGGCCGTTGACGCCGACCAGGCGCGAGAACTTGGCCGCCAGGTCACCGGTGCCGCCTGCGATATCCAGCACCCGGTTACCGGGGCGCACGCCCGACAGCTCGATGGTAAAGCGCTTCCACAGACGGTGCATACCGCCTGAGAGCACGTCGTTCATCAGGTCGTACTTGGCCGCCACCGAGTGGAACACCTCGGCGACCTTCTTGGCTTTCTGGCTTTCCGGGACGTCCTTGTAGCCAAAATGGGTGGTGGGTTCGGCGTGGTCGCCTTTGCGCTGGTCGTTCATATCGCTTCACCGAAAAAAATTACCGCCATTCTAGGGCCAACCAGCGGATTTGTCTTGGCAGGGTGTGCCGGGGTGCGGGGGCGGGCATAATGCAGATTATGTCTAGATACCCAGGAACACCTGCATGACCCAGATCAGCGTCGAACGCAAACACACTCTCGGCCGCCAAGCCGCTCGTGCCAAGGCCGAGGCGCTGGTCGACAAGCTGACCCGCGAGTACGACCTCAAGGCCACCTGGGATGGCGACCGCGTCGATGTGGCGCGCAGCGGCGCCAAGGGTAGCGTGCAGATCGCCGATGACAGCATCCGCGTGGATCTGAAGCTTGGCCTGATGCTGTCGATGATGAGCGGCACGATCAAGGGTGAAATCGAGCGAGCGTTGGACAAGGCCCTGGCCTGAGGCGCAGGGCCTTTCGCGCTTATGAATCGAGGAAGGGGATGAGCTCCGCTGCCTCTTTGTGGCTCAGGTCGCCGCGGTAGATGCGAATGCGCTCGGCGGGGGTCGTCGAACGTTGCAGTTGCTCGTCACGGTTCAGTGAACGGGGCTCCCAGAACTTCAAGTGACCCTTGGCGAAGGCCTGCGGTGCGGCCCCGGCATCGGTGTAATGGAAGTGTGCCTCCCAGAGTTTACGCCGCGGCGATATCCGGTCGATGGCATAGACATCCAGAAAATCGCCATCACCCAGACGCTTGCGCGATTTTGCCAGGGTGATGTCCACCTCGCCCCGTGCCAGCAGGTAGCGCAGCGCCGTACTGTCCGGGTGGCGCGTGTCGATGTAGGCCGCGGTGAGCAGGCGGTTTTTTTCGCGCTCCATCTCCTCGGCTGCCAGGCGCAGGCGCCCGGCCAGCGCGTGGCCATTATCGGGGCCTGCCTCAAGCTGGCTGGCGATTTCAGTCATGTCATTGATATGCCAGTCCAACAGGTCGGCCAGGCTGTTCGGCTCGCTGGTGTAGCGGGCGGCCAGGGCGAGCTGTTGCTCCTTGCGCGCCAACAGTCCGGTACCGATGTTGCGCAACGCCGTGGCGCTTTTTTCAGCCGCTGGGGCGGACACTTCGTACCAGCGATCACCGCGCAGCTCAAAGCGCGCCACCGACTGCCGGGTGATCGGGTCGCGCTGGACGGCATGGTCCTCATTCGAGCCCTGCTGCGCCAGCACCGCCTTGCCGCGTGCGGTCCGGATCAACTTGGCTTTGCCGGGCTTGGGCCGGTACGGCAGCGCGCGCAGTGGCGCGGCGACACCGCTGGCCTGCTCCTTCAAGCGATGGCTCAGGTCCCGCTCGGCCAGGGCTTTGATGGCCGACAGGCTGGTGCTGTATTCAGTCAGCCTGGCTGCGTTGATCGCCGGATCCTCGACGGCCAGCATATAGTTGGCCACGGCGAGCGAGCGGTCGTATTCACGCACGACGTTGCTCAATATCTCTGCTTGCTGATCAGCGGGCAGTTCGGCGGTGGCCAGGCCATCATGGCTGAGTATCGCGCGCTGCAGGTCGCTGTCATGCAGCCCGGCCTGCAGGCGCAGCAGTTCGTCGAAGCTCTCCAGCGTCAACAGATCGCGGTCAAGGGTCAGGTGGGCCAGGTCGCTGACGATCTGGCCCCGTACCAGTAGAGTCGAATAGTAGCGCTGATCGACATAGCGGTTGATCTTCTGCGCCTTGTTGTCGAACTGCACCTGCGCATCGCCCATGAAGGCCGTGAGGTTTTCGTCCAGGCGTGTACTGACCACCAATAGCCGGCGATGCACGTCCAGCGCACTGCCCAGGCGCTCACGGTAGCTGGCATAGAGCGACGCTTGCTCCTCGCCCCACTCCAGCTTCGCCAGGGTGTTGGAGCTGGTCTTGATGCTGTCGTAGTCGTTGCTTTCGAGCAGGCGATGGAACAGGTACATGTCATTGTCCAGCAGCTGCTCGGACCACTGCCCACGGGCGTATCGCGCTGTTTCGATGGGGTCGAAGCGGGCGAAGCGAGGCTCGCACAGCTGTGTGTACAAGTCGATGTTGGCCACCAGGTAGGCCGCCTGCTTTTCGCGCAGCAACGCGAGCATATGGATGTGCGGATGCAGCTCGCGGCGCATTTGCGTCAGGGCATCACGCCGCGCCTTGAGCTCGTCAGGCAAAGTGCCTGCCTGATCTTCAGGCAAGCGCTCGATGTCCTGCCTGAGTGCCTGCGTAGCCTCTTCATACGGGATCATGCGGGCGGTGTTGGGCCGCGCCAGGTCATCGAGTTTGACCAAGGCGGCATTGTTGGCCTTGGTCGTCTCCTTGAGTGCCAGGTAAGCTTTGTGATTCGCCTCGCTGATGGCCTGGCGGGTCCTGGGCATGCCTCCTGCGAGGTTCAGGCCAAGCGCCCACTGGCCGTTCCAGCGCGTGACCCATGGACCCACGCTGCGCTCGCGACCGGCGATGTAATAGCCGTCTGGGTTACCGCCCCATTGGCTGGACCATTCGCTACGCCATTGCTCAGGCCCGATGATGTGCAGACCTGACCAGCTTTCCTGAACCTCGAAGGCACTGCCCTGAAGGTCGACATAGTAACGGCCCTCCACCTTGAACAGCCCACGCAAACGGCCATGCGGTTCTGGCTGCCTGCCGCGCAGGTCTATGGCTGCGCGCAGTCCGTTCAGGCGCTGACGTTGCTCAGCCGAGAGGTTGCCAAGCCGCTGCGTGTCGGCCCAGCGCGTGACGTTGAGCGGTGCCTGTGGCAGCTGCTCGACGGGTTTCCAGGCAACTTGTCGGGGTTCCTCGCAGGCGAAGGTGGTTTCTGCCTGGCGCTTCTGAACGCCCAGCAGCTTGGGTTCGATGGATGATGAGGCGGCGGTGTCGACCTCGCCCGCGCCATGCCGATGGCTTAGCAACATGGCGAGATTGATCAGCAGATCGACGCCAGCTAGCACGCGCTCGCCCTGGCCGCCGTCAGTGAGCGCCGCCATATCCTGCTTGATGGCCTTGAGACTGCCCAGCAGCCACAGCACGCTCGCCACTGGCCCCGGTAACAAGGCGACGAGGGTATCGAACGCGAGCCAGGCCAATTGCGTAATCATGCTCCAGCGCAGTTGTGCATTGGAGGGGCTTTGCCGCGAGGCGAGCAATGTCAGTGCTTGTCCCCGGGCCTGGAACATGGGGTTGTCCAGGTCGCCCTGCCAGGCCGTGAATGAAATGCTCGCCGGCACTCGCTGCGCTCGCAGCAATGCGTCCAGAATGCCCGGAGCCCCCCCCAGCAGGTGTGCCAGTTCGGCGAGGTCGCGATGCAGGTTGGGTTTGGCGAAGCCGCCGTCGGCGTAGATGTCCCGGGCATCGTCGTCCAGCCACGCCAGCATGTTCTGCTGAAGTTCGCCTTCGGCGCGAATGTCAGCCATCAACTGACCGAGATTGTCGTATTGCCTGATGGCGTCGTCGATCAACAGCGGTCGATACAGCACCCAGCAGTCCAGGGCGACGAATCTGAGCAGAAACGTGTAGTGGACAGTGTTGGCTGCCGAGGCTTGCGGGGTGCAGCGAAACGCCAGCGGGGCCATCTGAATGTCCGTCGCCTCGCTCGAGCGGGTGCGGCAGAAACCCGACAAGGCGTACCATGCGTTTTCGCTCAGGCGTCGCTCGATTCTGGCACGAAGGGCGTTGAGCAACAGCGCAGTTCGCCACTCGACGGCGAACGCCTGCAGACGCTGCGGGTGGCTGGCAGCCTCGTCGAGTCGGGCTTTGACGTACAGCGGATACTGGCCGCCGATATCCAGCGTGTAGACCATCTGCTGGACATAGTCCGGATTCATCCAGGCTGGCACGCTGCCTGAATCGCTATCGGTCACGCCAGTGAGCGCCTCATTGTCGCTGCCGCGCAGCCGCGCGATCGCCAACGCGGTCAGGCTCTCCGTGCGCAGCGGTTCCAGGCGTGCCGGGCCTGTGGAAGACACCTGTACCACCTGGGCGATCGACACTTGCAACGCGTCCGGATCCAGCGCTGGGCTGTCCGGGTGGTCCAGCCGCATCTGCTCGCTCAGGCGCCGCGCCGCATACTGCTCAAGGCTGTCGATATCGCTCGTCGATGCGCCGCCCTTGCTCAGGGCCTGGCGCGCAGCCAGCTCGAACAGTACCTGTTGATACTCGAAGCGATCGGTGGCGCTGGCTTGGTCAAGCCAGGCGGGCAGCGCGGCATGGAACGTGACGGCAGGGGCCACTTCACTGTCGCAGAACACCCACGAGGGGTCGCTCAACAGGCTGTACAGCGTTTCGAGCACCGAAACCTCGGTAACATCCTCGCGGCAAAGCCGTCCCAGGCTGTCGAGCACCCCGTTCAGCAGTTGCATGGCCAGGTAGGCGAACGGATCCTCCTCGAGCTTCTGACAGGCCCAGGTCATCGCGTCGAAGCGATAGATCTGCGACAGAAAGCCGTCCAGTGCCGTGCCGAAGGCCTCGAGGCTGTTGAAGCTGCGAACGGTTGCGCAGGGGTTGCACCACAGCAGCGTCTGCCGACCGCCGCGCTCGACGTGCACCAGCAGGTCAGGGAGATTCCGCTCATGGGTGATGCCCTGATCGAGCAGCGTGATCTGCAGGGCAGAAACCCTCGGTGCCTGCGCACCGCCCTCGCTCAGGGCGTACAGCAGCTCCTTCTCGTCGTCGGCCAGGCCTTGATACTCGATGTTTGCAAGCAGGATGCCTTTGAGCAGTTGCGCCACCCAGTGCAGACGCGAGATGTCCGAGCCGGGTTCGCTGCCGGTCCAGTAGCTGACCTGTGCCCGTTGAAACACCTCGACCAATGCTTCCAGAAACACATTGAAGTCGGCACTGAGCTGCTCCATCGGCATGACGTTGTCAGCAAATGCATGCTCGCCTGCAGGATGCTCAGGCGCGCGTAAGGGTTCAGGAGGCGCCATACTGAGCTGCGAATCGGCGGCCAGGCGCAAGGGTTGGTGGGTCAGCCAATGCTCGAGCAATGTATCTACCAAGGCGACGGCAGGCGTTTGGTGGGCTGGCATCAGCCAGATGTGCTCCAGCGACTGCACGCGGGGAAAGTGATGGCTGATCCATGGGCATCTGGCCTGCAGCACGCTGAAGCCTTCTTTGGCCACGGTCTGGCGCAACGTCGGGCGCCCGGCGAAACAGGCCGCTACCTGTTGCCTGGCCGGCACTACGGAGGAAAGTCGGGAAGGGTGCATGGTTGGGCTCCGCTTGAGGTGACCCGCGACCCTAAGTCGAACGCCCCAGGCAGCAGAGGTAGATAAATCCCGCTTTGCGCTAGGGTGCAGTTTCTAATTTTCTTCCCTACCGTGTGTTCAATCCGTTTCTACGGGCAGTTTCCCTCCACTGATGAGCATGAGGTACAGAGCATGGCCAAAGTGACTGTGAAGAAAAAAGACGACGCGCCCGGCACGCTGGGCGAAGTGCGCGGCTATGCGCGCAAGATCTGGCTGGCCGGCATCGGCGCCTACGCTCGGGTCGGGCAGGATGGCGCCGATTACTTCAACGCGTTGGTCAAGGCCGGCGAAGGTGTCGAGAAACGCGGCAAACAGCGCATCGACGAAGAACTCGACGCGGCCAATCAGCACATCGACGAGGCAAGCGTTGAAATCAGCCGAGTGCGGGGTAACGTCGAAACTGGCCTGGAAAAGATCGAAAAAGCTTTCGACGCACGGGTAGGTCGCGCCTTGAATCGCCTTGGCATTCCGTCTAAACATGACGTTGAGGCGTTGTCCATCAAGCTTGAACAGCTGCATCAGCTGCTTGAGCGCGTCGCGCACAAACCATAAGGAGAGCAGGATGGCTGGCAAGAAAAAGTCCGATAAAGACGGCAGCTCCTGGGTCGGCGGGGTCGAGAAGTACTCCCGCAAGATCTGGCTGGCAGGGCTGGGTATCTACTCGAAAATCGACCAGGACGGCTCCAAGCTGTTCGACTCACTGGTCAAGGACGGTGAGAAGGCCGAGAAACAGGCCAAGCAGACCGCAGAGGAGGTGGCCGACACCGCCAAGTCCTCGACTTCATCGCGTGTAGCGGGGGTCAAGGACCGTGCCTTGGGCAAATGGAGCGAACTCGAAGAAGCCTTCGACAAGCGCCTGAACAGCGCCATTTCGCGCCTCGGTGTGCCGAGCCGTAACGAGATCAAGGCCTTGCACCAGCAGGTCGACACCCTGACCAGGCAGATCGAGAAACTGACCGGTGCATCGGTGACCCCTGTGTCGACGCCGGCTGCGAAAAAACCTGCCTCCGCCAACGCGACGGCCAAGCCGTTGGCCAAACCTGCAGCCAAGAGCGCGGCCAAGAGCGCGGCCAAGCCTGCGGCAAAATCGGCAGCGGCCAAACCCGCAGCCAGCAAATCGGCAGCGAGCAAGTCGGCAGCAGCCGAGCCAGCCGCCAAGGCGCCGGCCAAGCCCGCGCCAGCGAAGAGAGCCGCCGCCAAGCCCGCCGCCAAGAAGGCACCACGCAAGCCGGCGGCCGCCTCTGGCAGTGATGCTGCCAGCGCTGAGCAGACGTCATCTGCAGCTTCGGCCAGCACCGCGCCATCGGCGCCAAGCGGCACCGGCACGCTGATTTGACAGCGGCTGGGGGCGCTTCGCGGGCTAGCCAGGATCGCCCCGCGAAGCGCCGGCTTCAAACCTCCAGATACCGCATCGCAAGCGCCTGCGCCGCGTCGCGCGCTTGTTCGTGCAGATGCGGCGCGACCAGCAGCATCACCTGATAGACCACCACGCCCACATCCCCCTCGCGCCCCAGTACGCGCTGGTAATCCAGCGAGAACAACAGGGTCAAGGTGATCTGCTCGACCAGCTGCCCCAGTGCCTGGGTGCCGCTGACCACCTGGCCCTGGCCTTTGAGACTGGCCAGCAAGGCCGCCAAGGTGCGCTTGAGTGCGTTGATCAGGCCGCGCATGCCGCGTGCCAGCTTGGGCAGGCGCCCGCTGAGGTTGGACAGGTCCTGGAACAGAAAGCGGTATTGCGCCATGCGCTCGACGATCAGGTGCAGGAACAGCCAGTAGTCCTCGGCATCCAGCCGCACGTGCACAGGCGGGTCGAGCAACGGCATCAGCGCATCCTCGAAACGCTCGAACAGCCCATGGATCAAAGGCTCCTTGCCATGGAAGTGGTAGTACAGGTTGCCAGGGCTGATGCCCAGCTCATTGGCGATCTCCAGGGTCGAGACGTTTGGCTCGCCCTGCTGATTGAACAACTGCAGGGCGCATTCGAGGATGCGGTCGCGGGTCTTCATCAGTCAGGCTTCTCATCGGCTCAGCACGTAAGTGCCCGGTGCGGGGCCCAGTGCAGGATAACGGGCATTGCCCAACGCGCTGCGTGGCGCCTTGAGCGGCCCTGAACGTGGCTTGATCCACTCCAGCCATGCTGGCCACCAACTGCCCTCGCGGCGTTGTGCGTCGTGCAACCAGGCCCGTGGATCACTCGCCAATGTGGGGTTTTCCAGGTAGTGCGCCTTGGGGTTGCCGGGTGGGTTGATGATGCTCTGGATGTGCCCGCTATTGGCCAGCACGAAGCGCCGGTCGCCGCCGAGCAGCAGGGCCGAGCGGTACACCGCGTCCCAAGGGGTGATATGGTCATTACTGCCGGCTACGGTGAAGCTGTCCAGGTCGACCTGGCCGAGATCGATGGGCGTACCACACACGTCCAGGCCTGCGGCACGAGTCAGCGGGTTGAGTTTGAAAAAGTCCAGGAGGTCACGGTGCAAAGCGGCCGGCAGTCGCGTGCTGTCGGCGTTCCAGTAAAGGATGTCGAATGCCGGCGGTGTCTTGCCCAGCAGGTAGTTGTTGACCCAGTAGTTCCAGATCAGGTCATTGGGCCGCATCCAGGCGAAGATACGCGCCACCTCGCCACCGTCCAGCACCCCGCGCTGATACGACCGGCGTTTGGCCGCCTCGAGGGTCTGCTCGTCGGCGAACAGGCTCGCCGGGCTATCGAACTGGCTGTCGAGCAAGCTCACCAGGTAGGTGGCACTGCGCACCCGCCGCAGCTTCTGCCTGGCCTGCAGATGGCCCTGTAGCGCGGCCATGGTCAGCCCGCCTGCGCAGGCGCCCATCAGGTGCGGGTCGCGGCTGGCGCTGATGCTGCGACAGGCGTCGAGCGCTTCTTCCAAGGCGTGTACATAGCGTGAAAGGCCCCACTCGCGATGACACGGATCGGGGTTGCGCCAGCTGATCATGAAGACCTGCAGGCCGTTCTTGAGCATGTACTGCACCAGGCTGTTGGTCGGTTGCAGATCGAAGATGTAGTACTTGTTGATCTGCGGCGGCACCACCAGCACGGGCCGGGCGTGTTGTCTTTCGCTCATCGGCTGGTACTGGATCAGTTCCAGCAGTTCGTTGCGAAACACCACCGCGCCAGGGCTGGCCGCCAGGTTTTCGCCCACCTGAAACGCACGCTCGTCCACCTGCCGTGGCAAGCCATCGTTATGGCGCAGATCATCGAGTAGATGGCCGATACCGCGCACCAGGCTCTGCCCACCGGTATTCAACAGCTCCTTGACCGCCAGCGGGTTGAGCGGCGAGTTGCTCGGCGCCAGGGCGTCATTGATCAGGTTGAACACAAAGTGCGCGCGGGCGCGGTCATCGGCATTCTGGTGAGTTTCGTCGATCCACAGGCGGGTGTGTTTCTGCCAGGCCAGGTAGGCTTGCAGGCTACGCCGGTACAACGGATTCTGGCGCCACGTTGGATCGGCGAAGCGGTTATCGCGGGCGCTGGGTTGGTACGGGGTATCGCCAAGCATCACCCGCCCCAGCTGGTTACCCAGGGCCAGCAGGTGGCGGGCGGTGGGCAGCGGATTGCCCAGGCCGTGGCGTCCCACGCTGCGCAAGGTCGACAACAGGTCACGGCCACGCACGCCGAGAATGGCCTGGTGCGCATCGCTGTGGGTGGCGGGATGCGTCGGCGCTCCCTTGCCCGGGTGGTCTTGCATGGCAACACTCCTTGTCTGACCCTGTGCAGCGCTGCCGCTGCTTTCACCTCACCTTCACGCACCCGGAGCCGGGCGGGGGTGCATGACCGCGCGCTGACGTTCTTGTTGGAGGAATTTCATGATGATGGGCGCGACGGCCTCGGCCCGGGTAATCAGGAACAAGTGGCCGTCGTCGATAATGTGTAGCTGGGCATTGGGAATTCGCCAAGCCAGCAGGCGCATGTTGATCAGCGGAATCAGCGGGTCGTCGTCACCGGCCAGCACCAAGGTCGGCTGCTGGATCTTGTGCAGCCAGTGAATGCTGGTCCAGCCGAGCCCGGCGAACAGCTGCCAGTAGTAGCCCAGCTTGCCGCCGGAGCGCACCTTGGCGGCGTGATGCATGGCTAGCTCGGGATCGCGGCGAAAGCCGCCGCCATAGATCAGCGGAGCGATGCGCATCACATGCGAAGGCTGCACATAGCGCCTTGGGCTGGCCATCATCCACAGCACCTTGGGTTTGCCAGGTACCATGACTGCGCCGGCAGCGGTGGCCGCCAGCACCAGTTTCTTGCAGCGTTCGGGGTAATCGTGGGCGAACTGCTGGGCCAGCGCGCCGCCCCAGGACACGCCGATGACGTTGACCTGGCCGTAGTCCAGGTAATCGAGCATGCGCGCGGTGAGCTTGGCCAGACCGGGGAAGCGATACGGGTGGCGCGGGGTCGACGAGCCGCCGACGCCGGGCACGTCGAAGGCAATGATTTCCAGGTCTGGGTCCAGGGCTTCGATGAACGGGAAGACCAGCTCCAGGTTGGCCCCGATGCCATTGAAGATCAGCAGCGGCGTCAGGTGCGGCTTGCCTGGACGCACTGCGGTACGGATGGATTGTTCGTCCAGTTCGACGGTGCGAAAAACGTAGGGTAGCGGCATGCGCGTGGCTCTGTGGCTGGAGGATGCACCGTGGCACGCACCGCGCGGCCACGGCGTTGCAACTTAGCGCTCGTGTACGTAGGTGCCAGGGGCTGCTTCGCCGGCAGGGTAGGCACGATTACCCAGGCGCGTGGGGGCCTTCTTCAAGTCGCCTGCGCGTTCGCCCAACCAGCGTTGCCAATGCAGCCACCATGAATCGGCGTGCTTGTCGGCGTTTTCCTGCCAGGCAATCGGATCACCTGGGCGATCGGCACCGGTCAGGAAGCGTGCCTTGGGGTTGCCGGGTGGATTGAGGATGCTCTGGATATGGCCGCTGTTGGACAACACGAATTCGATCTTGCCGCCGAACAGGTGCGCCGAGCGGTAGCACGACTGCCAAGGGGTGATGTGATCGGCAGTGCCGGCCACGCTGAAGATGTCGCACTGGACCTGCTTCAGATCGATGGGGGTGCCGCAGACCTCCAGCGCGTCGGCGCGGGTCAGCGGGTTGTTCTTGAACATTTCGATCAGGTCGCCGTGAAACGCAGCGGGCAGGCGCGTGGTGTCGTTGTTCCAGAACAGGATGTCGAACACCGGCGGTTCGTTGCCCAGCAGGTAATTGTTGACCCAGTAGTTCCAGATTAGGTCGTTGGGGCGCATCCAGGCGAATACCTTGGCCATGTCGCTGCCTTCGAGCACCCCTGACTGATAGGAGTGGCGCTTGGCCGCCTCCAGGGTCTGCTCGTCGACGAACAGCGCCACCTGGGTATCGAGGGTTGTGTCCAGGACGCTGACCAGCAGGGTGAGGGCGTTGACCTTCTGCTCGCCAAGGGCCGCATAGTGACCGACCAGCGCCGTGCAGGTGATCCCGCCGGAGCACGCGCCGAGCATGTTCAGGTCTTTGCTGCCGGTAATCGCCAGGACCGCGTCCACGGCTTCTTTCAAGGCATCGATGTAGGTCGACAAGCCCCACTCGCGCTGGGCTTTGGTGGGGTTGCGCCAGCTGATGATGAACGTCTGCTGCTGGGAGCGCAGGCAGAAGCGTGCCAGGCTCTTTTCCGGGCTCAAGTCGAATACGTAGAACTTGTTGATCTGCGGCGGCACGACCAGCAAAGGGCGGGCATGCACCTGTTCGGTGATCGGGCTGTACTGGATCAGTTCGAGCACGTCGTTGCGAAAGACCACCGCGCCGTCGCTGGTGCCCAGGTTCTTGCCGACCTCGAAGGCATTCATGTTGACCTGGCTGGGCATGCCGCCATTGTTGACCATGTCCTTGGCCAGGTTGGACAAGCCATCGAGCAGGCTCTTGCCGCCGGTCTCGAAGAAGCGCTTGACCGCAGCCGGGTTGGACAGGGTATTGGTCGGCGCCATGGCTTCGGTCATCAGGTTGATGACGAACTGGCCACGGCTGATGTCCTGTGGCGAAAGGTCACTGTCGCCGATCCACGCCTGCAATTCGTTGCGCCAGGCGAGGTAGGTCTGCAGGTAGCGGCGGTACAGGGGATTCTGGCTCCAGGCCGGGTCGGCGAAGCGGCGGTCGTCGCTTTCCGGGGTCAGGCTGGACTTGCCCAGCAGCACGTTCTTCAGCTCCAGGCCGAAATGCGCGACATGCTTGGCGCTGTGCAGTGGCTGGCGCACCGCCTGGCGCAGCACGGTGCGCGCCGAGCTCAGCAGGTCCTTGCGGCGGATGCCGATGACCGGGTTCAGGCCCAGCGTGTTTTCCGAGGCCTGGCGCTGCAACTCATCGTTGTTCTTGTTACTCATCTGCGACGCTCCGTTGTCCTGAGACGAGTACCGGTTTGCTGTGGCCAGTGCACAGTCGACAGCCCGGTACTGCTACTCGGGTGACCAGTGATAAGGAACAGCGGTGCTGCGGGCCGGATGCGTGGGCGATGAGCTGCGAAGGTTATGGGTAAAGACTGCCTGCTTTCGCTCGCGACCTCGACACACCAGCCAGTGCCTGCCTGCAAGGCGATGCAGGGAGCTTGCCAGTTCCATTGGTTACCCGACTTTCATGTAATGCGCAAGACAACCCTTCCAGGGGCTGTCTGTAAGGCATTCAAACAGATGAGATTAGAAAATGCGCTCTAAAACCTGCAAGGCTTGAGCTAGAGCATGAGTTTGACCACTGATTCGGCCGGGTCGCGGGATTTTCCGGCGTTGTGCAGTTCATCGAGATAGTCAGCCCACAGCTGCTGTTGGCGCAGGCAGAGCTGTTCGAGGTATTCCCAGGTGAACAGTCCGCTGTCGTGGCCGTCGTCGAAGGTCAATTTCAGTGCATATTGGCCAGCAGGCTCAAGGCCGACCAGGCCGACATTGATCTTGCCGACTTGCAAGATCGGATTGCCATGGCCCTGGACCTCGGCAGATGGGGAGTGCACGCGCAGAAATTCGGCAGGCAGGTGATAGACCTCGCCGGGCGCGTAGGTAAGGCTGAGGGTCTTGGAGGCTTTGTGCAGGTTGATCGCGGTGGGCAGACGCGCCATGGTCCTAATTCTCTCTCTGAAGCTGCAAGCGACGAGGATCAGCTTGTCACTTGCAGCTTATAACTTGCAACTTAGAGAATGTACCGCGACAGGTCTTCGTTCTGCGCCAGTTCGCCCAGGTGGCTATTGACGTAGGCCGCGTCGATGCTGATTGGCGCTTCGTCGTGGCTGCTGGCCAGGTCGCCGGCGCTGAACGACACCTCCTCAAGCAGACGCTCGAGCAGGGTGTGCAGGCGACGGGCTCCGATGTTCTCGGTTTTCTCGTTGACCTGGTAGGCGATCTCGGCCAGACGCTTGATGCCGTCGGCGGCGAACTCGATGTTCAGGCCTTCAGTCTTGAGCAGCGCGCTGTATTGCTCGGTCAGCGACGCGTGCGGCTCGCGCAGGATCCGCTCGAAGTCTTCCGGGGTCAGCGCCTTGAGTTCGACACGGATCGGCAGGCGACCCTGCAGTTCCGGTACCAGGTCGCTGGGTTTGCTCAGGTGGAAAGCGCCGGAAGCGATGAACAGGATGTGGTCGGTCTTGACCATGCCCAGCTTGGTGTTGACCGTGCAGCCTTCGATCAGCGGCAGCAGGTCACGTTGCACGCCCTCGCGCGAGACATCCGCGCCGCCGACATTGCCGCGCTTGGCGACCTTGTCGATCTCGTCGATGAACACGATACCGTGCTGCTCCACCGCTTCGAGTGCCTTGGCCTTGAGTTCTTCCTCGTTGACCAGGCGACCGGCTTCTTCGTCGCGCACCATCTTCAGCGCTTCCTTGACCTTCAGCTTGCGGGTCTTGCGCTTGCCCTTGCCCATGTTGGCGAACAGGCTCTGCAGCTGGTTGGTCATCTCTTCCATGCCGGGCGGCGCGGCGATCTCGACGCCGACATTGTCAGCCACCTCGATCTCGATTTCCTTGTCGTCCAGCTGGCCTTCGCGCAGGCGCTTGCGGAACAGCTGGCGGGTGTTGGAATCGCTGCTGGTCTGCGCGGCTTCCTCGTTGAAGCTCGAGGCCCGCGCCTGGGGCAGCAGGGCGTCGAGGATGCGGTCTTCGGCGGCGTCCTCGGCACGGTGGCGCACGCGGATGATTTCCTGCTCGCGCAGCATCTTCAGCGCAGCGTCAGCCAAGTCGCGGATGATCGACTCGACATCACGCCCGACATAGCCGACCTCGGTGAACTTGGTCGCTTCGACCTTGATGAACGGCGCGTTGGCCAGCTTGGCCAGGCGGCGGGCGATTTCGGTCTTGCCGACGCCGGTCGGGCCGATCATCAGGATGTTCTTCGGCGTCACTTCGGCGCGCAGCTCGGCAGGCAGCTGCATGCGCCGCCAGCGGTTGCGCAGGGCGATGGCCACGGCGCGCTTGGCGTCATCCTGGCCAATGATGTGACGGTTGAGTTCGTGGACGATCTCGCGGGGGGTCATGGACATGGTCAGTACGGTCCTGAAGCGGAGTGTTCGGCGTGGAAAAGTCCCGCCGTGGGCGGGACGCCAGAACAGCAGATCACTCGGCCAGGTCCTGCTCCTCGATGGTCAGGTTGTGGTTGGTGAACACGCAGATGTCACCGGCGATATTCAAGGCGGTTTCGGCGATTTCGCGCGCCGACAGATCGGTCTTGTTGAGCAGGGCGCGGGCAGCGGCCTGGGCATAGGCGCCACCGGAGCCCATGGCGATGAGGCCGTCTTCTGGCTCGACCACGTCACCGTTGCCGGTGATGATCAGCGAGGCGTCCTTGTTGGCCACCGCCAGCATGGCCTCCAGGCGGCTCAGCGAACGGTCGGTGCGCCATTCCTTGGCCAGTTCGACGGCGGCGCGAATCAGGTGGCCCTGGTGTTTCTCCAACTGCCCCTCGAAGCGCTCGAACAGGGTGAAGGCGTCGGCGGTGGCACCGGCGAAGCCGGCGATGACCTGGCCGTGGTACAGGCGCCGAACTTTTTTCGCGTTGCCTTTCATCACGGTGTTGCCGAGTGATACCTGGCCGTCGCCGCCCATGACGACTTTGCCGTTACGGCGGACAGAAACGATGGTGGTCAAGGGAGAGTCTCCACGCAGCGGGGCAAAATTGCCTGATGCAGACTCATATGGGGGGAAGGATGAAGAGTTTCAAGCTTGAAGCTACGAGCGGTAGGAAAAGCAGATGCAAGCTGCAAGCAAAAGCAGATCAGGCTTTTGCTTGAAGCTTGCAGCCGGGTCTCAGGCCTGGTGGCAAATGTGCCCGTCGACCAGGGTATAACGCACCGTGGCCGGCAGGCAGTGGCCGATGAACGGGCAGTTGTCGCCGCGTGAGTGCCAGCGCTCGCCAGCTACGGTCGAGGCTTGCGGGTCGAACAACACCAGGTCGGCGGCGGCGCCGACTTTCAACTCGCCGGCTGGCAGACGCAGGGCCTGGGCCGGGCCACTGCTCAGGCGAGCGAGCAAGGTCGGCAGGTCGAGCAAACCCTCTTCGACCAAGGTCATGGCCAGCGGCAGCAACAGCTCGACACTGCTGATACCGGGCTCGGTAGCGCCGAACGGCGCCAGCTTGGCATCGCGCTCGTGGGGCTGATGGTGACTTGAAATTGCCTGGATCACGCCAGACTTCACCGCCTCGCGCAGGCCATCGCGGTCTGCCGCGGTGCGCAGCGGCGGTTGTACGTGGTACAGGCTGGAAAATTCGCGCAGCGACTGATCGGTGAGAATCAGCTGATACAGCGCGACGTCGGCCGTCACCGGCAAGCCTAGCTGCTGCGCCTGTGCGATCAGGCGCGCGCCACGGGCGCTGGTGATCTGGGTGAAGTGAGCACGTACGCCGGTTTGCTCCACCAGCAGCAGGTTACGCGCCAAGGCCACGGTTTCAGCGGTTTCCGGAATGCCCGGCAAACCGAGGAAGCTTGCCATTGCTCCTTCGTGGGCCAGCCCACCCTGGGACAGGTCACGGTCCTGGGAGTGGAACACTACGGTCAGGTCGAAGGTGGCCGCGTACTCTAGCGCGCGGGCCAGGGTACGGTTGTTGGGGATCTCCTTGAGGCCGTTGCCGAACGCCACGCAGCCGGTATCGCGCAGGGCGACCAATTCAGCCAGTTGCTCGCCCTCCAGGCCCTTGGTCAAGGCGCCGATCGGGTAGACCTTGCTGTTGGCGGCTTCGCGGGCGCGATCGAGGATCAGTTCGGCGACCGCCGAGGTATCGAGCACCGGCTTGGTCTGCGGTGGGCAGCACAGGCTGGTGACCCCGCCAGCCACCGCTGCGCGGGTTTCGCTGGCGATGGTGCCTTTGCGGCTGTAGCCGGGCTCGCGCAGCGATACGCCCAGATCGACCAGGCCAGGGGCGGCTACCAGGCCGCTGGCGTCAATCGTGCGGCCGGCGCTGAAGCCCGCGGGGCTGGCGCCGATCGCCACGATGCGGCCACTGTCCAGGTGCAGGTCGGTGACCTGGTCCAGGCCACTGTTGGGGTCGATGACCCGAGCGCCAAGAATGCTGATGGTCACTGGGCGTTCTCCTGCTCGAATTGACGTTGCGCGTTCTGCCCGCTCATGGCCATGGACAGCACGGCCATGCGCACGGCGATGCCGTAGGTGACCTGGTTGAGAATCACCGAATGTTTGCCATCGGCCACTGCCGATTCAATCTCCACGCCACGGTTGATCGGGCCCGGGTGCATGACGATGGCGTCGGGCTTGGCCGCGGCCAGGCGCGCCGTGGTCAAGCCGAACAGGCGGTAGAACTCGCCCTCGCTGGGCAGCAGGCCGCCGGCCATGCGCTCGCGCTGCAGGCGCAGCATGATCACCACGTCAACGTCTTTCAGGCCTTCGGCCAAGTCGGTGTAGACCTTCACCCCGTACTGCTCGATGCCAATCGGGATCAGGGTCTTCGGACCGATTACGCGGATGTCCGGGCAGCCCAGCGCCTTGAGCGCCAGCATGTCGGAGCGGGCCACGCGCGAATGCAGGATATCGCCAACGATGGCCACCGACAGGTTCTCGAAGCTGCCCTTGTGGCGGCGGATGGTCAGCATGTCGAGCATGCCTTGGGTCGGGTGCGCGTGGCGGCCATCACCGCCGTTGATCACGGCGACATCCGGGCACACGTGCTCGGCGATGAAATGCGCCGCGCCCGAATCGGAATGGCGCACGACGAACATGTCTGCCGCCATGGCTTCCAGGTTGCGCAGGGTATCGAACAAGGTCTCGCCCTTGCTGGTCGAGGAAGTCGAGACGTTCAGGCTGATCACATCGGCCGACAGGCGTTGGGCCGCCAGCTCGAAGGTGGTGCGGGTACGGGTCGAGTTCTCGAAGAACACGTTGCACACGGTCTTGCCGCGCAGCAACGGAACCTTCTTCACGGCCCGGGCGCCGACCTCGAGGAACGAGTCGGCAGTATCGAGGATCTCGGTGAGCAGTTCGCGGGGCAAACCGTCGAGCGAGAGAAAATGGCGCAGCTGGCCCTGATCATTGAGCTGCAGCGGGCGCTTGGCGTCGGTAGGCGTCATCGCGGGGGACTCTTAAAGGGCAGAAGCGGTGGCGAGGTCCTGGCGCTCGAGGGCGAGCGGCGCGGGTCCGGTCAATTTTACCCGTTCATGGGGCGCCAGCGACAAGGTGGCACCCAGCACGTTGGGGCGGATGGGCAGTTCGCCGGCATCCAGGTCGAGCAGGCAGACCAGGGTCACGCTGGCCGGACGGCCATAGTCGAACAGCTCGTTGAGGGCAGCGCGGATGGTGCGACCGCTCATCAGCACGTCATCGATCAGTACCAGGTGCTGGCCCTCGACCTCGAAGGGCAGCTCCGAAGGCCGAACTTGTGGATGCAGGCCGTTCTGGCTGAAGTCATCACGGTAGAACGACACATCCAGGCTACCCAGCGGGCTTTGGTCGGCGAGTTCCTGTTGCAAGGCCTGGGCAACCCAGACGCCGCCGGTGCGAATGCCGATGAAACGCGGCTGGTCGATATGGCGGCGGGCCAGGTGGGCGCGAAGGTCGACGGCCATCTGCCGGATCAGCTCGGCGGGATTGGGTAGGCTCATTGCGTGTCTCCAGGAGGGCGCCGGGGTAGGGGGATGCCCCGGTAAACGCGGGAATTCAGGTGTTGGCCTCCAGCCAGCCTTGCAGCAGCAGGGCCGCGGCGATGGCATCGACCGGGTTGTCACGGTAACTGCCGCGCTGACCGCCACGGGCCAGGCGCTCGCCCTTGGCTTCGAAGGTGGTCAAGCGTTCGTCGTGGGTATGCACCGGCAGGTTGAAGCGGCCATTGAGACGGCGGGCGAATTTCTCGGCGCGGGCGCTCATTTCGCTCGGCGTGCCGTCCATGTTCAGCGGCAGGCCGACCACCATCGCATCGGGTTTCCATTCGGCGACCAGGCGTTCGACCTGGGCCCAGTCCGGCACGCCGTTCTGCGCCTTGAGGGTGCACAACTCGCGGGCCTGACCCGTAATGACCTGGCCCACGGCGACGCCGATCTGTTTACTGCCATAGTCGAAGCCCAGCAACAGGCGCAGCGGCGCCATCAGGCGTGCCCTGCCTGGCTGGTGAGCAGGCTCAGGTTGATGCCCAGGCTGCGTGCCGCCGCGCCCAGGCGCTGCTCACTGTCCATGGCGAAGAGAATGTCGGGATCGAACGGGCAGTTGAGCCAGGCGTTGTCGGCAAGCTCGGCCTCCAGCTGGCCGGCTTCCCACCCGGCGTAACCCAGGGTGATCAAGCTCTGTCGTGGCCCGACGCCCTCGGCGATGGCGAACAGCACATCTTGCGAGGTCGACAGCGACAGCCCCTGCAGCTCGACGGTGGCCTGGTAGGTGCACTCACTGCTGTGCAGGACGAACCCGCGGTCGGTCTGCACCGGCCCGCCCTGGTAGATGGGCACTTGTAGAGTGCTGGCCGCCGGCACTTCGTCAGGGCGCAACTGCTCGAGAATGTCGGCCAGGTTGAGCTCCTGCGGGCGATTGACCACCAGGCCCATGGCGCCATTGGCGTTGTGCTCGACGATGTACGTGAGGGTCTGGGCAAAGTTCGGATCGGCCATGTGCGGCATGGCGATCAGAAACTGATGCTTGAGGTAGCTCGGGGTGAGGTTTTTCATGGGGGATAGTGTGGCGCCAGGTGGCCGGGCTGACAAGCTGCGGATGCGTGTAGTCGATGTTGACGTTTGCCCCGACCCGGGTGGATTCGGCCAGGCAGTGATTGCCTGTGACTGATCAGTTGCTGGACAGCCGATCACCACGGGCGAAGCGCCAGGTACGGATGATCTCCAGGCGATCGAACTCGGCCAGATCGCCGGTGAACGGCGCAAACGGTGCAGCCAGTCGCACGATACGCTGCGCCGCCTGGTCCAGTACCGGCTGGCCGGACGATTCCAGTACCAGTACCTCATACAGCGAACCATCACGGTTGATCGACACCATCATCCGCAAGTTGCCATAGATCTGCTGGCGGCGCGCTTCGTCGGGGTAGTTGAGATTACCGACCCGCTCGACCTTCTTGCGCCACTCCTCTTTGTACCAGGCGCCCTTGTCGCGCATGGTCGAGGCCGCATTGAGGCGATGAATGCGCGGGCGCTTGGCATACATCTGTTGCTCGTTGGAGAGTTCCGCCTCGAGGCTGGCGATCTGGCTGGACAGCTGCGAGCTGTCGAATTCGGGGGTGGCCGCGGGCTTGGGCTGCGCCTTGCTTTCCTTGGGCTTGGGTTCTACCTTCTGCGCTTTCGGCGCCTTGCTCGCCACGGCGGACTTCTCGGGCTTGGGTGGTGGGGCGACTTCAGGCTTCAGCGCGGGTGGGGGGGTGACTTTGTTGATCTTGCTGTCCTGGAACGGCGCCAGCTCGGTGGTGGTGGGCACCGCTTTCTTTTCCAGGGTGCCACTGCCCTGCTGGTTGTCCTGGGCTTGAAAGTCGGCTTTTTCCGGTGCCTTTTCGCTCTTGAAGGTGGCCAGGGTGATGTCCATGGTCTGGCGCACTTCGGCCGGTTTGACCACGCTGAAACCCACGCCGAGGATCAGCGCCAGGTGCGCCAGCGCGGCCAGGAACAAGGCGAAGCCGAGCCGGTCCAGCGGGCGTACGCGCGGTGGCAACAGGTCGGCGGGGATGTCGGCGGGCAGCGTCATCAAGTATCCAGGGTGTTCGAGCTACAAGCTGCAAGCTGCAAGCTTGAAGCTGCAAGTACCGACAGCGCGGCCTGGGCCGGCACGCGGGCTTGCAGCTTGTGGGCTGGGCATCATACCTCACTCTGGCAGGGTTGCCGTGGGTCGGTGGTCAGCGGGCCTTGAGCTGGCGATCAATGGCATCCATCAGCTTGCCGCCGATGTCGGTGTCATAGGCCGCGTCGATTTCGCGGATGCAGGTCGGGCTGGTGACGTTGATTTCGGTGAGGTAGTCGCCGATCACGTCGAGGCCCACGAACAGCAGGCCCTTCTCGCGCAACACGGGGCCGACCTGGGCGGCGATCCAGCGGTCGCGCTCGGTCAGCGGCCGTGCTTCGCCGCGCCCGCCGGCGGCCAGGTTGCCGCGGGTTTCGCCGCTGGCCGGGATACGCGCCAGGCAGTAGTCGACCGGCTCGCCGTCGATCATCAGGATGCGCTTGTCGCCATCGACGATCTGCGGCAGGTATTCCTGCGCCATGATCTGCTGGGTGCCGTGCTGGGTCAGGGTCTCGAGAATCACCGAGAGGTTCGGGTCGTCCTTGCGGTGACGGAACACCGAGGCGCCGCCCATGCCGTCCAGCGGCTTGAGGATGACGTCGCCACGGCTGTTGGCGAACTCGCGCAGGATATCGACCCGGCGGCTAACCAGGGTGGGCGCCATGCACTGGGCAAACTGGGTGGCGAACAGCTTCTCGTTGCAGTCGCGCAAGCTTTGTGGTCGGTTGACCACCAGCACGCCCTCGCGCTCGGCCTGCTCGAGCAGGTAGGTGCTGTAGACGAATTCCATGTCGAAGGGCGGGTCCTTGCGCATCAGGATCACGTCCAGCTCCGCCAGGGCGGCGTCCTGCTCCTCGCCCAGCTCGAACCAACGCGCCGGATCGGCGAAGACTTTCAGCGCACGCATCTGCCCACGCGCCTGGCCTGCGCCCAGGTAGAGATCACGCTGCTCCAGGTAGAACAGCTCCCAGCCGCGGGCCTGGGCGGCCAGCAGCATGGCCAGCGAGCTGTCCTTCTTGTAGGAGATGGACCCGATCGGGTCCATGACAATGCCGAGGCGAACGCTCATGGGGAGTTCCTCTTGGCGGCCGTTGGCCGCAGTGAATCGAAAGAAAAGTGGCTCAGGGTGGCGCTGTCCGCGCCACCGGTCAAGGGCCGGGGGGCCCCAGGCGGCAAGTGGCAAGCGATGAGCTGCAAGAAAAAGCGGGGCGGCGTCCGCAGCGGATTTTTCTTGCAGCTTATCGCTTGGCGCTTCAAGCTTGCAGCTTGCAGCGCCAACGACGATCCTGACGGGTAGGGCTCTATGGAACAACCTCTGAAGGTGATGGTGATCGACGATTCCCGCACGATCCGCCGCACCGCGCAGATGTTGCTCGGCGAAGCGGGCTGCGAGGTGATCACCGCCAGTGATGGCTTCGATGCCCTGGCCAAGATCGTCGATCACCAGCCGCAGATCATTTTCGTCGACGTACTCATGCCGCGTCTTGACGGCTATCAAACCTGCGCGGTGATCAAGCACAACAGTGCCTACCAGGACATTCCGGTGATTCTGCTGTCCTCGCGCGATGGCCTGTTCGACAAGGCTCGCGGCCGGGTGGTCGGTTCCGATCAGTTCCTGACCAAACCATTCAGCAAGCAAGAACTGCTCGACGCGATCAGGGCCCACGTGCCCGGTTTCGCCGTGCCCGAACAATCCGCACCCTGACCGCGCTACGCTGGCGCGGCCTCAATTGCCTGATGGGGAAACAGCATGGCCCGAGTTCTGATTGTCGACGACTCGCCGACAGAGATGTACAGATTGACCGGATGGCTGGAGAAGCATGGTCACCAGGTGCTCAAGGCCAACAATGGTGCCGACGGTGTCGCCCTGGCCCGCCAGGAACGCCCCGACGCGGTACTGATGGACATCGTGATGCCCGGCATGAACGGCTTCCAGGCCACTCGCCAGTTGAGCAAAGACCCGGAAACCAGCGCCATTCCCGTGGTGGTGGTGACCACCAAGGACCAGGAAACCGACCGCATCTGGGCCACTCGCCAAGGTGCGCGGGACTTCCTCACCAAGCCGGTGGAAGAAGACGCGCTGATCGCCAAGCTCAAAGAGGTGCTGGGCGCTTGACCACGCGCCCGCAAGGCGCGTCGCTGACCGCCTTCGAGCTGTTGCTGGACATCGACCGGCGCTGCCGCCTGCTGGTCGCCGACCAGCCGCCCCAGGACACTCGCCTGCAGCAGTGGAGCGGCATTGGTTTTCGCATCGCCGGGCAATGGTTCGTCGCGCCCATGGGTGAGGTCGCCGAGGTGTTGCGTGAACCGCGCAGCAGCCGGGTGCCGGGCGTCCAGCCGTGGGTCTGTGGCGTGGCCAACCTGCGCGGTCGGCTGTTGCCGGTGATGGACCTGAGCAGTTTTTTCGGTCTAGGTCCGGCGGCGCCTGGCAAACAGCGCCGGGTACTGGTGCTCGACCATGAAGACCTGTTCGTCGGCCTGTTGGTCGACGAGGTGCTGGGCCTGCAGCATTTCGACCTCAGCAGCCTGCAACTGGCGCCGCCGCAGCCGTTACTGCGAGCCGCCACGCGCTACGTGCAGGGGCATTTCCCGCGCGAGCGCAACTGGGCGATCTTCAGCCCCTTCGCCCTGGCCCAGGCGCCGGGGTTTCTTGACGTGGCGCTATAGGACTCTGCAACGTGAACCAGCCGGCCATCCCCGTCGCCCCCGCCAGCATGACCCCGCGCACGCGCAGCATCGTGCAGATCACCGTGCTGTTCGTGATCCTGATCCTGTCGATCATCCTGCTGTTCGCCAACTTCGCCTACCTCAACACCCAGGCCAACCACGACAAGCAATACATCGGCCACGCCGGCGAGTTGCGCGTGTTGTCCCAGCGCATCGCCAAGAACGCCACCGAAGCGGCGGCAGGCAAGGCGCTGGCGTTCAAGCTGCTGGCCGATGCGCGCAACGACTTCGAACGGCGCTGGAGCTACCTGTGTGAAGGCGACCCGTCCACGGGCCTGCCGGCCGCGCCGGCTGCGGTACGCGACGAAATGCAAGCGGTCGGCCAGGACTGGGAAAACCTGCGCAAGAACACCGATACCATCGTTGCCAGCGAGCAGACCGTGCTGTCGTTGCACCAGGTCGCGGCGACCCTGGCCGAGACCGTGCCGCAGTTACAGGTCGAATACGAGAAAGTGGTCGAAATTCTGCTGCAAAGCGGTGCCCCGGCCAACCAGGTGGTGGTCGCCCAGCGCCAGTTGCTGCTGGCCGAACGCATTCTCGGCTCGGTCAACACGGTGTTGGCCGGCGATGACAGCGCGGCCCAGGCGGCCGACACCTTCGGCCGCGACGCCAGCCGCTTCGGCCAGGTGCTCGAGGGCATGCTCGGCGGCAACCCGGCGATCCAGGTGACCCGCGTCGAGGATGCCGATGCCCGTGCACGACTGGCGGAGATCGCCGAGCTGTTCCAGTTCGTCTCTGGCTCGGTCGACGAAATTCTCGAAACCTCGCCCGAGCTGTTCCGCGTAAGAGAGGCGGCGGGCAACATCTTCAGCCTGTCGCAGACCCTGCTCGACGAGGCTTCGCACCTGGCCAACGGTTTCGAGAACCTGGCCGGGGGGCGCACGCTGGATACCGCGGGTGGTTATGCGCTGGGCCTGCTGGCGCTGGCTTCGATCATCCTGATCGGCCTGGTGATGGTACGCACCACCCACCGGCAGTTGCGCGAAACCGCCGAAAAGAACGAACGCAATCAGCAGGCGATCATGCGCCTGCTCGATGAGATCGAAGAGTTGGCCGATGGTGACCTGACCGTCACCGTGTCGGTGACCGAGGACTTCACCGGGGCCATCGCCGATTCGATCAACTACTCGGTCGACCAATTGCGCGATCTGGTGGCCACCATCAATCATAGTGCCGAGCAGGTCGCGGCGGCCGTGCAGGACACGCAGAACACCGCGCGCCAGTTGGCCAAGGCGTCGGAGCATCAGGCCGAACAGATCAGCGAGGCTTCCGAGGCGGTCGGTGACATGGTCGAATCGATCGACCGGGTTTCTGCCCACGCCTATGAGTCGGCCAAGGTCGCCGAGCGCTCGGTGGCCATCGCCAACAAAGGTAACGAGGTGGTGCACAACACCATCGACGGGATGGACAACATTCGCGAGCAGATCCAGGACACCGCCAAGCGGATCAAGCGCCTGGGCGAGTCTTCCCAGGAAATCGGCGACATCGTCAGCCTGATCGACGACATTGCCGACCAGACCAACATCCTCGCCCTCAATGCGGCGATTCAGGCATCGTTGGCGGGCGAGGCCGGACGAGGTTTCGCCGTGGTCGCCGACGAGGTGCAACGCCTGGCCGAACGTTCGTCGTCAGCCACCCGGCAGATCGAGGCCCTGGTGCGCACCATCCAGGCAGACACCAACGAAGCGGTGATCTCCATGGAGCAGACCACCGCCGAAGTGGTGCGCGGTGCGCGGCTGGCGCAGGATGCCGGGGTAGCCCTGGCCGAGATCGAAGGGGTGTCGCAGAACCTGGCTGAACTTATCCACAGCATCTCTGATGCTGCCCAGCTGCAGACGTCTTCGGCAGGGCAGATTTCCCACACCATGGCGGTGATCCAGCAGATCACCGCGCAGACCTCTGCAGGCTCCGGCGCTACCGCCGACAGCATCCGCCATCTGGCACGCATGGCCAGCGAGATGCGGCGCTCGGTCTCGGGCTTCACCCTGCCGGCCCCTGCCGAGCGCAGTTGAGGATGACCCCATGGCTTCAGCCGTAATAAGCCCCGAGCGCCACGATACCGTGGCCCTGGCCTGGACCCGCGCGGCGATTTTCGACTGCCTGAGCCAGGCCCGTCAGGCCCTGGAGCGCTTTGCTGGCGATACTGGCGATGTGTCGATGCTGGCCTTCGTTGTGGATAACCTGCACCAGGTGCACGGCTGCTTGCGCATGCTGCAGCTACGCGGTGCCACGCGCCTGGCCGAAGAGCTGGAACTGCTGGCCAAGGCGTTGGCCGATGGCCAGGTCAGCCCGCGTGGCGACTGCCTGGGGCCGCTGTTTCGTGGCCTTGAGCAGTTGCCTGCGTACCTGGAGCGTTTGCGCGGTGCTCGCCACGACCTGCCGTTGGTGATGCTGCCGCTGCTCAACCAACTGCGTGCCTGCCGCGGCGTCGAGCCGTTGGCCCAGGCCAGCCTGATCAGCGACGCCACGCAGGGCTTGGCCGGCGCCGCGGACCTGGCGAATCTCGATCTGTCGCTGGGTAACTGGCGCGAGCAGATGCAAGCCGGGCCCGGCCGGGATGCCCTGCGCTCGGTGATCACTGCCCTGTGCGACGACCTGATGCGAATCAAGGAGCGTCTGGATCAGTTCGTGCGCGGCGATCGCCAGCACAACGAAGACCTGGATGAGTTGCTCGCGCCGCTGCGCCACGTTGCCGACACCTTGGCGGTGCTGGGATTTCAGCAGCCGCGCCGAGTGATCATCGATCAGGTGCTGGCGCTGCAAGCCCTGGCGCAGGGCGAGCGGGTGGTCGCCGACGCGGTGCTGATGGATGTCGCCGGCGCGCTGTTGTACGTGGAGGCCACCCTCAACGGCATGGTCCTGCCGCTCGAAGAAAGCGCGCAGGGGCCGATGCCCGGCTCCGATCTCGGCGAGATCCGCCAGCTGGTGCTGAATGAATGCCTGGTGGTATTGCAGCAGGCCAAGGACCTCACCGGCGATTGCCTGGAATCGGGCTGGCCGCGCCAGCACCTGCAACCGCTGCCTGGGCTGTTGCTGCAAGTGCGCGGGGCCTTGGCCATGCTGATGCTGCCGGCCGCCGCCGAGGTCTTCGCCGGTTGTGCAGACTATGTGCAGGGCTGGCTGCAACAGCCCCAACTGCAGCCGCCGACAGCAGAGCTCGACCACCTGGGCGACGCGCTCAGTGCCGCTGAATGTTACCTGCAGTGGCGAGTGGCTGACCCCTTGGCTGACGCTCAGCGTTTTCTCGACCTCGCGCGCAATAGCCTGGTCGCGCTCGGCGTGCGCAGCTGCCCTGGCGATCCACTCGATCCACAGCCAGGCAGTGAGGGCGGCGACGACGATCGGCTCGACCCGCAGCTGCTGGACATTTTCAGCACCGAGGCGCAAGAGCACCTCGCCAGCCTGGCTGCCTTTCTGCACGGCGCCGACGGCCAGGGCAGCGAGGTCAGCGACGAGCTGCAACGGGCCTTGCACACCCTCAAGGGCAGCGCGGCGATGGCCGGTGTCATGCCGATCGCCGAACTGGCCACGGCCTTCGATCGCCTGGTGCGTGAGTACCGGGACCACCAGCTACCCCTGCAAGACACAGAACTGCACTGGTTGCACAGTGCACATGCGCTGTTTTGCCGTGGCCTGGAGCAGCTGGCCAGCACCCCGCTGGCGGCCATCGCTGGCGCCGCGCAGTTGATCGAGCAGGTCAGCCAAGCCGTGGACCTGCGCCTGGCCAGCCTGCATGCCGAGCCGCAGGCTGCGCGTCAGGGCAAGCGCGATCCGCAGCTGACCGCCCGGTTTCTGGCCGAGGCAATGGATAGCCTGTCGAACGCTGAATCGCTGCTGGCACGTTGGCAGCAGCAGCCGCACCAGCGCGATGCCTTGGACAGCCTGCTCGACGAATTGACCCACCTCGGTCACGCCGCGCATCTGGCCGATTTGTGGCAGATGGACGCCGTGTGTGAGGCATTGCTGGACCTCTATGGTGCAGTCGAAGAGGGAAGCCTGGGCGCCAGCACGCCATTTTTCAACGTGGCGCAACTCGCCCATGAAGCCCTGCTCGACATGCTCGACCAAGTGGCCGCCGGACAGCAGGTCAGCCCCCGGCAGGATTGCCTGGACGCCTTGCGCGGCCTGTTGGAGGGCGCCTTGGCCGGCGACGCCATGGGCGTGGTCAGCCGTGATGGCGTGACCCCGCTCACTGACTTGGCCGATGAAGATGAAGAGGCGCAAAGCCCGGGCGATCGAGAGCTGCTGGAGGTCTTTCTCGAAGAAAGCTCCGACATCGTCGAAAGCGCCGCCGAGTCCCTGGCGCGCTGGCAGGCCGAGCCACGCAATGGCGCCGAGGTCGACAACCTGCTGCGCGACCTGCATACCCTCAAAGGCGGTGCGCGCATGGTCGAGATCGCCGCAATCGGCGACCTGGCCCATGAACTGGAGTTTCTCTACGAGCTGCTCGCCGCTGGGCGCCTACCGCCCAGCCCGGCGTTGTTCGCCTTGCTGCAGAACTGTCACGACCGCCTGGCGCACATGCTCGATGCCGTGCGCCTGGGCCAGCCGTTGCACGCTGCCACGGCGCTGATCGACTACATTCGCAATTTCAGCAGCGCCGCCCTGACCGACAGCGCCGCCGGCCAGCCGACCCTCGAGGCATCAGCCGTCGAGGTGCCGGCGACGGCGCCAGAGCGTGCCCCCGGCGACATGGTCAAGGTCGATGCCGAGCTGCTTGACGACCTGGGTAACCTGGCCGGCGAGCATTCGGTGATTCGCGGGCGTATCGAGCAGCAGGTCAACGACGCCCAGTTCGCCCTCAACGAGATGGAAACGACCCTGGAGCGCATGCGCGATCAGTTGCTGCGCCTGGACATCGAGACCCAAGGGCGCGTCAGCAGCCGCCAGGCGCTCGAAGGCGATGCCTATGAGGACTTCGATCCGCTGGAGATGGACCGCCATTCCCAACTGCAACAGCTGTCGCGAGGCCTGTTCGAGTCCGCGTCGGACCTGCTCGATCTGAAGGAAACGCTGACCCAGCGCGCCCAGGAGGCCTACAGCCTGTTGCAGCAGCAGGCGCGGGTCAACAGCCAGTTGCAGGAAGGCTTGACCGCCACCTTGATGGTGCCGTTCGAACGCCTGGTGCCGCGTTTGCAGCGCGTGGTGCGCCAAGTCGCCAGCGAGCTGGGCAAGCAGGTCGAACTGGTGGTCGGCAATGCCGAGGGCGAGTTGGACCGCAGCGTGCTCGAACGCATGGTCGCGCCCCTTGAACACATGTTGCGCAATGCCGTCGACCACGGTCTGGAGGCGCGCGATGTGCGCCTGGCCGCTGGCAAGCCGGAGCAGGGCACGATTCATCTGAACCTGCTTCATGAGGGTGCCGACATCGTCATCGAAATGTCCGATGACGGCGCGGGCGTGCCCCTGGAGGCGGTACGGCGCAAGGCGATCAAACGCGGCTTGCTGGACCCGCAGGCGCAGCTGAGCGATCACGAGATTCTGCAGTTCATCCTGCGTCCTGGCTTCTCCACCGCGCAGAAGATCACGCAGATTTCCGGACGCGGCCTGGGCATGGACGTGGTCCATGAAGAGGTCAAGCAGTTGGGCGGCTCGATGACCATCGAGTCTGCCCAGGGCAAGGGGGCGCGCTTTCTGATTCGCCTGCCGTTCACCGTGTCGATCAACCGCGCCTTGATGGTCCACCTTGGCGAGGAGCAGTACGCCATCGGCCTGAATACCATCGAGGGTATCGTGCGGGTACCGCCAGCGGAGCTGGCTGCCTGCTATGAGCAGGCTGTTCCTCGCTATGTGTATGCCGGCCATGCTTATGAACTGCGCTACCTCGGCGAATTGCTGCAGGGCTCGCCGCGCCCTGTATTGCTGGGGCAAAGCGTACCGCTGCCGGTGCTGCTGGTGCATTCGCAGGAGCAGTCCTTCGCCATTCAGGTCGACAGCCTGTCGCAGAGCCGGGAGATCGTGGTGAAGAGCCTGGGGCCGCAGTTCGCTGCGGTGGCCGGGTTATCCGGGGCGACCTTGCTCGGTGACGGGCGGGTGGTGCTGATTCTCGACCTGCTGGGCCAGCTGCGCGGTCAACAGCGGCGCTTGGCACGGTTGCCAGGCGGCAACGCTCCGCAGCGCGGCCTGCTTGGCCCGGCACCGCGCCGCGCGGCCTTGGTGATGGTCGTGGACGACTCGGTGACCGTGCGCAAGGTCACCAGCCGCCTGCTGGAGCGCCACGGCATGAGCGTACTGACCGCCAAGGACGGGGTCGATGCCATGGCCCAGTTGCAGGAACACCGGCCCGACGTGCTGTTGCTGGACATTGAAATGCCGCGCATGGACGGCTTCGAGGTTGCCACGCGCATCCGTCAAGACCCGCGCCTGCAAGACCTGCCGATCATCATGATCACCTCGCGCACCGGGCAGAAGCACCGCGACCGGGCCATGGCCATCGGGGTCAACGACTACCTGGGCAAACCTTATCAGGAGTCGGTGCTGTTGCAGAGCATCGCCCACTGGAGCCAGATCCATGCTTGAGCTGATCGCCGGACAACGCAGCAGTCTGACGGGGCTGCTGTTGCCGCTGGGCGACCGCACGCTGGTGCTGCCGAATGTCGCCGTGGTCGAGTTGATCGGCCAGCGTAACCTGCATTGCGAACCGGGCGATCCGGCCTGGCACCTGGGCTGGATCGACTGGCGCCAGCAACGGCTGCCGCTGATTGGCTTCGAGGCGGCCTGCGGCGGCGTGACAGCGTGCGGTGAGCGCGCGCGCATCGTGGTGCTCAACGCACTCGGTGACACCGGGCTGCGCTACCTGGCGGTACTGCTGCAGGACATCCCGCGTTCGTGCAAGCTGGACAGCCAGCTCAATTACGTCGATGTGCCGCTGGCGAGCCTGGAGCTGGCTGCCGTGCAGGTCGGCGAGCAGGTTGCCCGCGTCCCCGACCTGGCCGGCCTGGAAAGACTGGTACGCCAGCAGCAGCTCTGAGCGGCAGCTGCAGCTCGCCGCTTGAAACTTGCCGCGCCTCGCGCGGTCTGCTTTTCCATGTACTACGGTGAACGTTTCAATGCCTGGACCCACCTGGTGGGCGCTGTGCTGGCCTGTATCGGGGCCAGCTGGCTGATCGTCAGTGCCGGGTTGCAGGGCGATCCCTGGAAAATCGTCAGCTTTTCCATCTATGGCGGCACCTTGATGCTGCTGTACAGCACCTCCACCCTCTATCACAGCACCCGCGGGCGGGCGAAAGTGATCATGCGCAAGCTCGATCACTTGTCCATCTACCTGCTCATTGCCGGAAGCTACACACCGTTCTGCCTGGTCAGCCTGCGCGGACCGTGGGGCTGGAGCCTGTTCGGCGTGGTGTGGGGCCTGGCGGTGATCGGCATGCTGCAGGAGATCAAGCCACGCTCCGAGGCGCGCATTCTCTCGATCGTCATCTACGCCGTGATGGGCTGGATCGTGCTGGTGGCGGTCGGGCCGCTGCTGCACAAGCTGGGCAGCGCCGGCTTCATCTGGCTAGCCGGCGGTGGCGTGTTGTACACCATCGGCATCATTTTCTTCGCGCTGGACAGCCGCCTTCGCCACGCCCATGGCATCTGGCACCTGTTCGTCATCGCCGGCAGCCTCATGCACTTCGTGGCGGTTTCACTGTACGTGCGTTAGAAATCGCCCCACAACTGCTGGGCCACCGCGAGCGCCACCACCGGTGCGGTTTCGGTGCGCAACACCCGCGGACCCAGCCGTGCTGCATGGAAGCCCGCGGCCTTGGCCTGTTGCACTTCGGCCTCGCTCAAACCGCCCTCGGGGCCGATCAGGAACGCCAGCGTCGTCGGCCTGGCATGGCTGGTCAGTGGCTCGGCGACCGGGTGCAGCACCAGCTTGAGGTCGGCGTCGCTGCGCTCGAGCCATTCGGCCAGAGTCACTGGCGGATGAATTTGCGGCAGGGTCGAGCGGCCGCACTGTTCGCAGGCACTGATCGCCACCTGGCGCCAGTGTGCCAGGCGCTTGTCGGCGCGCTCGTCTTTCAACCTGACTTCACAGCGCTCGCTGACGATGGGGGTAATCGCATCGACGCCGAGCTCGGTGGCTTTCTGAATGGCCCAGTCCATGCGCTCGCCGCGCGACAGACCCTGGCCCAGGTGGACGTGCAGGGGTGAGTCCGGCTGGCCGGGGAGGGCTTGGTCGAGGCTGACGCGCACGGTCTTCTTGCCGACTTCGAGCAACCGGCCGAGGTATTCCTGACCGCTGCCGTCGAACAGTTGCACGGCATCGTCAGGGGCCATGCGCAGGACACGGCCAATGTAGTGGGCCTGGGCTTCAGGCAGGTCATGTTCACCCAGGCTCAGGGGCGCGTCGATGAAAAAGCGGGACAGTCTCATGGTTCAGCTCGGCATGTGAAATGGGCAGGGTCCCTTACGGGGACTGGCGTTTGCGCTGGATTCAGCCCGGATCGCGGAAGTCGGGGTGGAAATCGGCTGGTACTGCCACGCTGACACTGTCGCGGGTGGCAATGTCGATGCCTTCGCTGGCAACCTCGGCCAGAAAGTCGATCTGCTCCGGGGTGATCACGTAGGGCGGCAGGAAGTACACCACGCTGCCCAGCGGGCGCAGCAATGCGCCGCGGCTCAGCGCATGCTCGAAGACCTTCAGGCCGCGGCGCTCCTGCCAGGGGTAGGCGACCTTGCCGGCTTTGTCCTTGACCATCTCGATGGCCAGGGCCATGCCGGTCTGGCGGATCTCGGCGACGTGGGCATGCTCGCTCAGATGGGCAGTGGCACTGGCCATGCGCGCCGACAGGGCCTTGTTGGCCTCGATCACGTTGTCTTGCTCGAAGATATCCAGGGTCGCCAGGGCCGCCGCGCAAGCCAGTGGGTTGCCGGTGTAGCTGTGCGAATGCAGAAACGCGCGCAGGGTCGGGTAATCGTCGTAAAAAGCCTGGTACACCTTGTCGGTGGTCAGGCACGCTGCCAGCGGCAGGTAGCCACCGGTCAGTGCCTTGGACAGGCACAGGAAGTCCGGGCGGATGCCGGCTTGCTCGCACGCGAACATCGTGCCGGTGCGGCCGAAGCCCACGGCGATTTCGTCGTGGATCAGGTGCACGTCATAGCGATCGCAGGCTTCGCGCAGGAGCTTGAGATAGACCGGGTGATACATGCGCATGCCACCGGCGCCCTGGATCAGCGGCTCGACGATCACCGCCGCAAGGCTTTCGTGGTGCTCGGCCAGGGTTTGCTCCATGGCGGCGAACATGTTGCGCGAGTGCTCCTCCCAGCTCATGCCCTCCGGGCGCAGGTAGCAGTCGGGGCTGGGCACCTTGATGGTGTCCAGCAGCAACGCTTTGTAAGTCTCGGTGAACAGCGGCACATCGCCCACCGACATTGCCGCGATGGTTTCACCGTGGTAGCTGTTGCTCAGGGTGACGAAGCGTTTCTTGGCCGGCTTGCCGATGTTCTGCCAGTAGTGAAAGCTCATCTTCAGCGCCACCTCGATGCACGAGGAGCCGTTGTCGGCGTAGAACACCCGATCGAGCCCGGCTGGGGTCATGGCCACCAGGCGTTCGGACAGCTCGATCACCGGCTGATGGCTGAAGCCGGCCAGGATCACGTGCTCCAGCTGGTCGACCTGGTCCTTGATGCGCTGGTTGATGCGCGGATTGGCGTGGCCGAACACATTGACCCACCAGCTACTGACGGCATCCAGGTAGCGCTTGCCGTCGAAGTCCTCGAGCCACACGCCCTCACCGCGGCGGATCGGTATCAGCGGCAGTTGTTCGTGGTCTTTCATCTGGGTGCAGGGGTGCCACAGGACCTTGAGGTCGCGTTGCATCCACTGATCGTTGAGGCCCATCGGTACTTCTCCTGGCTTTGCAGCGTGCGTTGACCGCGTAAGCCTAAGCAATGCCAGGGGGCAGGACAACCGCCAGTGCGTCAATGGCGATTGGTGCGCGTCCATTGCAGCTTGCGCACATGCACACTGCCGGCCTCGGAAGTGGAGATGGTCAAGCGGCGAAATGGCCCGGCCAGCACCTGGTGAGAAGGCTCGCTGGCGAGCGGGCCGGGCTTGAAGTCGGTGAATCCACTGCCCGAGAGGGTCAGCCAATAGACACTGCGCCGCTCAGCGGCCACGCTCATACCGGTTTTTTGCCCCTCCGGCAGCGGTTGCTGAGCAACAGGCCATTGGCTTTGCACGTAGTATTCAAGGCGCAGGCTGGCGATCTCATGGCTGAAGCTGATTTGCACATCGCTGTGCTCGTTAATCACCAGTTCCGCGCCTGACTCGCCCGTCGCCGCCTCCCGTTGTCTGATCCAGCAGGTGCCATTGGCCGATATCTGCAAACCCGACGGCGTCGTCATGGTCTGCCTGGGGTGCAAAAACTGCGGCACCACCTGATCGAAATGCTCTTCATAGGTCATGCGCAGCTCCTTCTGTCGGTTTTATCGACGACCTCCGCTAGCTTCGCTTGGTGGCAATAGGCCTGGCTACTGGTAAAAATGCCAGTTGCGTGAAGCACTTGATATCACTGTGGTGGCAGGGTCCTGAGACCTGACGTATTCTTAACGCATCGTCTCCAGGGGCAGCCTTGCCTCTCCCATCCCCGTAATTTCAACTCGGAGTTCGCCGACATGGCTGCTGCTTGGGTGCGCCTGTGCGCGTTGGTATTGATCGGTGTGTCCAGCGGCGCCGCGCTGGCGAAGGACAAGACACCTGAGGCAATCGTGGTAGGCGGTGGACTGGCGGGCCTCACCGCAGCCTACGAACTGCAGAGCAAGGGCTGGCAGGTCACTTTGCTGGAGGCCAAGTCAGGCATGGGCGGGCGTTCGGGCCTGGCCACCAGCGAGTGGATCGGCAACGCCAAGGTGCAGCCGGTGCTCAATCAGTACATCGACCGCTTCAAGCTTGAGACGCTGCCCGCGCCAGAATTCGTGCGCACCCCGAGCTACCTGATCGACGGCGAGTACTTCAGTGCCAGCGATCTGGCGACCAAGCAACCGGCGACCGCTGAAGCGCTCAAGCGTTATGAGAAGACCCTCGACGACCTGGCCCGCTCGATCGACGACCCGCTCAACCCGCAGGCGACCAGTACGCTGTTCGCGCTCGACCAGATCAACGTGTCCAGCTGGCTCGACAAACTGCAGCTGCCGGCCACTGCCCGCCAGCTGATCAACCAGCAGATCCGTACCCGCTACGATGAGCCGTCCCGCCTCTCGCTGCTGTATTTCGCCCAGCAGAGCCGTGTCTATCGCGGCGTCAGCGACCGCGACCTGCGTGCCGCGCGACTGCCAGGCGGCAGCCCGGTGCTGGCCCAGGCGTTCGTCAAGCAGTTGAAGACCATCAAGACCAGCGCACCGGTCACGGCCATCGTGCAGGACAAGGACGGGGTAACGGTCAAGGCCGGTACCACTGACTACAAGGCCGATTATGCAGTGGTGGCGGTTCCGCTGCGGGCGCTGGCCAAGATCCAGATGAGCCCGATGCTCGACACCAAGCATGTGGCGGCGCTGCGCGGGACCAACTACGGCTGGCGCGACCAGCTGATGCTGAAGTTCAAGCAGCCGGTTTGGGAAAGCCGGGCGCGCATGTCGGGCGAGATCTTCAGCAATACCGGGCTTGGCATGCTGTGGATCGAACCTGCGCTCAAGGGGGGCGCCAACGTGGTAGTCAACCTGTCTGGTGACAACGCGCGGCTGCTGCAGGCCTTCGGCGACAAGCAAATGGTCGATCAGGTGCTGATCCGCCTGCACGCCTTCTATCCACAGGCCCGCGGTGCCTTCACGGGCTATGAGGTCAAGCGCTACAGCGTCGACGCCGGCACCGGCGGCGCCTATCTGGCCTATGGCCCGGGCCAGATCAGCAAGTACTGGCGCCTCTGGGAGCGGCCGGTGCAACGCGTAGCCTTCGCCGGGGAACACACCGACGCGATGTATCCAGGGACGCTCGAAGGCGCCTTGCGCAGCGGTCAGCGCGCCGCCGGACAAGTGCAGGAGCTGCTGGCCGGCAAGTCGTTCGACCCGGTCAGCGCCACGGCCGTCGCGGCAGCTGCTGCGACGGGTGCGGTGGCGGCGAAGAAGGACAGTGGCGGGTTCTTCTCGCGCCTGTTCGGGAGCGCCGACAAAGCTGAAGCGAAGCCAGCGGTGCTGACCCAGGCTGAGCAGGCGGCCCCGGCCCCGGCCCCGGCTTCAGCCCCAGCCCCAGCACCAGTAGCGGCGCCTGCTCCGGCCCCTGCGCCGGCGGCCGTGGTCAAGCAAGCGCCGGCCAAGACTGCCTCGGCCAAGACGCCTGCAGCCAAGCCTGCACCTGCGCACAAACCTGCGGCGAAACCTGCGCATAAGCCAGCGCAGCCGAAGAAGGCCACGGTCAAGACCGAGCCTGCGAAAAAACCGGCGGCCAATACGCAAGCCAAGGCCAACTGATCAGCGGTCAGCGCCTCATGGCGGCGGCGCATGCCGTCGCCATGCCGGCGCAACCGTGACAGCGTTTAATTCCCCGACTATCGTTAACGTTTCCTTAATAGGAAGCACACACACTAACTATCGGATTTCTCGATTATCCGAAGCAATTTTTTAAGCTTTATTTCGATACGTTTGGCGTTAGTCTGTGCACAGCTTTCACGGGGAAACACGCTCATCATGCAATTGCGCAATTCACCTTCACGTTATGGTGCGGTCAGCATCGCCCTGCACTGGGCGGTTGCACTCGCTGTATTCGGGTTGTTTGGCCTGGGCTTGTGGATGGTCGGTCTCGACTACTATGACCCCTGGCGAAAGGCGGGCCCCGATCTGCACAAAAGCATAGGCCTGACCTTGCTGGCGGTGATGGTGTTGCGTGTGCTTTGGCGATTCATCAGCCCGGCTCCGCCAGCACCTGCCAGCCATGGCGCCTTCACCCGCGTTGCCGCCAAGTTGGGTCACCTGGCGCTGTACCTGGGATTGTTCGCAGTGATGATCGCCGGCTACCTGATCTCCACCGCCGACGGCGTTGGCATTCCGGTATTCGGTCTGTTCGAAGTGCCGGCGCTGATCAGCGACCTGCCCGACCAGGCCGATGTGGCCGGGGTGATCCACTTGTGGTTGGCCTGGGGTTTGGTGATCTTCGCCGTATTGCATGCCCTGGCTGCCTTGAAGCACCATTTCATCGACCGTGACGCGACCCTCAAGCGCATGCTGGGCCGCAAAGCTTGATTCTCAACCTCAATTGCAAAGGAAGGAAGTAAGGATGTTGAAAAAGACTTTTGCCGCCCTGGCCCTCGGTACCGCCCTGTTGTCCGCAGGCCAGGCCATGGCCGCCGAGTACAAGATCGACAAGGAAGGCCAGCACGCGTTCGTCGACTGGAAGATCAGCCACTTGGGCTACAGCTTCATCCACGGCACGTTCAAGGACTTCAGTGGCGACTTCAGCTGGGACAGCGCCAAGCCTGAGGCCAGCAAGATCAACGTTGACCTGAAAACCGCCAGCCTGTGGTCCAACCATGCCGAGCGTGACAAGCACATCGCCAGCAAGGACTTCCTGGATGTCAGCAAGTACCCGGATGCCAAATTCGTCTCCACCAGCGTCAAGTCCACCGGCGAGAAGACCGCTGATGTCACCGGTGACCTGACCCTGCACGGCGTGACCAAGCCGGTGACCTTCAAGGCCACCTTCAATGGCGAAGGCAAAGATCCATGGGGCGGCGAGCGCGCCGGTTTCAACGCCAAGACCACGCTGAACCTGAACGACTTCGGCATCAAAGGTCCAGGCCCGACTTCGCAGACGCTGGATCTGGATATCAGCCTGGAAGGCGTCAAGCAGAAGTAATTCTGCTGCTAGGGAGAACCCTGTGCAGGCCTGCCTGCTCAGGGTTTTTTTGTGTTCGCCACAGCGTTTTCTGCGCCGACGAGACCGAGCGCCGCCCACGCGGCGCATCGCGAGCTGCGCTCGC